>NZ_BAABFT010000005.1:0-493292 GCF_039541195.1 Mucilaginibacter gynuensis
CCGGACTTTCAAAAGTAAAAAAGGAGTATTAGCCTCTTTCGTCAACATCGTTTTAAATACGTGTCATGAGGGCCCTCTATGTTTCTCCTTTTCTTCTGATCTATTATATTACAAAGATATGAGAGGGAGGTCCAGCGAAGCGTAGACCGGGTGAGTTGACTATGCGCTTTGTTTAACACTTTAGTTGACGGTTACAGCCTCAAAAAGAAATTAAAAAATATCCAAATCGACACAAACTGAATAAACCAAATACAAACAACTATGCTCCTGCATTGTACTATTAATAATAAACATAAAAGGATATGGTAATTGTAAAAATAGGCGAAGGCACTATGCAGGCAAGGCAAATAGAAATAGTTACCGAACGCGGCATTTGGGATAGTGGCGTATACAAACTATTCAACAGCGGTTTCCTGCCCGAGGATGGTACAGATAAGAAACCCGAGCCCACAGATGAAAACAATCCCGATTTTTTAGGCACTATCAATCTTAATAAAGAAAATGCCACCTGGGCATACTCCGGCAAACACTTAAGCAGCGAAGAACAAAAGGAAATTGCCGATTTTATAATGGATTATCAGGTACCCGACAGTGTTTATTAGGCAAACCATACTCACTTCATAAAAATCAATTCATTCGCGGTTTCGCCCCAATAAAATACATTACACAAAGTTTAACTTCCGGCTAACCTAAAATTAAAACCTTCGTTTCCAGCTATATTTCGAATATTATTTTCATTTAAGGGCATTAGCGCTAATGTTTTGTACAGGAGGAAACCTATATTCGTTTTTTTACGTAAACCCCGAATACGGTTAATTTTTGTGCTATGACCTCACATCTGAAAAAGAAGAATAACATAAATATTGAGGGCAATCTTGATGCCGCACAAACCATCATTTTCGCCCACGGTTTCGGTACCGACCAAACCGCATGGGACGCCGTTAAACAGGCTTTTAAAGATGATTACCGCCTCGTGCTATATGATAATGTAGGTGGCGGCCATGCCGATCCGGCAGCTTACAGTCCTATAAAATATAATAAGCTGAACAGCTACGCGGATGACCTGCTGGCGATAGTAAACGACCTGCAACTGGAAGATGCCATTGTAATTGCGCATTCTGTAAGTTCCATGATCACCCTGCTGGCCAACGTTAAAAATCCAGCTATTTTTAAGAAAGTGTTTTTTGTTGGCGCGTCGCCAAGGTATTTGAACGATGAGAGCGAGAACTACACCGGCGGCTTCACCCAGCCCGCTTTGGATAGCATGTACGAAACCATGACCACCAATTACTATGCGTGGGTAAGCGGCTTTTCAGCAGCTGCAATGGGCAATCCCGATCAGCCCGAACTGGGCGAAAGCTTTGCCCGTACACTGGGCGAGATCAGGCCGGATGTGGCTTTATCAGTAGCGAAGGTGATATTTGAATCGGACGTGCGTAAAGAGCTTGGCAAGCTGCAAAAAGAAACCCTGTTGCTGCAAACACAGCACGATATAGCCGTACCGCAGGAGGTTGCCGAATACCTTAACCAACACATCAGCAACAGTAAATTATTATATGTTGATGCCGAAGGGCACTTTCCGCACATTAGCGCTCCCAATCAGGTGATAGCGGCCATAAAATCATTTATATAACGCTTTGCAACAACAATATACCAATATCAACTGGGCTAAACGGGCTTTAAATTTTATCGCCCGTTTAGGTATAAACGATAGTTACGAGCATTGGACAGCCATAATGCAGCGTAACATGGCTTATTTGCAGGAGGCATCAGGCGCCGATCAGGTTATGCTGATCAAGTACGAAGACGCGCTTACCGCCCGCGTGATAGAAAAAGACAGTGCCGATGGTGATTCTGTATACATAAGCCCCGAAATTCTGGAAGTATTTAACGATGGGCATCAACCCAAGTTTTATCATCTACCTGTCGGGGCATTTAAGCCCGAATTGCTCTTGCTGTTCAATTCGCCGGCCGCGCTGGTGATGCTGCCTGTAAAACAGCTGGATTTTACCAGTTATATGCTGCTGGTATGGCAAAACGATATTGATTTCAGCGAAGATTTTGTGGAGTTTATCAACGCCTGTTTCAGCAAGATCAACGAAACCGCTAAACTGGCACGCACCTATTACTCGCTCGAAGAGTTGAAGGTACGTTTTAACGCCATTTTGCAAACCGTACCGCAAAGCATTGTTTTTATTGACGATACCGGCAATAACAGCTGGGTGAACGAAGAAGCTGCCAAACTGTTTAATATAGATGGCGGCAATGTAGAGCCCGCCCGTCTTTCGGCAGCTATGCAGCAGTTGCGCGCCAAAGCCAGTAATAAAGAAGATATTTTTAAGCGCGGTATGCAGCTCTTTCAATCGAAAGATAAACGGGTGAAGGATTGGCAATGGATCTTTACCGAACCCGACCTGTTTGTGCTGAATGTTTGCTGCACGCCTACCCTATCCAAACACATCAGCGGCATGTTGTGGACGTTTGACGATATTACCCAGCAATACCTTTTCGACCAGCACCTTAAAGACCTTAACGTACAGCTGGAAGAAAAAAGCCGCCTGGCCGATGCTCAAAATCAGGCTAAGTCGGAGTTTTTAGCCAACATGAGTCACGAGATCCGCACGCCGATGAACGGTGTGATTGGTATGACGAGTTTGCTGCGTAATACGCAATTGAACGAAGAACAGTTCGACTTTGTAGAATCTATCCGCATCAGTGCCGACTCCCTGCTGGAGATCATTAACGAGATTCTCGATTTCTCAAAAATTGAATCGGGCAAGCTCGAACTGGAAGAGCACCCTTTCTTCATCCATAAAATAGTTGAAGAAACTTACGACCTGCTGGCGCTAAGGGCACATGATAAAGGGCTCGATCTATTATACGTAATAGAACCCGATGTGCCGTTAGAAGTTATCGGCGACATGACCCGCCTGCGGCAAATTGTAGTGAACCTGGTAGGCAACGCCATTAAGTTTACCGACCACGGCGAAATACTCACCAGCATTAAACTGGCCAACAAAATTGATGATATATACGAACTGGAATTTTCGGTAAAAGACAGCGGCATCGGTATCCCCGAAGATAAGATGCATAAACTGTTCAATTCCTTCTCGCAAGTTGATTCATCTACCACGCGCAAATATGGCGGCACGGGGCTTGGGTTGGCCATCAGCGCCCGTTTGGTTGAAAAAATGGAAGGCCGCATTTGGGTTGAAAGTGAGGTTAACGTTGGTACCACCTTTAAATTCACCATCCACATAAAGGCCAGCACCGGCGTTAAGGAGTATAAGCCTGTAAAAATACCTAAAGACCTTGCAGGCAAGCGTGCGCTCATTATTGATGATAACCTAACCAACCTGCGCATTTTGCAAGGCCATTGCGAACACTGGGGCATGCATGCCGATATATTTGAGCACGGTGCCGATGGCATAAAGGCCATTGAACACCAACACTACGATATCGCCATTATTGATATGCTGATGCCTGATCTTAACGGCATTGAAGTAGCCAAACAAATTGTAAACAAATACGGCAATAAGATGCCGCTGGTACTGTTCAGTTCGGTGGGGCACTTTCCTCCCGAACATAAAAAAGACCTTAACCTGTTCACCGCTGTGGTTGATAAGCCCATAAAGCAATCGTACTTTCAAAAAATGCTGATGGATAAACTGGCACAGGCACCGGTACAAAAAGTAGAACCAGGCACGCCTGTAATTGCTGCCAACGTAACCGTTCCGGATACTACCTTAAGTGTGCTGGTTGCCGAGGATAATATCATCAACCAAAAAATAGTAATTAAGGCGCTCCAAAATATAGGGCAAACCTGCGATGTAGTAGCTAACGGACTGGAAGTGCTGTCGTCGTTGCAAAGGCAGCATTACGATATAGTGATGATGGATGTGCAAATGCCCGAAATGGACGGCTTACAGGCCACCCGCAAAATTATTGAAGAATACGGCGACAACAGACCGGTAATTATAGCCATGACAGCTGGTGCTTACGAAAAAGACCGCGAAGAATGTTTTGAAGCCGGTATGGACGATTACATTATCAAACCATTCGACTTTGAAGATTTTTACCAGAAGATCAACTTTTGGAAAGGCAAGATCAATAAATAACAAAAAAGACCTTTAGCCGATTGCTAAAGGTCTTTTTTGTTTATTCCCTTATTTGGTTAAACCATCCGGTTCAAAATCAAGCGAAACAGAGTTCATGCAATATCTTTTATGGGTTGGCGGAGGGCCATCGTCAAATATGTGCCCTAAGTGCGAATCGCAGCGGGCACAGGTAACCTCAATACGCTGAATGCCCAATGAATTATCTTCGTTATAGTTTACACTGTTTTTGCGCACCGGCTCAAAAAAGCTCGGCCAACCGCAGGTGCTTGCAAACTTAGCATCCGATTTAAAAAGTTTATTACCGCATACCGCGCAATAGTAAGTACCCTTGGTATCCTGTTTCCAGTATTTACCGGTAAATGCGCGTTCGGTATTTTGTTCGCGGGCTACGGCGTACAGGTCGGCTGGTAAAATCTTCTTCCACTCCTTGTTTGATACCTTTAAATGTTTGGTATCGGTATTGGAGTAATAAGGGTTGTTTTCGTGCCCTGCCACGGTTTTAGCTTGCTGCGCGTAGCTTTTGCCGAACAGCAGTAGTATGATGGTGGCTATACTTAGTATTGATCTCATTGGTTATCCATTTTACTATATGTTATTGCGAGGTACGAAGCAATCCCGTAGCTGTTCAAATCAGCTCTGTATACGACGAGGTTGCTTCGTACCTCGCAATGACATGATTTTTATACTTAGTTCTTCAGTTTATTTTTAAACACCTTCCTGAATTTTTCCAATTCAGGCTGTATTACGTATTTACAATACTGCTGATCGGGGTTAAGGTTATAAAAATTCTGGTGATAATCTTCGGCCTTATAAAACACCTTGTACGGCGCTACCTGTGTAACTATCTTATTTTTATAGGCCTTAGCAGCATTCAGTTTATCAATATAATAAACGGCTTTTGTTTTCTGATCCGCATTGTGGTAAAATATGGCCGAACGGTACTGCGTACCTACATCGTTGCCCTGGCGGTTAAGCTGCGTTGGATCGTGCGCTACAAAAAAGGCTTCCAGCAATTCATCATAAGTAATTTGCTGCGGATCGTAAATAATATTACAAGCTTCGGCATGGCCGGTTTTGCCGGTGCAAACCTCTTCGTAACTTGGGTTAACGGCGGTGCCTCCTGTAAAGCCTGAATACACCTTCTTCACTCCTTTTAATTGCTGAAACTTGGCTTCGGTACACCAAAAGCAACCAGTAGCAAAAGTAGCGGTATCAACCTTGGCGGCTTTACCATTTACCGGCGATGTTATTTTTTGCGGCGATGATGCAAGCGCCGCGTACCCTACTGATAAAAGCAGGATCACTGAACAAACTATTTTCTTCATATTTTTTTAAGTAGTATCCCTGCCGGGTTATGGCAGATTTAGCTTAGTAACGAAATTTAATAGCGCTTGGATGCCACGGAGAAAAAAACTGATTTAGGGCTGACAATCTGATTTTAATAACGGTTTGTTAAACCGGCAACTCTATATAAAACGAAGTACCCTTGCCCGGTTCGCTTTCTACCCATATTTTACCGTGATGCGCCTCGATGATCTGCTTGCTGATGTACAGGCCCAAACCAAAAGGCTGCTCACCCTGCGTACCCGAACGGCGGGCTGTAGTAAACGGATCAAAGATCTTACTCTGCATCGCTATCGGGATGCCTATACCCTTATCTTTTATCACTATCAATATATCCTTTTGTAGCAGGCGGGTATCTATCAATATCTCGCTCCCCTCAGGGCTAAACTTAATGGCGTTCACTACCAAGTTGTTGATCACCCGCCACAACTTCTCATTATCGCCATGTATCTTCACCCCTAAATTGGTATTGAGCAGCAATTCCTGGCTTTTTTCTTTAGCACGCAGGCTAAGTAATTGTATCGACTGACTTAACAGTTCATCAAAATCTATTTCCTCAATATTCAGTTCCTGCTGGCTGTCGAAATCTGTTTTTTGCAATTCGTTGATCAGTTCGAGGCAATTTTTGGTAGATACCTTTATCAGGTTAACGTACTCGCTGGTTTCTTCGGGCGTGGTATCATCATCAATCATGGTGGTGATGGTGTAAATAGCCCCAATTGGGTTACGAAGATCATGCGCTACAATTTTGATCACACGCGCGTAGTTCTTGTTCATCACATCCAGCGCTTCCATGGTAGTTTCGGTTTGCTGAAACTGGGTACGTAACACCTCGGTGGTACGGCGCGATTGTTTCCAGTTGCGCCATAGTACAATGATGATAACAATGGTCATTACACAAATGAGTATGGCCAGTACCAAAAACTTTTGCTGATAATCGGCCTGTACCCTTGCCGAATCCAGTTGCTGATCTTTTATGGCATATTCAATGTAATCAATCCCCGAACTGTTATCAACCTTCTCCTGTTCTTCGCGGATGGTAAGTAGTTTTTGGCTGTAATAAAATGCTGTCGCGGTATCTTTTTTACCGTTATAAAAATCGTAAAGTTTTTTAGTGATAGATTGGGTGTAAATGCGATATTCTTTATCGTCGCTTATCTTTAGTGCCTGCTGATAATAGCCTACCGCCCTTGCCGAATCTGTTTTGGCAAATATATCGCCAAGATCTATCAGCATATCCAAACTCAGGTAATAAAGATTTCTTTTCAATACATCGTTAACCGTTTTTTGTAACATGGCAACGCCCTTGTCGCGCTCACCATTATTTACATAATTATCAGCAACCAACTGCTCAATAGCCAGCATTACACGCTCATCTTTATATTTGGCGGCTATTGTTTTCGCTTTATCAATATACAGATTAACAGAATCTTTCGGTAATCTATCCGAATACATTAGTACATAATTGTACCATACCAGTGCCATTATAGAATCATGACCCAACTTGCGGCCAAGACTTACGGCTTCTTTGAAACCCTTTATAGATTTTTGATCCTTACCAATTTCATTAAATACCTGGGCAATGTTCATGTGTCCCTGCACCATATTGGAGGTATCATGAAGTATCTTATACCGGTTATAGGCATCGTTGTAATAACGGAGGGCGAGTTGCAGGTTTCCCTTAATATCGTAAAAAATGCCCAGGTTATTGGTGGCATCGGCCATGCCTTTGGCATATTGCTGCCTTCCGGCTATATTACGTGCCTGGGCGGTATAAATAAAGGTACTGTCAATATCATCTTCATACATCAGCATGGCCAGCCGGTTCAGCGCGTCAACATAACGCAGGCTATCTTTTATAAGCGGCAGCTGCCGTTTTAAGTGCCGAACTTTTTCTGCCTGGCCGTAACAAACAGTAACACAAAATAATATAAATACAAAAACTACGGATATTTTCTTCATTGGTTAGTCGCGCCGTGCTTAATTAAAGATATATAAATTAATTAGCAAGATGTAATTTGATCATTATTTATCTTAAAATGAACAAAAAGCGATTTTGTTGAACACAATGCATATTAAAGTAAAAAACTACCGCAATAATCCTGTAAACAGTGATTAAAACGGCAGTCTTGTTTTTATTATGATGACGTATAGGTTATTCGGCCTTTATGCTGCGCACGGGGTTGGCCAGCGCGGCTTTAATACTTTGATAACTAACTGTTAACAGGGTAATTACTACCGCGCCAACCGCTGCCAGCGCGAATATCCACCAGGCAATTTCCGTACGGTACTGGTAGTTTTGCAGCCAGCTATGCATAAAATAATACGATAGAGGCATAGCTATTACCAACGCTATTATAGCCAGCACCACAAAATCTTTTGATAGCAGGCGCCATAATGTAAATATGGTAGCCCCCAGCACCTTGCGGATCCCTATCTCCTTGGTACGTTTTTCGGCCATAAAGGAGGCCATACCAAATAAACCCAGGCAGCTGATAAATATGGCCACAATGGTAAAGAAAGCCGCCAGTTTACCAATGCGGCTCTCGGCCGAAAATTTGGCTGCGTACTCGTTATCGGCAAATTTATAGCTGAAAGGTTCTTGCGTGTAGCGCTTATGCACATCTTCAATGGTACGCAACGCGGCTGTCATGCTCATTTTAGGGTTTACCCTGATGTTTAACACGCCGCCAATGCTGGTATCTGGATAAAATATAGTTTGCTTGGCCGGTTCGTAAGGCGATTGCATTACCATATCTTTTATAACACCGAGTATCTTATAATTTTTACCCCATTTTACGGTTTCGCCTACCGGGTGCTTCATACCCATGTATTTGGCTGCCGACTCGTTAATAACGATACCGCTCGAATCGGTAAGAAAATCTTTTGAAAAATCGCGACCATCAATAAACTGCCAGCCCAGGGTGCTGCCATAACTTTGTGTGATACCGATGGTACCGAAATCGTCGGTCATGTTGGGGTCTTTGCCTTTCCATTCCAGACCGCTGCTGTTGCTGTTTACACTGGTTACGGGGCTTGATGATTCGGCCACGTCAAGCACAGCGCCCGAACTAATGAGCTTTTGCCTTAATACGGCGAAGTGCGTATGCAGATCGGCAGTAGCCATATCGATGGACAACAAACCATCACGATCATACCCTACCGGGCGATCTTTTGTGTGCTGTATTTGCCTGAAAACGATCACCGTACCAATAATAAGCACTACCGAAACAGTAAATTGTAATACTACCAGTACCTGCCTTGGTATGGCAGCAAAACGGCCCATTCTGAAAGTACCTTTAAGCACGCTCACCGGTTTAAATGATGACAGGTACAATGCGGGGTAACTGCCTGCTATTAAACCCGTAATCAATGAAAACGACAGGCAGCAGGCCCAAAATGTGGGGTTGGTCCACAAAATGGTGATCTTTTTATCGGCCACGGTATTAAAGAAAGGCAGGCATAATTGTACCATCAGTAAACAAACCACAAATGCCAGCGCCGTGATCATCAGCGATTCGCCGAAGAACTGCCCGATCAGTTGCGCCCGGTTTGAACCTATCGATTTAAGGATGCCTACCTCTTTGGCCCGCTTCTCTGATCGCGCGGTACTCAAATTCATGAAGTTGATGCAAGCCAGCAGCAGTACAAATATGCCGATAGCGCCAAACATATATATATATTGTATCCGGCCGCCGGTATTTACGCCCCCTTTAAACTCCGACCACAGGTGCCACTTATCCATACCATGCAGAAAGATCTGCGGATTGAACCTCATATCCCGCTTGCCTATCTTGCGTAGTTTTACATCTTTTATTTTTGCCGATAGCCTGGCCATATCGGCATTATCGGCAATCTGTACAAACAGTTGAAAAGAGTTATTGAACCAGTTGGTTGTTGAGCGTTTTATCCAGGGTTCGGTGGTGATGTAGAGATCCCATGGTGCTAAAAATTTGGTGTCGTAAAATTCTGTATTGTAAGGTAGGTCCTCGTAAACTCCGGTAACTTTCACCGGGAAATTGTTATCTATCCTAAGCGTTTTACCCATTGGGTCGGCATCGCCAAATAATGCTTTTGATACCGATTGGCTGATCAATACCGATGACATATCGCTAAGGCCGTTGCGGGTACCTTTCAGCATGTTAAGGGTAAGCATTTGGGGCGCGTCGGGCTGCATATAGGTGCCCGATTGCGAGATCTTTTTATCATCAACCGATAGCATGTGTTTCCATGTCCACGATGACATGACCATATATTTAAAATCGCTGCCGTAACTTTTGCGCATCTCATCACCCAAGGGGAACGGAATAGCCGAACTGGTACGTATGGTACCATCAAAGCTTTGGTGTTGCTTTACCTGCGCAATGCGCGAATAATTTTGATGGTATTTATCAAAAGACAATTCATCCCACATCCAGAGGCCAATTAATATGGCTACTACCATGCCTACTGATAAACCTGCAATGTTAATGAAAGCGTATACTTTGTTTTTTACAAGGTTACGCCAGGCCATTTTTATATAGTTCCTGATCATAAGTATGTTAAGGTTATGGATATTTAGCTAAACCACTGTAACCCAAACCAATATCTTGCCTTAAATACAATTAATTAAAAATCAATACGTTAATAAAAATAAAGCCTGTAAAACTGTATCGTAACCGAACAGTACAACGTTCGGATTTGTACGTTGCGCATTCACATTAAAGCGATAAAACCACTAAGATTTACAGGGCCGGCAGCTTCCAGTTTTTACGATAGGCGATGATGCGGATGCTGCAAATAACTATTACGGCAACCATTTCGGTTATTGATTTGCCGCAGGTATTGATGAGCATAAAATATACCACACCGCCAATGATACAGGCCGTGGCGTAGATCTCCTTATGAAACAATACAGGAATATGATTCAGCAAAATATCGCGGCATACGCCGCCAAAGCAACCGGTTATGGTACCCAACGCTACACAAACACCCGGGTGCAAACCTGCCGCCAGCCCTTTTTGCAAACCAATAACGGTAAACAAACCCAGGCCAAGCGCGTCGAACAAAAAGAGTGTTACTTTGAAATTGCCTATCCGCTTTTTAAACAATATGGTGATAATGGCCGTGGCTAATATGACTACCGGGCCGGTAAGATCCTGCATCCAGGTAACCGGGGTGTGGCCAATGAGCACATCGCGGATGGTACCGCCGCCAATAGCAGTAACAAAACCGATGATGATAACACCCAGTATATCCAGCTTTTTTTGCATAGCCGAGTATACGCCCGAGATAGTGAAGGCAATAGTACCGAGTATCTCGATAATGGCAGAAAGGCTGTTTGGCATAAGCAGGTGTTAAAACTGCTGTAAATTTAGCTTATCCCCGGCTATTCTCGTTCAAGGCAGAAAGATTTACGTTTTGCTCAAATTCGGCAGGTGCTGATGATTGATAGGTTTTGGCGCGTTTTCTACTTAAACGCTGTTCCTGTATGCGGTCGTACTCTTTTACGTAGTCGGGATTTTCGGTTTTAAGCAGCCTGTCCCACAGCCTGAAATACAACCCGTAGTTACCCTTAAACTTACTATGATGCAAGTTATGATGAACCGATGTATTAAAAATTTCGAACAGGAAAGTTTTACGCAGCCATTTAGGCGCAATCTCATAACCAAGGTGCCCGTAAACATTAATAACAAAGCCCGTCAGCACAAATAAGATCAGCGTAATGAAATGCATCGGAATAAGCAGCGTGATCACCAGCAATACCAAACCTTCGGCAACCGCTTCAAGAATGTGAAACGAGTAGGACGTCCACGGTGATGGGTTGGTTGATTTATGGTGTAATACGTGCGCGTACTTAAACAGACTTTTGTTGTGCAGCAAACGGTGCATCCAGTAAAAATAGGTATCGTGCACCACAAGGCTTAAAAACAAACTGACCGGGATCCACCATAAAGGGTAATCAGTTATGCCCTCGTAAATTCGTGTAAAGCTTTTAAAAGGCGTGTATAAAATAGCGAAACCAATAACCGTGAATACCGCTGTAGTTTGTATAGAATGCAGTATATCCCGAAAA
This sequence comes from Mucilaginibacter gynuensis, assembly GCF_039541195.1. NCBI lineage: Bacteria > Pseudomonadati > Bacteroidota > Sphingobacteriia > Sphingobacteriales > Sphingobacteriaceae > Mucilaginibacter > Mucilaginibacter gynuensis. Next base: position 11,518 of record NZ_BAABFT010000005.1, read on the forward strand.
AAATCGCTCCCGGCAGCTTCCCGCTTTTGTATTTTTGATTGACTGTACCAGCGGTTAAGCAATTTATAGTACAGCAAAAAAGGTATCCCCGCCAGTACAAAATACCTTACGGTTGATATGCTGAATAGCCTTACAAAAATTTCAATAACCTGTTGCATAATTACTTAACCTAAGTTAGCATATAAAACCGGTTAATTCATCTTATATTTTTATCCGCGAACAAAAAATGCAGTCCCGGTTAGGCGGAACTGCATTTTTTATATAGTCTTAAAATAAGGACCTTACTACTTATAAAAATTTGGCAGCGGGTTCAGTTTGGTATCCTGGCGCTGGTGCCAGTACGGGTATATTGGGTCGGTATAGCTGGCGGCGTCCAGTTTCTTCACCTGGTCTGCGGTTAAGTTCCAGCCTATGGCGCCTAAGTTTTGTTTCAGTTGTTCCTCGTTACGGGCACCTACCACTATGTTAGCCACCGTAGGGCGTTGCAATAACCAATTAAGTGCCACCTGCGGTACGGTTTTGCCAACTTCTTCGGCCACTTCGTCAAGCGCGTCAACAATATCATATAAACGCTCAAAGTTTGTTGCCGGGCCATGCGAACCTCCCTGGCTGATCCTGTTATCATCGGGTACAGGCACGCCGCGACGGAACTTGCCGCCTAAACGGCCCGACGATAACGGGCTCCAAACTATGGTACTTACCTTTTGATCTATACCGGCAGGCATCAGTTCCCATTCAAACTCACGGTCGAGCAGTGAATAGTAAGCCTGGTGCGCTATATATTTAGCCCAGCCATATTTTTCTGATGTTGACAGCGATTTCAGCAAATGCCAACCCGAAAAGTTAGAGCAGGCAATGTAGCGAACCTTGCCAGCAGAAATAAGGTCGTCAAGGGAACGCAGGGTTTCTTCAACGGGGGTGTTACCATCAAAGCCATGCATGTGGTAAACATCAATATGATCGGTTTTTAAGCGGCGCAAACTATCCTCGGCCGATTTGATAAGGTGGTAGCGCGATGAACTTACATCATTGGGGCCGCCGCCCATTTTAAAGGTAGCTTTTGTTGAAATGATCACTTCGTTGCGGATACCTTCCAATGCTTTGCCTAATATTTCTTCAGATACGCCGTGTGAGTACACATCGGCAGTATCAAAAAAGTTAACGCCTGCATCGATACAAAGGTTTACCAATCTTTTTGCTTCGTCGAGCTGTGTATCGCCCCAGGCTTTAAAAAATTCGTTACCACCGCCAAAGGTAGCAGTACCAAAGCTAAGCACAGGCACTTGTAAGCCCGATGCACCTAAAAATCTGTGTTCCATAAATAGTTGTTTAGTTAATTCCAAAAAAAGGGTTGACAAATCACTTTTTTGTCAGCCAAAATTCATAAAAGGCATTAAGCAGAACTGCCCTTATTTATTGACGTTAGTGTTACAAATACACCATTAAAATTATGTCAATTTGTATACTAAATCGATTTAATTCTATTAGTCGCACATAAACATAACATACTGTTAATCAACTAAAAGAAAACAAAATATAAACTTAGCACAAATAACAATTTGTATTTAATACATAGATAATTCAATTTCGATACGGCATATCATCAGCAACAATTGATAAGGGCAACGGAAACATGATGTACTGTATGCGAACTTTAAATAGTTAATAAAATGAAAACTCAATTAGTGCCAAAAAAAATTGTAATTATAGGCGGTGGATTTGCAGGCGTAAACCTTGCACAGGAACTGCTAAAAAACAACAACTATGACATTACACTGGTAGACAGGCACAACTATAATTACTTTCCTCCCCTGCTGTACCAGGTAGCTACCAGTTTCCTGGAACCATCAAACATCAGCTACCCTTTCCGTAAATTATTCAGGAATAAAAGCCTGCGCTTCCGCATGGCCGAACTGCAAAAGGTTGATACACAAAACAAGGTAGCCTACCTGAGCAACGGCAGCATTGAATATGATTACCTGGTATTTGCAAGCGGCGCCAAATCAAACTTTTTTGGTAACGAGAACGTGCAGAAATACGCCATCCCGATGAAGACCATTGATGATGCGCTGAAAATGCGTAACACTTTGCTAAACACGCTCGAAAAAGCAACCCTGGTTACTGATGCCGAAGAAAAAAGAAAACTGCTTACCATCGTAATTGCCGGCGGTGGCCCTACCGGTGTTGAAGTAGCGGGCATGCTTGCCGAATTACGCAAACGGGTGATTCGCAGGGAGTACCCCGAGCTGGCAGGCTCACCAAGCCAGATCTATATTGTAGATGGCGGCCCTAACCTGCTGGCCCCCATGAGTGAGAAAACCCATGCCGCGGCCCGTAAAATATTGACCGATCTGGGTGTTATTGTAAAATCGGGCATTCAGGTAAGGGATTACGACGGCAGCGTGATCACCCTCTCAACAGGTGAAACAATTGAAGCGAAAACCCTGATATGGACGGCCGGTATTACCGCCAACACCTTCGAGGGTATCCCCGAAACCAGCCTGGGTATTGGCAAACGTATGGTGACCGATGAACATAACAAAGTAACCGGCCTGGATGATATCTACGCCATTGGCGACTCAAGCGTACAAATTACCGATCCGCTATATCCAAAGGGACACCCGCAACTGGCGCAAGTGGCTATACAACAAGGCCGTACCCTGGCTAAAAATTTTACAGCCATGGCAACAGGCAAAGCCCTTGTACCATTCAAATACTTCGACAAAGGCGATATGGCCATAATTGGCCGTAATAAAGCAGTGGTTGACCTGTTTAAGAACAAGCTCCACTTCGGTGGCTTTTTAGCCTTGTTTATGTGGCTGTTCGTACACCTCATTTCACTGGTAAATTACCGCAACAAATTCCGCACGCTCATCAGCTGGGCAACTGCCTACATCTCACGCGACAGGTCGTTAAGGATGATATTCAGGCTTAAGGATTGAGTTGAGCGGGTAAGGTACAGTTAACAATTGTACAGTGCTCCCCGTCAGCAAATAGCTTCGGGCGAAAACGGGCAGAACTTTGGTGGGCACGAGCGCAAAGGCGGGCATAGGAACTTGTTGCATGTGGGGCGGGATAGCGCGGCTGGGCAAAAGTTCCAGCCCTAAGTTCTGACCGTTTTGCAGGGTACGGCCATGTGCGGCAAAGAAGCCTTTTGCTGGACTTGCGTTTTTGCTACTTTTGGGGCATAGCCAAAAGTAGTAGCCCCTGCGGCAATGAGCAGACTGGCTTTAATAACAGCACAAGCTCAACCTAAGTAGAGATTGCTTCGTACCTCAATGACGCGTTTTTTAATGTGCTTATTATCACACGCACTCTCTTACTTTAACGACGACACCGCCACATTAGCAATATCATGCAAGATTTGGGCATCACTACCCGAACGGGCGGCAACTTTTATAGAAGTAATGGCCGCGAATACAAAGCGGGCAAAAGTACGTGCCGAATGTTTGGTCGAGAACTGACCCGCCTCCTGCCCTTTCGCTATCATATCGGTTAGGGCATCCTCCACACTCAGGTTGTTTTGCGCAACCATATCGTTTATTTCTTTATCTTGCCCGGCAAGTTCAACAGCTGTATTCACCATAAAGCAACCTTTAGCCAGTTGATCTTCTATGCTTTCCTTTATCAATCCATCAAAGATCTTTTTTACCGCCACTTCGGCATCACCGGCATTTTTAAGCATGGTGAGCATGGCATTGGTTTGCTTATCCTGGTATTGCTTTAATGATTTGGTAAACAGCGTCCGCTTATCTGTATAAGTATTATACAGGCTTGAACGGTTTATCTTCAATTCATCCACCAAATCCTGCGCGGAGGTGGCATGGTAACCTTTACGCCAAAATAATGTTACCGCCTTATCCAGTATAGCCTCTTCGTCGAAATCTTTTTTACGTGCCATGATCTTAAATACTTTAACCCTTTTTACTTCTGCCTGTTAATGGCAAAAACCAAAAGCCTGCCTGCGCCTGCTTTTGGTTTTTAATACTACAAAATCCATACCAATTTGAAACAATCGTTCCAAATTAAGTGCTAAAAATTAATAAACTATTTTGTTTACAGTTAAACCGCCATCAACAGTAATTTCGGTACCATTCACAAATGACGCGTCGTCAGATGCCAGGAACCTTACCACGTTGGCAATTTCTTCGGCTTGCGCAAAACGGTTCAGTAATATTTTTTGGCCTAATATGGCACCAAAACCGTTCACTTCTTCTTCGCTTAAACCAACTTTACCATATAAAGGAGTTTCAACCGGACCGGGAGATATGGCGTTAACCCTAATTTTTCGAGGAGCAAGTTCACCTGCCAATACTTTGTTAATAGATAGCACAGCTGCTTTACTTGCTGCATAAACACTGCTGCTTGGCATACCTAATACCGCATTTACCGATGTATTGAAGATGATAGAACCGCCATCATTAATAATTGGCAGAAATTTTTGAACGGTAAAGTAAACACCTTTCACATTCAGGTTCATGATAGTATCATAGTGATCTTCAGTGGCCGATTCTACCGGGCTAAAGCTGGCAACGCCTGCATTTAAAAACAGCACGTCAACACTGCCGTAAGTGGCTTTTACTTCGGCAACAAGGTTATCAATTTGATCAAGCTTGCCCTGGTCAGATACTATGCCGATTACATTCAGTTCGGCTGCCGCGTTTTTTACCGCTTCGGCTTTACGACCGGTAATTACCACTTTAGCGCCTTGTGCTGCAAGTTCTTTTGCTGCTGCATAACCAATGCCACTGTTACCACCTGTAACTACGGCCACTTTGTTTGTTAGATTTTTCATTGTTTTATTTTTTAAAGATTGTTGTTTCTAATTATTGACAGGACAAATGTAATAATTTTGAAACGATCGTTTCAAATAAAAAATACGATTTATATATTTCTCAACATTAGGATGACAAATACCCCTATCGCGCACTATTTCACCGGCTAAGTAAGTGTTAGGTAATTTTTAAACATTTAATATAGCAGCGCATTTTTATGTTTAATACCTTAGCAAAATCGTCCCCCCGAAATACTTCTACCGGTAAAAACTATGGATGCAGAAAAAAAGAGGTTAAAAGATCATTACGAAGGCAAACAAAACTGGCTCAAATGGGGGCCTTACGTATCTGAAAGGCAATGGGGAACCGTTCGCGAAGATTACAGCAGCAACGGCGATGCATGGAACTACACTACACACGATATGGCCCGCAGTAAGGCCTATCGCTGGGGCGAAGAAGGTTTATCGGGCATTTGCGACGATCAGCAGCAGCTATGCCTGGCGCTGGGTTTATGGAACGGCAACGATCCAATTTTAAAGGAAAGATTGTTCGGCCTCACTAACAGCGAAGGCAACCATGGTGAAGATGTTAAGGAGATTTATTACTACCTTGATAATACGCCTACACACAGCTACATGAAAATGCTGTACAAATACCCGCAGCGGGCCTATCCCTATAGTCGTATAATTGAAGAGAACCGCCGCCGCGATAAAACGCAGCCTGAATTTGAAATTATCGACACCTGCATTTTTAATGAAGATGCGTACTTTGATGTGTTTACGGAATACGCCAAACACAACGAAGAGGATATATTGATACAATACACTATCCATAACCGCGGCGTTGCCGATGCACCTTTGCATGTGTTGCCGCAGCTATGGTTTCGTAATACCTGGCAGGATGGCGGTTCAAAACCCTTGCTATTTGAGCACACCTCGCACGAAATTGTAACTAAATGCGATTGCCTTGGCCGGTATTATTTTTATGCCGAGGGCGATGCCGAGTTTTTGTTTACCGATAACGAAACCAATAACCGCAGGCTTTACAATGCCGATAACCGTTCGGCCTACCTTAAAGATGGTATTAATAACCGCGTGGTAAACGGCGATAAGGAAGCGGTTAATCCTAACAAAACAGGCACAAAGGCAGCGGCCTGGTATAAATTGAATATTCCGGCTAAGAGCAGTGCTACCATACGCCTTCGCCTTACCAAAACGGAACATAAACGCCCCTTTGAAGATTTTGACAGATCGTTTACGGTTCGCCGTAACGAGGCAGATGGATTTTACGCCGCCAAACAGGCAAAGGTGACCAATGCCGACGAGCGTTTGGTACAACGCCAGGCCTGGGCAGGTATGCTGTGGAACAAGCAATACTATAACTACAATATCAAAAAATGGCTCGACGGCGATCCCGGTCAGCCAACACCTCCGGCTAATCGCAAGCACGCGCGTAACAGCCATTGGAAACATTTTGTGGCCGAGGATATCCTATCCATGCCCGATAAATGGGAATACCCGTGGTTTGCCGCCTGGGATCTCGCCTTTCATTGTATCGCCTTCGCCCCTATTGATGTGGAGTTTGCCAAAAGGCAGTTACTGCTACTGGTAAGCGCCAATTACATGCACCCTAACGGGCAGTTGCCTGCTTACGAGTGGGATTTTAGTGATGTTAATCCACCCGTGCATGCACTGGCTGCGTGGCACGTATACGAGGCCGACTGTAAAGCTACCGGCAATAAGGACATTAAGTTTTTAGAAGAGATCTTTCAAAAACTGCTCATTAATTTTACCTGGTGGGTAAACCGTAAGGATAGTAAAGACAACAACATTTTTGAAGGCGGCTTTTTAGGGCTGGATAATATAGGCGTGTTTAACCGAAGCGCCCCTGTACCCGGCGGCGGCTTTTTAGAGCAGGCCGATGGCACCAGTTGGATGGCCATGTATGCACTCAACATGATGCGTATCTCCATGGAACTGGCTGTGAGGAACAAGGCTTATGAAAGCATGTCGATCAAATTTGCCGAACACTTTTTATACATAGCGGGCTCTATTGCCAATATGGGGTTAGATGCTATTGGTTTGTGGGACGATCAGGATGGTTTTTATTACGACCTGCTGCGTAAACCCGACGGTAGTTGGGACCGCTTGCGCCTGCGTACGCTTGTTGGCCTGATCCCAATGTTTGCTACCAACGTATTTGACGAAGCCCGCTGGAAAACCCTGCCCGGCCTAACCAACCGGCTCGATTGGTTTATGCACCAACGCCCCGACCTGGTAGAACTGGTAAGCCGCTGGGAAGATACAAATGGCGATCAGAAACACCTTTTCTCGCTGCTGCGCGGGCACCGCATGAAGTTATTGCTGCGCCGTATGCTCAATAGCGACGAGTTTCTTTCCCGCTTTGGCATCCGTTCTTTATCAAAACATTACGATAAAGAGCCTTATCATTACAAGCTCAATGGTGAGGATTTTTCGGTTAAATACGTTCCGGGAGATAGCGATTCTTACATGTTTGGCGGCAATAGCAACTGGCGCGGCCCTATATGGATGCCTATCAATTACCTCATCATCCGTGCGCTGTACCGTTTCCACGAGTATTATACCGATGATTTTAAGGTAGAATTCCCGGCGGGATCCGGCGACTACCTTACGCTCGCGCAGATAGCCAATAAGTTAAGCGAAAGGCTGAAATGCCTGTTCCTGAAAGATGAAAAAGGCGAACGTGCCATATTTGGCGGCAATCCCAAATACAACCACGATCCGCACTTTAAAGACTATATCCTGTTCTACGAGTTTTTCAACGGCGATACAGGTCGTGGCCTCGGCGCAGACCATCAAACCGGATGGACGGGATTGGTAGCCTTGTTTTCTGATTATGTTTAGCGGATGGAGTATCGCCCTGAAAAACATCATGTTAGCGTAAGCTTTTTGTCCATTTCAAAATTGATACAGAATTGCGTTCTATATTTGAAAAATGAAAGTACTTGCGTTAGAGGATAATAAAGAACTGGCGGGCAGCATACACGATTTTCTTTCAATGGCCGGTTATATATGCGAACTGGCCGAAAACGTGGCGCAGGCTAAAAACAAACTGCTCTCCTTCGCGTACGATTGTATTTTGCTCGACATTATGTTACCCGATGGCAGCGGGCTCGATCTGTTAAAGTTCATCAAGGCCGAAAAGATACAAAGCGGTGTGCTCATCATATCGGCCAAAGAAGCCCTCGACGATAAGATAAAAGGGTTGGAAAGCGGTGCCGATGATTATCTCACCAAACCCTTCCACCTGTCGGAACTGCATGCCCGCTTGCGTGCTATTTACCGCCGTAAGCATTCCAACGGAAATAACAGCAATATCATCTCCTTCAACGAGATCAGCCTGAATACCGATACCATTCAAGCTTTCATCAATAACCAACTGCTTGATATTACCCGCAAAGAGTTTGAATTGCTGATGTATTTTGTGGTGAACAAAAACCGCGTGCTGTCAAAACAAGCCATAGCAGCTCACCTCTGGGGCGATTATACCGATAATTTAGCTAACTTAGATTTTGTGTATCAGCACGTTAAAAATTTACGTAAAAAAATAAGCCTGCTAAACGGGGCCGATTATATTGATACCGTTTATGGTTTAGGATACAGGTTTACAGCAGCAGAAACAGAAGCATGAAATTAGTTGATAAACTTACTTTATGGCTGGTGGGTGTGGTGTTTTTGGTAACACCTATCAGTATGGTTATATCATACCACAGCATTAAAGATAAAATAAACGAGTCGGAAGTAGGGCGCTTGCAAGAAATAAACGACAAGGTAGCCACGCAGTTAAGGGCGGGCATTCCCCCGCACCGTTATATGCTCGACAGGCCTATCGATATAAAGAAAATTGGCAGTCTGCCTGCAACAAAAATGGTTTCGGCTACGCGCGCGGTTTACAATAAAGACCTTAAACGTGATGAATGCCGGCTGGATGTAACCTCCTATTACCGCATCAATAACACGGCCTACAGCATAGCTACCTACAACTACATTACCCGTGGCGAACAAATTATAGCGGGAATGATGCGTGCCCTGTTCTGGAAAATGGTGCTGATCACCGTATTTGTGGCGGTTTCGGGCAGGCTCATCTCCCGGTATGTGCTGTCATCTTTTCAGCAGACTTTAAAAACCATCCAAAACTTCAACCTGCGCCAGCGCGAAAAGATTGAATTCCCCGCCACCACTACTACCGAATTTAAAGAGCTCAACTTCTTTTTAAAGAAGATGACCGATAAGGCCATTGAAGATTATTCGCGTGTAAAGGAATTTAGCGAGAACGCCTCGCACGAAGTGCAAACGCCTCTGGCTATCATCCGCAGTAAACTGGAATTACTGGCCGAAACCGGCATCAGTGAAAACCAATCGGTACTGATTGAGGATATGCAGAACGCCATTGATAAACTGGCTAAGATCAATCGCTCGCTCCTGTTGCTTACCAAGCTTGATAATTTGGAGTTTGAAACCAATGAGAATATCCGCTTTTGTAAGATCACCAACAGCGTTATCAGTTCGTTCGATCATTGGATCCAGCTTAAAAACATTGCTGTTAATACCAATGTAGATAAAAACATTTCCTTGCAAATACACCCTGTACTGGCCGAAATACTGGTTACCAACCTGTTAAGCAACGCCATAAGGTATAATGTAGAGGACGGGCATATCGATGTATGCCTTACGGCGCAGTCGCTAACCGTAAAAAATACCGGACTGCCACCCGATGCCGATCCTGAATTGTATTTCCGCAGGTTTAAAAAGAGTAGCCACTCGGCCGATAGCATTGGTTTGGGCCTGGCTATTGTTAAACAAATATGCACCGTTAATAAGTTTAATGTGAGTTATACTTATTGCGATGGTTACCATGTGTTACAGGTGAGTTTTTCTGATCATCAGGTATTTACGGACTGCCCGCTACCCGGCGAAGACCTCAACTTTGAGAAAAACATAGCACTTGTGTAATATTTTTGTCACTACTTCAATAAAACCACCAATTCTGTATTAAAACTTCAAGTTTGCTTCAAAATGGTATAGTACTCTTGCACAAGGATTACTACCCACAGTGACCCGCAAATTTTGGGGTTTTACATGAAGATACTACAACCTTTACTACTACTGTCTGTTTTATTGATTGCAGACAGTACATCGGCACAACAAAAACTAAGTTTAAAAGATGCCATTCAACAAGCCGTTGATAATTACGGTACCGTAAAAGCGAAAGCCAATTACGCTAATGCCTCAAAGGCCGGCGTGGTACAGGCCAAGCGCGATTACCTGCCCAACTTAAACATAGGCGCGCAACAAGATTACGGAACGGTTAACGGCCAGAATGGTCCGCTGTATGGTTTCGGTGGATTATCGGTAGCCTCATCGGGCTTACCGCTCGATCATCAAAACTGGAACGCCGCTTTTGGCGCCCTCTATTTAACCAACGTTAACTGGGATTTTTTTGCCTTCGGCAGATTCAAGGAAAAGATCAAAACTGCCCAGACAGTAGCCGACCGTGACAACAACGATTTTCAACAGGAACTTTTCCAACAAAAGGTAAGGGTAACGGCAGCTTATCTTAACCTGCTGGCCGCGCAGCGCCTTACGGCATCGTACCGCAAAAACCTTAACCGCGCCGATACTTCAAGGCGGGTTGTACTATCAAGGGCTAAAGGTGGTTTGATAGCCGGGGTTGATTCATCACAGGCCAATGCTGAAATATCGGGCGCCAAGATATTACTTACCCAGGCGCTTGATGCCGAACAGGAACAAGCCAAACGACTGGCCGTACTGATAGGTGCCGATAACAACAATTTTGTACTCGATAGCCTGTTCATTACCAAAGTACCCACAGGCATCAGCGCGGTAAACTCGCCCGATGTAGTGAGCAACCATCCCTTACTTAGCTGGTACAAAAGCCGCATTGATGTAAGCGACAGGCAGGCTGCATACTATAAAACATTTAACTACCCGGTATTTTCGTTGGTAGGTGTATTTCAAACCAGGGGTTCGGGCTTCAGCAGTTCTTACGCGCAAGATCAAAGCGCTTATACCACCAGCTATTCTGATGGGATTAAGCCCACCCGCTCCAACTACCTGATAGGCGTTGGCGTAACCTGGAACATCACACAGCCGCTGCGCATATCGCAGCAGGTAAAGGCACAACGCTATATTAGCCAAGGCTTGCAGGATGAGTATAACCTTACCAAACAGGAACTGAACGCGCAGCTGAACCTATCCGAACAAAAGATAAAGAATGCTTTGGCCAACTACCGCGAGGTGCCGGTGCAAATAAAAGCGGCTTCAGATGCATGGGTGCAAAAATCGGTACTGTACAAAAACGGGTTATCAAACCTTGTTGATGTTACCCAGGCCCGCTACGCGCTGATCCGTGCCGAAACCGACAGGGATATAGCCTACAATAACGTATGGCAGGCCCTGTTGCTAAAAGCCGCCGCCGCAGGCGATTTCAACCTATTTATCAATGAACTTTAATCTACAATAATGAATTTAATTCGTTTCGCGCTTCGTAAACCTATAACCATTATGGTGCTGGTGGCCGGCCTGCTGTTTTTCGGTATCAAATCGGCAACTACCATTAAGGTTGATATTTTTCCGAAGCTTGATCTGCCGGTAATTTACTTGTCGCACCCGTTTTCGGGTTATACTCCATCGCAAATGGAGGCCATGTTTGGTAAGCAATACATTAACATATTACTGTTTGTAAACGGTGTTAAAAGTATCGAAACCAAAAACATACAGGGCTTAACCCTCATGAAGATCAACTTTTACCCCGGCACCAACATGGCGCAGGCCGCAGCCGAGGTAAGCGCGTTCGCTAACCGTATCCAGGCTATCTTCCCTCCCGGCTCTAACCCGCCGTTCATCATCAGGTTTGATGCCTCTACCCTGCCGGTTGGGCAGCTGATATTAAGCAGTAACCAGCGTAACAATAACGAACTGCTCGATTTGGCTAACGTTTACGTGCGGGCATCCTTCACCACTATACCGGGTTTGGTTGCGCCTCCGCCATTTGGTGGTAACGTGCGTACCGTGGTAATTAAAGCCGACCCCGAAATGCTGCGTTCGCATAACATGACCACCGACCAACTGGTGGAAGCCCTGCGCGTGAACAACCTTACCGCGCCATCGGGCAACGTACGCATCGGCGATAAAAACTACATTACCCCGGTAAATACTACCGAGCATACTATAAAAGATTTTGAGAACATCCCGCTGTTTAAAGGCGGCGTACAAAACGTGTACCTTAAAGATGTGGCCACTGTTGAAGATGGCGCCGACGTTAGCGTTGGTTATGGACTGGTGAACGGCAAGCGTTCGGTTTACCTTAACGTAGCCAAAAGCGCTGATGCCAGTACCTGGGAGGTGGTACAAAACCTGAAGAAAGCCATCCCTAAGATACAAAGCCAGCTGCCCGATGACGTAAAGATCAGCTACGAGTTTGACCAATCTACCTACGTGATCAACTCCGTAAAAAGCCTACTTACCGAGGGTGCCATCGGCGCGCTGCTTACCGGGCTAATGGTATTGCTCTTTTTGGGCGACGTAAGAGGTGCCTGTATCGTAATCCTGACCATTCCCATCGCTATTATATCGGCGGTACTTTTCCTGAGCCTGTTCGGGCAAACCATCAACATCATGACACTTAGCGGACTCGCGCTCGCCATTGGTATTTTGGTGGATGAAAGTACGGTAACTATAGAAAACATACACCAGCACTTTGATATGGGTAAGCCCAAGGCCCTGGCCATTTGGGATGCCTGTAAGGAGATCGCTTTTCCGAAATTGTTGATCCTGTTCTGTATACTGGCGGTGTTCGCGCCGGCGTTCAGCATGGGCGGTATACCGGGCTCACTGTTCCTGCCGCTGGCTTTGGCTATCGGGTTTAGTATGGTGATATCGTACTTTTTGGCACAAACCTTTGTACCGGTTATGGCTAACTGGCTGATGAAGATCAAGCATCATAAAAAGCCAAACGGCGAGGATATGACCGATGCCGAAGAGTTTAAAGCCGCCGGGCTAACCGCCGAGGGCGAACATGATACCTGGGCGCAAAAGAAAGAACTGGTAGAACGTGCCGACAGCAACCGCGATGGCAAAGTGAGCTTTTTTGAACGTGTACGTGCCAGCTATATGCGCTTTATTGACCGTTTGATACCTATGCGCAAGCCTATCGTTATCGGCTACCTGCTCATTACTATTTTGGCAGCCGGTTTAATGATGGCCAGCATTGGCCGCGATGTATTGCCAAAAGTGAACGGCAGCCAGTTCCAGGTGCGTTTGCGTGCCCCTGAAGGCACCCGTATTGAACGTACCGAAGCAAGAACACTGCGTGCTATTGAGGCCATAAAAGGCATTACCGGTAAAGAAAACGTTGCTATTACATCGGCTTATGTAGGTACTCACCCTTCCACGTTCTCTATCAGTCCGATATTTTTATGGATGGCGCAGCCGCACGAAGCCGTTATACAGGTAGCGCTTAATGAAGATTATCATACCAACCTGGATGAACTGAAAGATAAAATAAGGCATGAAATAGGCAAAGAGATGCCCGATTTAAAACTATCTTTTGAGCCGATAGAACTAACCGACAAAATATTAAGCCAGGGATCACCTACCCCGGTTGAGGTAAGGTTATCCGGTAGAAACAAAAAATTGAACGAAGCTTACGCGCAAAAGCTGATAGCCGAACTGAACAAGATCAGTTACCTTCGCGACATACAGTTGGGCCAATCAACCAAATATCCTTCAATTAATGTGGAGATTGACAGGGTACGCGCGGCGCAACTGGGCGTGGATATGAATGATATATCACGTTCGTTAACCGCAACTACCTCATCATCGCGCCTTACGGAGAAAAATATTTGGGTGGATGAAAAATCTGGCTACAGCTACAATGTGCAGATACAAGTGCCTGAAAGCAAAATGGCCAGTATTAACAACATCGGCGAAACGCCGCTGCTCAAAAACAAAGATCGCCCGGTATTGAGCGACGTGGCCACCATCACTCCCGGAACTACTTATGGTGAAAATGATAACCTGGGTGCCATGCCGGTATTATCTGTTACGGCCAACCTTAACAATAAAGATTTAGGCGCGGCTGCTAAAGATGTACAAAAAGCCATAGCCGCAGTAGGCGAATTGCCAAGGGGACTTAACATTGAGATGATAGGCCTAAGCCAAACATTAACCGAAACCATGAGCAGTTTAGAGAGCGGATTAATTGTAGCCATCATTGTGATCTTCCTGATGCTGGCGGCCAACTTCCAGTCGTTCAAAGTATCGGCGGTGGTACTGGCAACAGTACCAGCGGTAATTTTAGGCTCGCTGGCACTGTTGATGATCTGCGGATCAACGCTTAACCTGCAATCGTACATGGGTATGATCATGTCGGTAGGTGTATCCATATCCAACGCGGTATTGTTAATTACCAACGCCGAGCAATTGCGCAAGGTTAACGGTAACGCTACCCTATCGGCCAAAGAAGCTGCCGCCTTGCGGATGCGCCCGATTGTAATGACCGCGCTGGCCATGGTGGTAGGGATGATACCGATGGCAAGCGGACTGGGCGAAGCCGGTGATCAATCATCGCCATTGGGCCGCGCCGTAGTAGGCGGATTGATCGCCTCTACCTTTGCCGCCTTATTTATACTCCCTCTTGCATTTGCATGGGGACAAGGCAAAGCCACTACACAAAGCGTTTCGTTAGACCCGGAAGATGAAGAGAGCAAATATTATGTTAACACAAGTAACCTGTCATAAAAAATGTTTATGAATAAGTCATCAGCAATAAATTTCTTAAAGCTATTAGCTATCGCGGCCACGCTGCAAGCCTGTGGTTCGTCGCAAGGTAAAGAAGAGAAAAAAGCAGAAGCCGAAGAAGCGCCTGCCCAGGAAGTTGTAGCCCTCAAAAAAGGCGTTTTAAAAACCTCCATTGATATGCCCGGCGAACTGGTAGCCTACCAACAGGTTGACCTTTACGCCAAAGTGAGCAGCTTTATAAAAAAGCTGTATGTTGATATAGGTTCGGAAGTTAAAGCAGGCCAGTTACTTGCCGTTATGGAAGCGCCGGAGTACAGTTCGCAGCTATTGGGCGCGCAATCGAGGTTGCAATCGCAGGAAGCGGTATACATGGCCAGCAAGGCTACTTACAAACGCTTGCTTGAAACCAGCAAAACACCGGGCACGGTATCGCCTAACGAATTAGACCTGGCGCAAGCCAAACAAAATTCAGACCTGGCACAGTTAGAGTCGGCCCGTGCGGCTTACCGCGAGGTGGGCGATAACAAGAATTACTTGCAGATACGTGCTCCTTTTGATGGTGTAATTACCGCGCGTAATGTTAGCGCGGGTGCTTACGTTGGTCCGTCGGGTAAGGGATCGGAATTGCCGGTTTTCACCTTGCAGGAACAAAAGAAACTGCGTCTTGCCGTTAGCGTACCCGAAAGTTATACCGGTGTGCTGAACAACAAAAACGAGATCAGCTTTACAGTTAAAGCTTTCCCGGGTGAAAACTTTACAGCCAAAGTAACCCGTTTGGCGGGTGCTTTAGATCAACGTTTAAGATCGCAACGTACAGAGATGGACGTGACCAATACCAACAAAAGATTGTTACCCGGCATGGTGGCCGAAGTGCATATCCCGGTTAGCGGTAACGATGCCTTTGTGGTGCCATCAAAAGCGGTGTTGAACTCTACCCAAGGTGTGTACCTTATTAAAGTAGCCGATAACAAAGCATATTGGGTGCCTGTGAAAACAGGTCGCCAGGCAGATAATCAAACCGAGGTATTTGGTCCGCTTACAGAAGGCGATCATATTATTAAGGCCGCTACCGAAGAGATACGCGATAGCAGCGCGGTTAAAACCAAGGCTATCTAAAACAAAAAGCACATAAATACCCCTAATATATTGCCTGCGGTCTGTTGATCGCGGGCTTTTTTATGTTTTTTAGTATGTAAAGAGTTATTTTAAATATACCTGGGCCTTTGATACCCTCATTTTTGTTAATAACCACACCAAAAGGTGTTTAAACGCACTATTTTTCCACAACCTGCGTGTTTAGCATGGGCAGCAACCGGCGTTTTTGTATGTTTGGGTGTTATTGATAAAAATGTCTTTAGAGCAACTTACCCCTATCGTATTGGCCAAGGCTGATCTGGTCAAACTAATTACTTCATATCTTCCATTACAGGAAAGCCGAAAGATGTTAAAGGGCAGCTGTCCGTTTCACGCTGATAACGGCGCGTCGTTAATGGTATCGCCCGAAAAGAACAGTTTCAAATGCTTCGGTTGCGGTAAAGACGGCGGCCCGGTTGAGTTTGTAATGTTTTACGAAGGATTATCAAGACAGGATGCCGTACAAAACCTGGCGGAACGCATGGGGATGCTTTAGGAATTGTTGAATTTCTAATTCTTTGTATCCCTGCTGTAAATTAGAAAAGTGGTGCGGTGAAAACACCGACCACAGGCTAAACTTTTCCCAACAACAGTATTGTCATTTCGAACGAGGTACGAGGAGAAATCTTCTGCTTCAGGTAAGTCGTAAACATACAAGGCGAAGAAGATTTCTCTCTACGATCGAAATGACAACAAGTGCTTTTCTGATCATAAAATTTAGCCTGTGGTCGGTGTTTTCACCGCACCACATCTCTTTTTACCCCTTCAACAACTGCACACATTGTGTAGCAATCTCCAACTCCTCATTAGTAGGGATGATCAATGTCTTCACTTTTGCATCTGTGCTGCTGATATCTCTTATACCTTT
The DNA here is from genome assembly GCF_039541195.1 of Mucilaginibacter gynuensis. NCBI lineage: Bacteria > Pseudomonadati > Bacteroidota > Sphingobacteriia > Sphingobacteriales > Sphingobacteriaceae > Mucilaginibacter > Mucilaginibacter gynuensis. Next base: position 28,098 of record NZ_BAABFT010000005.1, read on the forward strand.
GGCTCGGGTACTGTTCACCGCGGTATCAATGCTGATGCCTAAGTAATCCATATCGGCGCAAACCAGTTCGCGTACCAGGCTGTCGTTTTCGCCTACGCCTGCGGTGAAGATGATGGCATCTACCCCATTCAACGCCGAGGCGTACGCGCCGATGTATTTCTTGATGCGATAGGTATACAAGTCGTAAGCAAGTTTCGAGTTAGCATCGCCTGCGTTAATGGCGGCGGTAATATCGCGCATATCGCTGTAACCGGTTAGGCCCAGCATGCCACTGCGTTTGTTCAGCATGTTACTTACCTGCTCAATATCGTATCCTAACTGGTTTACCAGGTAAAATATTACCGTAGGATCCAAATCGCCGGACCGGGTACCCATAATTAATCCGCTTAGCGGACCAAAGCCCATACTGGTATCAAAGCATTTGCCATTTTGCACGGCCGCCATACTACAGCCATTACCCAAGTGTATGCTGATCAGTTTGGCATCGGGCTTGTTTAAATAAGCTACGGCCTGCTCGGTAACATATTTATGGCTGGTACCATGAAAGCCATACGAGCGGATATTGTAATCGGTATAATAGCTATTTGGCAACGCAAAACGGAAAGCCTTTTCGGGCATGGTTTGGTGAAAGGCCGTATCAAAAACCGCTATCTGTGTGGCGTTAGTAAATATCTTTTCGGCCACTTCCACGCCTAAATAGCTGGCCGGGTTATGCAATGGCGCTAACTGAAATGTGGTTTTTAGCTTTTCCTTTACTTGGGCAGTTATAACCGTTGTGGTGGTAAAAGCCTCGCCGCCATGCACTATGCGGTGACCAATCACTTCAATATCGGCAGGGTCGTGTATTACGCCTATGGCGGCATCAGTCAACAGGTCGTTCACCAGTTTCAAACCGGCTTCGTGATCGTCTATCTCGGTGGTTTTTTGAATTACCTTTTCTTCGCCGTCCTTAAATATTTTATGGGTGATGGTGGCATCGTCAAGCCCGATACGCTCTACCAGTCCGCTGCAAACCGGTTGCGTTGCCGGCATTTTAAATAACTGGTATTTTATAGAGCTGCTGCCGGAATTGATAACAAATATGTTCATGTAAAAGAAGCTGATTTTTAAATTTAAATTATTGCTGACATTGTATTGCGGTGATCACCACGGTGTTGAAAACATCATCAACCGTGCAACCACGGCTTAAATCGTTTACCGGTTTGTTAAGGCCTTGTAGCATCGGCCCAATGGCTAATGCGCCTGTTTCGCGCTGTACGGCTTTGTAAGTATTGTTCCCGGTATTAAGATCGGGGAAGATCAATACACTGGCCTGGCCTGCCACTTCCGATCCCGGCAGCTTGCTGTTACCCACTACAGGGTCAACCGCGGCATCGTACTGAATAGGTCCTTCAACCTTCAGATCAGGGCGTTTAGCTTTCACAATTTCAGTAGCGCGACGAACCTTTTCTACATCTTCACCTTCGCCGGATGTTCCTGATGAGTAAGATAACATGGCCACGCGCGGCTCAATACCGAACATGCTGCTGCTATCGGCCGATGAAATGGCTATCTCTGCCAGTTGTTCGGCAGTAGGGTTAGGATTTACGGCACAATCGCCAAAAACCGATACCCTATCAGGCAAACACATAAAAAATACCGACGATACCAGTGATGTACCCGGTTTAGTTTTTACAAACTGCAATGCCGGGCGAATGGTATGCTGGGTAGTATGTACGGCTCCCGAAACCATACCATCTGCATGGCCGCAATACACCATCATGGTACCGAAGTAAGATACATCGGTCATTAAATCGCGCGCCATTTCCATGTTCACGTTTTTGCTTTTACGCAACTCGTACAGTATGTTCACGTACTCATTGTAACGGTCGGCATCGGCAGGGTTAAATATGTTGATCTTTGAGGGATCGAGGTTCAGTCCCAGCCTTTTTATATTGGCCAGTATATCATCGGGGTTACCCAGTAAGGTAAGGTCAACCACCTCTTGATTAACTAAACGGGCGGCGGCACGTAAAATACGTTCGTCGTTACCCTCGGGCAGTACAATGTGTTTCTTTTGGCTTTTTGCCCAGTTTACCAGCTGGTACTGGAACATGCGCGGCGTAATACCCGATGGTTTAAAGGTTACAATACGCTCATCCAGGGCATTGATGTCGATATACTTGTTAAACGTATCAATAGCGAGCTGAATCTTCTTGGTATTATCGGCAGTAATTTTTGAGCGGATAGCACCCACCGCATTACTGGTTTCAAACGTTCCGGTTTTTACCGCTATTATTGGGATCACGGTTTGCAAACCTTCTATCAGTTTAAGAATTTGCTCTTCCGGCTCGTAACCGGCGGTAAGTATTAACCCCGATACTTTAGGGTAATTTACCGACAGGTTGGCCTGTAAAGCCGATATGATGATATCGCCTCGATCGCCGGGCGTAACTATTAATACGTTCTCTTTTAAGTAACCCAAAAAGTTAGGCACGTTCATGGCACCGGTAACAAAATGGTCTACCTGGTTTGAAAGCTGATCGTGCCCAAAGAGCAGTTTGCCATCCAATTTCTCACAAATTTCTTTTATCGACGGACTTTGCAAACTCTTGCTTGCCGGTATTACGGCCAGTATCATTTCGGCAGATAATTGAGCGGCCAATAGCTCCTGCACATCTTCTACCTGCTCGGGCTTTACTTTATTTACCACCACCGCCAATACCTGTATCTCGCGCGATTCGAAATTACGCATCACCGTTAATACCGAATTGATGGTTTGCGCCGTAGTTTTATTAGCGCCCGATACCACCGCTATAACCGGTGCACGCAGGTTTTTAGCGATCAGTACATTTACGTCAAACTCAAAAGCAGAGCCATCACCAAGGTAATCGGTACCTTCTACCACGGTAAAATCGTATTTATCCTCCAGGTTTTTATACTTGCGTATAATGGTATCCACCATTTCGCCCTGGCTATCGCCTTCGGCCTGGTTCATGGCATCCTGCCAGTTAAAGGCGTGGGTATCCTCATAAGCCATGGGCAGCTCAAAGGTTTTTAATATGGTTTGAATATGCTGATCTTTGGTGCCGGGTTGGGTTTCGCTGATGATAGGCTTAAAGAAACCTATTTTTTGGGCCTTACCCAACAGCATATTAACCAAGCCTATAGAGATGATGGATTTGCCGCTGTTGGCTTCTGTGCTGGTAATAAAAACAGTTTTGGTCATTTTTTGAGTTGCCGCTATTTTTTAAATGAGGTAGTTTAACAACACAGCCTGCCGGAATTGTGTTTGCATTACGGCCTTTTTGGGTATATAGGGCCTGCAAACCGGCAGCAAAGCAGCGCGAAGATCATGTAGTAAAACCTGCTCCGTTTTATGCCCGGTAGGGCATGCTGTGAAATTGGGCGCAAGTTACCCCATAAAGTGCACTCGTTGCAAGTAGATGCGTTATTTTTTTAATGATAAAAATCACATTTCATACACTTCAAACAGCCTTTTTAGTAAAAGCGAACGATTAACCTGTTGTTTGAATATATCCTATGAGTTTAAACGGGTATTAGTATAAGCTTACAGTAATTTCTTTTTAGTAAAGTTGCCATGAAAAGCTGCAAAACAACGGGGAATTGATTTTTGTATTGGCTTTTATCAGTATCTTCATGCACCTTTTTGCAATTACATTTATGCCGGTGCCTGTTAAAAAAATACTGCTGAAAACGCTTAAAATAAGCGCTGTTACTATTGTAAGCCTGTTTGCGCTTATGTTTCTGCTGCCATACCTGTTCCCCGAAACGGTTACGCAAAAAATAAAACAATGGGCAGGCAACAGTATCAATGGTAAAATATCATTCACCGAAACCCATCTGTCATTCTTTAAAAAGTTCCCTTCGTTAACGCTTACACTGAACGATTTCGCGTTGAATGGCAGTGCGCCATTTGATCATGATACTTTAGTTTCGGCAAAAGAAGTTTCGCTGGCTATTGATATTTCGTCGGTATTTAAAAGTAAAATCAACATTAACAAAATATACCTTAGCAACGCTTTTTTTAACATACAGGTTGATAGCAGTGGTAAGGCCAATTATAATGTATATAAATCAGCGGGGGCCAAAGCCGCTAACCCGGCAGATACCGCCAGCGCCTCGTTAGGCATTGAGCAGATTTTGGTAGAGAACAGCCGCCTGGTTTATAACGACCGCTCGATGCCCATGCTTATTAACGCGCGTGGTTTCAATTACAAAGGCAGTGGCGATTTGAGTAAAGATGTGTTCGACCTGTATTCGCATACTGATGCCAGTTCTGTAGATTTCTCTTATGGTGGCAAGGCTTACGTTGTCAATAAAAAGGTAAATGCCGATCTGGTAACAAGCATCAACACTAAATCGCTGGCTTTCGCTTTTCAAAAGAACGACCTGTTGATCAACCAGCTACCGGTTAACTTTAAAGGCAGGTTTGAATTTTTGAAAGATGGTTACGATATGGATTTCAGGGTACGATCTGACCAAAACGACCTGAGTGATATTTTTACCGCCATACCTGATGAATACGCCAAACTTGCCAACGGTATTGATATCAATGGTAATGGCATCATCCAACTAAACCTTACAGGTAAGTATATCGCTGCCAAAAATATTATGCCCGACCTGAGCCTGAGCATGAACATTCGCAACGGTTATGTGGCTAACAAGAGCACACCGGCTCCGGTTAAAAACCTGTACCTTAATATGGATGTTAAGCTCCCCGGCTTAAACCCGGATAGCCTGAACCTGAATATCGATTCGGTGTATTTTAACATTGGTAAAGATTATTTTGGTTCGGTAATTAAGGTACATGGTACAAAATCGCCGTACATTTTTGCCAAGATCAATACCGAGATCGACCTGGAACAATGGTATAAAGTATTCGGCATAAAGCCATTCCAGGTTAAAGGACGCTACAGCTTACACATGCTGGCCGATGGCAAGTATACCACCGGGATACGCAAAAGCGGACTAAGGCAAAAAGTTGACACCGTGATCACCAGCATCCCTAAATTCACCTTACGATCAAAATTCCGGAACGGTTACGTCAAATACACCAAGCTGCCTGAAGCCCTCAAGAATATCAGTTTCGACCTGAATGCCGCTTGTCGTGATCATGATATAGCCAACGCCACTATGGATGTGAGCAACCTCAACGCCGAAGCGTTAAACAACTACATAAAAGGCTATCTGAAATTGAGCAACAAAGCCGGCGCGCTTATTAACGCGGGTATTAAGGCCAAATTCAGGCTGGATGATATTAAGAAATTTTACCCACTGGATAGTATCGACATCCGCGGCGATCTTAACGCCGACGTGCAGACCAAAGGCCGTTATATTCCGGCGCGCCGCATATTCCCCGTAACTAACGCGCACGTTGCCTGGGTGAACGGTTATGTGCAAACTAAATACTACCCGCACCCGGTACACGATATACAGGTGAGTACCGATATTTATAACAACACAGGCTCGTTAAAAGGCCTTAAAGTAAATATTAAACCAGTATCGTTTAAGTTTGAAGGACAACCATTTGTATTGCGTGCCAACCTGCGCAATTTTGATGATCTCGATTATCAAATCGCCTCAAACGGCAGCCTGGATATAGGCCGGATATACCGTGTATTTGCCATGAAAGGTTATGATGTAAAAGGCTTCATCAGCACCAACTTCTCGCTTAAAGGCAAACAAAGCGATGCCACAGCCGGGCATTATGATAAACTGGCTAACTCGGGCAGTATGAAGGTGAAAGATCTTACCTTAAGATCGGAATTATTCCCGAAGCCATTTGTGATTAAGACCGGTGTATTCAGCTTTAACCAAGATAAGATGAACTTCGATCAGTTCAGGGCTAAATACGGCAAATCAACCATTGTACTGAACGGGGCTTTATCAAACGTTATCGCTTACGCGGTTCAGCCGAAATCGCCGTTAAAAGGTGAGTTCAGTTTAAACAGCGACCTGATTATCGCTGATGATTTTATGGCCTTTGCCGGTATGCCTGCCCCTGCTAAACCAAGCAAGGCATCGGGTGTTATCCTCGTTCCACAAAACCTTGATCTTCAGTTTAAGGCCAACGTAAAAAAGGTAAAATACAACGGCCTCGATGTTAGCGATGCCAAAGGCCAAATGAACATCAGCAACGGACAGATCATACTGAAACAAACCGGCTTCAGTCTTATTGGCGCGCCCATGGTAATGGATGCAACCTATGGCAGCCTTACTCCGCAGAAAGCGTTTTTTGATTACCGTATAGATGCCAAAGAATTTGATATACAAAGGGCATATAAAGAAATAAAGCTGTTCCATGACATGGCATCATCAGCCAAATACATACAGGGTAACGTATCATTAAATTACCAGCTAAGCGGCAAACTCAACGGCGATATGATGCCGATATACCCATCGTTAAAAGGCGGCGGCGTATTATCGGTTAAAAAAGTAAAAGTGAGAGGCTTTAAACTGTTCAACGCGGTGGGTAAAGAAACCGGGCGTGATAGCTTAGGTAAGGGCGATATTTCAAAGGTTGACATGAAGACCAGCATCGCCAACAATATCATCACCATTGAACGCACCAAAATGCGCATGGCGGGTTTCCGTCCGCGCATTGAGGGGCAGGTAAGTTTTAGCGGCAACCTTAATTTGAAATTCAGACTCGGTCTGCCGCCTTTCGGCATTTTCGGCATCCCGATGACCATCACCGGTACTCAGGAAAAACCAAAAGTTCGCCTGGGAAGAGGCAAAAAAGAAGATGAATTGCAGGAAGAGAAAGAAGAGGAATAGTTTGACTTCACTCTATGAAAACATGGTGTATTTTATTAATGCATAGTCAGTATTTGGATTTATAAGCTTAAGGGATCATGAAAACACTTAAATTTTGCATCGTGATATTTTCACTCCTCATAATAGCTAATAGTACTTTCGCACAAACATCTATTAAGAGCATTCAAATCCAATTTGTATCATTTTATACAACTATAGATGTAAATGTGGATTGCGAATACTTTGGACAGGCATTTAGCGAGAAAAAAGTCAAGAACGTAACCAACAAGTTAAAAGACTTCGACGGCTTTTTAAAAGAATTAAAGCCAAGTAAAAATAATATTCGACCAGATGTCCGTGCCAAAATCATCATTTTCAGGAAGAATGGTATAAAAGATACGCTATGTTTTGATGGACGAAATTTGGGCGAATACAATGGAAAACCAGTTGTTATTGGTACCAACTTTCAGAAATACATTAAAAATATCGTAGGCGAAAAGTGATTCTTAAGCACACCATCAGCTTACGGAAACTTTTAAGACTTACGAAGTTTTAAAAAACTTTGTAAGTCTATCTATATCTCCTGCCCCCTCCCCGAACTCCGCGCAAACCTCAATTATCTCAGCGGTTAAAAATTAGCAAAGCGAAGAAGATCCTTCACTTCGTTCAGGATGACAGCGGAGGGAGGTAATAAAACAACCATTTAACTCCCCGAACTCCGCGCAAACCTCTGTTATCTCAGCGGTTAAAAATTAGCAAAGCGAAGAAGATCCTTCACTTCGTTCAGGATGACAGCGGAGGGAGGTAATAAAACAACCATTTAACTCCCCGAACTCCGCGCAAACCTCTGTTATCTCAGCGGTTAAAACTTATCAAAGCGAAGAAGATCCTTCACTTCGTTCAGGATGACAGATTGACTTTAGTAAAATCCAATATCTCAATCTCATCTACAACAAAAAAGCAGGAAAACTTTCGCTTTCCTGCTTTTCATATTTTGGCCGAACTGAGTCCGGTACCGGGTTTATTTGTTTGATAATTTAGCGGCGGCGGCTTCGTCAACTAACCATATCGCTTCGCCAACAGCGGGCTGTATCAGTTGCGACGGATATTTTTCAAAGTTACGCTCACCTTCCAATACCTCGTACAAGGCCGGGGCTTTGCCGGCACCGAAAAGCACGAATACGATCTTCTTTGCCTGGTTGATCAGCGGAGCTGTCAGGGTGATACGCACCATGCTTTGTTCGGTAAGGTAATAGGTGGTTACCCATTTATCTTTTTCGTACAATACCGGTTTGCCCGGGAACAATGAAGCCGTGTGCCCGTCATCGCCCATACCCAACAAGATCAAGTCAAACGATGCCGACGGTCCTAAGATCCTCCTTAATAACTGCTCATAATACTGGGCAAATTTTTCAGGATCTTCCACATCTGCCCACATCGGGTGGATCTGCGTTTTCGGGATCGGCACATGATCAAGCAGCGTTTCAGCAGCCATACGGGCATTGCTGCGCTCGTCGTCAAGCGGTACCCAGCGTTCGTCGCCCCAAAATATATATACCTTTTCCCAGTCTACCTGTTCTTTATAAGGCGAAGCAGCCAGCAAAGCATATAACTCGGCAGGTGAACTGCCACCGGTTAAGGCCACGGTAAAACTGTCTTTTTCCTGTATAGCCGCTTTAGCGGCCTTTACAAAAATATCGGCAGCTGCAACGCTTATTTCGTGCTTATCTTTTAATATGCTTATCATAGCTTATTTATGAGGTTTATCCTTAGCGTGCGAATTAGCCGCCCATACATGTCCGCTGCGGGCTATTAAAGCCTCTGCATCTTCGGGGCCCCATGAACCTGCCGCGTAGTTAGGAAAATCTAACGATTCGCGCGATTCCCAAACAGTTTGGATAGGCGTAATTACATCCCATGCTTCCTCTACCTGGTCTGAACGCATAAACAACGTCGCGTCGCCACGCATCGCATCAAGCAACAGTGTTTCGTAAGCTTCAGGGGTTTGGGTTGAGCAGGTATCGTAATCAAACACCATTTCGGCAGGATTTAATTCCATTTCCAAACCGGCCTTTTTAGCGATGAATCTCAACCTGATATCCATTTGCGGCTGAATGTTGATGGTTAAACGGTTAGCCATCAAATTATCACCCGAACTGCCCTGGAAGGTAGTATGCGGCACCGGACGGAACTGTATCGTGATCGAAGAAGTTTTCTCCTGCATCCTTTTACCTGTGCGCAGGTAAAAAGGCACGCCCTGCCATCTCCAGTTATCCAAATAAAATTTGATAGCAACAAACGTTTCCGTGTTCGATTTCGGGCTTACTTCAGGCTCCTCGCGGTAGCCGGGTACTTTTTTGCCTTGCAACCAGCCTTCGCGGTATTGGCCGCGTACGGCATATTTATGTACCTCATCGGTTTTAATACGGCGTACGGCTCTTAGCACGTCAACCTTACGGTTACGGATCTCCTCGGCGCTAAAGCTTACCGGGGCTTCCATGGCTATCATACAAAGTATTTGCAGCAGGTGGTTCTGGATCATATCCTTCAACGCGCCCGAACCTTCGTAGTATCCGCCACGGTCTTCTACCCCTACCTGCTCGGCAACGGTAACCTGTACATAATCTATGTAGTTACGGTTCCAAAGCGGCTCAAACAAGGCATTCGCAAAGCGGAACGCCAGGATGTTCTGTACCGTTTCTTTACCTAAATAATGGTCGATACGGTAGATCTGCTGCTCCTGGAAGGTGTTGGTAAGCAGGTTATTCAATGAAATAGCGGTTGCCTTATCATGGCCGAAAGGTTTTTCGATAATGATACGGTCAATATCGGCATTGCTGGCTAACCCGGCTTTGTTAATATTAACAGTAACCGCCTCAATAAACCTTGGCGCTACCGACATGTAGAACAAGCGGTTTCCGCGTACTTTCCACTCTTTATCAATAGCGTTTATTTTACCTGCAAGCCCTTCATAAGATTTAGGGTCGTCTATATTGGAGGTAAAGTAGGTAATTGATTGCTTGAATATCTCCCATTTATCGGCAGCAGGTTTACCACTGCGCGAAAATTCGCCTAAACCCTCGTGCAGTCTTTCGCGGTACTGCTCGTCGTCAAGTTCGGTACGTCCCAAACCAATAATGGCAAATTTTTCGGGCATCCAACCATCTAAAAACAGGTTGTAAAATGCGGGGATCAATTTCCTTTTGGCCAGGTCGCCTGTGCCACCAAAAATAACAATTACGGTAGGCTCGGCTCTTTTACCTGTTTTCATGGTAATATATATTTAATTGTATCGGTAAATAGTTAAAACTTAGTTCCAGTTAGTATGGAAAACGCCCGGTTTGTCAATACGCTCGTAAGTGTGCGCGCCAAAGTAGTCGCGTTGTGCCTGTACGATATTGGTACCCAGTTTAGCGCTGCGGTAAGCATCAAAGTAACCTAAAGCGGCCATAAATGCCGGTACAGGTACGCCTTTATCAATGGCTATTTTAATAGCAGTACGTGCATTGCCTTGTGTGTTTACCAACGTTTGGCCAATTTCATCGTCAAGCAAAATGTTCGGCAGGTCGGCATTGCGCGCGTACGCTTTGCGGAAATCCTCTAAACATACCGCCCTGATGATACAACCACCTCTCCAAATTTTAGCTACTTCCTCTAAGTTAAGGCCGTAGTTATATTCTTTAGACGCGATAGTTAACTGAGCTAAACCTTGCGCGTATATGTTAAGTACAGCGAAGTTGAAGGCATCCTTTACTATGGCAATTACCTCATCATCACTGCCAAAGCTTTCGGTTGATGGCTCGTAAGTTAATTTTTCAGATGCTTTAACACGCTCTTCTTTGTACTTTGAAAGATCGCGCATGGTAACGGCCGCGTCAATAACCGGGATTGGCGCTTGCAGGTCCATCGCGTTTTGCGAGGTCCATTTACCGGTACCTTTTGAACGAGCCTGGTCTGATATCAGGTTAACCAACCTTTCGCCGGTTTCGTCATCAAACTTAGCCAGCACCTCGGCGGTAATTTCTACCAGGAATGATTGCAGTTCGCTTTTGTTCCAGGCCTCAAACGTTTGCTGTATCTTTTCATCGCTGATGCCCAACCCTCTTTTCAGCAGGTCGTATACTTCAGATATCAATTGCATAATACCGTACTCGATACCGTTATGCACCATTTTAACATAGTTACCTGCCGAACCGCTACCCAAATAGGTAACACATGGTTCGCCATTCACTTTAGCGGCAACGGCTTCAAATATAGGGCGTAATCTTTCATAAGCGCCTTTATCGCCACCCGGCATCATGCTCGGGCCGAAACGCGCGCCTTTTTCACCACCCGAAATACCCATACCGAAGAAATGGATACCTTTTTCGGCCAGTTCGGTAAAACGACGGTCGGTATCAGGGAAATATGAGTTACCGCCATCAATAATAATATCGCCTTTTTCTAAGTAAGGCACCAGGCTTGCTATGGCGGCATCAACCGGTTTACCGGCAGGTACCAGCAGCATTAAAGCGCGTGGTTTTCTTAATAATCCTATAAATTCTTCTGCTGAGGTTGTTGCTTTAACGTGCTGACCATCTTTAGCTTCTTTTTCTAAAGAGCCTGCTTTTTCGGCATCAAGGTCAAGACCGGCCACCGCGAAGTTATGATCCGCCATATTCAGGAGCAGGTTTCTGCCCATTACGCCAAGGCCTACAATGCCAAAATCATGATTTTCCATAATTTTTATTTTAATTGCTTAAAGAGTTTGTGTTTTCGGTTAAATTCTCTGTTTCGATGCCAAATGTAGCAAAAGCTTCGATTGTGTTGCTAATATCTGTATGATGGATGGTATTTATGCCCATTTTTTGTGCGGCCTGTATAAAAACAAGCCTGTCATCAACATAAATAGCTTCATCCGGATCAACCTGCGCCAAATCAATGGCCATGTTGTAAATATCCTTATCGGGCTTGCGTACATGGATATAACACGACGAGGCAAATACATCAATAAAGCTGCGCAGGTTAAATTGCTTCACGCGGTACTCGTTAAGCTCGCGCCCCTCGTTGTTAACCGCTATAGTGCGCAGGTTATATTTATGCTTAATATCACTGATCAGCTTTAACATATCCGGGTACGGCTGCGATTTTTCGGCCATAAAGGTTTTAAACTCCTCTTTGCTGAACGCGCGCGGCTCGTAAAACACCAGCAGATCAAGATATTCATCCAATGTGGTTTTACCCGATTCATAAGCATCAAATATGATGCGGTGACGGCCGTTCATCTCTGCGAAATCCAGCGAGAAAATATTTGCCGCCTCTACCCTTGCCGCGGTATCCCAACCGTTGGTAAGCATTACGCCGCCAATATCTAAAAACAGCGCTTTTATTGTTTTGCCTCCGTTTAACATTATGCTATCAGTTCCTGGCGTTTTTGCGCCAATACATCCATCAAACTACCAAAAGGTTTAATAAACTTCTGGATACCTTCATCTTCCAGTTTTTGAGTTACGTCGGCAAGTTTAATGCCTACTACATCTTCTAACTGGTACAATACCCATTGTGCTTCTTCCAGGCCGCTCTCTAAACGAGATTCAGGCTGCCCATGATCGCGGTAAGCCTCAAGTGTATCTTTTGGTACCGTGTTCACCGTATCCGGACCGATCAAAGCTTCGATATACATTACATCGGGAAAAGCCGGGTTTTTAGTACTGGTACTGGCCCAAAGTAAACGCTGCGGTTTAGCGCCTTTAGCCTCTAAAGCTTTAAAGCGTGCCGAATGGAACAGTTCTTTGTAAATATGGTAAGCTACTTTAGCGCTGGCTATAGCTACTTTACCTAATAATTTTTCACCTGCTACGGCTTTTTCTTTATCGTTTTTAATGGCGGCTTCCAGTAACGGATCAACCATGCTATCAATACGGCTCAAAAAGAAACTGGCTACCGAAGCGATATTCTCTAATGATTCGCCATTGGCGGCACGTTTTTCCAAACCTTCAATGTAAGCTTCGGCAACGGCGCGGTACCTGTCTAAACCGAACAACAAGGTTACGTTGATGTTGATACCTTCGCTGATGAGCTGGGTAATGGCCGGCAAACCTTCTTTAGTTCCCGGAATTTTGATCATCACGTTCTTACGGTCAAGCGTTTCCCATGATGAGCGGGCTTCGGTGATAGAACCTTCGGTATCCTGCGCTAAATTAGGCGATACTTCAAGGCTCACATAGCCATCTAAAGCATCAGTATCCTGGTATACGCCTTTAAACTCGTCGGCCGCGCTTTGTACATCTTCAATGGCCAATTTTAAAAAGATCTCTTCCGTAGTCAGATCGGTTTTGGCCAGTTCGTTAATGGTATCATTATAGTCACTGCTGCGGGCAATGGCTTCTTCAAAAATTGCCGGGTTTGAGGTTACACCACGCAGGCCATCTTCATCGATCAACTTTTTAAGCTCGCCCGATTGAATGAATGATCTTCTGATATAATCAAGCCAAATACTTTGGCCATAATCCGGAATTTGTGCAAGAGGGTTTTTCATGTCTTTTCTTTTTAATTTTTTTTTTCTAAGGCGATAACTTTGTCTAAACGGCGTTGAAAACGTTCGCCGCCATCATAATTTGCTTTAAGGTAGGCTTGTATAATTTCCCACATCAGCATGGGGCCAATTACCCTGCCGCCAAGGCAAAGCAGGTTCATATCATCATGCTCCACCCCCTGGTGCGCCGAGTAGCTTTCTGTAATTAAAGCCGCCCTTACACCAGGTATTTTGTTAGCCGCAACGGATACGCCTACGCCACTGCCGCAAACGGCAATGCCTTTTTGCACCTCGCCGCGTGCTATGGCTTCGCCAAGCGGAACAATAACATCGGGGTAATCATCGGCCGCGTCGTAAGCGAAAGCGCCGTAATCTACAACCTCAGCACCGGCATCTTTAAGCAAGCCTATCAGGGTTGCTTTTTGCTCGAAACCGGCGTGGTCTGCTGCAATACCTATTTTCATTTTATTATTTGTTTAGAAGTGCTTTCGCTTTGTTATACACATTTTCAACCGTGAAACCGAAGTGCTCTAAAACAGCCAGTCCTTCGCCCGATTCACCAAAAGTATCTATACCTATTACAGCACCTTCGGCAGTAACATATTTATACCATGGCAGGGTAACGCCGGCCTCAACAGCTAAACGTTTGTGCTGGCTTGGCGGCAATACCGAATCCTGGTAGGCTTTATCTTGCTGGTTAAACAACTCGAACGATGGTAAGCTTACCACACGGGCATCAATACCGTCTTCGGCCAGTTTAGCCTGGGCATCCAATATCAAATGCACTTCAGAACCGGTAGCGATCAGGATGATATCCGGAGCGCCTTTTGAGTCGCTTAGGATGTAACCACCTTTTTCAACATTGCTGGCAGGTGCATATTTTTCCTGATCGATAACAGGTAATTTCTGGCGCGATAAGATCAACGCAACCGGGCCTTTCAGCCTGCTCATGGCAATCTTCCAGGCAGCTACGGTTTCGTAAGCATCAGCCGGACGAAGAACCGTTAAATTAGGCAGCATACGTAATGATGATACATGCTCAACCGGCTGATGGGTTGGGCCATCCTCGCCAAGCGCAACGCTATCGTGGGTGAATATATAAGTTACCGGCGCTTTGGTTAAGGCCGCGAGGCGGATAGAACCGCGCATATAATCGGAGAAGGTAAGAAAGGTACCGCCATAAACACGGGTACCGCCATAAGATGCCAAACCATTAAGGATAGCACCCATACCATGCTCGCGCACGCCAAACCATATATTACGCAGATCGTAACGCCCCGGTTGGAAACTTTCGTCGCCTTTAGTAGGTGTACTGTTTGAACTGGCCAAATCGGCAGAACCACCAATTAACCACGGAATACTGCTGCGTAAGGCCTCCAGTGCTTTACCTGATGCCTCGCGGGTAGCTAAGCTTTCACCTACCTTAAAGGTTGGCAAAGCGGCATCCCAGCCTTCAGGTAATTTACCGTCGAAACTGGTAGCAAATTCCTGTGCTTCTTCGGCATAGGCTTTACGGTATTCTTCAAAGCCTTCTTTCCAGGCTGATTGCAGTTCGGCGCCTTTTTTACCCGCCTCTAAAAGGTATTCTTTTACTTCGGCAGGTATGTAGAAATTCTTTTCAGGATCGAAACCTAAAAACTCTTTGGTTTTCTTCAGATTATCAACACCTAAAGCGCTACCGTGTACCTTATTGGTACCTTGTTGCGGGCTACCGTAACCGATAATGGTTTTTACTGATATAAGGGTTGGCCTTTCTGTTTCGGCCTGACCTTCTTTAATAGCTGCCTCAATGGCGGCAAGGTCGTTACCGTCTTCAACGGTTAGTGTTTGCCAGTCATAAGATTTGAAACGGGCTTGTACGTCTTCAGTAAAGGCAAGGCTGGTAGGACCGTCTAACGATATTTTGTTATCATCGTACAGGTAGATCAGTTTGCCTAATTTTAAGTGACCAGCCAATGAAGCAGCTTCAGAAGCTACGCCTTCCATCAAGTCGCCGTCGCTTACAATGCTGTACGTATAATTGTCGATCAGTTTATGACCGTCGCGGTTATATTTAGTAGCTAAAAATGCCTCGGCAATAGCTATACCCACACCGTTACCAAAGCCCTGGCCCAACGGACCGGTAGTTACTTCGATACCCGGGGTTAAAGTAGACTCGGGGTGACCCGGAGTTTTTGAACCTAATTGTCTGAATTTTTCAACCTCTGATAACGGCAGGTCGTATCCGTATAAGTGCAGCAAGCTATATAATAACGCTGAACCATGGCCGGCCGATAATACGAAACGGTCGCGGTTTGGCCAGTGCGGTTCGGCAGGATTAAACCTTAAAAAGCGGCTCCATAATACATAAGCCATTGGCGCGGCGCCAAGCGGTAAGCCCGGGTGACCTGAATTTGCTTTTTGTACCATATCTGTTGCCAGAAAACGGATGGTGTTAACGCTAAGTTCGTCGAGGGAGTTGAATGATTTTTCAGTCATGATGGTAAATGAATAGTTGATACTATTAAGTTAAACAATAGCAGGTATTATGCTGTGTGATAATTAAATTTCTGATCTGTAATAACATTTTGTATTAAACTACAACTGTGCCATTTGCACAAACACTTGAAGGTCAACACAAAGTGTCATTTATCCGCCTAAACCAGTAACGATATATAGTAAAGTGATGAACTTAAAAACGATATTACGTTACTAAGTATCGCCCGGCTGATCAGTAAGGGCAATAAGCGGCAAAACAACCGGTAACCATTAGCTTGTATTGGGTATTGTGATAGTTGTTTTTGTTTTCATATACAGAGTTAATAAATCATTTTTGAATTTGTTTGATGATTCACCACCTAAGTTACATGTTTACTTAAATATTATACTGCGAAGACATTGTGTTAACAATACACTTATTGTTTTCTAATGTCACAGCTTCTTTTTCAAGTATAATAAAAAACCCGGCTGTTTGCTTAGCCGGGTTCTGTTTCTTGCATATTTTCTTATTGTTTCAGGAATAAAAACCTTGCAGATGTGATCAGGCTACTTCCAGGTTTTGTTTCGTTTTCGACTGGAACATCCACAATACGATCAACAGAAAAAAACCGATAATGAAAAAGCCATCGAGCACTAATGCCGAATCGCGCATTTCGTGGGTAACGGCCTCAACATAACCAAAGGTGAACAAGCCAACTACGATAGATAGCTTTTCGGTTACATCATAAAAACTGAAATATGATGCCGTATCAGGGATGTTTTGCGGAATGAATTTGGAGAAGGTAGACCGCGAAAGCGATTGCACCCCGCCCATCACCAAACCCACTATCACGGCAGCAGCGTAAAATTGCTGGGCACTGGTAACAAAATATACCGAACCACATATCAGGCACCATATACCCACTATGGCCGATAACACTTTTACATTACCATATTTGGCCGACATTTTAGCCGTAATAGTCGCACCAATAATAGCTACCACCTGTATAATAAGGATAATACTGATCAGGCTATCCTCGGGCATTTTTAACTCTTTAGCACCGAAGTTTGCAGCCACCAGCAAAATAGTTTGTACCCCTACCGAATAAAAAAAGAATGCCGGGAGGAAACGCTTCAACAGGGGCAGCTCCTTAACCTGTCGCCAAACTTTGGCCAACTCTTTAAAGCCTCCGGTTAGTATATTATAATTATGAGAACCTGTGTTAGGCACTCCTTTAGGCAACAGGTAAAAAGCGATCATGGAGAAACCTATCCACCAGATGCCTACTATTAAAAAGGATAAGCGCGCGGCTACATCATCAGTAATACCAAATGTTTGGGGCGATAGTACGAACACGAAACATATTACCTGCACCACAATACTGCCTATAAAACCATAGATGAAACCTTTTGCGCTTACGGCATCCTGCTGATCAACCGTGGCTATTTGCGGCAGGTACGAGTTGTAAAACACAAAACCACCGCAATACCCTATCGATGCCAGGCCGAAACAGATCATCCCCAGCTCGAAGTTATCCATAGTAAAATAAAACATAACCGCGCAGGCCAAACTGCCGAGCCAGGTAAAGGCTTGCAGGTAACCTTTTTTATGGCCCTTATAATCGGCAATGGAAGTTAGTATAGGCAGCAGGAACACAATAATAAGGTACGATGCACCGAGCACATAGCTCGACAGCACCGTGTTTACATATTGCTTGCCAAAAAAGGTAACCATCCCGTTATAAGGCTTAGCCGCCGTAATGGCCACATAATACGCCGGGAATATGGTAGAGATGATCACCATGTTATAAGCCTGGTTGGCCCAATCAAACATGGCCCAGGCCCAGATGGTCTTTTTGTTATTTTTTTCTTGCATAAAATCACATACTGATCAGAAACCGAAAGGGGAATGATGAAAGGGGAAATCGCTTTTAATTTTCACTCCCCTCTTGAGAGGGGGCGCGAGAGATGGAGCGTTGGCAGGGATGTGTATATGAACATTCTCTTCAAAATAACACACCCCTCCACCCCTCTCAAGAGGGGAATCGCACAATTCCGCTGCGCAATATTTAAAAATTCGATTCCACTGGAATGATGAACACTCCCCTTCCCTGTTATTGAACTTAATTATTTTATACCGTAATGGTCGTTCATTAGCTTAACAAACAAATTGCCGGGCAATATGGCTTTTAGCGTAGGTACAATGGTTTGCCCAATGGCACCCACCAGATAGTTATGTGCCGGACTGCTTTTACCCACAATTTTAACGATCTGCGCGGCAAGCTTTTCGGGATTTGCTCCTATGCTTTCGTCTTTTTCCATGCTGGCAACAGCGGCTTCAAATTCTTTTTTTAATTGCTCGTTTGGCAGGGTGAAAGGTAGTTTTTCGCGACTGCCGGTAAAATCCGTTTTAAAATCGCCGGGATTGATCACCGTTACCTTTATACCGGTATTTTGCAGTTCCATACGCAGGCTTTGCGAGTAACCCTCAATAGCGAATTTCGACGCGCTGTATAAACCCTGGTATGGCAAACCGAATAATCCTGCCAGCGAGCCTATGTTGATTACCAACCCGGCTTTCTTTTCTATCATGCCTGGCAGCACGGCGGTGCACACACGCACCACACCAAAAAAGTTCACTTCGAATTGCTTTTTGGCGGCATCAACCGGCATGGCGTAAAGTGGCCCGGTGATGCCATTACCCGCGTTGTTCACCAATACATCTATACGGCCTTCGGCAGCATGAATTTTTGAAACCGCGGCTTG
Organism: Mucilaginibacter gynuensis; assembly: GCF_039541195.1. Taxonomy (NCBI): domain Bacteria; kingdom Pseudomonadati; phylum Bacteroidota; class Sphingobacteriia; order Sphingobacteriales; family Sphingobacteriaceae; genus Mucilaginibacter; species Mucilaginibacter gynuensis. The sequence goes on from NZ_BAABFT010000005.1 coordinate 46,594, forward strand.
TACTGAAGCGTCGTCGGTAACGTCCATTTCGAGCGGTTTAAACGACGCGTCTTTTATACGGCTAAGGCTGCGGCTGGTGCCGTAAACCGTATGCCCTTGCGCGGCAAGCGCGTTAGCTGTAGCAAGGCCCAAACCCGAAGAAGCCCCGGTAACTAAAATTATCTTTTTCATTTATATAATTGTATGACGTATTGGTTGTTAAAGGTCCATTCGCTGGCAATAATAGTGATAATAATATTACCTGCAGACGGCTGCAAAGCTACCAATATTCAATATTACTTGCGTGATAAAAGGAGAAAGGTTAAAGCGGAAAGGAGAAAGACGAAAGATTAAAGCTGAAAGGAGAAAGCTGTAAGTTTTCTAAACCTTCTTTGCGCTTGCGCAGAGAAGGTGGTCGGGCGAAGCGAAGACCGGATGAGTAAGACCAATACCGGCCTTCCCAATTATCAACAACCATTGCAGCCCCACAATCAAATGCCTAATTTCGACCTCTGTTTTAACATTTACCACCCAGGAGTAAAGTCAGCGTATGAAAGTTATTATTGCCGAAAAACCATCTGTTGCCCGTGAGATAGCCAAGGTATTTGGCGCTACCACAAAAAAAGATGGCTATATGGAAGGCAAAGGTTATACGTTCACCTGGGCTTTCGGTCACCTGTTACAGCTGGCCCCGCCGCAGGAGTATGGCTTTTACGGCTGGAGCGTGCAAAACCTGCCTATGCTGCCGCAAAAGTTCAAGCTCTCCATCCGTAAGGTAAAAACCAAGGATGGCGTGGTCGACGATCCATCGGTAAAAAAACAACTGGATATTATTAAAGGCCTGTTTGATGAAGCTACCGAAATTATTGTAGCAACGGATGCCGGGCGCGAGGGTGAACTCATCTTCAGGTATATTTATTACTACCTCAAATGCAAAAAGCCTTTCAAACGCTTGTGGATCTCCTCGCAAACTGACGCAGCCATTAAGGACGGTTTCCGTAACCTTAAACCGGGCAGCGATTACGATACGCTGTTTTACTCGGCGCATTGCCGTTCACAGTCGGACTGGCTGGTGGGGATGAATGCTACGCAGGCATTGAGCCTGGCATCGGGTAATCGTGGGGTGCTTTCACTCGGTCGGGTGCAAACGCCTACACTGGCCATGATCTGCGCCCGGTATCTAGAGAACAAGAACTTTGTTCCGCAAATCTATTTCCAGGTAGCTATTCAGGTAGATAAGGATGGGCAGGTTTTCCGGGCGATATCTACCGAAAACTTTAAAACCCGTGAAGACGCGCAAATTATATTAGATAAGGTAGAAGATGTAGCTGCGGGTTTCCCGAACGGTGGCCATATATTAAGCGTGGAAGCCAAACCCCGCAAGGAACCACCGCCGCTGCTGCACGACTTAAGCAGCCTGCAACAGGAAGCCAACAAACGCAAAGGCTTTACTGCTGACCAAACCCTCGGCCTGTTACAAAACCTGTACGAAGGTAAACTGGTAACCTACCCGCGTACGGGTAGCCGATATATTGGCGACGATGTATTTGCCGGTGTGCCCGAGCTGATAACCAAATTTGAAAACCATCCCGATTTTGGTAAACAGGCCACTGCCCTATCCGGAGTCAAGTTGAGCAAGCGCAGCGTGAATGCTAAAAAGGTGACCGATCACCACGCTATTTTGCCTACCGGCGAAAAGCCCAACCACTTAACGCCCGATCAGCAGGCGGTCTACGATATGGTTGCGGGTCGTATGTTGGAAGCTTTTCACCAGGATTGTATAAAGGAAATCACCAAAATAACCGTACAAAGCGGTTCAAAATTTACCGCCAGCGGAACCGTGATCAACACACCCGGCTGGCGCGCGGTTTTTAACGAACCCGACGAGGAAAAAAAGGACGAGGAAAACGCTTCGCTGCCAAAAGTACAACAGGGCGAAAATCTGCCTGTGCCGCAAAAAGCAATCCTCGAAAAGCAAACCAAACCCAAACCGCTTTACAACGAAGCCAGTTTGCTGAAGGCGCTGGAAACCGCAGGCAAGGAAATTGACGACGAAGAACTGCGCTACGCCATGAAAGATAGCGGTTTAGGCACTCCCGCCACCCGTGCCGCCATTATTGAAACCCTGATCAAACGTACTTACATCACCCGCGAGAAGAAAAACCTGGTGCCTACTACTACCGGTTTGGCTGTTTACGAGGTGGTAAAACACCGCCAGATAGCACAGGCCGAACTTACCGGGACCTGGGAAAAGCGATTGGAAGAAATTCGCGGAGGGGCATCGATAGAAGCGTTTTTGGGCGAAATAAAATCGTACACCAGAGAGATCACAGTTGAGTTACTGAAGACCGGGATTGCCACCGCGGTTAAGTAAAAAGATAATTTATTAATTATTTCAACTTTTTGTAAAACATTTATTCACTGTACCTTGTTGATATTATATGAAACGCTTCCATGAAAATCAAACCGTAATATACACCAGTCCGGAGGGGCAGATGATCGATACCTTTGTGGTATTCGACACTGATTTGGCCACAGGCCTTACCCACATTAACCATTTCAATTTGAAAGTGCCGTCCGATTCATTGGAACTGCATGCCAAAACAGTAGGCAGATACCATTTACCAATGGCTGATGCGTTCAGTTTTGAGATATTCAGAAAGATGAAAGAGAAATACGGTTACACCGGCACACCGGCTGTTGAAAGGGAGCTGAAGCCAGAAGAAAACGAACAAAGCAAACTTCGCTTTATAGCGAAAGCATCATAAAATAAACAAAGCCACTGATAAAACGGTGGCTTTGTTGTTTAGTAGGTATCCATTGGGTTTGATGCATAAACCCCTCCCTGCCATCGCAATTCCCGGCGCGCCCCTCCCCAAGGAGGGATTTGGAAAAGTCCTCACTTAGCTGCAAGCTCCTCTTCCTAAAAATGCTTATCAAGCGACAATCCATACGTAAAGTTGAGGTTGTCGCTTCGTGTAATGTTCATGCGGTTATAGTTGAGCGCGGTAGTAAGGCTTATCCATTTACGCAGCCTGATGCCAAGCGTGGTATTGGAGCGGATGATGTAATCGTTTCCGTTTGAGAACGAACTTTGCAGAAAATGGCTGCCATCAAGCGTGATCATATCCTTTATTAAAAAATGGAATTGCAGCCTGAATGAGTTCCGGTAGGTATTGTAAATTTCGTTAACCAGTAAATTGCTCTGATCGTACAACACGCCATCGCTTACATTTACATACACATTCGGCTTATCAAAAAAGCTGTAGGCTACTCCCGCGCCCGCCAGTAACTGGTTATTCACCTTTAACGAGTAACTGGTATTGTAATTCACCAGTCCCCAGTAATAAAAATGGTTGAACGTTTTATACAGGTTCACATAAACCGACGATGAAAAATCGTTATTGGTAAGTTCTTTATTTTGCTTACCGTAGATCCAGGTATTGCTGGTATTAAAAGTGATACTCTTCTTTTTTACGCCGAAGTTGAGTGAATTATTGAGGAGGTATGATCGTCCGTCGTTTGTTTTATTGATAGCGCCCGATGATGAAAGCACGGCATGGTAATGGGTTGAATCTGTAAACTGTGCTCTGGCTATCAGGCAGCTTACACATAACAGCAGCGTAGTAAAAGTATATTTAACGTAACGGTATTTAAGCATAAGCGAGGGTGTAATGGCTGTAAACGTTCTTTAATTAACATCATTTGGGGTATCCTGTTTATATAAATGCGTATTTGTACATAGCGTAGTAAAAAAAATGATCTTTATCATTTTATGCCCTGATGTTAGTCAGCCGGGATAAAAATGCGGTTTACGATATTTGTGATCATCATCATTTTCTCTATATTTCATGCATGGAAAGCGCTGCCTTATTAAAAGCAATTATTGAAAACGCCATTGATGGTATTATCACCATTGACGAACGCGGCCGGGTGGAATCTATCAACCCATCGGCTTGCAAACTTTTTCAATACGAGCCTGAAGAGGTAATAGGTAACAATATTGCCATGCTGATGCCCCCACCCGATCGCGAACAGCACGACGAATACATACACCGCTACCAACGCACCGGGCACGCCCACATTATAGGCATAGGTCGCGAGGTTACCGGTTTACGTAAAGATGGTTCACGCTTTCCGTTCCGTTTGGGTGTGAGTGAGGTGCAATTTTCGGGGCGAAAGATCTATACCGGTTTTATTCATGACCTGAGCCGCGAAAAAGAAGCCGAAGAACGCCTGAAAGATTACGCAGCAAATTTGGAATTCCAGGTAGAAGAGCGTACGCAATCGTTAAAAGATACGGTACTCGCCCTGCAAAAAGCCAAGGAAGAGGTTAGCCAGTCGCTCGAAAAAGAGAAAGAACTTGGGCAGCTGAAAAGCCGTTTCGTATCTATGGCCTCGCATGAGTTTCGTACACCATTGAGTTCCATACAGCTATCGGCTATATTGATAGAACGGTATGCCGAGCAGTTCAACAACCCGAATATTACTAAACATGTAAGCAAGATCAAGAGTTCGGTAAATAACCTTACTTCTATTTTAAATGACTTTTTATCGCTCGAACGTTTGGAGGCCGGCAAGGTAGAACCGCAGCATACCGCCTTTGATATTGTAAAATTTGCCGAAGAGATTACCGAAGAAATGCAACTGGTGGCCAAGCAAAACCAAAATATTATTTACCAGCACACCGGCACGGGCAGCATGGTTACGCTGGATCAGGTACTGCTGAAAAATTGCATCATCAACCTGATCGGTAACGCTATCAAATATTCGGGCGAAGACAGCTTTATCGAGTTCAACTCCGAAATAACCGCTGACAGCCTTATCGTAGTAATAAAAGACAACGGCATCGGTATCCCCGAAAGCGATCAGAAGCACTTGTTCGAGGCGTTTTTCAGAGCTCATAATACGGGCAACATACCCGGAACGGGCCTGGGCCTAAACATTGTAACCCGCTATGTAGAGCTAATGAACGGCAAAATTGAATTTGAAAGCCAGGTGAACCAGGGCACATCATTTACTATTACATTTCCTATTGTATGACCACCATCCTCATCATTGAAGATAATAACGACATCCGCGAAAGCACCGCCGAAATACTCGAACTTTCGGGCTATACCGTACTACAGGCCGATAACGGCAAAGCAGGCGTGCACACCGCAATGGAACACAAGCCCGACCTGATACTATGTGATATTATGATGCCCGAACTGGATGGCTACGGCGTGTTGTACATGCTGGGTAAGGTAAATGATACGGCCTCTATCCCCTTTATATTTTTAACGGCAAAGGCTGAGCGGGTTGATTTCAGGAAAGGGATGGAAATGGGTGCCGACGATTATCTTACCAAACCATTTGACGAAATTGAGCTGCTCAATGCTATTGAAAGTCGTCTGAAAAAAAAAGAAAAGCAGGAGGCATATTACAGTAAATCGCTGGCCAGTTTGGAAGACCTCGCAGCAGGCAACGCGCAGGGTATAGAAGAACTAAAGAACCTGATCGCCAGCAGACGCGTACGTCAAATTAAAAAGAAACAAATCCTTTATTACGAGGGTGATCAGCCGCAGGGCCTGTACCTTGTGCTGGAAGGCAATATCCGCACCATTAAACAAGCAGAAGATGGCCGCGAACTGATGACCGGTTTGTTTAAGGCGGAAGATTACCTGGGCATAAACGCCGTACTTACCGACGATGTTTACAGCGAAACCGCCGAAGCGGCAGATGATTCGGCAGTGTGTATTTTGCCGAAAGACATGATCGTTAACCTCATCAACAAATATCCTTCGGTGAGCCGTCAATTCATCAGGATACTGTCTGACAATATTCGCGAAAAAGAAGAGCAGTTACTGGAGCTGGCTTACCATTCGGTACGCAAAAGGCTGGCGCAGGTGTTGGTACGCCTGAGTAAACAGTTAACCGACCCGGAATCGTTCAAAATATCGCGCGATGAACTGGCTGCCATGGCGGGCATGGCCACCGAAACCGTAAGCCGTACATTAACCGATTTTAAAGAGGAAAACCTGATAGAAAAAAAGGGCAGCCACATCCGCATACTGGACATAAACCGCCTGATAAAAATGAAGAACTGACGAGCATCACTTTTTGGCATGACCGCACGCATGCCCGCTGCCACTTTTTAAGGATAGCTTTGACACTGAATCAAAAACATCCTGAAGATGAAAGTGGTAGCGTACAGCATAAAAAACTTCGAAAAAGAATCATTGGCCAAGGCCAACCAAAAAAAACACGATATAACCCTTATATCAAATCCGCTAAGCCTCGAAACCGTTAGTTACGCCGAAGGGAAAGACGCGGTGGTGGTTTTTACCAATGATGATGTATCGGCGCCGGTAGTAAACCGCCTGGCCGATATGGGTATCAGGTACATCGCCACACGCTCGGTTGGTACCGATCATATAGACAGGGATGCCGCCGGAAAAAGAGGCATCAAACTGGCCAACGTTCCGCTATATTCACCACAAGCCATTGCCGAACATACCGTTACGCTGGCACTGGCTTTGAGCCGACGCATTACCACAGCCAACAAGCACAGCCACGATTTTGATTTTAAACTTGACGACCTGATAGGTTTTAACTTTTACGGCAAAACCGTAGGCTTAATAGGTTTAGGCCATATTGGCAAGGCTACAGCCGCCATATTTAAAGGTTTGGGCTGCCGGATAATAGCCTATGACGTAGTTACGTTTAGCGATGCCGATGGTATTGAAAGCGTATCATTAGCCGAATTGCTGCGCACCGCCGATGTTATTTCGCTGCACGCGCCTTTAACACCCAACACCATGCACCTCATCAACAAGCAAACCATTGCCGAAATGAAGACCGGTGTAATGCTGCTCAATACCTCGCGCGGGGCTTTAATTAATACCGAAGACATGCTTGAAGCATTAGGTAATGGCAAAATAGGCTACCTCGGGTTAGATGTTTATGAATATGAAAAAGGCTTGTTCTTCAGCGATCATTCTAAGGATATTAAAAAAGACCATCTGCTGGAAGAATTGCTGGCCTACCCTAACGTAATTATTACGCCGCACCAGGCATTTTTAACGCACGAGGCCATACAGCAAATTGCCGATCAAACTATCAAAAACATTGATATGTGGCAGCAGAACAAATGCGTGGGTGATGCCTGCGCCTGCGCCAACAGTTGCCGTGTAACTGCCGAAAAGAAAATTGTTAATTTATAAATTTCCGCATCATGAGTGCTCATGTAAGTTTGGTAGAAAAATACCACACCGCCGCGCCAAGGTACACCAGCTACCCCACCGTGCCCTACTGGGATAATAACAAGTTTGATTTTGATATAGAGGGATGGAAAGAATCGGTTAAGTTTTCGTTTAAGCAAAGCAATAATAAAGATGGTATCAGCCTGTACATACACCTGCCCTATTGCGAAAGCCTATGTACTTACTGCGGCTGCAATACCCGCATCACCAAAAACCATAATGTTGAACAACCCTACATAAAGGCCGTATTAAAAGAATGGACTCTATACCGCGAGCTTTTTAATGACAAACCCATCATTCGTGAGATCCATTTAGGTGGTGGTACGCCCACGTTCTTTAACCCGGGTAATTTGCAATTGCTTATCAACGGCCTCCTGTGGGGATCGGTGATACATCCGCAGGCAGAGTTCAGCTTTGAGGCGCATCCGGATAATACCAGCACTGCCCATTTACATGCCCTGTACGATCTGGGCTTTCGCCGGCTTAGTTTAGGCATTCAGGATTTCGACCCTGAAGTACAGCGCATCATTAACCGCAGGCAAAGCTTTGAGCAGGTAAAAAAAGTGACCGAAGATGCCCGCGCCATTGGCTATACATCTATTAACTACGATTTGATATACGGTTTACCGCTGCAAACGCTGGAAGGACTGGCCGCTACCATTCAAAAGGTATCTGAACTGGCACCTGACCGTATCGCTTTTTACAGCTATGCCCATGTACCCTGGATAAAACCCGGTCAGCGTATGTTTACCGAGCACGACCTGCCCGATGCCCACAACAAGCGTAAACTTTACGAGGTGGGTTACAGCCTGTTCACCCAATACGGCTACCAGGAGATCGGCATGGACCACTTCGCGCTGGTAACCGACAGTCTTTACAAGGCAGAACAAGCAGGATTGCTGCACCGCAACTTTATGGGCTATACCCATCAGTATACACAATTACTTATCGGGCTTGGCGTATCTGCCATTAGCGATACATGGTACGCTTATGCTCAAAATGTAAAGAGTGTGGAGGCTTATATCACCCTGCTCAATGAAAACCATTTCCCGGCTTTTAAAGGTCATTTACTTACGCAGGAAGATCTGGTGATCCGTCGTCACATCCTCAATATTATGTGTAAAGGCGAAACCAGCTGGAACCACCACACCCATCGCTGCGAAGCCTTTCTATCCGGCTTAGAGCGCATGCAGGCTTTGGCCGATGATGAACTGGTTGAACTCAACTCATGGAGCCTTAAGGTAACGCCGCTGGGCAAACGTTACCTGCGCAACATATGCATGGCGCTTGATGCCCGCTTATGGGTAGCCCAACCGGCAGCGCAGCTCTTCAGCATGGCCGGTTAATTTTTTAGTGTTTGTTATGCAAAAGGGAGCGGTTGTAAATAACCGCTCCCTTTTTGCTGCAAGTGATAATGTATAAAGGTTTAGATCAAGGCGTTCAGTTTGGCTTCGCAGCCCAGTAACATGTGCTGCATTTCTTTCAGCTTATCTTCGGTTTGCCCGCTAATTTGAGGGATCAGTTGTTTGTAGTAGATGATGCCCTGTAGCAGTTGGTCTTTAAACTTAACCAGGTATTTTTCTTTCTTATCGGTAAAGTTTTTGAGTTGCTGGCCGATGTCTTTTTTAAGGTGGTCGATATACAAATTCAGCTCATTAATAAACATATTGGGCCTGCTGATGCCCTCCAGCAGATCAAGCTTGCCATAAATGTGCTTCACCATCTCATCCAGCGAGTACACTTTTGAAAAATAAGCCAGGTTTGGTCCCGGGCAAATAGCTACCGCCCTGTTTTCGCGCGGGCGCAGCATATCGTTCTTAATATAGGCCGATGTGCAAAGCCCTTCGCACAGGCATATTTTCGCCGTTACCTGGTCAAACTGTTCCTGATAGGCTTCGTTTGTAAGATTGGCTGCCTGCAATTGCTTCAATTTGAGGTGCTGATACTCGCGCGATGCCGTGCAGATAGGCTGTTCGGTAAATTCGGTATTGGTTACCAAAAACTTTTTGGTGCAGGGGCTTCCGGGGCGATTGTGGGCTATCCGCTCTAAACGTTGCACCTCGGCGGTACTCCCCCTGAAATTGTTAAACAAGATCCCTAATGGCGAGGCGTCACTTACATAATAATCCTCGTTACTTGCCTTGGCGATACTTTGTAGTGTATCGTCATCAACGTTAGTGGCTTCGGGCACCAGTAAGAACGGACTGCCCCAGCCTGTTGCATCAAGGCGGTAATAATTCAGCAAAAAATCATTTTCACCGGCAGTACCTATCCCGCCCTGTACACTTACCCTTTGCAAAAGCGGCACATCGGGTAAATGGTATCCTTTATTTTTTAAAGCAGTGCTGCACATAGCCCATAGTTCGGCCTGCATTTCCTGGCGTTTTTGTTTAAAGTCTTCCAGTATGGGGCCTAACAATAAACCGTCGGTAGCAAAAGCGTGCCCGCCGCAGTTTAAGCCAGATTCTATCCTGAACTCGGATACCCATACCCCCTTTTTGGCCAAAAACTTAGCCTGTATCAATGCCGACCTGAAATCGCTCACTTTCAATATCACCCGCTTATGCAAACGGGCCGCCTCATCCGGAAAGAATTCGTTAAAACTTTCAAGGTAGCTGTACAATCTTGGGTTCATGCCGGCAGATAATGTTACCGCCGAGCTAAGATCGCTCATGGCAAAACCACGCAAAGCAGCCAGCGCGTCGGTATTTTGCTCACCGTCAGGTTCGCCGGCGGCGTTGTAATTCATCTTATCTACCTTGGCCATAATATTTACATCGATGGCACCTGCCCGCATACGCCCGCGCAATACATTTTGCAGAGAGGTGCGCACTATATCATCCTGTATTTGCAGCATGCGGTTATACAGTTTTTTTACTGCCGATGCAGGCGGTAGTAGTTCAAAATACCGGCAAATATCGCTCCCCGGTGTAAACGCCTCATGGCGGATCACCTCAAACTGCGCGTTCACCAGCTTATGCAGCAAGTTTAAATAAGCGGTAATGCGGCGCGCGCGATGGTCGGGTTCATTTTTGATGATGGGTGTATAGGGTTCGTTATTTTGCAGGGAATGGTACTGGCGCATACGCTCAACCAGTTCGTCATCAACAATAGATACTACCGACGATATGCCATAACGGGCAACCTTTAAAGGGGTATCAATAGAGTAAGCAAGGCCTAAAACCGGGATATGGAAAGTATGTAACATAGTGAAAATAATTTTGCATAAAAAAAGCGGCTGTTAACCGCTTTCCCTTGTTAAACATTAATTGGGTATTATAAAATAAAAGCCAGTAATAATACCGCGTGGATGAACACACTGGCCACAAAGAAGCTTAATGTTGCACGGATACCCGCGCCGCCCATATTGGCGATGATATTGGTAAAGAAACAGGTCATGGTGATGGCGAGTACCCATACCGGGGCATTAAAGTAATACATTAAAACAGCAGGTATAGGCAGTATTAAAACGCCGTGTACCATAAGGGTAATAAAGAACCAAAGTGTATGGTTTGGCTTTTGTGTATCGGCATAGTTCATAAACCTGGCCCATAAATTAAGATGACCAATTTCAATAGTATGCTCAGTATTAAATGTTGCGGGTGCTATAGTTTTTAAAGTTGCCATGATTGAAAATCCTTTAATTGTTTTGTTGTACAAATATGGCATGGTTTTACGGCCTGCGGGATGATGGGCGTCAGGGTAAAATGTGATGTTCGGCACTTTTTGAAATTAGGTATAAATTGATTGATCGCCGATATAAAAAAATAGCCATAGCTAAGCCATTCGCCATTAAATACGTCAATCTATTAAGAAGGATCAGGAAGATTTAACTAAGCAGCTAATCTATTAATAGCTGCCTTTTCCCGACATGATGGTAGCTGCCAAACGCTCATCCAGCTTGTAAATATCCTTGCGGAAGTTCAGTCGGCCATCGCGGTTAACAAAAGCGGTAAAATAGGCTATAAATACAGGCACTTTTTGTTTAAGGGTGTAGTACTGCTCTTTGCCCGCGTGCATAGCTTTATCTATTTTTTCGGGAGTCCATTCGGGTTTATCCCTTAGCAGAAAAGCGGCCAGTCGCGCGGGTTCGCCCACACGGATACAACCATGACTAAAAGCACGGGATGATTCGCCGAAAAGGGATTTGGATGGTGTATCGTGCAAATAAATATTATAACTATTAGGGAACAGAAATTTCACCAAACCCAGGGAGTTTGATGCGCCAGGCTTTTGCCTTATAACAGGGGTTTTGCCCTCATAACCGGTAAGTTCCATATTGTGGGCAGCCAGGTAATTGGGGTTACGGCGCATACCGGGCAATATTTCGTTTTTCAGGATACCCGGCGGCACATTCCAGTACGGACTAAATACTATATACTTAACCTCGCCATAAAATACCGTAGTTTGATGCACCGTTTGCCCCACCACCACATTACAGCTCCAAAGCAAGCTATCGGCATGGTATACATGCAGCTTAAATTCTGGAATGTTTACTGCCAGATAGTCTTTATCTACACTAACCGGCAACCAGCGGCTGCGTTCCATATTAACCAGTATTTGCCTGATGCGGTCTTTAGGTGTTACATTCAGTTCGGTTAGCGTGGCTTTGTTCACCTGCCCGCTGATATATAACCCGTGGCGTTCCTGAAACTGTTTTACCGATGCCTGTAAGGTGGTATCGTATAAGGCCCCGGTGGTATCGCCCTTAAAATCACTTAACTGGAAAAGACGGCGTTTTATCTTCGCTATCACCGCCGATGAATCGCCGGGTTTTAATGTTTTGGCAGCCACTATAGGCGCCCATTTTTCGAGGGTGTCCAGCTGCGTATACTTTTTAAGGAAGCCCCGAAGCAGATCATACTGGCGGTAAACAGGCTCATCAGCCGAACGCCCTTTAGCCGATAACAGGCTATCGAGATATTGATCGTAAGATATTTTTTTGCGTGGCACATACCAGCTGCTTGCTTTGCTTTCGGCACTACTCAAACCGTTCCAGGCCATTTTAGCGAATACGAAATACTGCGCGGTAAGCATCAGTTCCAGCTCGGGGTTAGGCTTTTGCTTTTTAGCCGAATTAACCGTGTATAGTAAAGAATCGAGCTTTTTTTGATAAGGCGGCGCTTTGTAAATGCCCTCCTGCTGTATGTTCATTACCCGGTTGGCAAGGTTGCCCGCCTGCTCTATCAGCGCGTTCTTTTCAAACCAGGCATAAGCGTATTTTCTTTTGGTGTAGAAGTTTCTGATATCGCTTTTATAAGCATCCAGTTCGGGGTATTGAGTTAAAAAAGTGGCCACCTTTCCGCTATCGAAAACAAGGATAGTTTGCTCACTAAAGCTGCCGGGGATGGTTTTGTTCCAGGCTTTGTGTACGGTATCCCGCTTCTTTTTAACTTTCTTGGCCGAACGGTTACAGCTATTAAGGCTAATGATACTTACCGCAATAATTAACAAGGCTGATGTAAACGACTGTACACGCATAAGCAAGATTTAAGTTTTACGGCCGCAACCGTATACCGCTAATATAAAACTTAAAACATCGTGGTTATATTAAATTATAAATTGAATAACCCGGCATCATCCCTACTTAATTAAATTATACATAAATTAAGCCTTTTATTATATCCATTATGAAAGCAATAAACAGGCGAAAATTTATAGCCACAGGTACGGTTTTAGCAACAACCGCCGCCGCGGCATCAGCAAACAATTTAGTTATGACCAAAGAGACTTACCCTATTGTTCACCATGTGTTCTTCTGGCTTAAAAACCCGGCTTCAACTGCCGACAGGGACAAGTTGGTAGAAGGTGTAAAAACACTATCAAAAATTGAAACTGTACACTCGCTGCGTGTAGGCATAGTGGCCGGCACCGAAAAACGCGACGTGGTTGATAACAGCTGGGGCGTATCTGAACTGATATTTTTTAAAGACCTCGCCGGGCAAGCCACTTACCAAACCCACCCCGTACACTTGGCCTTCGTAAAAAACTATAGTCATTTATGGGAAAAGGTGATCGTTTACGATGCCACTGAAGCTTAATTAATATTACGAAAGCCGAACATGAGGTTCGGCTTTCGTATTTTCAACGCATTCGGCCTCATTTAATTCCCTATTCACTATCAATTCACCACTCCCCACTAACCAACCGTCACTCACTCACTCACTGCCCGTTCACCATTTGATTTATGTACATTTGTAATTAATGAAACTTGTTGAATTACCGGCTTTTTATAAACTGCTTAATGAAAATTTAAGACCTGTGCCCGATGAGATAGGTCATTTTAATATTTTCAAGGTAGAAGATCTTTTGCTGCCACAGCAACAACGGCCGGTTAATTACAGTCGCCGTAATTTTTTTAAGATAAGTTTGGTTACCGGGCGCAGCAAAATATACTATGCCGATCAGTGTATTGAAGTGGCCGATACCGCACTGGTTTTCACTAATCCTTTGATCCCCTATTTTTGGGAACGCATAAGCGCACAGCACAGCGGTTATGTGTGCATTTTTACCGAAGCCTTTTTTAACCGGTTCGAGCATATTAAGGATTATCCCGTTTTTCATTCTGCCGATGCAGCCATCATACCATTATCTGCAGATGAAAAACCTTATTACACCAGCCTGTTTAACAGGATGTTTGATGAGTTACACGGCGACTATGCCTATAAGTATAACCTGCTGCGCAACCTGTTAATGGAGATTGTACACGGCGCGCAAAAAATGCAGCCCGCTATTGGTAACCCGGCCACCGGCTCAAACGCCGCGGAACGCATCGCTTCGTTGTTTGCAGAGTTACTGGAACGCCAATTTCCTATTGAAATGATAGACCAGGTTATTCAACTCAATACCCCATCGGCTTTTGCCAAACAGCTTAACATACACGTTAACCACCTCAACAAAGCACTGAAAGAAATTACCGGTCAAAGTACCTCACAGCTCATTAACCACCGCATAGCCCAAGAGGCTAAGATCCTGCTGAAAAGCACCAACTGGACCATCAATGAAATTGCATGGAGCCTCGGCTTTAAGGAGCCTAATCATTTTTCAGGCTTTTTTAAAAAGATGGCTCAAACCACACCCAAAAAGTTCCGCCAGTTGAATATTGATTGATTTTTGTAGTTTTTGGATTTATATCCGTTAAACTGCCGCCATATAATACCTCAACTTTGTGCCATAAATATTTTAATTATGTGGACAACAGAAAACATCCCCAACTTAACCGGCAAAGTAGCCATGGTAACCGGGGCAAATACAGGTATTGGATTTGAAACCGCGCTGGCACTATACAAAGCAGGCGCGCATGTAATACTCGCCTGCCGCAGCTCGGCCAATGCAGAACAGGCGGTTACCCGTTTGCAGGCAACCGGCGGAACTGGTTCTTTAGAAACTGCGCTATTCGATCTGGGCAGTATCGATTCGGTAAAACAGTTCGCTGCGCAATTTTTAAAAACGCACCGGCAATTGGACATACTTATTAATAATGCGGGTGTGATGATTCCGCCTGCATCAAAAACCGTGGATGGCTTTGAATTGCAGTTTGGGGTGAATGTGATAGGCCACTTCGCGCTTACCGGCAGTTTGTACCCTTTGCTTAAAGCAACGCCATTTTCGCGAGTAATTACGGTAAGCAGTGGCGCATACCTGCGCGGCAGTATTGATTTTGATAATTTAAGATCAGAGGTATCTTACGATGCCATGCGCGAATACAGCCAAAGCAAACTGGGCAATCTCCTGTTCTCGCTCGAACTGCAACGCCGCATCAATGCGGCAAAACATAATGTACTATCCATAGCGGCCCAGCCCGGCGCCAATAAAACCGACCTTGCCCGCCACATGACGGATGAAGAGTACAAAGCCGCGATTGAACGTGTTGGCGAACTGATGGAACCATGGCAAGGTGCCTTATCGCAACTTTACGCCGCCGTTGATGCCCGCGCGTTGGGCGGTGCATTGTATGGCCCGGATCAGGATAACGGTTACCGTGGCTTCCCCTCACAATCGGTTATTACCGCTAATGGTGTGGATGAAGCCGCTGCCATAAAACTATGGGAACTTGCTGAAGAAGTTACAGGCATAAGCTTTCCGGGTTAAGAGTAAATCTTGAGTCTTATTAAACGCCTGTCATTACATTGACAGGCGTTCAATTCGCCCCTACCGTCAGCAAACAGCTTCGGGTGAAAACGGGCAGAACTGTATTGGCCATGAGCGCAAAGGCGGGCATAGGAACTTGTTGCATGTGAGGAGGAAATGCGCGGCGAAGCATGGGGCAAAAGTTCCAGCCCTAAGTTCTGCACGGTTTGCAGCGAAGGCCTTATGCGGCAAAGAAGCCTTTTGCTGGACAAGGGTTTATTCGCGGTTGTTTGTTTTTTATTGGTGTTCATGAGATCGCTTCGCTTAGTATGTTACTTTTGCCCTCAAAAGTAATGGGGCTCTGCGCCCAAGAGCAGGCTGACGTTGATTACAGCACTATCCTAACATGAAAGAAGCACAAAACGCGACGAGATTGCTTCGTCCCTCGCAATGACAATATTGTTTAAAACCATTTTTTTATTTAATTATGTATATATGTACATACAATTAAAATGAAGTGTTATATTGCAGGCGTTTTTGTACTTTATTAGCCTGTAAACCATACATGAATATACTTAAAACCGCCTTATTGTTTTACCTGCTTTCGGGAGCGTATGCCAATAGCTACGCGCAGGTAAAAAAAGAACCTGTTGATTATGTTGATCCCTTTATTGGCACCTCCAACAGCCGGTGGATGCTGTTTCCGGGGGCTACCATGCCTAACGGGATGGTGAAGCTTAGTCCGGATAACCAGGGAGATGTTTGGCAGGGCGGTTATGAGTATTCGGTAGGTAGTATACATGGTTTTACGCATATCCATGGGTGGACAATGGCCGGCTTACTCACCATGCCTACCAACGGCGACCTTGCCCTGAAACCGGGCACACCCGATGAACCTTTTAAGGGAGCAAATGCAGGCTATCACTCCCGTTTCAGGCACGATCAGGAACATGCTTCACCGGGATATTATTCGGTATACCTGCTCGATTCGCGCATTAAAGCTGAACTTACCGCTACAGAAAGAACCGGCGTACAACGCTATCATCTGCCTAAAGACAGCAGCAACCGGGTAATGATACAGCTCAATATGCCTACCGAATATGGTTTGGAGCTGCGCGATGCCGTGATCACCAAAATATCAAATACCGAAGTGCAGGGTTACGCCCGTTCATCATGCGCGGGTTTTAACGAATACACCCTGTACTTTGTAATGCAGTTCAGCAAGGCGTTTTCCGGGTTTCATGGTTATGTGAACCAGCAGGAAACCAAGGGCGACAAAGAAGTAAAAGGCAGCAAAGACTTGGGCGCGTATGTGACCTACCCTACTGCCAAATCCGAACAGCTGATCATCAAAACCGGGATCTCATTTGTAAGTATAGATCAGGCGAGATCAAATCTCGATATCGAACTAAAAGATTTCAACTGGGATTTTGATAAGCTGGTAAAAAGCAACCGCGCCAAGTGGAACGGCATTTTGAAAACGATTGTTGTTGATGGCAAGAGCGAAGCAGATAAAACTAAATTCTACACCAACTTTTACCGTTGCTTTACCGGCAAAATGATCATGAGTGATGCCAACGGCAAATATACCGATGCCTGCGAAAATGTGCAGCAACTCCCCGCCCATCGTAAAGCGATGATAGGCGGTGATGCCTTTTGGAACACCTACTGGAATTTGAACCTGCTGTGGACGCTCACCTCGCCCGAAACTGTTGAAGACCTGACCGGCACCCAACTGGAAATGTATGAAAAAACAGGGTGGCTCTCAAAAGGCCCGGCCGGTGTGGAATATTCGGGAATTATGGAGGGCTCGCACGAAATGGCGCTCATTACCAGCGCTTACCTGAAAGGCATTGTAAAAACCGATGCTGAATTGGCTTATGCTGCCATGAAAAAGAATATGGAAGTTGAGCCGCAACCTGCCTGCGGCGGTAATCCGGGTAACCCGCAGATAACTTCTTATGCCAAGCTGGGCTTTGTGCCGGTTGAAAAAGGTGCTACCTCCAAAACACTCGATTACGCTTTCGACGATTGGTGCGTTGCCCAAATGGCGAAACTGCTGAACAAAACCGATGATTATAACTTCTTCCTGAAACGTGCTGACAGTTGGAAAAATGTATTCGATCCTAAAAGCAGGTACGTAATCCCAAAAAATGCTGATGGCTCATTCATAGATAATTTCGACCTGTTTTCGGTAAACCACTTTGTAGAAGGTAACTCGTGGCAGTATTCGTTTTATGTTCCGCATGATATAAAGGGCCTGGTAAAATTTGTAAGTGAAACCACCTTTTTAAACAGGCTCGAAACAGGCTTTAAAAAATCAGAACAACATAAATTTGCCGCTCACGCGCTTGATCGCACCATGGAGCAATCTGCCGAGTACTACATCAACCATGGTAACGAGGTGAACATGCAGGCAGCTTACTTGTTCAATTATACTTCAAAACCATACCTTACCCAATATTATACCCGCAAACTGCTGGATACTTTTTATGACGATTCGCCTTACGTAGGCTGGAACGGCGACGAAGATGAAGGCCAGATGGGTGCCTGGTTTGTGCTAAGCTCGCTTGGTATATTTGAAATGAACGGCAGCACCTCTCCCGATCTGCGGATAGACCTTACCAGTCCGCTTTTTAATTACGTCAAGATCAATCTGAACACTAAATACTTTAAAGGCAAGCAGTTTATTATCAAGGCATACAATAATTCGCCAAAAAACATTTACATCCAATCGATAAAGTTGAATGGCAAGGTATTGAATACTAACTACATCAGCTTTAAGGATATAACCGCCGGTGGTCAGCTCGAATTATATATGGCAGCTACGCCGAAAACCAAGTAAATATTCCTGATTAAAAAATGACGATGGGTATTTAAAATAACCTTTAATTTACCTGTAGCAAAAAATATAGACGATTGCTTAAAATGTTTTGAAGCGGCAATCGTCTATATAAGCAAACACATTGCATTTTTTAATTTCTACATGGCAAAAAGACTTCCCCTAATACTCCTCCTTTGGTTATTTACTGATATTTATTTTTATAACGCAATTGAAACCCTTTCCTATAACAACCTGCTGCGCTGGGGTTACTGGCTTATTGACTTTACACTCATCGCCGGGCTTATAGCCGTTATATTTGCGCGCCGGGTTAACCGCAATCCGCAGCAATTGGTTACCTGGTTAATGGCGCTGATGCTGTTATCATTTGTGCCAAGGCTATTTTCGATGCCGTTATTGTTACTTGAAGATATTACCCGCCTTTTCAGGGGCTTCCCGCCGCGTTCGGCTATAGTAAGCGAGTTGACATTGGCTTTGGCATTGTTCATCTTCGGCTCGTTGCTATTTGGTATTACCCGCGGCAGGCATTTTTACAAGGTGCGCCGCGAAACCATATACTTCCCCGATCTGCCGGAGGCATTCGACGGCTTCACCATCACCCAGTTATCTGATATTCATTCTGGTAGCTTCAGCGATGCGCAGGGAGTGCAGAAAGGCATCGACCTGGTGAACGAACAGAAAAGCGATATCATATTTTTCACGGGCGACCTGGTAAACAACAAGGCATCAGAAATGGATCCGTGGATCCCGTATTTCTCTCAACTGAGCGCTCCCTTTGGCAAATATTCGGTACTGGGCAATCATGATTACGGCGATTACATCCCGTGGGAAAGCAAAGAACTTCAGCAGGCTAATTTAAAAAGACTTAAGGAAGTGCATGGCGATATCGGTTTCAAGCTACTGCTTAACGAAACCGTTAAGATACATAAAGGCGACCAGTCGATCTCGCTTATCGGCGTAGAGAACTGGGGCAAGGGCGGTTTCCACAAATACGGCGACCTGCAAAAAGCCACCGCCCAAATATCCGGCGACTCGTTCAATATCCTCCTCTCGCACGACCCTTCACATTGGGAAGCGGTAACTCTTGGCCATGAGCAGCATATTCATTTAACCTTTGCAGGCCATACGCACGGTATGCAGTTCGGTATCGAGCTGTTTGGCTTTAAATGGAGCCCTATCAAATACGTGTACAAGCAATGGGCGGGGCTATACCAGCAAAGCGGCAAGTACCTGTATGTAAACCGTGGCTTCGGCTTTTTGGGATTAAAAGGCCGTGTAGGTATATGGCCCGAAATAGCAGTGATCACCTTAAAACGACAAGTAAAAAAGGCATAATATGTATCCCCTGTTTTTAGCTTTACATTCGCTGGTGCGCTGGCTGGTTTTGCTGAGCCTGCTATTCTCCATATTCCGCTCGTATAGTGGCTGGTTAAAAAAGAAAACCTACACGGGCTTTGATAATACGGTAAGGCACATTACCGCCACCATAGCGCATATACAGTTGATTATTGGTGTAGCATTATATTTTATCAGCCCAATAGTCAGCTACTTTTTGCACAACTTTAAAGAGGCGGTACACATGCGCCAGATCCGCTTTTTTGGTATGGAGCATGTTACCATGATGCTCACCGGCATTGTGCTCGTCACCATAGGTTCGGCAAAAGCCAAAAGGAAACTTACCGATAATGATAAATTTCGTACACAGGCTGTATGGTTCACCATAGGTTTGCTGGTTATATTATCATCAATTCCGTGGGCGTTTTCACCGCTTATCAGCAGGCCGTGGTTCAGGCCATTCTGATGGGTTGATGATGCGGCAATTGTCAAATTAATTTAATAAAACGGGCTTAACAGCATCAGTTTGGCATTAAGCCTATGTTAGCGTAAAACAAACGATAGGTTAACAGGGTATTATCCTCATTAAAAAAATTGATTGCCGAAATTTCACAGCGCGTTTATTTGATGATCTCTACAACTACTAAAAAACTACTGTTTATAGCTATTCTGTTTATCTACCAAAAAACATTTGCACAACAGCCCCCCATTTATAACGACCAGGTATTTAAAACCAACTTGTTTAAAAAGCCTGTAAAAGACACCTCTGTAGTAAAAAAACATTTCGGCCGGGCAGCGTTTGAATTGGGCCTTGCCGAAGTGATTCCCTGGACTTATGACCGCTACGTAGCCCAGGTTGATTACGCTAAAATATCATGGAAAACCGTAGGGCATAATATAAAGCCCGGTAGCTGGAGCTGGGATAACGACCCTTTTCAAACCAATCAGTTTGGGCATCCTTACCACGGCAGCCAGTTTTTCAACGCCTTTCGTACCAATGGTTATAGCTTTTGGCAGTCGGCACAGGCGGCGGTAGTGGGCAGTTATTTATGGGAAACCTTTGCCGAAAACCAAGCTCCTTCTCCTAATGATTTTGTGAATACCAGCTTCGGAGGTATTGTATTAGGCGAGATGACCTATCGCTTATCCAACAAAATAGTGAACAATAATAGTCGTGGTTTTAAAAGGCAGGTGAGCGAAGTAATGGGCTTTATCGTTAGTCCGATGAATGGCTTGAACCGCATTTTGGATGGTAAATGGGGCAAGGTATCGGGACTTGCCAAGCGCGATTCATCAAAAATAAGCGCCGAATTTGATATCGGTTTAAGAAAGTTTAATGCCGATGAAAGCAATCTCATTACCTCCGGCAGGTTTGGCTGGTACGGTCATGCGCGCTTTATTTATGGCACGCCTTATGAAGATTATGATACCCCTTTTAGCAACATTACCATTAATGCCGAGTTCGGGCAGGATGACAGTACCAAGGTGAATGTGATCAGCGTGTATGGTTCACTGGCAGGCTGGGAAATAAAATCGACAGGGCGTACGCAGCATCTCGCCATACTATCGGCCAATTACGATTACATCCGTAACGAGGCATTCTTTTATGGCGCGCAAAGCGTAAAAATGAACCTGTACTCCAACTATAACATCTCTAAAAAAATAAAAGCGAACACCACATTGGGAGCCGGTCCGGTGATACTGGCCGCCGTACCCGACCCCTACCTGTACAAAGGCCGCAACTATAATTACGGACCGGGCTTTGCTATTAACGGCGGCGGCGGGTTTAACATAGCCAATAAATTCTTTTACAACTTTTATTACCGTGGCGGCTGGATGAAAACACTTAATGGCAACGAGTCGAGTTATTTTCTGCATACTGTATCAACCGAAGTGAGTTATGCCATTGTGAAAGACCTGCTGATTGCCGTTGAACCGGGCTATTTTACCCTGCGCGGTACGTATAAGGATTACCCCGACGTGAACCGTAATTATCCTTATTTAAGAATATCAACGAGGTATATGGTTAACCTGTAAAAGGTTATTTTTTCCAAACAAACAAGCCCGGCTGTTTGTACTTATTCAGCATTTATGTTATTGTGCTTTTCCTGCTGATACCGTTCAACCATTTACTATAATTTAATTGAAAACTATTTTACGTATTGCTATACTGGGTGGCGGCCCGGCCGGTTTGTTTCTGTTTAAAAAACTGCTCGATAGCGGCAGGGATGACATCGCTATCGATATTTTCGAGAAGAAAAAGCAGTTGGGTCCGGGGATGCCCTACAGCCACGATGGCGCTAACGATGAACACATCACCAACATATCCGACAATGAGATACCGCACCTGGTTACTTCCATTGTTGATTGGATAAAAACCGTTGACCGTGATACCCTGCACCGCTTTAAGATCGATCCCGACGAATTTCATGAATACGAAGTGCTGCCAAGGCTGTTATTCGGCAGGTATCTTGCGCATCAATTTGTGCTGCTACAGCAGATAGCCAAAGAGAAAGGCATCGAAGTAAACGCCCGTTTCAGTTGCCGGGTAACCGATGTGGCAGATTATCCCGAACAAAACATCACCCTTGTGGATACTGCCGACCATGGCAAATTTGAGTTCGATAGGGTGATCGTCAGTACCGGGCATTGCTGGCCGTTAAAGCATGAGGGCACTATACCGGGTTATTTTGATTCGCCTTATCCGCCGGCAAAATTGCAGTTCAGGGCCAATCATCCGGTGGCTATAAAGGGGGCTTCGCTAACAGCAATTGATGCCATACGTACGCTGGCCATGCATAACGGCACCTTTGTACATGAAGACAACAAACGCCCGGTTTTCAAGTTAGCCGATGACAGTCCGGATTTTAAAATTGTGATGCACTCCCGCAATGGCTTGCTGCCTGCTATCAGGTTCCATTTGGAGGAATCGCTGGTTACGCAGGACGCGCTGCTTAGTCCCGAAGAGATTAAGGCCAACCGTGGTGCTAACGAGGGTTTTCTGCAATTGGATTACGTATTTGAAAAGAGTTTTAAGGATAGCTTTCGCGATAAACAACCGGAAATCTATGAGCAGATAAAGGACATGCGCATGGAAGATTTTGTGACGGCTATGATGGACCGCCGCGAAAAGCGCGATGCCTTTGAACTATTTGAAGCCGAATACGAAGAAGCAGAGCAATCAATAAAACGGCACGAATCTATATACTGGAAAGAGATGCTGGCCGAATTGAGCTATGTGATGAACTATCCCGCAAAATACTTTTCGGCCGAGGATATGCTGCGTTTGAAAAAGGTGCTGATGCCGCTGATTTCCATAGTTATAGCTTTTGTGCCTCAGAGTTCGGCAGAAGTGATACTGGCGCTCCATGAGGCCGATGTGCTCGATCTGATATCGGTAGATGACGACAGCCGGGTTGAACCTGTTGAAAAAGGCGGCATCATTTACCATTATACCGATTGCGACGGACAGCAATGCGACAAACACTATGAAACCTTTATTGATAGTGTAGGCCAACCGCCGCTGCCTTTCAGCGAACTGCCTTATAAAAGTTTGATCGACAAACATACGGTTAGTCCGGCGAAGCTGCAGTTCAGGGATAATGATGCCGCACGGGAAATAATGGAGAAAGGCAATACCGATGTGGAAGCCGATGCCAAAGGGAACTATTATTTAAAAGTGCCGGGAGTTACCATTAACGATTGTTTCCAGGTGGTGGACAGCTACGGCGCGTATAACGAACGTATTTACATGATGGCCGTACCTTACATTGGCGGCTACAACCCCGATTACTCCGGGCTTGATTTTTGTGATACCGCGTCTAATTGTATTGCTAAAAGTATGCTGGGCAGTTGATCTGTCCGGCTATTCAATTATTATTAACATGACTACCATACAACAGGCATCGCCCCAACTTAAATTATACCTGCTGCTGTTAGGCTCAAAAGCACCGCAGCGCAATGTAGAACAGCACGATTATTTTTTCGCGATAGCAACAAGCTTAAAAGAACTGGTGCCCGAAATAAAAGCCTTTTGGCCCGAAGCAGGCAACAGCATCCATTTAGATGGCTGGCGCGAAGTGAACGTGGTTGAAGGTTACCAAATCAAAGCGGTGCTAAAAGAGGAGGCCGGTGCAGAATCAGCGGAGCAACTCTTTTTTATCAATTTAGGCGGATACCAGCATGGTAAACTGGAAGAGCAGCATTATACCCTGCTCACCGTGCAAACAGATAGGGCGTTAGCGGTACAGCATGCCAAGAAAACCGTGTTCTTTAAAACCAATACCATCAAGGGTGCTAACTCGCATATCGATGAAAAATACGGTATAGATGTGGATGATATTTATCGGATAGAAGAAATATTAAGTCCGGCTCAAAAAGCTAAGTACCATATTCAAATAACGCCCGCCCAAGGGTTGGCCGAAGATGAGATTCACCTGGGCTATTTTAAACTGGAAAAACTGGTTTAATATGCGTTTTGCCAAGCCGCCAAATTAACTATATTTGCTTTCATACTTGCACGGGGTGCTTTTACTGTTTGGTAAAGGCTGAGATAATACCCGATAACCTGATACGGATAATACCGGCGTAGGAATGCATGGGCATAATTAGATCAACGTTTCAGCATAAGCTGTATTTGTATACTAAAAAGCCTTGTCCCCTGTACCGCATTACCGGCGCAGCGGGCAAGGCTTTTAACATTTACAGCATTTATGGAAACATTACCCCAAAACAATTTCGGGCTCATTACCCGCGACCTCAGCAACTGGCAGGGCCGTAAAGAATGGTTTTTTAACCGCGAACATACCGATACTTACGAGCAATGGTACGAGGGCCGTTACAAACGCGCCGAAGTATGGCAAAAGAAAGTAATGGGCCAGCTATTGGGCAAGGATACCCGCGTTAAAGAACTGCTGGAATTTGGCTGCGGCACTACCCGCTTTACCCGCTGGTGGCATGAGATAGGTATTGAAGCCACAGGCGGCGATATCTCCCCTTTTATGCTGGGGCAGGCCGTGCACCTGTTCAACGGCGACCTGGTAAATGCCGACTCGCACTTTATGCCTTTTAAAGACCATACGTTTGATGCGGTAGCATTCATTACCACTTTTGAGTATTACCGCGACCCGGTGCAGGTGATACGCGAAGCTGCCCGTGTAGGTAAACACGGCATTGCCTTTGGCATGATGAATCGCAATTCGCCCAAAGTATTGCGCAGGCGTGTGCAGCAAATGTTCGGTAAAAACCCGTTTTATGTAACGGCTACTTTTTATACGCCGGCATTGCTCATTCAAAAAATAGACGAAGCCCTGCAAGGCCGTCAGTATAGTGTAGAGTGGACTTGTACAGGCTTACCAAAATGGTTCCCGGTGCAACAGTGGGGTGTGCCCGTTGGCGACTTCTTCGGTTTATATGTTAAACTGCTCGATTAATTTACACCCATGGCATTATCAGGAAAAATAGACCATCCGGGTTTTGAGCAGATCATTTTACCTTACTGCGGGCACCATCGCTCCGAGGTAAAAAGCGGCCCCGCCTTTGGGGTTGATGTATCGCTTATTGAATTGCCCGGCGAACTCGGGCTGGCACTCACCAGCGATCCGTTGTCGCTTATCCCCTCACTTGGCTTACAGGAGTCGGCATGGTTATCGGCGCACCTTATGGCTAATGATATGGCCACCACCGGCTTTGCTCCGCAATATGCGCAAATGGTACTTAACCTGCCGCCTACTCTCACCGAGGACGATTTTAAAACCTACTGGGAGTTTGTGCATCAATACTGTAAAGCTATTGGCGTAGCCATAACCGGCGGGCATACCGGCAGCATTGAAGGGCAAAACTCCACCATTGCAGGTGGCGGCACTATGGTGCTAACCGCTCCTTTTCACGAGATATTATTGAGCAAATATGCCCGCCCCGGCGATGCAATTATTGTTACCAAGCAATGCGCCATGTCATCTGCCGCTATACTGACCATGAGCTTCCCGGATACGGTGAAGAACAAACTCGGTATCGAAATTTATAATGAAGGCTGCGCGCTCTTTTATCAAACATCATCATTAGCTGACGCCCTCGCGGCAAAAGCAGTCAGTCCAACAGGATTGGCAGCCATGCACGATGTTACCGAAGGCGGCATATTAGGCGCTATTTACGAAATGGCCATAGCATCGGGCAACGGGGTATTGGTTTACAATGATCAACTCCCCATCGGCGAAGCACAGCGAGAAATTTGTGGATTGTTTGATCTTGATCCTCGTTTCTGCATTGGCGCGGGTGCTATGGTAATGGCTGCCGATCCGGCTTATGCCCCTGCAATAGTCGAGCACTTGCAAGCGCAGGGTATCGGCGCGACTATTGTAGGCGAGCTGAAAGAACAAGCGCACGGCTGCTTATTGGTAGAAAATGGCACAGCCAACCCGATGCCCTACTACAGCAAAGACCCTTACTGGGCAGCTTTTTATAACGCTTATAAAAACGGATGGAAATGATGAAAACAAAGCAACAAGCTATTGCCGGTGGCATCTACCTGGTCATCAATCCGGCAATGGATGAAGATGTACTGCTCAATAAACTTACAGCTGCCTTACGTGGCGGCTTACAGGCGGTGCAATTGTGGGATAACTGGGCTCCGGGTGCAGATAAGCACGCGCTGATCAATAAAGCAGGCGAATTATGCCAAAGCTATGATGTTCCGTTACTCATCAATAACGATTGGCAATTACTGATTGAAAATCCATTATTGAACGGGATTCACTTTGATGAAATACCTGATGATATCGCTGCCATACGGGCACAGGTGAGTCGTGAATTTATTGCCGGCATAACCTGTTCGGATGATCTGCTACCGGTAACCTACGCCAATGAGAATAGCTTTGATTACATATCGTTTTGCGCCATGTTCCCGTCGCCATCCGCCGGGAGTTGCAGCATTGTGATGCCCGAAACGGTGAGGCAGGCAAGAGCGCTTACCGCTATGCCCCTGTTTGTATCGGGCGGAATTACACCGGCCAATGCGGGGCAATTAAAAGTTACCGTTCCGTTTGATGGCATAGCCGTAATATCGGGCATTATGAGTGCCGACGACCCTGAAGAAATAATTAAACAATATAAAGATGCCGCAGGCATTTAAACCGATTGATATGAGATTAAAAACCATTGAAAAGCTTTGCTGCCCTTTTGATAAGGCAGATCTTACCCTACAAATATTCGCCCAAACCATCGACCATAACATTACCGAGGGCTTACTGAGCTGCGCCACCTGTCGCCGCAATTATCCCATTATTTATGGCGTACCCATCATGGCGCCTGATGAATACCGCCAGTTAAAACTGGAGCAACCCGTAGTACAGCAATGGCAGCTTGAACACGGCATCAGCGAAATACAGTTATTGCCTTTTGTGAGCACTACCACCGTTTAATATAAAACCGCGAAGGCTGCCTTTTTGGGGCAGCCTTGCAGCAGTAAAACTAAACTTAATTGTAGAAGGGATTGGGGCTTTATTTCTTTTTCAGCAATTGCAACTGATAGCTAAAGGTAGTTGGTACGGCATACACACGGAAAGGCTCTAAAGGTACCGGGCCGCAACCGAAGGTACCTACGCCCAGCGTTTTATGGCTGATACACAAAACAGTGCCTTTACTTTTTGGCAGATCTATTTTGTACTCTACATTTTCCATCTCTTCATCGCTGTAAGGCAACGCGGCTACCTGTAACAGGGCGGTATCTTTTTTAACCAATAGCCCCTCTCCTTTTACCGATGTTACATTCGCCCAACGCACATCCTCATGGTTACCGCTTTCCATCGGTTTTTCGTAAGGCGTTTGTTGTTTGGCTACGCTGCTGGCGTAATGCCCTACGTCCGATCCGCTTTTACGGTCGGCATAGTTTTCCATCGGGCCGCGGCCAAAATATTCAAACTGGTCAAGATCTTTATTCAGGAACAAACGCACCCCAATGCGTGCCAGTACCAGTTTAGGATCGCTGAAGCTCACATTGTTTACCGCTTTTACCGTTCCGTTAGCATTAATGGTATAAGTTACCTGGTGCTGCACGGTAAAGTTTTGCTTACCCGTACCTGTCAAACTCACCTTAATTTCAACCACACCGGGAGCTGGCTGGCTACTTTTTACTTCGTTAACCACCCAGCTGATATTTTTAAGGCCATTCTTATCCCAGTTAGGTGAGGTCCAGGTATCATCTATCTGGTGCGGGGCACGCCACAGGTGCAGCATAGGGCCGCCATCTGCTTGCAGCAGGTTATTGCCGTTCTCTTCTATTTTAGAGAAAGTGCCTTTCGCTTTGCTAAATTCCAGCGCGAAACCATTGCCTTTTACATTGATCGCTTCTTTGCTATCGGCAAGCGTTAATGTGCCGGTTACGGTTGGGGCAACAGCCGGAACAGCTACCGGTAATTCAAATTGCTGCGAGGCTACTTCGTATCCTTTTTTAGCCCAAAGTTCATCGGCACCCAAATCAAATGACACTCTTAAAAAGTACTCGGCACCCGGTTTAGGCGTAACGCTGTAAG
This sequence comes from Mucilaginibacter gynuensis, assembly GCF_039541195.1. Taxonomy (NCBI): domain Bacteria; kingdom Pseudomonadati; phylum Bacteroidota; class Sphingobacteriia; order Sphingobacteriales; family Sphingobacteriaceae; genus Mucilaginibacter; species Mucilaginibacter gynuensis. Next base: position 74,592 of record NZ_BAABFT010000005.1, read on the forward strand.
GTATTTTCACATCCTTTTGCTCACCCGGCTTTACCGAACCAAGGGCTAACCCGCCTTTAGCCACTACATCACCATTTTCAGTTAATTCCCACTTGCCTGTAAGGCTGTTAAGGTTAGTGAACTGGTAACGGTTTTTGATGGTGAACAATTGTGCTTTTAAATCGGCCGCCACTATGCTTACCCATTGATAAGCGTGTTTCAGTTCGGGATAATGCGGTTTAAGCGATCTATCGGAAAACACCACGCCCTTATGAATATAATACCTATCGTTAGGAAACTCACCGAAGCCGCCGCCAAACGCGGTTATCGGGTGTTTAGGGTCGCGATTATTATAAATACCCTGATCCTGCCACTCCCAAATAGCACCGCCCAGCAATGCAGGGTACTTATCAAACAAATCGTTATACAGATCAACCGCGCCCATAGAGTTAAACATGGCGTGGGCGTATTCGCACAGGTAAAAAGGTTTAGTAAGCGAATTATCCTTCGCATGTTTTTCGAGGTTTACCAAGTCGGTATACATCTGGCTATCCATATCTGCCGGATTTTTATCACCTATACCGAAACCCTCGTAATGTGTAGGCCTGTCCGGATCAATCGCTTTTATTTCTTTCAGCGCGGCCCTGAAATTAGTACCCCCGCTGCCGTTCTCGTTACCTAAGGACCATATTACTACCGACGGATGGTTTTTGAAATTCTCCACATTAGCCACGTTACGCTCAATAATAGCGGCTTTAATACGGGGCTCGTCGTTAAAGTCATTCATAGCGCCATGGCATTCCACATTGGCTTCGGCAACAAGGTAAAGCCCGTATTGGTCGCACAGCTCATACCAGCGCGGGTCATCAGAGTAATGGCTGGTACGCACATGGTTACAGTTGGCCTGTTTTATCAGGATAATATCTTTAATCATTTGCGCTTCGGTAACCGCGTGACCGTCATCCGGCCAGTTCTCGTGGCGGTTTACCCCTTTCAGTTTGATGGGCACTCCGTTCACCAAAAACAAACGGCCTTTAAGCTCTATCTGGCGGAAACCGGTACGTGCCGAAAGGGTTTCAACAGTACGCGCGCCATCATTAACAGTAATAACAGCGGTGTACAGGTTAGGCGTTTCGGCAGTCCACTTTTTAGGGTTGGCTACGTTAAAGCTTACATTAACCGTTACTTCTTCACCGGGTTTTAACGCCGGAATGGCTTTTTTACCAACAGCGCCCGCTACAGGTACAGTGCCATTATACAGGGCAACGTTTAATACCTGTGCTTTTGTTGGCGTAGTGCCGTAGTTTTTCACTTTGGCAGTGGTTACCAGCTCGGCATTGCGATATTGTTTATCCAGGTTGGTTTTGATGAAATAATCGCGAACATGCGCTTGCGGACTGCTCCATAGTGTCACATTTCTGAAAATACCGCTCAATCGCCACATATCCTGATCTTCGAGGTAGCTGCCCGTGGTAAAGCGGTACACCTCAACGGCCAGTATATTTTTGCCCGGCTTAAGGTATTTGGTCAAATCGAACTCGGCAGCATTACGGCTGTTTACGCTATAGCCTACTTTTTTGCCGTTCACCCAAATAAAGAAACCGGCATCAACACCATCAAAAGTAATGAAGATGCGACGGCCTTTCCAGGTAGCAGGCACCGTAAAATCGCGGCGGTAACTACCTACCGGGTTACGCTCTTTATAGGCGGTAAACTTTTCGGGAGGCGCACTCATCACCTTCGGAAAATCTTTTTGAAAAATGTAATTGTAGTTACTGTAGTAAGGTGTACCGTAACCCTCTACCTGAAAGTTCGACGGCACTTTAATATTTTTCCAGCCCGATACATCATAATCTGTTTTATAAAAATTAACAGGACGCTTTTGAGGCCAGTCGACCCAGTTAAACTTCCATAAGCCGTTTAAACTTTGGCTGTAGGTGGAGGCATGCCTGTTGGTCGCCAGCGCTTCTTTTAACGACCCATAAGGCATTAAGGTAGCGTGGTTAAGCTCTTTATTGATACCGATATTTTCGGGGTCTTCAATTTCCTTGGGTACTGTCGCGGTATCTGTTGCCGACAAAAAGTTACCCGTTTGCTGCTGAAAGCCAAAACTACGGCTATAGCTGCACACAAAAAGAAAAGCCAGTAATGCACCGGCAATTATTTTTTTTGATAGAGGTTGGTTCATGAATTATTAATAATGGTTAGTTTAAACGGTATGGTTTATCGTAAAGCAAATAACCGCATTTTTAAAAACAGTGGCTTGCCATAGCATACATATTTGTTGACACAGCGTACACTAATGTTAAAGCGGCAATACAGAGCCATTGTATCACGCGCGGAGATCTTGAATAGCCTCCAAAACAAACACCTGATAGAAAGGCTCTTTACACAAATGCGCCAATATTAAAATCATACATATTTTTTGACCAAGCGTACATTTCGCAGCCTTATAATTCTGTTTATTGGGCATATAAATTCATTTTTGCGGGCGTTGTTATTTCAATTAGGCAAAAGATCAAATAAAGCCATAGTTTTGAAAAAAGCCGCGTAACCAATTATGCAAGCATGGCCATAACAACCAATGCTTTAAATTTACTGGCAAAAGGGCGCTAATATTTATGCGGCTTTTTATTTTTAAAGATTAGTTTGAACACCCGGTATAAATGAGAATTAACAACCTGTTTTGTTTTAATAAAGAAACTTACGCCAAAGGTTTGTGTTTTCTGCTGCTGTTTATTTTCGGTGCCGTTAACCTTAGCCCGGGGCAGTCGTACCCTTATAAATTCAATTACATTACGGTTGATGAAGGCCTCTCGCATACCGATGCCAACGATATTGTGCAGGACAAGCATGGTTACATTTGGGTGGCTACTAACTTCGGGCTCGACAGGTATGATGGTTATTCGGTAAAGAAGTTTTACAATACCAATGTGCCGTTAAACAACGCCTTTAAAAACCGCCTCAACAGTTTATTTGCCGATGATGATGACAATATTTGGCTAAGTACCGAAGGCGGCCTCCAATGCTTTAATACCCACACCGAAAAATATATAGACTACCGCAGCAATAAAAGCGATTACGGAATCTGGAAGATCTACAAACCCGCAGGCAACCGTATTTATGGCCTGGCCTGGAATTGCATAAAACTATTTGTTTTGAAAGGCGATACCATTCAGGAGCAGGTGCTACCCGTACCGCACGATGTTGGCTTTAGCGATATGAGCTATGATAACAATGGCTTAATTTACCTCACCAGCAATAAAGGCCTTTGGACACTTGATAAAAGCAACCACTTTAAACAGGTAGCCATAAAAGGCCTGCCCTATCAAAGCATCACCCGCATCAGTTTCGATCACCTTAACAATATAGTACTGGCAAACGAAGGCCGGCTGGCACTCGTTAACAGGCAAAGCCTAACCGTAACCTGGCAATTTACCGCGCCCAATAATCATTACATAAAAAACGTAGTACAAAAAGGCCGTACAGATTATTGGGTGAATACCGCCGGGGGCGATTTGCTGCGGCTTAACGATAGCCTGAAACTGATACAGGTGGTTAACAATAAAAGCTCCTTACGCAGCATCAATTCCAACTCGTTGCTGAATATATTCATAGACAGGTCGGAATGTTTATGGGTGGCTACTTTTGGCGGCGGGGTAAATTATTGTGATTTAAACCAAAAGCTGTTTTACACCTTACAGCACAACCCTGAAACCAGCAACTCGTTAAGCGGCAACCACATCCGCTCGGTAATGGAAGATGGCGAAGACCTTTGGATAGGCACTACAGCCAATGGACTTAACCGCTTTAACTTAAAAACACAGGCCTTTACGCACTACAATACTTACAATTCCGCATTACGCTTAAAGAAAGATCTGATAGCTTCGCTCACGCTCGATAACGACCATAATCTTTGGCTGGGCACTGCCAACGGGATAGAAATACTAAAACCCGGCCGCAATGCCTTATGGCAACCACCTGGGTACGACCAGTTCCCTACCTACGTGATAGAAACGCTGGCCAAAGATTACTATGGAAATATATGGTTCGGCAACCATACGGATAGGTATGGTGTAATCTGGAAAGATGCGGCTAACCATTATAACGTAAAATATTATGATGAAGGCTTCTTCATTTTTGCCGATAGCAACCGTCCGCAGTTGCTGGTATCGAGCACGCAGGGGCTTAAGCGATTAGTAATTGATAAAGAGGGCAACATTGTAAAAACCGTCCGTTATAATGCCGGGGCTAAGGGTAATGTGTTGAGTTCCGACTATACCTACCCTATCAGCGGCCGCGATAATACTTATTGGATAGGCACCATTGGCGGCGGCTTAAACAAGCTTTCGTTACAAGCGAACAGCGATGCTTACACCATAAAATCTTATGCTGATAATTACGGTATTTTTAAGGATGTAGAAAGCCTGGAGATTGACAATACAGGCAATATATGGATGGGCGGTAATGGCCTGCAACGTTTCGATCCGGTTAGCGGAAAGCTCATCAGGTATGATAAAAACGATGGTTTGCAGGGCAATAGCTTCAAGGTGGGTTCATCATACAAGGGTGCAGATGGCAGGCTTTACTTCGGGGGTATAAACGGGCTTAATTATTTCTACCCCGATCAAATTAAGCCTAATAATTTAGCTGCCCGCCCTATCCTTACCAGTATACTCATCAATAACAGAAAGCCGCGTTATGGTGAGCAGGATTCATCCGCCAATACCATCGCGGCCCCTATGGGTTACAGCAACGAGTTAAAGCTTAACTACCTGCAAAACAACTTTGTTATATTCTTTTCGTCAATGCATTTTGCTAATCCGCTAAAATGCAAATACCGCTATAAACTGGTAGGTTTTGATAAAGATTGGCGATATACCGACGGAAAGAACCCGAGCGCTACCTACAGCAACCTCAACTATACCGGCTACCATTTTATAGTGGAAGCCACCAATAACGATGGAATTTGGAGCAGCTACAAAGCCGAAACTGCCATCATTATTACACCGCCATGGTGGAAATCCGTCGCGGCTAAGGTGATCTATGCTTTGCTGGTGCTATCGGCACTGGTGGGTATTTACCTTTACCAGGCCAGGTGGTATCGCCTTAAACGCGAGCTGGCAGTCAGGGCCATCAACGAAAAAAAGAAGGAGGAAATGCACAAGCAGCGCGAGGAGCTTTATCAGCAGCAGCTTACCTTTTTCACCAATATATCGCATGAGTTTCGCACCCCGCTTACCCTGATACTGGGGCCGTTGGAAGGCTTGATTACCGAGAATAAGAATGTAGCGCTCAACCACTCCTATCAGCTGATGTTCCGTAACGCCAAAAGACTGATGAACCTGATCAGTGAGTTGATGAACTTTAAAAAAGTGGCCGACAGTATTATCAAGCTACAGGTACAGCCGTTGCTCATCAACCAGTTTTGTAAAGATCTGGCATGGGAGTTTCAAAACCTGGCTACCGGCAAGGGCATCCAATTTACAATGACCGACCATACCGAGGGCGAAACCGGTTATCCGTTCACCAGCTTATTTGATGTGCAGGTGCTCGAAAAAATACTGTTCAACATCCTCAACAATTCCATTAAATACACCAATACCGGCGGGCAGATAGCCTTCGACGTGTTTTTTGATATGGAGAGCTTTAAACCTGCCTTTACTACCGGTTACGAATTATTGAACCAGCAGCACAGGGCAACAAAGTACATCTATTTCCGTGTGGCCGATTCGGGTATTGGTATTTCGGCGGAATCTATTTCCAAGATCTTCGACCGTTATTACCGCTTCAGTAAAAACCATTTGGGTTCGGGTGTGGGTTTGGCATTGGTTAAAAGCCTTACCCAGCTGCACAAAGGCGATATTTATGTGTACAGCGAGCGTTATAAAGGCACCGAGATTGTGATAGGTTTGCCATGGGGCGATGAAAATTACGCCGAAAACGAAAAAGCGATTACCGGCACCGATATGGAAGCCCAGCTGGAACCGATTGATAACTCTACCCTGCTGCCGCTTTCTGTTGCCGAGCAAGATCAGGTAACTGTGGCTTCCAATCCGCGCAAGCGTATCTTGCTGGTAGATGATAACCAGGAACTGCGCGCGTTTTTAAAGCAAACCCTCGAAAAGCATTACCATATTGAAGAAGCTGAAGATGGCAGTTCGGCCATTGAAATGGCCTCGGAGAAATTACCCGACCTGATCATCAGCGATGTGATGATGCCGGGTATGAGCGGTATTGAGCTTTGTAAAATAATTAAGGATACGTTTGAAACCCGGCATATCCCCTTCATTATACTTTCGGCTAAGGACGCGCTGGATACCAAAATTGAAGGGATGGAATCGGGTGCGGATTACTATTTTTCAAAACCCCTCAACATTAACCTGTTGCTGTTAACGGTAAACAATATTTTTGAACAGGCCGAAAAACTGAAACAGCGATATACCGATAATTACCTGTCAGAAGCTACCGAGCTGGTACACTCTAAAAAGGATAAAGAGTTTGTACAAAAACTACTGAACCTGATCGAAGATAACATTAAAGACCCCGAACTGGACGTGGAGTTTTTGTGCACCCACCTGTACATCAGCCGCACAAAATTGTATCAAAAGATCAAGAGCATATCCGACCAATCTGTAGGCGATTTTATACGAACCATCCGCCTAAAAAAAGCCATCCAGATCATGACGCATGAGGATATCGCCATGAACGAGGTGGTAGACCGCATAGGCTTTCAAAGCAGCTCAAACTTTTCGCGGGCGTTTAAAAAGGAATACGGCAAATCGCCGTTACAATACATGCAGGCATTGAAACGGACTTAATAATGAATAACTAACCAAAAGATCATCCATATAAAAATCTAAAACAAATCCCCCACAATGAACTTAAAAAGAAGCTTACAATACGCCGCCGCGCTGGTGGCCATTGCCGTACTTCCCGCAACGCTTAACGCTCAAAATGTAGATTATCAAAAAAGGATCGACGCGCTTCAGCAGGCCATCAATACCCATTTAAGCGATCATAAAACAGGGCTGTACCTCGAAACTAACGATGCCGTGCAAAAAGAGAACCCGCACTCGTGGTTGTGGCCTTTATGCGCTTACATACAAGGCGCTAACGAAATGGAGGTATTGCAGCCTAAAAAGCAATACATGCTGCCCGTTGAAAAGGCGATAGATAAATACTACAGCGCCCAGCCGCCATTACCCGGCTACCAGGATTACGTAACCAAAGAACGCCTGAGCAGTCGTTTTTACGATGATAACCAGTGGATAGCTATTGCCTACCTTGATGCTTATAAACGTAACCATAAAAAGAAATATCTGGAAGTATCTGAACTGATTGGCCGTTATATTTTGGGCGGATTGGATACTGTAACCGGCGGCGGTATTTACTGGAAAGAAGGCGACAAAAGCACCAAAAACACCTGCTCGAACGGACCGGGCATACTGGTATTGCTGGAGTTGTACAAGGTAAACCACAAGGCATCGTACCTTAAAACGGCCCTTGATATTTATCACTGGACCAACAAATACCTGCAAGACCCAAACGGCGTGTATTATGATAACATCAGCACTAAAACGCTTAAGGTAAACAAGGATACCTATACCTACAATACAGGTACCATGTTGCAATCGAACGTATTGCTGTACCAGATCACTAAAGACAAAAAATACCTTACCGAAGCACAGCGCGTAGCCAAAGCCGGTCGTGAGCATTTCTTTAAAAACGGCAGGCTGCCAAGCGGTAACTACTGGTTTAACGCGGTAATGCTGCGCGGATATGTTGACCTGTACAAAATTGACAAGGACAAAAACTGGATCGACTTTTACGAAGAAGACGCCGAAGCCATCTGGAACAAAGAACGCGATGCCAACAACCTGGTAGGCGTAGAAAAAAGCAAACGCCTTATTGATCAGGCAGCCATGATAGAAATTTACGCAAGGCTACAGCAGTTGAAAAGCGGTAAGTAAGTTTATTAATAAATCTTCGCGCATTGCGAGGCACGAAGCAATCCCAAACTCACAGAGCGGCTCTGCCAATCGAGGATTGCTTCGTGCTTACCCATGACGTGTTAAAAAAAACTGTCATTCTGAACGCAGTGAAGAATCTTCTTCGCTATGCTTGTCTGCGATAGATGCTTCGTTCCTCAGCATGACAGTGGAGAGTGGTGGTGTGCCATCGTCATTTACCTTCAAAGTCTAAAAAGAGTTAAAATTCTTTCAATGACGCATTTTGGTAATTTCAGAAACTACAACATCACCCAATATCTACCATAGTTTTTAAAAGAAATAAAATGTTTATCGATTGCTAAACAGGCAGTTCTTCATATCCTCTCAATATTTCATCATATCGGTTCAATCAGTGTTTGCACTGTGTTTTCGTGTGGCTTTTAGCTTATATTTAGGTCTGCAATACTGCTCAATATGAGTAATAATAACCTAATTATATATAATAATATCATACAATAAGCTTTAAACAATCCCTAATAAACTATCCGTTAAACCCTACAAAAAATGATGAATAAATTACTTTCAATTGCCTGCGGACTGCTATGTATTTCGTGTGCTAACGCGCAGGTAAGGCAGGCACCGGCGTACCCGCTTATCACGCACGATCCTTATTTCAGTATATGGTCCACCAGTGATACGCTTAATGCCGCCACAACTTCGCATTGGACGGGTGCTAACCAATCTTTAAACGGTATTTTAAGTGTAGATGGCAAGCTGTATAACTTTTTAGGTAAGGTTGAAAAGGTGTATAACACCATCATCCCGGCAGGCGACGAAACCAATTATACCGTTAAATATACCGAAAGCAAACCTGCCGACGGTTGGGAAACTGCCTCGTTTAAGGATGCCGACTGGAAAACAGGTGCCGCGCCGTTCGGCTTTGAAAAGGGCGATGCCAAAACTCAATGGAGAACAGACAATATATGGACCCGCAGAACCTTCAACTTAGATAAAGTAAGCGCGAACAAACTTTACCTTAAACTTAATCACGATGAAAACGTGGAAGTATATCTGAACGGTAAACAGGTATACAGCAAAGTAGGCTGGACAGATAGCTTCATTTACATCCCTATCAGCAAGGATCTTTTAAAAACAGGCGAGAATATACTGGCCATACATTGCGTAAATTTAACCGGCGGTCGTTGGTTAGATGCAGGCCTGGTAGCAGAACCCGAAGCCGACAACGCCGCTAATATTACCGAGGCTAAACAAACCGGCCTTAAGTTTAACGCCACCCAAACCATTTATGAATTTACCTGCGGCACGGCTAACCTTACCCTTACTTTCACTTCGCCGCTGTTGATGAACAACCTGGATCTTTTGGCGAGGCCGGTATCATACATCTCGGCTAAAGTAAGCGCTAACGATGGTAATGAGCACCAGGTTAAGTTATACTTTGGCGCTTCAAGCACTGTTGCTACCCACATACCTTTTCAACTGGTAAAAGGGGTTGAATATTCAAGAGATGGCCTCAATATTTTAAAAGCCGGAACTATAGAACAACCCATGCTTAAAAGAACCGGCGATAACGTTAGGATAGACTGGGGATACATGTACGTAGGCGTTCCTGAACAAGCTAAGGCTATCCAAACGGTAAGTACCGAGCTGGACGCTTTGAAAATATTAACTGCCAATACGGATGCCGCCGCGACAGATTTAACCGGTAAAAAACTGGTATTGAACACACTGATCCCTTTAGGTACTGTTGGCAAAACTGCTAAAGAACAGTTCATCCTGATGGGTTATGACGATATGTTCTCTGTTCAATACTTCGGCAATAACCTGCGCCCGTGGTGGAACAACAACGGCACCGAAACCATTGAACACCAAATGGCACTGGCCGCGCAGCAATACGCTGAGGTTGTAAAACAATGCGAAGCATTTGATACACAGTTGTACAATACCGCGCTTAAAAGCGGTGGAGAAGCCTATGCTAATCTTTGCAAAATTGCTTACAGGCAAACCATATCGGCACATAAACTGGCTAAAAGTCCGGAAGGTGAGATATTGTTCTTATCTAAGGAGAACTATAGCAACGGCTCTATCAATACGGTTGATATTACCTATCCATCGGCACCATTATTCCTGATATACAATACCGAATTGTTAAAGGGAATGATGAACGGCATATTTTATTACAGCGAAAGCGGCCGCTGGACAAAACCATTCGCCTCGCACGATTTGGGTACCTACCCTATTGCTAACGGCCAAACTTACGGCGAAGATATGCCGATTGAAGAATCGGGCAATATGCTCATCCTGAGCGCTGCTATCGCTAAAGCCGATGGCAATGCCGAATACGCTAAAAAACACTGGAAAACATTAACTATTTGGGCCGAGTACCTGAGCAAAGAAGGTTTTGACCCGGCCAATCAATTATCAAGCGATGATTTTTCGGGCCACCTTGCACGTAATGCCAACTTATCGGTAAAAGCTATTGAGGCATTGGGCAGCTACGGAATGCTGGCCAATATGCTGGGCGATAAAACTACCGGTAAAAAATATGAAACCATGGCTAAAGATATGGCCAAACGCTGGATGAAAGCTGCCGATGCAGGCGACCACTACGCGCTTACCTTTGACAACAAGAACACCTGGAGCCAAAAATACAATATGGTATGGGATAAAGTACTCGGCCTAAACCTGTTCCCGAAAACGGTATACAAAAAGGAGATCGATTTTTATTTGACCAAGCAAAACAAGTATGGATTGCCTTTGGATAGCCGCGAAACCTATACCAAATCTGACTGGGTTACCTGGTCGGCTACGTTGGCCGATAACCAAAAGGATTTTGATGCCTTAGTTGCCCCAATGTACAAATTTGCCGTAGAAACAAGTGACCGCTCACCTTTAACCGACTGGCACCGCACCACCAACGCGCAACGTATGAACTTTACTGCCCGCAGCGTAGTTGGCGCATACTTTATAAAAATACTCGACGATAAGTTTAAAAAATAACACAAACCTACCCCCACAATAACAAAATCCCCGCATGGCCTAATGTAAGCCATAGCGGGGATTGTTGTTTTATGCAGATACTTCATACCTGCTTAGTATTTTATATAAGCTTAAGAAACCTGTTCAACAGCAGCGTTAGCTTTAGCTGTAAACGTATGCAGCACCTTATCTTTAAGGGCCACTAATTCTTCGCCGCTCGGTAATTTACCTTTAAGGTCGCTTAAGCCCTTATCAATATTCTCTGATAGCTTGTTGCGTAATTCAGAAGTATTGCCCGAAAGTAGGAAATAGGCCGCAGCACCCGCCGCGACAGTACCAATCAACACAGGCACCAAATACTTGTTGTTATCTTTTTTGAATGGATTTTTCATAATCGTTAAAGTTTTGATTCTATCTGATTAACACCCGTATATCCATCTTGTTTTAGGTTTATTTAATACGTTTACCGCAAAACAATATGATTTATTAACGCATTATATGTACTATCATGGCCACATTGAGGCCTGCTAAACACTATAAAACTATGAAAACATATCATGCAGGATTAATCGTTTGTTTAATGCTTTTGCTGAACAGCTGTTCAGTTATCGGAGGAATATTTAAAGCCGGTGCCGTAACCGGGATCATCGTGGTGATCGTTGTTATCGCTTTGATACTTTGGTTAGTGTCAGCATTCAGGAAGTAATATTTTTACTTAATATCAAGGAATTAAAAAACGAATGTCATTGCGAGGCACGAAGCAATCTCCGGTTTACAGGCACGCTTTGTATAGTTCGCGATTGCTTCGTACCTCGCAATGACACATCTCTTCAAAACACAAAAAAGGCCCGTTAACGAGACGGGCCTTTTAACCAACTGATCAAATTTACTAACCCATGAGAGATATAGTAAATATCTTGCATCTACATTTCGCCTGTATTTTTTGATGGTGGTTCGGCGTTTAGCAGGTGTTTAATAAAAAAGTTTCTTTTGCGGCGACGACCATAAGGCCCGCCATCGCTATGCCCCATGCCGGGTACGGTAAGCAGTTCAAATTCTTTATTGGCTTTTATCAGCGCGTCGGCAAAGCGATAGGTTGATTCAGGCGGTACGTTCTCGTCGGCCTCGCCTACTATCAGCAACAGATCGCCTTTAAGTTTGGCGGCATTAGTGATGTTTGATTGCGCTTCGTAATGAGGCCCAACCGGGTAACCCATCCACTGCTCGTTCCACCATTGTTTGTCAATACGGTTATCGTGGCAACCACAAGCGGCTACGCCCACTTTGTAAAATTCGGGGTGAAACAACAGTCCGCCCGCGGCATTTTGTCCGCCTGCCGAGGTACCGAATAAGCCTACCCTGTTAATATCAGCCTGCGGGTATTTGGCCGCCATGGCCTTCATCCATAATATACGGTCGTCGAAACCGGCATCGGCCAGGTTTTTCCAGCATACATCATGAAAGGCTTTTGAACGGTTGGCCGTGCCCATGCCATCCATCTGAACCACAATAAAACCTAACTGTGCCAGACTCTGCATTTCGTTCACTGCCGAAAAGCTTTTGGGCACAAATGAATCCTGCGGACCGGCGTAAATATTTTCGATGATAGGGTAAGTTTTAGCCGGATCCATAAAGGCAGGGCGGTAGATCACGCCCCATATATCCGTTTTACCATCGCGGGCTTTCGCTACAAATACTTCCGGCAGTTTAATACCGGTAGCCAGCAAGCTGGTTAAATCGGCAGTTTCCAGGTCGGTCACCTTTTTACCATCAGCCGTACGTTTAAGGGTTATCACCGGTGCTACATTCACCTGCGAGTAGGTATCAATAAAATATTTTCTATCCGGCGAGAAAGTAACGCTGTGGTTACCTTTTTCGGGCGTAATGTTTACCAGGTTCTTCCCATCAAAACCAATGCGGTAATAGTGCATAAAGTATGGGTCTTCACCTGCGTTCATCCCACTGGCTTTAAACCATATTTCGCGTTTTTTGGCATCAACGCTGTCAATATCACGCAGCACCCAATTTCCTTTGGTAATCAGCTGCTGCTTACCGGTAATATCATTTACAAGGTAAGCATGTCGCCAGCCATCCTCTTCGGTAACCCAAAGTATCTCGTGGGTTTTAGGCAAGTAACGGGTATCAATACGCTGCTCATAAATAAAGGTGTTAGTTTTTTCGTCGATGATGTTGCGGGTATTCCCGGTTTGCACATCCACCTCTATCACCCGGAAACGCTGGTGACCGCGGTCAACCCTTTCATAGGTAAAATAGCGGGTGCTGCCCTCGCGCCAGCGTAACTTAGGCGTTCCGAAAAAATCTATCTTATCGGTTTTAAAAGGCAATTTGGCTTTTGTAGCAATATTAAATATAAAAGGCTCGTAGCTGGTAAAATCATCACCGGGCTGATCGTACTCATGCGATTTCAATTCGCCACGGGTAGTGCCTGTAACCGAACTCAGCACATAATAAACCTCTTTTGTTTTCTTTGGGTCGATATGGTAACCGATCAGGTTCTTACTATCCGGCGACCATACAAAACCGCCATAAGGCTGGGTAGATGTACCATCGGTAGTAAACTGCACCTCGTGCCCATCACTTACATTTTTAACAAAGAGGTTACCATCTTTCGCGTAAGCTGTCCACTGCTTATCCGGCGATATCGAATCCCTGCTGCGCGAGCCTTCCCAGCGGTAAGTTCGTTGCTGTAAAGGGAGGTTAGGGTTATAAGCCCGGTAATCGGGTTTTGAAGTTTTTTCGGCGGTGTAGGTATTCAGGTCGCATTTTACCCAATCAGCACCGGCTTTAATGGTTACGGCAGTACCATCCTCACTAAAAAGCATATCAGTGAATGGTAGCTTTTGCGCATCGTAAGCAGTACCGGTAAGTTTTGAAAGTGCCGAGGCAATACGCTCATGATCAAAGGCCTTTTTGCGGCTGCCTGTAGCGGCGTTCACCAGGTAATATTCCTGCTTGCGGTTATCAAGGGCTTTGCGGTACCAAAAGGTTTCGCCTTTGGGCTGCCAGTTGGGGGCAATATTGGTAACCACGGCAATATTACGCAGCGCGCTATCCAGATCGTTCGCCTTTTTATACGAGGCTATCACCTCCTGATGGGTAGGCAAATAGGGCGTTACGGCTTGCTGCCCTAAAGCTATGGTAGTAAAAAATGTAGCTGAAGCCATTATCAGCAATGGCGCTAACCTGAAATTCATATTTATAAGTTCGATTAATATAAAACGATCAAATACCGGAACCACCCGCACACCTGCCCGATCGGGCTTTCCTGAACACGGTATACTATATAATGAGCAAACTCGCTTGCCCTTAAAGCGTAAGCTATGTTTCAAAAGTATTGCAAAACTGTAAAGCTTTATACTTGCATTTTAGTTAATTCAGGCCACATTTTAACCTTAGTATCATAAAATCAAATTACTGGCACTTTATGGTAATATGGGTTAGTTTATATAGCGTGTATTACAATACTTTTGCACTATCAATGTTTTTATATCATGACTTATAAAGAAAAACTTGCCGCTATACGTTCGCTGATGAAAGAGAATGGGGTTAGCGCTTATATCATCGCTTCTGCCGATCCGCACATTAGCGAGTATGTGCCCGACAGGTATAAATGTCTTCATTTCGCTTCGGGTTTTACAGGCTCGGCCGGTACGCTGGTGATCACCGAAAGTTTTGCCGGTTTGTGGAGCGATTTCAGGTATTTTGTACAGGCAAACGAGCAACTGGAAAATACCGGTTTTGAACTGGTTAAATTAAAAGTACAACACGCCCCCGAATACATCGACTGGCTGCACGAAACCCTTAACGAAGGGGATACCGTAGCGTTCGATTTTCAATTGATGCCTATCCTATCGGGCGAATTGCTGGAGGGCAAACTGGCCACCAAAAGCATCGGCCTTAAAAATATAGACCTGCTGAACCCCGTATGGAAAAATCGCCCTGCCCTGCCTGCCGACGCCGCGTTTTTGATAGACGAGCAGTTCACCGGGCAATCGGTACAGGATAAACTGGCTGCTGTTAGAGATTCGCTTAAAAAACAAGGGGCTGCCTACCACCTTGTTTCATCATTAGATGATATGGCTTGGTTGTTCAACATCCGTGGTAACGATGTAAGCTATAACCCTGTGGTGTTGAGTTTCGCTTTGATAAATGCCGATACAGCTACCCTGTATATCGACAATAGTAAGATAGCCGATGCAGACAAACAAAAGCTACAGCAAAGCGGTGTAGCCATAAAACCTTACGAAGCCATAGCCGACGATTTGCAGCAGCTACCGGCAGATACCAGCATCTTTATCGACCCTAAACGTAACTGTTTCGGCTTTTTAAAGTTGTTACCGGCAGGTGTTAAAGTAATTAAAGACATCAATCCATCTACCCATTTCAAAGCGGTTAAAAACAACGTTGAAGTAGCAAACATTCGCCAGGCGATGGTAAAAGATGGCGTAGCCATTACCCGCTTTTTTAAATGGGCCGAAGAAAATGTTGGCAACATCAGCATAACTGAACTTAGCGCTGCCGAAAAGCTGAAAGGCTTCCGTGCAGAGCAGGATGGTTTTGCCGGGGTGAGCTTTAATACCATTGGCGGTTACAAAGCCCACGGCGCGCTGCCTCATTACGCAGCCACTCCGGAAAGCGATAGCGAGATACTGCCTGAAGGTTTGTTCCTGATAGATTCGGGCGGACAGTATTTTTACGGCACTACCGATATTACCCGCATGATGCCATTGGGCAACAATACCGATGAGGAAAGTACCGATTACACATTAGTGCTGAAAGCGATGATAGAAGGCTCGGGCACCCTGTTCCCAAAAGGGACTTGCGGCTACCAGATAGATGCGATATGTCGTAAACCGATGTGGGATTATGCCCGCAATTATGGCCACGGTACCGGGCACGGCATAGGTTTTTACCTGAACGTGCACGAAGGTCCGCAGGTGTTTAACGCTACGGCTACCCCTATCCCGGTTGAGCTGGGTATGATCACCTCCATCGAACCCGGAATATACCGTCCGGGCAAACATGGCATCCGTATAGAAAACCTTGTTTTAACTATTGAGAACAGCGTTAACGAATTTGGCGAGTTCTACGCTTTTGAAACGCTTACGCTGGCACATATTGATACCCGCCTCATTAAAAAAGACCTGTTGGAGCAATACCACATCAACTGGCTTAACCAATATCACCAAACCGTTTACGATAGGCTTAGCCCACAACTGAACGACGAAGAAAAGCAATGGCTTAAAGAAAAGACCAAAGCGATATAAAACATAAAGGCCCTTAAAATAAGGGCCTTTTTCTATTATTCGGTCAATGCCGCTTCGGGCACTGGTTGGGGTTTCTTTTTATCTTTACCCATAATGAGGTAATAAACCGGGATGCCACAAAGGGTGATGATCAACCCCGGCCAGGTGTAGTTAGGTTTGTAGTAGATAAGCAGCAAACAAAACGACAGCCCCATAATGATATAAATTATTGGCAAAACGGGGTAGCCGAAAGCTTTGTAAGGTCGCTCTACATCGGGCATTTTTTTGCGGAGGATGAAGATACCGCCAATGGTGAGCATGTAAAATACCACTACCACAAAAGAGATCATATCCAGCAGATCGCCGTACCGTCCGCTCAGACTCCAGAGGCAGGCAAAAAGGCACTGTACCCACAAAGAAAAGCCCGGAACGGAATTTTTGTTGAGCTCGCCTGCTTTTTTAATGAACAGGCCGTCCTTAGCCATGGAATAATACACCCTTGCCCCTGCCATTATTAAGCCATTGTTACAGCCAAAGGTGGATACCATAATTAAAAGGGCAATGATAACGGTACCGGTGCTTCCCCAAATTTGTTGTGAGGCGGTAACCGCTACCCTGTCCTTATCAGATATCGCTATTTCATGTAACGACAATACGCCGGTATACATAATGTTGGTGACTACGTAAATTACGGTTACAATGATGGTACCCAGCGCCAGGCTTAAACCTATATTACGTTTCGGGTTTTTTATCTCTCCGGCAATAAAGGTTACGTTATGCCATGAGTCGCTGCTGAAAATGGAACCTACCATTGCCGACGCTATGGCACCTAAAGCCGCAATAGTAGTGTAAGATGCTACAGAACCATCTTTATTAAGTTTATGCAGGTTCCATACATCCGTCCAGTTACTGTTCCATATACTCGTTTTTAGGGCGAATAACCCAAATACGATCAAACCTAAAATACTCAGCAATTTGGCCATGGTAAGTATGGTTTGCACAAATTTGCCGCTGTTTACCCCGCGGGTGTTAATGTAGGTTAGAAACACGATAACCAAAATAGATAACAACTGCGCCGGCGATATGTGCATAAAACCCAGATCTACTGCTACCAAATCTTCACTTACCTGCGGTATCAAGTACGCCGTAAACTTGGCGAAGGCTACCCCTACCGCGGCTATGGTAGCGGTTTGTATCACGGTAAAAAAGCTCCAGCCGTATAAAAAACCAACCAGCGGGTTGTAGGCTTGTTTAAGGTACACGTATTGCCCGCCCGCTTTGGGGAACATGCTGCTAAGTTCGCCGTAGCTTAGGGCGGCCGTAAGCGTCATGAAACCGGTAAGGAGCCATACCATAATGAGCCAGCCCGCGCTGCCTACGTTACGGGTAATATCGGCGCTTACAATAAATATGCCCGAGCCTATCATACTGCCTGCAACCAGCATGGTGGCATCAACCAGGCGCAACGAGGGCTTAAATTGGGTATTGTTATCCATAAAGTATCGGTGCTTATTTTAGGGGTTATTTAAAATCGTAGAACTTCCATTTCGTGGTAAAATCGCGGTCGAGCTTCTGGTTGGTCATGGTGGCCCTGAGCAGTTCTACCGGTATCAGGTTTTCTTTAATAACGGTATCATGAAACTGCTTAAAGGTCATTTTGCCGCTATCAACCAGTTCTTTTTTCAGGCTGAAGAGTTGTAGGCCGCCCACCAGATAAGCCACCTGGTATAGCGGACTGTAGCCGCCTACAAATGACCGGCGAACTTCGCCTTCGGCATTGGCCCTTTCGTGGCCTACACGATCAACCAAAAAGTCGATACATTGCTGCGGGGTCCATTGGCCTAAGTGATAGTTGAGCGAGAAAATGATTCGCGCGCAACGGTGCATGCGCCAAAACAACATGCCTATCCGTTCTTCGGGCGATTTGGCAAAGCCTTTTTCATACAACAGCAACTCCCAATATAACGACCAGCCTTCGGTAGCGAACGGCGTAGAAAAATCTTCGCGATACGGTTTGTAGCGGCTGTTCATAAAGTATTGCAGGTTGTGGCCCGGTATCAGTTCGTGCTGTACGGTTCCTCTTGAAAAGTAAGGGTTGTTGCCGCGCATGCTCATCAGCTTATCTTCCTGGCTCATGGTATTGGTAGGGTACGATATGCTGATCTCTTTACCACCGGTAAAGAAAGGGTTCACCAGTTGCCTTTCAGGCGACATCATTACCATGCCCCATGTTTCTTCGGCCAGCGGCGGTATAGTGATCATATCGCGTTCTTTGATAAATGAAAGCGCGTCGTTATATAGTTTCACAATCAGCTCCGGCTGTTTGCCAACTTCTACATAGCTGTTCTTTACTTTTTCGAGAGCCTTTTTCCAATCGTTACCGAAGCCCATTTCGTTTGATGCTTTCAGCATTTCTTTATCGCACCAGGCAAATTCTTTATTGGCGAGGGCGATAAGTTCTTCAGGGGTATAAGGGATCAGTTCGGCTTTCAGTTCCTGTATCAGCTGATCGCGGCCAATAGGTACGCCCTTTATCCCGCTGCTATCGGGCTTTTGTGTGGTATTTACCTTGCCTTTACCAATAAGCATCCTGCTGTATTGGTCGAGGCTGCTCTCCAATGTTTTGTACGGCGCGTTTACCCACCAGGTAAATTGCGGATCATAACCCAGATAAAAAGTACAGGTACTCCTTAAACGGGCACGCAAACCCATCACGGCAGATTGCGCTATTCTTGCCAAAGGCATATCTATAGACGCGAGCTTTTTAATCGTTATCGAATCCGTTTTAAGTTGTTTGATCACATCGGCCAGTTGCAGGGCTACCTTTTGGGCATCCATGCTGCCACCCCTGCGACGGATCATTTCCAGCTCGTAAATAGGTTGTGCGAACGAAATATAGCTTTTTATGCTGTTGTACTTTTCTTCTTCCTTACTTAAATCAAGCAGTTCAAAATTGATCTTCTTTTTAAGCAAAATATAATCAACCTTACCATAAATGCTCATGGCATCAAAATCGGCTGCGGCTAACTGTTTAAGGTAATCGTTATTGAGTTCAACCAGGCGCTTGCGTTGTTGTGGCGAATTAAGTACACGCTGCCTGTATTGGTATTCCGACCGGTCATTAGTAGTATAGGGCGAATAAAAATCCTGTATGGCGTTCACATCCCGGTTGTACTGGGTGATCTTACCTGTCATTTCGCTGGCCTGCTCATAAATGGCGGTCATATTTGCCGCGTTTTGCGCGGATGCTACCGGGCTGTAAGCCATCAGCAGTAAAATAAAAATTCCCTTATACAGCTTGTTACGCCGCATAAAAATTGTAAATAAAGAATAGAGGTTGTTCATAAGTAAAAACAAAAGGGTTGCCGTCCGGTGCTTGTCCGGCTATAAAACTTGAATAGAAATTAATTAATAAATGCTGTTAGCTGGCTACCCTTGTAAGGTTACTTACGCTGTTATTATAGCTATCGAGGTACTCGCGCGGCGAGCTGCCTATTACAAACTTAAACACTCGGTTAAAGTTGTTGATGCTCTTGAAGCCGCAGCTATAGGCCACGGTTGAAATGCTTTCAAACTTGTGCTCGGTAAGTTTTTTACAAGCCTCGTTAATGCGCATTTCGTTAAGGAACGATATAAAAGTGTGCCCGGTGTGCTTTTTAAAATAACGGCAAAACGATTCGGGCGTCATGTAGGCGGCTTTGGCCACATCTTCCAGCGTTATTGATTCGCTGTAGTTTTGCATTATAAAGTTGTAGATATTACCTATCCTGATCCCCTCGTTTTCGGTAATGCCGGGCAAACTGCCGAAAGCCGATAAAGGATCAAGCTTAACATTCATGGTTTGCAGGTTTTTCAACAGGCTGAAGAAAGCGATCAGCTGATCACAACCCTTGGCCTTTTTTACTGAATACATTACCTGCGATATTTTGTACGAATGATCTGCCGGTACTTTAAACCCTTGCTGGTGCTGCTGAATAAATATCTTGAAGGCTTTCATCTCAGGCAGCTCAAACATGGATGCCAGCAAACCATCGGGGTTAAAGAAAATAGTGATCGCTTTTACCCGCAGGGTGCTATCGGGCTGGTAATACTCCTGGTTACTTTTAAACAGGTGTGGCAGGTTGGCACCCAGTAAAAAGATATCGCCAGGAGCAAAAGCGTGCATATTGTTGCCGGCTATTAAAGTTCCCTCACCCTCCTGAATCCAGGTGATCTGTGCCTCCTGGTGACGATGCAGGTAAGGGTAATGATGCGGCAGATTAACCTGCTCTGCAATAACACTTTTATCGTGTGCTACGGGGATTGTAAACTGCAGTACTTTCATGTGGTGGTAATTTTAATATGTGTTCAATTTACAATTATTTAACTTAAAATACCAACACTTAATGCTAATTAGGGTAAAATATGGATAGTATTTGCTAATATTTGATGTTATTTCGCTAAAACAAAATCAAAATAGCTACAAAACACAGCGGGCTGCCAAAATTTTGTTTGGCAGCCCGCTTATTTGCAATACAATTATTAGCTAAAACCTGTCAGGAGCGAAAGAATCGACAGAAATGGACAGTTTCGCCTCGCTGATAAGCTCGCTTACCAGCTTGCCTGTTGCGGGTCCAAGTCCTAAACCCATCATACCATGCCCGGTTGCTACCACCAAATTACCGTACTTTTTGTTACGGCCGATATATGGTAAGCCATCCGGCGATGAAGGCCGGAAACCAAACCAAATGTCTTTTTCGGCAGGTAATGCAGGTTGCAGATCGGGCAGGTATTTCGGTATGGCTTCCACAATACCTTTAACCCGGTTCATATTAATACGATCGTTCATTTTACACAATTCCATAGTGCCGCCGTAGCGGATGCTGCCATTCATCGGGGTTATGGCTACACGGGCTTCGCAAAGCAAAGCCGGAATGCTCATGCGCTGTTGCGGTTCGGCTACCATAAAAGAATAACCTTTACCCGGCATCAGCGGTACGTTAAGGTTAACCAGCTTAGCGATAGCCGGCGACCATGAACCACCCGCTATCACATATTCATCGGCCACCCATTGTTTAGGCCCGGTAAATACGCTTTTAATTTTATTGGCCGATACCTCCATATTAGTTACCTGGTGATTGCGCATAATTTTAACACCCGCTTTTTCAAGGTAAGTAACCAGGTCGGCTATCAGTTTATTAGGATACAGGTGCGCATCGCAACGGTAATGTACCGCGCCCAATACATCCAGTTTTAAGTCCGGTTGTAACTGACGGCACTCTTCGGGATTCAGCACGGCCATATCCAAACCCAGCTCGCGGCCTTTTTCGGCTAAATGCGCTTCTTCTTCGGCTCCCTTTTCTGTTTTATAAAACATCAGGATACCTTTTTCTTCCAGGCCGAAATCAAAACCCGGTTCTTTAGCCAGATCTTCGTACAAGGTTTTGCTCAATAACGATAGATCGCGCAGCGGTTCAGCAGAGCGCTCTACATGCCCGGCATTGGCATTTTTGATAAATTTCAATCCCCATGAAATGAGTTCGGGATTGAGTGAGGGCTTTACGTAGAACGGACTTTTACTGTTAAACATCCACCTGATGCCCTGCTGCAACATGCCCGGCGCGGCCAGCGGAATAAAATGGCTTGGCACTATCATGCCCGCGTTGCCGAAAGAGCAATTGTCGGTAAGGTCGCCTTTTTCCAGTATGGTAACCTGGTGACCGGCCTTGGTTAAATAATATGCAGAGCTAAGGCCTATAATACCCCCGCCAATAATCAATACATTAGCCATAAACGCTTATTTCGATATGTTTTGTTCTTAAATTATATTACCTGGAAACCGTAAGCGTAAGGATCATCTTCCGGATCAATTTTGATGGTATTGTAACCATAAACCTTTGCCCAGCCTTCAACACTTGGTACAATGGCGTCAAAGTTTTCCAGCTTTACCACCTCCTCTACCTTACCGGTAAATTTACTGCCGATAATGCTTTCGTGGATGAAAGGCTCGCCTTGTTTAAGCTTCCCTTTGGCATGCCATTGCGCCATACGTGCCGATGTACCGGTACCGCATGGTGAACGGTCAATCGCTTTATCGCCATAAAAAACGGCATTACGGGCGGTGGCATCTTCAGATAAGGTAGCGCCCGTCCATAATACGTGTGTACAGGTATTAATGGTAGGGTTTTGCGGATGCACAAAGGTGTATTTTTCGTTGATCCGCTTGCGAATCACCTGGCTCCAGGCAATCAGTTGCGAAGCGGTGTAGTTTTCCAATCCCGGAAAGTTAGGCTGCGGATCAACAATGGCGTAATAGTTACCACCGTACGATACATCAAAGGTAAGTGTACCCAGATCCGGGCATTCTACCTCCAAATTTACCGCCGCGAGGTAAGATGGTACGTTAACCAGCTTTACCGACGTTACCTTTTTGCCCTCCTGCTTATACTCTATCAACACCAAACCCGCAGGTGCTTCCATACGCACTACGCCCGGTACTTTAGGCTGTATCAAGCCTTCCTCAATGGCGATGGTGATAGTACCGATAGTACCATGACCGCACATTGGCAGGCAACCACTGGTTTCAATAAATAATACGGCTACATCATTCTCCGGGTCATGAGGCGGGTACAATATACTGCCCGACATCATATCGTGACCGCGGGGCTCATACATCAGGCCTTTGCGGATCCAATCGTATTCTTTTAAAAAGTGCTGGCGTTTCTCGCTCATATTGGCACCCTTCAGGTTGGGGCCGCCGCCCGCTACCAGGCGAACCGGGTTACCGCAGGTATGCGCGTCTATACAAAAAAAAGTTTTACTGCTCATTTAGTCTTTTGTCCATTTATTATCAACCTTGCGCCAAATATTCAGGGGATTGCCGTTTTTCAGCTCGTCGGGCAACAGGGCGTTATCCCAATCCTGCCAGGCAAAAGGCCTTACAAAACGGTAAACCGCGGTAGCGCCAACAGAAGTAAAACGGCTATCATTAGTAGCCGGGAACGGCCCGCCATGCTGCATTGCCGCGCAAACTTCAACACCGGTAGGCACACCGTTTAAAATAATGCGCCCGGTTATATTTTGCAATGCCGATACAAGTTCAGTGTATTGGGCGAGTTCATTATCAGCAGCCATCAGGGTTACCGTAAGCTGTCCTTCCAGTGCCTTTACCACGGCTAAACGCTCGGCTTCATCATCGGCTACAACCAATAAAGAGTATGGCCCGAAGATCTCTTCCTGAAATTTAGGGTTGCTTAAGAATGTTGCCGCGCTTACCTCTACCACTTTAGCGGCAGATTGATTGATCAGCTCGGCATTCGTCACCTTTGATTCGGCCAGCACGGTAATACCGTTTTCGGCCAGTATGTTTTTTGACAGGTTATGATAGTTTTCGCAGATGCCTTTGGTAAGCATGGTTGCCGATGGCACCTGCTCTATAGCGCTCACCAAAGCGGTTTTAAATACGTCCAGCGAAGCTGATTTAACCGCGATCAATAAACCCGGATTGGTGCAAAACTGCCCCGCCCCTAAAGTGATAGACCCGGCATATTTAGCGGCAATACTTTCGGCACTGGTATCTAAAGCACCCGGCAATAACAATACAGGGTTAATACTGCCCATTTCGGCAAATACCGGGATAGGTTCTTTACGTTCCTGCGCCAGTTTCACCAATGCCATGCCACCCTTGTATGAGCCGGTAAATGTTACCGCTCTAGTTTCTGGATGTTTTACCAGCTGGCTGCCTACTTCGTAAGCGTCATCATACAATAGCGAAAAAACACCCTCGGGTATATCGCATTGCTTGGCGGCTTTAACTATAGCTTCGCCCACCAAAGCGCTGGTACCCGGGTGCGCCGCGTGCGCTTTTACCACCACAGGGCAACCCGATGCCAGTGCCGAAGCGGTATCGCCGCCCGCTACTGAAAATGCCAGCGGAAAATTGCTCGCCCCAAAAACAACTACCGGCCCAATCGGGATCAGCATTCTGCGGATGTCTGATCTTGGCAGGGGTTTCCTGTCAGGCAGGGCATTATCGATAATGGCTTCTACCCATGAGCCTTCCTCCAGCAAATCGGCAAACATTTTCAGCTGACCGGTTGTGCGGCCCAGTTCGCCCTGCAAGCGGGCTAAAGGCAAGCCGCTCTCCTGTACCGCCCTGGCTACCAGCACTTCGCCAATGGCATTCAGCTCGTTAATTATGGCTGTTAAAAATGCCGCCTTTTTAAAATTACCGGTATTTTTGTAAACGTTAAATGCGGCTGTTGCCGCATTTAACGCACTGTCAATATCCTGTTGGGTGGCCGTGCTGAACTCGCCTTCGAGTTTATTTCCGGTAGAAGCCTCTACCCCTGTAAACTTTTTATCGCTGCCTTCAACATAGCTGCACGCTACAATATTTTTAGTATTCATTTAGTTAAGTTATGCTGTTACCTCACTTAGTTTACCCCAGCTGCCAACAGGCAATACCGGGCGAACAGCCAATGCATCATCAATTACTTTTAGTACCTGTACACGCTCTGCACCTTGCAGTGGCAAACGCGGCGCACGTACGGTTTCGGTGCCAATACCTGTGGCTACTTCGGCCAGTTTAATGTATTGTACCAGTTTAGGGTGAATATCCAGTTCCAAAACAGGTAAAAACCAGCGGTAAATAGCCAAAGCCTCATCAATACGGCCTGCTTTTACCAAGCGGTAAATAGCTACGGTTTCTTTAGGGAAGGCATCAACCAAACCGGCAACCCAGCCATGCGCGCCCATTACAAGGCTTTCCATAGCTAAAGGATCAACACCTGTCATCAGTTTAAACCTGTCGCCAAAGCGGTTGATCATACGGGTAACGTTTGAAATGTTGCGGGTTGATTCTTTTACGGCCTGTATATTATCATAAGCGGTAAGCTCTTCAAACATATCAAGGGTAACCTCAATTTTATAATCAACCGGGTTATTATATATCATTATAGGCAAAGGTGTGCTTTTCGCGATAGCGCCGAAATAGGTAAGCGTTTCAACAGCATCAGCATTGTAACGCATTGGCGGCAGTGCCATTAAACCATCGGCACCCAAATCAAGCGCTTTTTGAGCAACCGCTATGGCTGCTTTAGTAGTTTGCTCGGCAATGTTTAACAGCACGGGTACGCGGCCTTCAACAAATTCAACGGTGTGTGATAGCAGCGAAAATTTTTCATCGTCGCTTAAAACGCTGGCTTCACCAAGTGAGCCGCCTAATATTATACCATCAACACCGGCTTCTAACTGGGCATTTATATTTTTATCAAATGCGTCAAAATCCAGTTCATCGTTATCAGTAAACTTTGTTGTTACCGCAGGGAAAACACCTTTCCAGTCAAATTTTATCATTTCGTTATCGTTTTTTCAAAAGTAGCTTAACGTGAAAAATAATTTAACTTGAAAATTAACAGATGATAGCAATAATTTACCAAACATACTGCGGCGCGTTTAACAATATATGTATGGTATATATTATATAAAGGCGACTGTTTTCATGGGTTAATTTTATTTAAAGCAATATATCAAAAATCATCAATATTATATTATAATTGTATATTGTACTATTATTAATTAAAAACCTGCATATAGCAAACTTACTCGTTTTAGCATATTTAAGCACATTAACAATGGCTGTTAATTGATTGGCATTTATGCCCAAATGAGTTAAAATATGGTTATCAATTGCCAAGAATGAGATAACATGGGTGTGTTATTTAAGCTAATTTTACCCATGGTTCATTCAAATAATTACACAACTTAATATGTTGAAGAAAAACTTACTATTTGCTGCATGCCTTACGTTAATTAATACGTGTGCTTTTAACACTTTATATGCACAAAACTATGTCCCCGAGTTTAATGATAGCCGTTTAAAAGTTAAAGCTACCGTGCCTATAAAGGCCTACAGTTTTGATTTAAACCAGGTGCAATTGCTCGATGGTCCGTTTAAAACAGCCATGAAAGCCGACGAGGCATATTTACTTTCAATTAATACCGACAGGCTGCTGTCAGGCTTCCGTTCGCACTCGGGTTTAAAGCCCAAAGGCAAGATGTATGAGGGCTGGGAATCAACCGGGTTGGCGGGTCATAGCTTAGGCCATTATTTATCGGCCATAGCTATGCATTATGCTTCAACCGGCGATGCTGAATTTTTAAAACGCGCCAATTATATAGTAGCCGAACTGGATGAATGCCAAAAGGCGCGCAAAACGGGTTACATAGGCGCCATACCTAAAGAAGACACCATTTGGGCCGAAGTTGCCAAAGGCGATATACGCTCGCGCGGATTCGACTTGAACGGCGGCTGGTCGCCATGGTATACCGTACATAAGGTATTTGCAGGCTTGCTGGATGTTTACCTGTATTGCGGTAACAAACAAGCCCTTAAAGTAAGCGAAGGCCTTGCCGACTGGACAGGTGAAACCCTCAAAAACCTGAACGACGAGCAACTGGAGAAAATGCTTTTTTGCGAATATGGCGGCATGGCCGAAACCTTTGTGAACCTGTACGCTATTACGGGTAATAAGAAGTACCTCGACCTGTCGTACAAATTTTACGATAAACGCATACTCGATCCATTGGCCGAAAAGCAGGACATACTCCCCGGAAAACACTCTAATACCCAGATACCTAAAATTATTGCCAGCGCCCGCAGGTACGAGCTTACCGGTAGTAAAAAAGATCAAACCATTGCCGATTTCTTTTGGGCTACCGTGGTTAACAACCACTCGTACGCCACAGGCGGCAACAGTAACTATGAGTACCTGAGCGAGCCGCGCAAGCTGAACGATAAGCTTACCGAAAATACAACCGAAACCTGTAATACTTACAACATGCTGAAACTTACCCGCCATCTGTTCGCGGTTAATCCATCGGCAGGGTTAATGGATTATTACGAGAAGGCGCTTTACAACCACATACTGGCCTCACAAAACCATGATGACGGCATGATGTGCTACTTTGTACCTTTGCGCATGGGCGGTAAAAAAGAGTACAGCACGCCGTTCACCACCTTTACCTGCTGTGTGGGTTCGGGTATGGAGAACCATGTAAAATACAACGAGAGTATCTATTTCCGCGGCAGCGATGGCAGCGTTTATGTAAACCTGTTCATCCCATCGGTACTTAATTATAAGGATAAAGGCATCAGCATTAAACAGGAAACTACCCTGCCGCAAAGCGATAAGATAAGCCTTACCATCAGCGCTAAAAAAGCCACCAAGCTGGGCATCCGCATACGTGAACCAAAATGGACCACCGGCGCGGTACTTAAAGTAAACGGCAAGGCTATACAAGTAAGTAAAGACAGCACCGGCTACCTTGTTGTAAACCGCACCTGGAAAAACAACGATGTAATTGAGTTTACCACTCCCGAAAACATTTACACCGAGTCAATGCCTGATAATGCTAACCGCCGCGCGCTTTTTTACGGTCCGGTGTTATTAGCCGGTGTATTGGGCGACGTTGAGCCCGATCCGCTGAAAGGTGTGCCTGTGTTTGTGACCAGCGAAACCGACCCTAACAAGTGGCTGCAAATGGTTGATAAGAGCCAGCTGGATTTCCGTACGGCAAAAATAGCGCAGCCTGCAGATGTTAAGTTGGTGCCTTTCAATCAAACCAAAAACGAATACTATTCGGTTTATTGGGATGTGTTTAGCCCTGATGCCTGGGTGGTACAGCAAAAGGCCTACGACGAGGCCCGTAAACAAGCCCAGGAACTGGAAGCACGCACCACCGATATTTTACGTGTAGGCGAAATGCAGCCCGAACGCGACCATAATTTCGCGGGCGAAAAGCTGGGCACCGGTGAAGATCACCAGCGTAAATGGCGTTCGGCATGGGAAGGCGGTTACATCACCTTTGATATGAAAACCGACGACGTGCAAAAGAACACGCTGATTGGCACCTATTGGGGCATGGACAACCGCGGGCGTATTTTTGATATACTGGTTGACAATGTTAAGGTAGCCACCGAAGATTTGAACAAGTATAAAGAGAGCCGTTTTTACGATATCTCTTACGAAATACCTGCCGAACTAACCAAGGGCAAAAAGAAAGTAACGATAAAATTAATGCCTAAGCAAGGCAACGGCGCAGGCCCTATATATGGTGTGCGCATGGTAAAAAGCAACTAACCAACATAACGATAAGTTTATGATCAATAAATTAAGAACGGCATGTATTGCTACGGTGGCCTTATCGGCAATGGCCGGCCACGCGTTGGCGCAATACAAAGATTATCCCATACAGCCCGTTTCGTTTACGCATGTACACGTACACGATAAATTTTGGGAGCCCAAAATGGAGGTAAACGCCAATGTAACCATCCCCTACACCTTGCAGCAATGTAAGCTGAATGGCCGGGTTGATAACTTTTTAAGGGCAGCCGGGCAATTGAGTGGCGATAAGCTAAGCGAGTTCCCGTTTGATGATACCGATATTTACAAGGTAATTGAAGGTGCATCGTATGCCATGCAGGTTAAAAAGAACCCTAAGCTCGATCTCTATATCGATTCGTTGATCACCATTATTGGTGCCGCGCAAGAGAAGGATGGTTACCTGTACACTTTCCGTACCGTTAAGGCAGCCAAACCACACGACTGGATTGGCAGCAAAAGGTGGGAGAAAGAAGAAGTATTAAGCCACGAGCTTTACAATTCGGGCCACTTGTTTGAGGCCGCTGTAGCGCATTACCAGGCTACAGGCAAAAAAACACTGCTCAACATCGCCATAAAAAATGCCGACCTGTTGGTGCGCGATTTCGGACCGGGCAAGGTTGAAGAATATCCGGGTCACCAGATTGTGGAGATCGGTCTTTCGAAAATGTACCGGGTTACGGGCAATAAAAAATATCTCGACCTGGCTAAATTTTTCCTGGATGTACGCGGACCTAAAGGCGAGGCCTATAACCAGGCCGATAAACGCGTGGTTGATCAGCATACCGCTGTGGGGCATGCTGTACGTGCGGCCTACATGTATACCGGCATGGCCGATATTGCCGCGCTTACCGGCGACGTGAAGTACCTGAACGCCATTGATGATATTTGGGGCGATGTAGTGGATAAGAAGCTTTACATTACAGGTGGTATTGGCGCTACCGGAGCCGGTGAGGCTTTTGGCGATGCCTACCAGTTGCCAAACATGTCGGCCTATGCCGAAACCTGTGCCGCTATTGGTAACGTGTACTGGAACAACCGTATGTTCTTACTACACGGCGATTCAAAATATATTGACATCCTCGAAAGAACTTTATACAACGGCTTACTTTCGGGCGTATCACTATCGGGCGACCGTTTCTTTTATCCGAACCCGCTGGCATCTATGTTTCAGCACCAACGCAGCGCTTGGTTTAGCTGCGCCTGCTGTATTTCAAACATGACCCGCTTTTTACCATCGGTACCGGGTTATGTGTACGCGCAAAACAAAAATGACCTGTACGTAAACCTGTTTATGACCAGCACCAGTAACATCAAACTTACATCGGGCAACGTTAACATTGAGCAAACTACCGATTACCCATGGAATGGTAAAATAGACCTGACCGTTACCCCGGCTAAAGCAGGCAATTTCACGCTAAGGGTACGTATACCGGGCTGGGCTAAACAAGAGCCTGTACCGGGCGATCTGTACTCATTCAACAGCAGTGCTAAATTGCCTGTTACGTTAATGATCAACGGAAAAACCACCACCTTTACTACCGAGAAAGGCTACGCCGTATTGAACAGAACCTGGAAAAAAGGCGACAAGGTTACGCTTTTACTGCCTATGGAAGTGCAAAAAGTACTGGCCAACAGCAATGTTAAAGACGACCGCGATCGCTTCGCTTTTGAAAAAGGCCCTATCGTATATTGCCTTGAAGGCCCCGATAATAAAGACAGCCTGGTGCAAAATATTATGGTGAGCAAAAACGCCGAGGTTAAAACTGCTTACAACCCTAATTTGTTAAATGGTGTTGATGTAATTACCGTGAGCGGCGTAAGCACAAAGCGCCAGTTAAATTCAGATTCGCTGATAAAAACCGAGCAGGAAGTTACGGCTATACCTTATTACGCCTGGGCAAACCGCGGCCCAAGCGAAATGACCGTATGGATCCCTTACGAAAGCAGCGCTGTTAAACCTAAGCCTGCCCCTACTATTGCCAGCATGAGCATGGTATCGTCGTCGTTAAAAAACAAGCGCATGTACAGCGCCATTAAAGACCAGTACGAGCCTGCCGACTCAAAAGACACCAACTACCCGTACCTGCACTGGTGGCCTAAAAAGAACACCACCGAGTTTGTACAGTACGATTTTGATACCGAGCACACTATATCATCATCAAGTGTTTATTGGTTTGATGATGGCCCGTGGGGAGGTTGCAGAATACCGGCATCGTACAAGTTGCTTTACAAAAAAGGCGACCAATGGGTTGAGGTAAAAACCACTAAGCCGTACCAAAACGAGAAAGACAAAATGAACACCGTGAGCTTTGAACCTGTAAAAACCACCGCCATTAAAATGGAGATACAATTACCGGTTGATAACGCCACGGGCATACACGAGTGGGTAATTAAATAGCACCTGCTATCACACCCGCATAAAACGCAACAAAAAAGCGGAAGAGTAAATTCTTCCGCTTTTTTGTTGCTTATATTTTTAGCTTGATGATTCCTTATTCAAACACAATGGTAGTTATTGAGCGTGGTTTAAGCGTTACAGCCGTATTGGCTTTTTCAACAGCCGATGCTTTCAGGTTATCATCGCTCGCTGCTGATGTTGTGTAGGTGCGGTAGCTTTTAATAGCTTTGAAGTTACTTAGCTGCGGTTTTATTTCGCGCGGGGCATTGGTATAGTTTATGGCTACGATCACCAGTTTGTTGTTGCCGGTGTAGGCTGATACCATTACATCCTGCGCGGCCTTTACCAAATCGATGCCGTCATTCCGCTGCGTGTTCAAACGCTGCATACCCGGCCTTACAAAACGGCTGAAGTTGCCCATTGCCCACAGATTTTTGGTAACGGTAAATTCGCCATTCTTATAGTCTTTTTCGGGGTTGAGGGCGATGAGATAGTAGCGGGTATCCTTTTCGGCACTGCCGGGTTCGTAGCTGTTCCATAAGTGCCATGCCGAGGCGTTGGCGACGGTAATATCATGGTGAATTATTTTTGCCAGGAACAAGGCGCAATCAATAGCACTCCTGCTGTTTTTTGTACC
This sequence comes from Mucilaginibacter gynuensis, assembly GCF_039541195.1. Classification (NCBI taxonomy): domain Bacteria; kingdom Pseudomonadati; phylum Bacteroidota; class Sphingobacteriia; order Sphingobacteriales; family Sphingobacteriaceae; genus Mucilaginibacter; species Mucilaginibacter gynuensis. Next base: position 105,968 of record NZ_BAABFT010000005.1, read on the forward strand.
CTCCCTGAAACCATCGGCCAGCATAGAGTATTCCGACTGCCAAAAATCCACCTTGTATTTACGGGCGGTATCGGCCAGGTTTTTACGTACGGCAACTATCGCGCTATCGCCCGAATCGGTAAAGTAACTGTGCCCGGCAATAACTTTGGGTACGCTCTTCAAGTTATTAAGGCTGTATTTGCTCCCGTTGTCAAAAAATGCCTGGATCTGGCTTGATGATGCCGATTTACCCGAATACAGGTAGGTAAGCATCCCTGCTTCGGTAGTAAGTATTTGGGTCTGCAATTTATTTTTTGCCAGCGATGCATCCAGAGCCAATATCACACGATGAATATCTTCATTTGCCCATGGGCTACCCTCCTGGCTGGCCTGCCCCGGTTTGTTCGACCAATCCCACTGCGGTTCGTTCACCGGACTTATGTAACTAAAATGCAGTCCTTCTTTATCGAAGTGCTTTATAACGGTCGCCAAAAATTCGGCGTAGTCATTATACCTATCAGGCTTTAAATTGGCCTTATAGTCTTTCTCCGTTTTAAAACCCCGGTTGTTTTGGGTGAACTGTACAGGCGGCGTGTTTGAAAAAGCGATGAGTTCTTTAACACCATAACTTTTTGCTTTTCGTAAAAACCACTGGTAACCAGCCTGCTTGTTCCAATCATAAGTACCATCGGGTGCCAGGAAAGATTCTACCCTTTTACGAAAATCGACAATGCCGCTGCTGTCGCCTTGCTCGGCAGTACCGCCGCCAATATTGAACCGCCATGCGGAAAGACCAATGCCCTGCGGGTTGCCGCCTTTATCAACCTCACTACTGAACAATAGTTCAGCAATCTTTTCCTTTTTTTCAGAAGGCCAGTATTTGCCTATCCCCTCGGAAAACCAGCAACCCGAAGCACCTATATTCTGAATGGTTTGCACCTTGTTTTCCGCGTCTATCTGCAAAATTAATGTTGGCGTATTTTGTGCGCGGGTATTGCCCGTTAAAGCAAACAAGGCAACGCCCGAAAGCAGTAATGATGTTAGTGTTTTCATTGTGTTTTAAAAGTAGGTAAATAGCAGTAACATGGTAAGTGTTGTTTATAAATAGTATTAAGTAATTGTCATTGTTGCGAGTTGCAAAGCAATTATCTTATTGCGTTTTAACTCGGTTTCTATCACTATCGTCATTGCGAGGAACGAAGCAATCTCTACGTAGGTTTTTGTTGTGCTATGATTAAAGTCAGTTTGCTCATTGCCGCAGGGGCTACTACTTTTGGCTGTGCCCCAAAAGTAGCAAAAGGGCATGTCCAGCAAAAGGCTTCTTTGCCGCACTTGGCCATGCCCTGCAAACCGTGCAGAACTTGGGGGCTGGTACTTTTGCCCCACCGCTCATTTCCTCCCCACGTGCAACAAGTTCCTATGCCCACCTACGCTCCTACCCACCACAGTTCTGCCCGCTTTCGCCCGAAGCTGTTTGCTGACGGAAAACGGAAAGGGGTGTCTAAAGCCCTCTCCCATGGAGAGGGTTGGGTGAGGCAAAACGTGTCATTGCGAGGTATAAAGCAATGACAACACTTTTTATTGTAAAAACTTTCAAACAACACAACAAAACCGCGGTAGCATCACTACCGCGGTTTGTTAGTTTATTAGGGGTATTATTAGTTTGTTATTGTGGCAGTCGTGTTACGTCGGTAAGTTTTACTTCAACTACGTAGGTACCTTCCATTAACACCCTGAAACCAAATACCGGGTTTACGTTATTGTTGGGAACACCATCAATGGATGCGAAACGTTTAGGTATCCGATAGTAGATCAGGTATCCCCAATCCGTTGTTGGAGTTATGTATTTTACCAGCGGGAACGGCGCCACTTCGTAATCGCATATCAACGCTGTATCAGTTGGTAATACCGGGTTAAATTTAGCATGCGATTCAAATGTTGGCCTGTCGCCGCGTTTTACTACCTCGCCATTGGCAGGGTTAAAGGCAACACCATTTTTGTCGGTAATTTTTAAGATAACCCTTGCGCCATCGTTTGATATTTTGGTACAGGTAAGGCGTGGCGGCTTAATAGTAGTAAATGCTTCCGCATCGCTCGATCCGCTTGCTGCCTGATAGGTGATCTGGAAAACATCCTCAATACTTGGCTCAATTACGTTTATCCGCGCGAATGAAGGATAGGTTTTGGTACCGAAAGAGTTAGTAGCCTTTAAATCGAACACATACACACCCAGCGGTAAATAGGCCGACGCCCTGTTAAAAGCCAGCTGCCCGCTTATAGGATTGAACTCCATAGGTGCACGTAAAACGGTTTCCCGTTTAGCATTCAAAAGCGCCACGGTGGTATCGGTGGCCGCGTTAAAGGTCATGCCATTTTTAAACGTTGTTATTTCATACTTTTTATAGAATTCCTCGGGTACCGGGGCGCCGGTAAGCACATCCCTGAAGTTGATCATCTCAAATTCGAACGGTGGCGTTGAGCCATCGGCATTGATACGGTCTGAAAGGGTTAGGGTCATCCCCCGCTTAGCGTAAATATCATTATCCTTGTAACGAATGGTATCGCTTAAAAAGCCCTTATCTATTTTTTTACAAGCAATGGCCCCCATAATTACCAGGGCAAGCGCTGATGCTATTTTTATTGATCTGATTTTCATTTTAATTGCGGGTTTAATTACCTAATGATTCACCGTTAAAAAATAATCGCTGGTTGTCTGACAGTACGTGCAGTATCCCTGTGGTAGTGATAATACCGGAGGTTTGGCAATCGTAAGAGATATCTTTTTGATTTTGCGGGATGCTTGCCTGGTCGGCCTCTTTATCGTCGCGTGTACCTATTACTTTGGTAAAGTTCACATAGTCAACATAATCAACATAGCCGCCATAATCTAACGTGCGGCGCAGCCTTATCATAAACTTCACGTTAGGTATAGCGCCCAGCATTGAATCGTACAGGGTGCCTTCAGTGGTCATTTGCGCACGGTTTATAGCACCCTTATACATGTAGATCTTCAACGAATCGCGCAACTCGGCAGCGTTCAGATCCTTGATACCGAAGTTGATATTCTCATCGCCTACTTCAATAATTTTCAATTGTTTTTTGGCTTTCACATAATCAACTATACCATAGTTAGTGGTAGCGAAAAAGGTGATGTTACCGTTTATTTCATCCTTCATACCGGCCTTATCAATTATGCGTACCAGCGAATCAAATTGCGGGCGCGATTTCAGGAAGTCGTACGTAGTCATGTTAACATGCGCGTTGGCTTTGCCCCCATCATTAATATAGTCGTTCTTTTTACACGCGGTAAGGGCAAGCAAACCCATTATGGCGCATAGTATATATCTGTTTATCTTTTTCATTTTATCCATTGTAATAAATCAATATCAATTGCTAACTAATCATTTCACTCTCGGGCCAGGCCACTATATTTTGCCCAACCAGTAAGAGGTTTGTTTCAAGAGGTTATTATCACTGAATAATGATGGATATACCGGCCAGTAAAAGCCTTCCTGTGCAAACCTGGTTGATGATAGCCAGGGCACAAAGGTTTCGTACTTACGGGTACGCAGCAAATCGTAAAATATATGTCCTTCCAGGTACATCTCCTTGCCACGTTCAAGTATATACTCGTCCATCACCTGGTCTTTTGTAAGGTCGGTAGCTAACTGCGCATCGGGCGAGGCGCCGTATCTTTTCCTGAATGAATTAATAATGTCAATTGCTTTGCCCGTATTACCCTGGTAAAGGGCTACCTCCGCTTGCAGCAACTTCATATCACTCAGCCTGAAGATGATCATGTTGTTACTTACATAAGCATCCTGTAACTGCCCTGCATTACGGTAAACCACGTTATGGTATTTGATGCAGGTAGGGCGATCTGTACCACGATAATCAAAGTTCTTACGATACCTTACATCAAGCGAATCGATCGTCTTTACAGATACTTCCGTCCAAACCCATTGAGAGCCTGTCCATACCCATTGCCAATCCTTGGTTAGTTTATAAAAATGATCGTTTAAATAACCTGTGTTAACATAGTTTCTGGAGTTGTCGCTGTTATAGGCTATATAGTTACTGCGTAGAAACATATTGGCGATGCTCCAGCTTGAACCTTCTTTAGTGTTCTCGCTCATGTTCAGCTCAAATATGCCTTCGTTGCTTCGGCCTACAAACGTATCGTAATACTTGCTGGTATCGGTTAAGGTATAACCGCCTTTGGCAATAACCGCTGTAAGTGTAGTATCGGCGCTTGCAACATCGGCAGCAATAGGTGTGTTTGAACGTACATCCGTCATGGTTGCCCTCCACAGGTACAGGTGCGCTAATAAAGCGTAAACCGATCCTTTACTGGCCGTAATGTGAGCCTCCGCAGTATTGGTGTATCCCCAATCAAGCATGCCGATGGCATCATGGCAATCTTTTTCAATTTGCTTCATTACGTCAGCTTTCGGGCTACGCGGTAAATGCGGTGCGCTGATCGGATCTTCATAAGCCTCGGTAACCAATGGCACATCGCCCCAAACACGTGTCATCATAAAGTACGACAACGCACGTATAAACAATGCCTGGCCCATAATTTTGCGTTTAAACTGCGCCGGGTTGGTTACATCGGTCAGCTTATCTTCGGGTACGCCGGGCACCTTGCTTAGTACAATGTTCGACATCGCGATGGTTTTGTAATACGATGTCCAGTTGGCCAGCGAGTTAAGGTTATAAATAAAGGTATAATCGCCATTCTGGATATTTTCGAGCCCGTCGCCCACATACTGCATGGTGAAATAACTCTTGGCTACCGCATCGCCATACATGTAATACCGCGGACTTGGATTATAAGTACCGCTATTAGCCGCGGCACGCAGTAAGGCGTAGTTACCCGCTATGGCACTGTTTAAATCTCTTGAGCTTTGCCAAAAAACCTCAGAGTAAGTTGAATTTTGTGGTGTTTGTTCAAGTAGTTTCTTGCACGAACTTGTTAGCACGGCAATAACCATTGCACACATTAAACTGCCTATCAGATATTTATTTTTCATGCTTCCCGTTTTTTAAAAATTAACTTCAAGTCCAACTGTGTATTTCTTAGGAATAGGGTATCCTGCTCCGTTATACTCGCCATAAGGGTTTACCGCTTCGGCATCAGGTAAATATTGCGACTGCTGGAACATAGCCACGTTATCGGCAACGCCAAACACTCTTACCCTGCCTAGGCCCAGTTTTTTAGTTACGGTTGACGGCAGATCGTATGAAAGGTTGATACTCTTGATACGGAAGTAACCGCCTTTTTCTAAGAAGAAAGTTTGTGCGCTGGTGTAATAGTAACGGTAGTTACCTATATCTACCTTAGCGTACTCAGCCACATCGCCGGGGCGCCTCCAGATATTGATCTTGCTGAAATCGGGCGTTGAATAGGCCGCGAAGTTTGAAGGCGAGCCGCTTGACGAGTTCGACATCAGATCTGACCTGAAAATATTCAGCACATCACGATCGAAAGTGAAGGTACAAAACACACCCACCGTGAAATTTTTCCAGGTAAAGTTGTTGGTGAAACCACCTGTCCATTTAGGGTTAGGGTCGCCAATTGGCAATTTATCGGGGTTGATACCATCATTGAACGGATCGATAAGGTAATCACCATCCATATCGGCCAATTGAAAATCACCTGCCCTGTAAGCATTGCCACCTGCGGACATTCTGTCGCCGGTGTAAGGATTTACAGGCACATCGGCATCAGTTTTATATACACCTAATGTTTTGTACAGGTAGAAGGTATTGATAGGGCTACCCACACTTAATATGTGCGATTTATCAAACCTGTCGCCGCTCAAAACCAAATCGCGACCGCCGTTTGGCAGGTTCATGATGGTGTTTTTATTGTACGATACGTTTAATCTTGAAAACCATTTGATAGCACTTGTTTTAGGCAAAAGGTTAGCAGTGATAGACAGATCCACACCCGCGTTACGCACGCCAATTGAGTTGGTAAGGGCATTATCATAACCTGTGGTAACCGGCAGCCTTACGCTGAACAATTGCATTGAGCTTTCTTTGTTATAAAAATCGAGCGCCATTGAGTACCTGCCGTTATCGATCTCCACATCGGTACCTACGTTCCACTGGGTTGAACGCTCCCAGGTAAGGCCTGCCTGCGCAACACCATTAATAAAGTTTGGGGTAACCGCGGTAACACCGCCGTATGATGATGATCCGTTACTACCCGCGTAATCGCCGGCGTTAACATTGTACAGGTTATATTGCAGATAATTAGTTCCCGGTAAGCTACCTGTGGCACCAATACTACCTCTTAACTTAAGTAAGGTAAATGGCGAGCCACCATCCTTCATAAAGTTCTCCTCAGAAATGATCCAGGCTACTGATGCCGATGGGAAGAAACCCCATTTGCTGTTTTTACCAAACCTTGATGAACCATCTGTACGGGTACTTACCGATAACAGGTATTTGCTATCATAATCATAAGCCGCCCTGCCATAGTATGACAGCAAACCGCTGGCCTGATAATCAGAATAACCGAAAATATTACTTTGCAGGAAACCCTGTACTACCGTAATTTGATCTGACGCGCCATTTGTACCTGATGCAGTAGTGTAACGGAATTGATCGTACTGGATATCCTGACCACCTATTAAGCTGATGTTATGTTTACCGAACGAATTTGAGTAAGTAAAGTAGTTTGAGGTAAGCGCGGTTATACCGTTATCAGCATAAGAGTACGAGTAGTTACCCGTGTTGTTTCTTAAAAGGCTCGACTGGCTTTGATCCCTTCGTGCCGAGTTATTAAGAAACGACGATTGCGATGTAAATTTGAAGTTCTTGGTAATATCATAACCGATATTCAGGTTGAAAGTAAACTGGTTACTCACGTTCTGATCCGAATTGGCATTGTAGGCCCCTAAATAAAAATCTTTTTTAGTTTGCGATAATTCAAATAACGACGAAGGCATATTACCTGCCCCTAAAGATATAGGCGAAGCATTATCACCGTTACCCCTCGCCCGCTCTGAGCGCGAATAACCAACAATTGGGTTAATGGTCAACCTTTCTTTTAAAGCTTTGGTAAGCAGGTTAAGGCGCATGGTATAACGCTTAAATCCTGTAGCTTTAATAATACCTTCTTCATCATAATAACCCGAACTGAAACGGTAGGTTGTACCACCTGTACCACCGCCTGATAAGCTTAGGTCGACATCTTTTATTTTACCGGTTTGGTAAAACATATCCTGCCAGTTGGTATTACCATTAAAGGCCGGGTTTAAACTATCGGTAAGCATATAAGGCAGGTTCTTTTGCGAGGCATAGTCAAGCTGCGCCCTCAAAATGTCCATTTTTTGGCTGCGCTCTGCCGAACCGAGCGTAACGTCTCTCAGCTTAGGTTTTTGCGTAATACCTGTGTAACCGCTTATCATTACCTTAGGCTCGGTATTCAATCCCTTTTTGGTAGTGATCAAAATAACGCCGTTTGCAGCACGCGAACCGTAAATAGCTGCAGCCGAGGCATCTTTCAATACGTCGACAGATTCGATATCGTTAGGGTTGATACCTGCCAGGTAGTTGTTACCTGTTCCGGTACCGGGGCCTACATAACTTTCGGTAGGTTGCGGTACACCATCTACCACATACAGCGGCGAGTTAACTACGCTGAACTCATTATAACTTGAATTTACCGTTGAGTTACCACGTACCGATACGGTAGGCGTAGCACCCGGCATACCCGAAAAGTTTTGCACGTTTACACCCGACAAGCGGCCTTGTAATAACTGATCGAAACTGGATGCCGGTAAATTGGCGATCTCTTTGGCCGATATACTGGATATTGCCGCGGTAGTTTTTTTACGGGTTACCTTTTGATAACCAATTACCACCACATCGTTCAGCGTGGTTTGGCTTTCTTCCATCACCACGTTTATGGTGGTTTTACCGTTTAGTTTTATCTCCTGTTTTATGTAACCTATATAGGTTATTATTAAGGTGGCATCAGCCGGAGCCTCTATTGAGAATTTACCGTTATTATCTGTTTGCCCGCCTTTACCTCCCTTTACAACAATGCTTACAGATGGCAGTGTGTTCCCTTTATCGTCTTTAACAACGCCCGTTATTTTTGTTTGGGCAAACACGTTTTGCATTAGCAACAGGCAAATGAAAACCGTTAGAAAGTATTTTTCTTTCATCAGAATGATATATAATATTTATAGACCGGATATAAGCACTACTCACCGGGCCACGCGGAGATCGGTAGGCCTTATGTTTATGTGAGCAGCTTATTTAAATAACTATCATTTATAGCTCAGTGCAGCCGTGCTGCTGTTTTGATGTATATTTGCCTGGCTGAGAACAGGCGCCTTTTTACAAAGCCAATACACCATTATTATAAGCTACAGCAGTAAATGCTCTGATTTGAAAAAGGTTCCGAAAATTGAAATAGTAAAATTAATGAACATACCAAATGGGGTTTTAAAGTGTTAAATAGTAATTACTTATAAAAGTATCCGTTTGGCGTATGGGCATTATCACCTATTTTACCCTATAGTCACCGCTTTTTAACATATTGATAAAATATGCCCGAAATGGTTAATAATTATCGAATAAAATTCAATGAATCGTATGAAACCTGTCAGATATCATAAGTTAACAGCCAGCATTTTATTGATTTAGCAGCCAAATGAAACGTTTTACCAAATTTCAACCCGGTTTATTGCGCCATTTTGAAGCAATCTTTAAAAAAACACTGGTTATTATCCTGATTTTTTGTATTAGGTTCGATAGTTTTTTGAAAAACACAGCGCACTGTACATGAATTTAAACATAACATCTGTTCAAACACATACTATTGACCAGTTACTTGCCCCTTTTGGTATTAACGACCCCAATAAAGGCCTATATATAATATATACCGATGCGAGCGAAACGCCTCCGCCTATTATGTATCCTTTCCGGTCGGACCATTTCGCGTTTTTTATAATTACCCAGGGGGAACTGGAGATCAATGTAAACCTGATGGCTTATCAGCTTACGGTTGGCAATGCCCTGATGTTGTCGCCGCAGGTAGTGCGTCAGTTTGTGCGCGTATCGCCCGATTGCAAGATAGCTTCGGTAGTTTTCAGTTCCGATTTTTTGTCGAGCGCGGGCATACATAATAAGAATATAGATGCCATGGAGTTTTTATCACCGCAGATCAGTCCGCTCCTGCTATTGCAGCCAAAAGAAGCGGAAGTGCTGTTAACCATGGTACAATTACTTAAATATAAAACCGATGATGATAAGCAGGGCTTTCAGCACGAAATAGTGCTTAACATTTTCGCTGCACTTATTTACGAGATGGGTTCGTTGTATAAAAAGCAGGAATCGTACGATGATGTTTTCGGTACGCGTAAAGAAGAGCTTACCTTCCGCTTTTTAAAACTACTGCCGCAACATTACCGCGAGCAACGCAGCGTTTTGGCTTATGCCGCCATGTTAAATATAACCCCCAAATACCTGTCGCAAACCATTAAAGAAATTACGGGCAAAACGGCAGGCGAGTTTATTGACGAGATGGTATTAATGGAAGCCAAGATATTATTGAACGACCTTAGCCTCACCATTGGCCAGGTGGCCTCGTACCTTAACTTTAGCGACCAGTTCTTTTTCAGCAAGTATTTTAAAAAACAGGCAGGCATCAGCCCAAGTCAATACCGAAAATCGGGCGATACCGGCAAGCGGTAGCGGAACAGAATTTCAGACATATTTAGCAGACTTATTGACATATCAAATATTTATTAATCATGTTGATGCAAATCATCTGCAAATGACAAAGCATAACCGGCATCATCTATATCCATTCTCTAATCTTGTTATATAAGTTAACATTGTTTATTACCATCATTGTAATATTATTACTAATCTATTACAATCATTTCAGAAAAACAGAACTTTTGACATATTAGTACACCCTTTCAACATTCTGCTGCATATTTAATTAAGGCAATTTTGCCGGGCACTCTTATTAATAGTGCTTATAAATATGCCCGTTAGAGATACCGGTACCGAAAAATTAATTAAGGATACCGCCAAACACATTTTCTTTGCCGAAGGCCGCCTGCATGCCAATACGCAGGCCATTGCCGATGCCGCGGGAGTTAGCCGTACGTTGCTTAATTACTATTTCCGGTCGAAAGACGCTTTAATTGACCAGGTTTTTAAGGAAGCCATGCACGGCCTGTCGCAACAGCTGGATACGGTAATGAAGGCCGACCTGCCTTTCCGCAAAAAGATCGAAAACTTCATCGAGGTTTTCCTCACTGAATCCATCGCGTTCCCCTACCAGGAAACTTTTCTGATCACCGAGATCAATTCAGATACCTGTAAGTACGCTGATGAAGATAAGCCTGAACGCATGCAATACTTTTTGAGCCAGATACAGGCCGAAATGGATGCCGGGCATATTGAGGCCATGAACCCCATCCATTTCATGATGAACCTTTTTTCGCTGATGGCCTATCCGCTGGTAATGGCCCCTATTTATAAAAAAGTTTTCGAGCTCAGTAACGATGAGTTCAATGGCTTAATAAAAGAACGCAAAATGATGATCTGTAAAATGATCTTCCAGTAAAAAAATTTGAACCTCCATTAACAAAATTGTCAAACACAAAAATAGAAGTACCTCAATGCCTACTCATTTAATCCACTCAAACAGCCACGGCTTTATATTTATGAAAAACACAATTAAACTTTTAACCGGTTTTAGCGCGGGCTTGATCCTGCTATCGTCATGCGGCGATAAAACACAGCAGGGCGCGGCAGCAGCAGCAGGCGGTCCGCCGCCTGCGCAAAGCTACCCGATATTTACCTTAACAGTACATAACGCTACCCTTAACAGCACCTACCCTGCTACCCTGCAAGGCCAGCAGAATATCGACATACGCCCCAAAATTGACGGCTTTGTTGAACAGATATTTATTGACGAAGGCAGCGTGGTAAAAAAAGGCCAGTTATTATTTAAGATAAGCGCCCCGCAATATCAGCAAGATGTAAACAACGCAGCGGCCGCCATCAACAGTGCCGAAGCCGATGTAAGCAGCGCCGAATTGCAGGTTAACAAAACCAAACCGCTGGTTGAAAAAGATATCATCAGCCATTACGAACTGGAGGCAGCGCAACTAACCTTAAAAGCACGCCGTGCCGCGTTGGCACAGGCTAAAGCTAACCTGGCCAATGCAAAAACAAATTTGGGTTATACAACCATTACCAGCCCGGTTAATGGCGTGGTAGGAACCATACCTTATAAATTAGGTAGTTTAATAAACGCCAACACCGCGCAGCCGCTAACTACCATTTCAAACATTGGTAAGGTTTACGCCTACTTCTCGCTCAACGAAAAGCAGTTGCTTGATTTTTCGCGCACTATGAAGGGTAAAACCATGAACGAGAAACTGGCCAACACGCCGCCGGTATCGCTTGTACTGCCCGATGGTACTACCTATCCTGAAAAAGGTCGCGTAGAAACCATCAGCGGATTGATCAATACCGAAACAGGTTCGGCAAGTTACAGGGCTACATTCCCTAACCCGGTTGGCCTTATCCGCAGTGGTGGTACTGCTACCATACAAATACCGCAAACTTTAAAGGATGCTATACTGATACCGCAAAAAGCGGTTTACGAGCTGCAAGGCAAACACTTTGTATATGTGGTTGATAGCAAGGGTGCGGTTAAAAGTACCGAGATCGAGATTATGGACTTAGCAACCGGCCAGTTTTACGTGGTTACCAGCGGCATAAAAGCAGGCGAAACCGTAGTGACCGATGGCGCAAATACTTTAAAGGACGGCATGGTAATTAAACCCGAAGCCCAAACCGCCGAAACTATTTACAAGGATCTCAATTAATTTTCACGCAATAAGGCACGGCAGGCTTAGCAGCTTAGCCGGGCTATCAACATAAATTAACTATGTTACGTACATTCATTCAAAAACCGGTACTATCCACAGTGATATCGGTTATTATAGTAATACTGGGTATACTGGGGCTCACCACGCTCCCTATTACACAGTACCCGGATATAGCGCCGCCAACGGTGCAGGTATCCACATCATACCAGGGTGCTAATGCCGAGGTGGTGATGAACAGCGTTATTGTTCCGTTAGAGGAGCAGATTAACGGTGTGGAGAACATGACCTACATGACATCTACCGCCAGTAACGATGGTACCGCTACCATTACCGTTTATTTTAAACAAGGTACCGACCCGGATTTGGCGGCGGTAAACGTGCAGAACAGGGTATCAAAAGCTACCAGCTTATTACCTGCCGAGGTTACCAAGGCCGGTGTTACCACCAGCAAGCGCCAAAGCAGCATGGTGATGGTGTTCACCCTATCGAGCACTAACAAAAGCTACGATCAAACCTTTTTGCAAAACTATGCCAACATTAACCTTTTACCGCAAATTAAGCGGATCAACGGTGTTGGTGAGGCTTCAGCCTTTGGTTTGCAGGATTATTCGATGCGTATTTGGCTTAAGCCCGATGTTATGGCCAGTTACGGCCTCATCCCCGATGATGTAAATACGGCCCTTGCCGAGCAGAACATCGAAGCCGCACCGGGTAAAATAGGCGAAAATGACAATCAAACATATCAATACGTTTTAAAATATAAAGGCAGGCTTAAAAGCACCTCCGAGTTCGAGAATATTGTGGTACGGTCGGCAGCCAAAGGCCAGTTATTACGCCTTAAAGATGTAGCCCGTATAGAACTGGGCGCACAAAGTTACGCCAGTACCGCTAAAATGAATGGCAAACCGGCCATCGGTATAGCTATTTATCAAACAGCGGGTTCAAACGCGCACGAGTTGATAAAAACCTGTGAGCAAACTATTGAGGCGGCATCAAAAACATTCCCTCCGGGTATAAGCCAAACCTCCATATTCAGTGTTAACGACTTTTTGGATGAATCTATCGACAAAGTGATCCACACCCTTGTGGAAGCATTTATACTGCTGTTCATCGTAGTATTTATTTTCCTGCAAGATTTCCGCTCTACGCTGATACCGGCCATCGCGGTTCCGGTAGCTATTGTGGGTACCTTCTTCTTTTTACAATTGTTCGGGTTTACTATTAACCTGCTCACCTTGTTCGCGATGGTACTGGCCATTGGTATTGTGGTAGATGATGCCATTGTGGTGGTAGAGGCGGTACACGCCAAGCTCGATAACGGTGCAAAATCCGGTAAGGAAGCTACTATTGGCGCCATGGGCGAAATCAGCGGCGCTATCATATCAATTACTTTGGTAATGGCGGCTGTATTTATCCCGGTATCGTTTATCACCGGTTCAACCGGGGTGTTTTATAAGCAATTTGGTTTAACGCTGGCTATCGCTATTTTGATATCGGCTGTTAACGCGCTTACTTTAAGTCCGGCATTGTGCGCCTTGTTATTAAAACCGCATCCCGAAGGTGAACATCATAAATCGGGCTTATTGCAGCGTTTTTATACCGCGTTTAATACGGGTTTTGATGCATTTACCGGCAAATACAAAAAATCGGTAGGCTTTTTGGCTGCCAAAAAATGGATAGCTATCGCGGGTATCGTTGTATTCGGGGTGATATTTTGGTTCTTGCTGAAAACTACGCCGTCGGGTTTCGTACCTAACGAAGATCAGGGCTTTATCATTGGCGACGTATCATTACCTCCTGCCGCTTCATTAGAACGTACTACCGAAGTGGTTGACCAGGTTGCCGGCATGATACAAAAAATGCCAGAAGTAGAGTCGGTGATCCGGGTGGCCGGTCAGGGTATATTGAGCGGCGCGGGTGGTTCTTATGGTTTGATCATGATCAAGCTGAAACCATGGGCAGACCGTACCGCCAAAGGATCGGACGTAACCAGCGTTACCGGTAAACTGTTCGGGATGACGGCCGGGATAAAAGGCGCTACCATATTATTCTTTGCCCCGCCAACCTTGCAGGGTTTTGGTAACAGCAGCGGCTTTGAGTTCCAGGTGCAGGACCGTACCGGCGGCGATATTAATAAGTTTGCCGAAATAAACGGAAAATTCTTAGGCGCGTTGAACCAACGCCCCGAAATTCAATACGCTTCAACCTTCTTCAATACCAACTTCCCGCAGTTTTTGGTGGATGTTAACATAGCCAAATGTAAGGATGCAGGCGTACCTGTAAACTCGGTATTGAGCACCTTGCAGGGTTATTACGGTGGTATTTATGCCTCCAACTTTAACGAGTTTGGTAAACAGTACAGGGTAATGATACAGGCCGATGCCGCTTACAGGGGCACCACCGGCAGCTTAAACAATATATATGTACGCAACGCCAACAATGTAATGGCGCCGATATCTGAATTTGTAACGCTTAAAAGAGTTTACGGACCGGAGTCGATCAGACGTTTCAACTTATTTACCTCTATATCGGTAACGGGCGCGCCAAAACCGGGCTTTAGTACAGGTGATGCCATTAAGGCGATACAGGAAGTGGCCGCCACTACACTGCCTGCGGGTTATGGTTACGAGTTTTCGGGCTTAACACGCGAGGAGATCAGCAGCGGCAGCCAAACCATCTTCATTTTTATTTTGTGTTTGGTGTTCGTTTACTTCCTGCTAAGCGCGCAGTACGAAAGTTACATATTGCCGTTCGCGGTATTGCTTTCACTACCAGTAGGTTTAGCCGGGGCATTCATCTTCGCCTGGTTATTCGGTATCGAAAATAACATCTATCTGCAAATCACCCTTATCATGCTCATCGGCTTACTGGCTAAGAACGCCATCCTGATCGTTGAGTTCGCGGTAATGCGCAGGCGTAAAGGCGAAAGTATTGTGCAGGCGGCTATTGATGGTTCGGTAGCACGTATAAGGCCAATCCTCATGACCTCGTTCGCCTTCATATTGGGCCTTGTGCCGCTGATGCTGGCATCGGGCGCGGGCGCGGCAGGTAACCGTTCTATCGGTACAGGCGCTGTTGGCGGTATGCTTATCGGTACCATTTTCGGGGTATTTGTAATACCAATATTGTTCATCATTTTCCAAACCTTACAGGAACGCATCAGCGGCAAACCAATGAGCGAAGAAGAAGAACAAGCGCAATGGGCGGAACATGCCACGCTATAATACAATTTATTAAGTACTATTAAACAAGTTCATAAAATGACCTATTTATATAAAAGACAAGTATTGGCCGTGCTGACAACGGCGGCCATACTTGCCTCATGTGTTACTAAAAAGTACCGGCAGCCAACCGTTAATACCGATCACCTGTATCGCGATACCACGCTTACCGATACCACATCAATGGCCAACATGCCGGTGAAACAGTTGTTTTCGGATACCGTACTTACCAACCTGATACAGGAAGGGCTGAACGAAAACCTCGACCTGAAAACCGCCGTGCAGCGTATTGCCGAAGCACAGGCTACCTTTGGGCAAAGCAAGGCTGCCTTTTTGCCAAGCTTAAGCGCGGGGGCTAATGTAACCCGGGCGAAAACATCGGCGGCAAGCCTTAACTTTCCGCCGGAGTTTGCCAACTCGTTCAACTTAAAAACCACTACCTACCAGCTGGTGCTTAATACCAGTTGGGAGGCCGATATATGGGGTAAATTGAGCAGTGCCAAAAGATCGGCGTTGGCTGGTCTGTTGCAAAGCGACGCGGCTAAAAGGGCTGTGCAAACCCAGCTGATCGCCAACATTGCCAATACGTATTATAATCTGATGGCGCTTGATCAGCAACTGGCTATCACCAAACAAACTTTGGAGATAAGGATAAAAGACGTAGAAACCGTGAAAAGCCTGAAAGAAGGCGCGATAGTGAACGGTGCCGCCGTAGTACAAAGCGAGGCCAACCGTTATGCCGCCGAGGTAACCATTCCGGATTTAAACCAGAGCATCCGCGAAGCGGAGAACGCGTTGAGTATATTGCTGGCACGTGCTCCCGGCCCTATTAAACGCGGCTCACTAAACGAGCAAAAAACCGTTGCCGATCTTAAAATTGGCGTTCCATCGCAACTGTTAAAAAACAGGCCCGATGTGCGGCAGGCCGAATTTGCCTTTAGGGCAGCTTTTGAAAGCACCAACCTGGCACGTACCTATTTTTATCCGCAGTTAACCATTACCGGACAGGGCGGCGCGTCATCATTGCAATTGAAGAACATCTTTGATAATTCTATCTTTTACAACTTCATTGGCGGCCTCACCCAGCCTATTTTTAGCCAGGGACAAAACAGGGCTCGTTTAAGAACCGCCAAAGCACAGCAACAAGAAGCTTACTACGCTTTTCAGCAATCGTTACTTACAGCCGGGCAGGAAGTTTCAAACGCTTTGTACTCTTACCAAAACGCGGTTGAAAAGCAAGGTTCAAGGGTGAAACAATTACAGGCCTTAGAAAAATCGGTTGATTATACCAAGGAGCTTTTGCGCTATAGCTCGGCAACAAACTATACCGACGTTTTAACCTCCGAACAAAGTTTACTTACAGCCCAGTTAAGCAGCGTTAACGACCGTTTGCAGGAATTGCAGGCTATTGTAAACCTGTATAGGGCTTTAGGCGGCGGATGGCGTTAAAAACATAAATAGGCTCATATTGCTATATGAAACATTAAAAACAGCAGAGTTTCAGACATATTTTAACGGCATTTCAACATTGCAATTGCCAATAAATAAACAGAAATTCATATTATCGTTTTTACTGAGTATTATGAGCCTATTATTAAGATATTTATGGGAAGTAAAGAAAGAATATTGCGCCTGAAAGACCAAACCAGGCGTAATATTCTTGATTCTGCCCTGGATATAGTTGAAACCGGTGGTTGTGATGCCTTAAGCATGCGCAAGCTTGCCGACCAGATAGAATATTCGCCGCCTGTTATTTACGAGTATTTCAGGAACAAGGAATGTATTTACCTTGAACTGGCCAAAAGAGGGCACCTTACCCTTGCCGAAAAAGTGCGCGAAGCCAAAAGCCGCCACCGCATCCCCGAAAAGCAGATAGAAGCCATGTGGATTGCCTACTGGAACTTCGCTTTTACACACAAAGTATTTTACCAGCTGATGTACGGCATCAACTTTGTTTGCGTACCTACAGAAAACGATTCGGCAGAGGCCAATTTAGTGCCCGACCTGATGACCGAAGTGATTGCCGCCCTGTTTAAAAACAAGCCGGTAAGCGACGAAACCATCCGGATGAAATACTACACTTACTGGGCGGTTGTACACGGCCTCATTTCGCTCAATATCATTCAACAAACTACCGACGAAAAAATGGGGCTCGAAATATTGACCGGGGCTGTAAAAGGCATTACCACCTCCATCATATTTGTACCGCCAATTAATTAACGAAGCTAAGTGACAGGTGCAGAGAAGATAATTGAGGGGAGCGAACAGCTGTTTTTAAACGCGGGTTTTAAGAGTGTAACCATGGATGATATTGCCAAACATTTAGGCATCTCCAAGAAAACCATATACCAGTTCTTTAAAAATAAGGATGAGTTAGTACAAGCCTTTGTGCAAAGCAAGCTCAATGCGGATCATAGCCATTTATGCGCGCTCATGAACCAATCGGGCAATATGATTGAGGAGTTGATCAGCATGACGCATTTTGCTGAGGAGTTGTTTTCGCGCGTTAACCCTATAGCTATTAACGAGCTGCAAAAGCACCACCCCGATGCATGGGCCCTCTTTCTGAAATTTAAGACCGATGTATTAACCCAAACCCTGGAACAGCTTTTAGCAAAAGGGATTAAACAAGGCTACATCCGCGATAGCATCGATGCCAAAATAATGGCACGTATGCGTATGAACCAGATTGAGACGGGTTTCAACACTACAATATTCCCGGTTGCTGAATATAATGTTTGGGAAGTACAATCGCAGTTTCTGCAACATTTCAACTACGGTATATGTACCTTTAAGGGCATCGAAATACTCAACAACTATAAACAAACCGCCTAATATTATTTGCCGCCAAACAGTTGATTGGCACGATACAAATTATCGGTAGCCTGCAAAATTTTGGCTTTCAGTTTAGGGTTATAATTTGGGTGTGATCTCAAAAAATCATCCACTACCTTAAGTGCCTCTTTACTCTGGTAATTGCCGAACACCGCCCCCAGCCACGATTGCGGGAAGAACACATCGCCGGTACGCTGTATCTCCTCTACCAACTGTAAACTTTGGGGTAGGTATTTTACAGCGCTTGCCTGCCTTAGCGGATGGTTCAGGTAATAAAGTGCAGATACTACCCAAGCCTCTTTTCGCCTGTTTTTAGTGTCTTTCAGGCTCTCGAAAAAAGCATCTCGTTCGTGCACATCTAATGACAGAGCTGGCATTAAAAAGGCAAGTCGATCCTTACGGTCGATGTTGGTTACCCTACCCTGCTGCTCTTTAATTACCGATGTCGCGGTATCGCTTTTTAGCGCGAGTGTTAAGGCCAGTGAAATATAATCGTCTTCGTTTAGTTTTACACCTGCGGGCGCTTGCTTATGCTGCCATATTTGGTACATTTTGCCTTGTACATCTTTGCTCAAATAAATATCCTGAACAGTTTTAAACAGAACCTTTTTATTATTGGCAGCCGTTTGGCTTTCCATAGCAGCTAACAAGGTTCGTTCTAAACCGGCGCTTAACGTAGTCCTTTCATCCGGACGTGTAAACTCCCAGAATATGGTGCCGATATAGCCGGTTAGCAAGCGCAGGTTCATTTCATTCTGCTCTGTTTGCAGCCCGCTGCTGAACAGTTTTAACAGTTCTGCCGGGGTAAATGACCTGCCGGCCAGCATGTTTTCGTAAGCATTGATATAGGCCGATGCACGCTGCAATGGGTTGGCAATAGCGAACAAACCAGCCTCCATGCCCTTATCCACCGGGAACAAGCCATAACCCATCCCATCGGCATTAAAGAGGATATATTGAGGTTTGCCCAATCCTTTTAAACCGTTTACAACAACCTGTTGCGCATTCATATTTACACTTACTGATCTGTTTCCCTCCGGATACACTAAGGTAACCTGAAACTGCTGCGGCCATATCCGCATGGCGCCATTTTCGGGGTGTTGCTCAATAGTAAATTGGCTGATCTTATCGCCCGCGTAACTTACCTTATAACTAAATATAGGTCTGCCTGGTTGGTTAACCCATACCTTGTTCCAGCTATATAAATCGGCTTTAGTATACTTGCTTAAAATAGCGATCAGGTCATTCCAGGTGGCGTTGCCGTACGCGTATTTTCTGAGATATTCCTGTACCCCTTTCCTGAAATTGTCCTTCCCCATCAGCAGCTCCAGCTGACGCATCATAATGGGTGCTTTATGGTAAATGATGTTGCCGTATAGTGAGCCTGCATCCTGCAAATTATCAAGCTGCTGCCTTATGGGGTTGGCACCGGCTGTACGGTCAATGCTGTAAGCGGCAGGGTAATGATCCTGCAAAAACTTAAGGTTGAAGGTTTCGGTACCCATTAGTTTTTCGGTTACCTTATCGGCCATAAAATTAGCGAACACTTCCTTCATCCACACATCATTAAACCAGGCCATGGTGACCATATCTCCGAACCACATGTGTGCTACCTCATGAGAAATCACGTTTGAACGGGCGATGTATTGATCTTTGGTAGCGCCATCATCTAAAAACAAGGCAGATGCTTTATACTGGATCTCGCCCGGATGTTCCATGCCACCGAACTGAAAATCGGGAATAGCCGCGAAACCTACTTTTTGAAACGGGTAAGGAATACCCGTCCACTGCTCCAGAAAAGCTATGGCATCTTCATGTGCCTTAAATAACGAACCAACGCTCAATCTGATCTTAGTGCTGTCTGTTTCGCGGTGCAGAAATTCGGACTGCCGCTTACCCGTCATTTGCCTTAGCGAGGTGTATTTACCAGCCGTGAACGAGAATAGGTAAGTAGGTAACTTATCTGAATTGGCGAAATGATAGGTGCAGCGCTCACCATTAAGCACCGAATCTTTTTTAACGGCATTGGCGAGTACGTTCCAGTCGACAGGCACTTGCAGGGTAAGCAGGAATTTCGATTTAAGATCGGGCTGATCAAAACACGGGAATACAGTTCGGGCACGATCGGGAACAAATAAGGCATACACAAACCCGGTGTTACGGTTAAGCGATTCGTTACCTGCCGTAAATTGAATAGTTAACTTGTTGGCCCCTTTATGCAGATACTTCGCGTCAATAACCAAATGCTCTTGCTGCCAGTTGGGTGTAGTCGTCGTACTGTTTATGGTAACGCTTTTAATATGACCGGCACTTTGCTTAAAATCAAGTTGCAGGCCTTGCGCTGTAGAACTAAGATCAAAACTGATGGTTTCTTCGGCTGCTATGGCGCTGTCCTTATCGGCAGGAATATTAAAGTTAATATCGTACTGAATATTAGTTAATACCTGGTGCCTGTAAGCAGCTAATGAATAAGAAACACCGGGTTCTACCTTTATTTCTTTTTTTTGCGCGAAACATGGGGTAGCAATACCTGAGATCAGTAAAGAATATATAAGCGTTGCGGAAAATTTCATTCAGTTATTATTATTTCTACCTGCGGAGGGTAAACAGCAGCATAGCATGGCCGAATATAATAAATAACGGACGGCACATCTAAAATCAACCGATAAAAAGCCCGTAACGGTGCTGATACATTTGATGCCTGTATAAAGCAGAAAAGGTATACCGATTACAGGCATACCTTTTCTTGTGCAGGTTAGATTTGTATATTATTTAGCTTTCTCGCTGTTAAAGTGATAACTGCCCGAACCTATGTTGAACACCTTAAAGCCGGGTACATCAGTGCCTGCCTTTATGTTTTTATCGTTCAGTACCGGGAGTTTTCCATCCAATATCGCGCCCTTACTATCCGGGAAATAAACGGTTGCTGTCGTGTTGGCGGGTATCACCACATCCAGCGAAAATTTATCGCCCTGTACTTTCCAGTTGGATATTAGCTTGCCGTACATGGTGGTATAATCCAGATTGGCATAGGTAAGGTTACCCCCTACTGTTGGTTTTATAGTGATATTTTTATAACCCGGCGCTTCAGTTTTAGTATCAACGCCTGCTATAACACGGTACATCCAATCGCCAATGGCACCGTAAGCATAGTGATTATACGAGTTCATTGACGCATCCTGAAAAGTGCCATCGGGTTTAATACCGTCCCAACGTTCCCAAATAGTGGTAGCACCCATTTTTACCGGGTATAACCACGATGGATAGGTTTCTTGCAGTAATAGTTTAAAAGCCACATCGGTATGCCCAAAACGACTTAGCACATGGCATAAATACGGGGTACCTAAAAAACCTGTGGTTAAGTGATCGCCATAACGGCCAATATTTGAAGCCAACCTGTCGGCAGCCTGCTGGCGCAGGTTCTCGGGCAGCATATCAAACTGCAAAGCAAGGGCATAAGCCGTTTGCGTATCAGATGAGATCAACCCGCTGCCGGTAACATATTCGTTTATGTAGGCAGCCTTTATTTTCGCCAGCAAAGCGGTATAAAAAGTTTCATCTTCTTTATTACCTAAAACCGCAGCCGCGTTGATCAATAATTGCGTTGAATGCGCATAAAAACATTGTGCTATAAGCGCTTTACTGGTTATGGCCGAACTACCGTCCACATCGTTATTTATACTGTAAAATAGCCAGTCGCCAAAGTGGTTAGTGGTATTCCAAAGATCGTTTTTAGCCTGGTTCTTCATAAAACCAACCCAGGCTTTCATACCCGCGTACTGATCCTGTAATATCTGCTTATCGCCGTAAGCCAGGTACATATTCCACGGTACTATGGTAGCCACATCGCCCCAGCCGGTACTGCCGCCAACTTCGTTGTTTCCGCCCGAAAACACATCGGGCACTACAAACGGAATACTACCGCTTTTAAACTGATCGGCAGATACATCCTTCAGCCACTTGGCAAAAAAGTTATGTACATCCATATTGAACGAGGCCGTACGTGAAAATACCTGCGCGTCGCCGGTCCATCCCAGGCGTTCGTCGCGCTGCGGGCAATCGGTAGGCACATCTAAAAAGTTACCTTTTTGCCCCCATTGAATATTATGCTGCAATTGGTTCAGCAAGGGGTTTGAGCAGGTGAACGTACCGGTAGGTTCCATATCCGAATATAATGCCACCGCTCTAAACTTACTGGTATCCAAGCTCCCTGCTATACCCTCTACCTTTATATACCTGAAACCCTGCCAGGTAAATTTCGGCTCGAAGAACTCTTCGCCGCCGCCTTTTAGTACGTAGATATTTTGCGCCCTTGCAGCCCTTAAGTTTTCGGTGTAAAAATTACCGGCCTTGTCAAGTACTTCATTGTGTGATATTTTGATAGAATCGCCGGCTTTCCCGGTAATTTTAAACTGCACCCAGCCTACCACGTTTTGCCCAAAATCAATCACCTTTTCACCTTTCGGGGTAGTGATTAGCTTTACTGGATTAAAAACGGCGTGCTTTCTTACAGGCTCATTATAGGTAGCAATCAGGCGATCTTTGCTGTAATCCTGCACCTTTACTGCATCCCAGCCTGCATCGTTAAACTTCGCTTTAGCCCAACCCGGTTTGGCAAGGCGGGCATCAATGTTAGCGCCATTGTAAATTTCGGCATAGCGCACTTCCGCGGTTGATGATTTCCAGCTTTCGTCTGATATAATGGTGTCGTGGCTGCCATCGGTATAGTTAACCTCTAACTGAAACAACAAAGCCACATCCGTACCATAATGATTGGGGCTTGGGTTACCTGGCCCAAGAGGACTACGGTACCAGCCGCTACCCAATTCGGCACCAATGGCGTTTTCACCTGGCAACAGCATATTGGTAACATCGTAAACCTGGTATTGCAGGCGTTTGTTATAGCTTGTCCAGCCCGGGGTTAAATAAGCATCGCCTACTTTTTTACCGTTGATCTGAGCTTCGTAAAAACCGTGCGAAGTTACGTAAGCTACCGCGCTTTTAACCTTTTTGGTAAGCGAAATGCTTTTACGCATTAGCGGACTTGGTTTGCCCACCACATCGCCGGCATAACCCGGCCCTATCCATTTGGCTTTCCAGTCGGCAGGTGTAAGCAGGCCCATACGCCAGGTAGCCTTAGCGCTCCATGGCGAAACACGACCGTTGTTATCCCAAATCCTTACCTGCCAGTAATATTGTTCGCCCGCTTTGAGGTCGGTACCCTGGTATGGTATATATAATGATTGATCGGCAGTAACTTTTCCGCTTTGCCAAAGTGTTTTGCCACCCTGTACGCCACCGGCCTTTATTTCGTAGGCGGTTTGCAATACGTTGCGTTTATTACCGGCCAATACCTGCCAGCTAAAGCGTGGTGTTTTGGCGTCAATACCAAGCGGATCTTTTTGATTTTCGGTACGTAACTGGGTTACGCCTAACTGCGCGAAACAGTTTAATCCTGCAAGGCAGGAAAACAAAATAGTAAGTAATAGTTTATTCATCAGGATATAATTGGGATAAAGCGGTTGCAATTTATAGCATAGCATGCCATAAACCTTCCTCAACTGTCTGCATTTTACAAAATAACAGTGGCTGTTAAGTGTATTTTATAGAAAATTTATATAATAAATCCCACTCAACCCTGTGAACAAAATGAACGAGTGCTGAACAAATCAATTTTTAATTTGTCACCGTATACAAGTTCGCGCCACATGAACTTTAAAGAACTTGAGATATCCGCCCTATTTGATACCACCTTACCGAGGATCATTTTGCGTGCGGATATACCAAACTTTACTATTCTGGCCTATAACGAAGCTTACAAGCATGCTACCTACACCCATCATCGCGATATTACCGGCTGGTACCTGTGGGAAGCCTTTAATCCCGACAAAGGCGGCGACGGCGTTAACACCTTATTTAAAGCATTGTTAAAGGCTGTAGAAACCAACGAAATAGTCATTACCGAACCCTTTTACTACAACATTCCATCTGTTGATGCCGGCGAATTTACCGAGAGCTGGTGGCAGCTGGATATTGTACCCTTAAAAGGTGATGGCGGGCGACCTGCATATTTGCTCATCACCACCAATAACCTTAATAACCGCATTTTCGCGTAACGCACCTATTTCGATTTATAATAATCTGTCCCTTTTGGGAACACCTTATGTGTATCGGCCCAGGTTTGCCATTTTTCATCGAGATCTTTCACCACATCAGGATACTGCTGCGCAATATTATTGCGTTCGGTGCGGTCATGTTCCAAATCGTATAACTCCCATCTTCCGTTAGGCAGACGCTTTACTCCTTTCCAGTTACCGTGCCTTACGGCGCAGTTTTCTTCATGTTCCCAATAAAAATAATCGTGTGTTTTACCGCTACCTGTTTTAAAGGCCTGCAACATGCTAATACCCTCGTTAGGGATAATGGTATTGCCATTATATGTTTTAGGATATTTTGCCCCGGCCAGTTCTATAAAGGTGGGCATCATATCAATAACATGATATGGCGTATTGCTCCATTTACCGGCCTGCGCTTTTATGCCATTTGGCCAACAGGCGATAAACGGCGCGGCCAGGCCACCTTCATAAGCCTGATTCTTCCATTTTTTAAAGGGAGTGTTTGATACATTGGCCCAGCCCGTACCATACGATACCGCCCAAAACTTCAGCGGGTCATTCACCTCCGCCATCGGGCCGCCGCCAAGTTCTTTGTACGGCTCGGCACAAGCGCCGTTATCCGACAGGAAAACGATCAACGTATTATCAAACTGTTTTTTAGCTTTCAGTGTACTGATGAGCTTACCAATGTTTTGATCCATACTGTATACTTGCGCGGCGTAAACGGCCATGCGGTAGGCTACATTTTCCTGTTCTTTTTTGGTAAGCTCATTCCAGGGGCGCATTTCGCGTTGGGCAAGCCCCCATTCGGGTTTGGTAAGCCCCATTTCGAGCTGTTTACGTAAACGTTCGTGCCGTACCGAATCCCAACCGATATTGTATTTATTGGCAAACAGCGCTATATCTTCCTTTTTAGCTTGCAAAGGCCAATGCGGCGCGTTATACGCGAGGTACATAAAGAAGGGTTTGGCATCGGCCTGATCATTAATAAAGCTTATTGCCTGTGTAGTAAAGGCATCGGTTGTATAATACCCCTCGGGGAAATCATACTGCATATCGCCATTACCTGTTGTTATACCTCGTGGCGGAAAAGGATGCAGATAGCTCGATCCGCCGCATAATATACCGTAAAATTTTTCAAAGCCGCGCTGCATAGGCCACTTCTCTTTACCGTGCATACCCACATGCCATTTGCCCGACATATAGGTATGATATCCTGCCGACTTCAATATCTCAGCAATGGTGACCGTGTTTTTACTGATGTAACCGCGGTAACCATCAACGCCTTCATTATGCGCGTCAACACTTTCCGGGTCTTCGGCCATACGGCCTACTCCTGCCTGGTGCGGGTGCAAACCGGTTAACAAGCTGGCCCTCGTGGGGCAGCACCGCGCATTATTATAAAATTGCGATAGCCTTACCCCCTTGCCTGCAAGCTCATCAATATTAGGCGTGGGTATTTCGCCGCCATAGCAACCAATATCCGAAAAGCCCATATCATCGGCCATAATTACAATAATATTGGGTCGCGGGGCTGGGGCAACAGCCTTATCCTTCGGGTTTTTAAAGAAGATCATGGCTAAAGCCAGCACACATAAGGCCAGCGAACTAAAAAAAGCTTTCATAGGTATATTTTAACCGGTATGTAAAAATAGTAATCTACTCCAAAAAACATTAACATGCTTATGCCTCGTTTGTTATAGGCCGATACACTATCAGTTCTTTAAAGCATTATAAGTATAGCTGTAAGCTGATAACATCATAAAATCCGTTAAATTTTATTGAAAAATTTATAGCTTCGGCCCTTCCAAAGCAATAAAAGATGTTGACAGTTGAAAAGATAGGCGGCACTTCGATGAGTGCACTTGAACAGGTAATTAATAACATTGTACTTTACGAGCGTACCGGCAAGCAATTATATAACCGCGTTTTTGTGGTATCGGCTTTTTCGGGCGTAACCAATATGTTGCTGGAAAATAAGAAGACCGCCGAACCGGGCGTTTATCATCGCATAGCCAAACACGAAGATTTCCATGCCCCTTTGCAGGAACTGGTGGTGCGCCTGAAAGCCATTAATCAACAATATGTATACCTCGGCCTTGATTTAAACGCCGCTGATACTTTTATTGAAAAACATATACAGGTAGCGCAAACTTACCTCGAAAACCTGGCCAACATACTGGCTTCGGGCTATGTAAGCCGCGAAGGTATCTTACTGGCCGCGAGAGAAATATTAGCCTCTATTGGCGAAACACATTCGGCATTTAACCTCACCAATATTCTGCAAAGCCGAGGCATCAATACACGGTTAATTGACCTGAGCGGGTTTGACGATCAGCGCCCTTTCACCATCGACCAGCGTATTAAGGAAGCTTTTTCAACCATAGACCTGGAGCAGTGTATATGCATTGTTACCGGTTATACCAAAGGTACCGAGGGCATTATGCGCGAGTTTGACCGCGGCTATTCGGAAGTAACTTTCAGCAAGATTGCCGAGATATTAAAACCACAGGAAGCCATTATTCATAAAGAGTACCACCTGTCAACCGCCGATCCGGGTATTGTAGGTATCGAAAATTGCAAACCCGTGGGTTATACCAATTACGACATTGCCGATCAACTGGCCGACGTAGGTATGGAGGCCATACATCCGAAGGCATCAAAACCATTAGAAATAAACGGCATTAACCTGCGTATTAAAAACACCTTTGAACCGGCACATCCGGGTACACTCATCACCCGCGAATACGTATCGGAACAAAAACGTGTGGAAGTGATCACCGGGATTGATAAACTGATGCTGATCGATGTGTACGACCCATTGATGGTAGGCAATGTGGGTAGCGATTTGCAGATCATGCAGCTTTTCTTTCAGCATAAAATTAGCTACACCTTTAAGGCTACCAGCGCCAACAGCATTTCTATAGTGATATGGGAGGCCGATTTTAAGCAGGAACTGATCACCGACCTGGAAGCTGCCTTTGAAAAAATAACGGTAGATAACGTGGCTATGGTTTGCCTGCTGGGCAGCAATATGGATCAGCCCGGCTTACTGGCTAAAAGCGCGAATGCCATGGCTCAAAATAATATTAACATTATAAGCGCCGGTTTTGCGTTGCGCAAGGTTAACATTCAGTTCCTCATCTCGCGCGAATCATTTAAAACGGCCATTATAGCGTTAAATGAGGCATTAGGTTAGCAATGAGGCGCTTTAAAAGAAAAAGCGTCTTGTAACTTTTTTTTTACAAAGCATTAGTACTAAAAGGAGTAAAACTATCGCTTTACATGTATATTTGTTTATATGCGTTTAAAGCCGGGTAAATTTCTTTTACTGATAGTTTTCCTGAGCATAGCTTCAATAGCATGCGCTATACCACTGCGTGCCGTTATCAACCTGAAAGCCGACGCGTACCGACAAGCCATCCTGAACCCGCAAAGCGATCAGGAACTGGATGTTCAGATCATTTGCCCTTTAAGTAATTCTATACACCGGGTAACAGAACCTTTTGTTTTGTTAGTACCGGTTGGCACCCCTTCTTTAAAAGTTTACCCCGTTAGCGTTGATGTTAAAATTAATTTAACTGATACGTACATACGGTCGGCAAACCGTTTAATGCTCTATCCTTTTCACGGGTTCTGGTAGTACCGCCAATTAAAGATCATTCCTGCGCCGCATTAAAATTTGAAGCATCAATCTACCTGCTTTAAATGAACAGCGGCATAGCACGGAAACATTTTAATGGCTACAGTACACAATTTATGAATCATTTAACAGAAAAACAGGATGAGTAAGCACCATTTAACAGTTCAAACAAGGTTATTGTACATAGGCAGAGGATTTGAAGGCTTCCGCGAAGACGAACCCCACATGACCTTTTTAGGTTACGACGGTTGTGGCTGGTCGAGTATATGGGTTGATTACCTGGGCATTGCTCGCTTTATCACACTTGATGATGTTGAAATAGCCGAATAATAACACCAGTTCTTCTGCACATATTAATTAACCAATGCGCTTTTATCAAAAAATGAAAAAGTTACAGCGTAAGGTTGCCAGTTTACTGAAAACCGAACTTAAAGAATTATACACAATTACCATACGTGGAATACAGATAGAAATAAGCATTCCCTCAACCGATTTTGAAACACGCCTGGGGCTTTTGCTGCAGCGTATTCAACAAATCATTGAGGCCTACTTTCCCTCACGGCAGGACGACCTGCTGATACTGATCAGGGATACGGGCAACCGGTATGCAAATACATTCAAGATCTGGAAATCATAAATTCCACGTTCAGCAAAAGCCGCTACCCGATAGCGGCTTTTGCTTTTATATCTCCTACCAGTTGCCTGTTGTAGGGTCAATAACCGCCTTTACCTCGGCAACCGACGTAACCGGGAAGTTGCCTTTAGCAGCGTGTTCGCGTACTACCTCTTCGCTTTCGGCTATGTGTATACAATATATCTTATCGTCGGTAACGAATGATTGCACCCAGTGGTAAGGTTTGCCTAAGCCATCAACCACGGCGCATGATGTTTGGGTGATGCCTGCAAGTTCTTCGCTGCTTAACTTACCGGCACCCGGTAAGTGGCGTTCAATTACAAATTTTTTCATGAGAGAGCGTTGTTTTTACTTATACAATATTAAAACTCGGCCATTATTTTACCGGTAGTGATTTCACCTGTTTTGCGTGGTATTATCCCCGTTTTTACAACCGTTTGTTGTAATTAAAAAACACGTTTTATGCTAATACTATGGTTTAAAAGCAGACCCTATTGTTTAAATTTATCATGATAAAGAAACAGTTACGATGAGCAACAAACAGATCAGGCCCGAATGGGTGCCTTCTGCCTATCAGGAGGCGGAAAAAACCGAACAGATACATCGGATTAAAAACACCGGTATATTATATAACGGGTTAAGCGCTAAGCATCCGGATGTGGAAAACATAGCTATCGTTTAGCGAAAGGAAGCATGTTAACTTTATGGCGCAAAAGATAAAATTTTCTTACAGCTGATTTGTGTATTTCCTTTTCGGAAACCGATGAATAGATGTTACACCACACAAATTAATCGATCAGTTAATCCAAACGAGAAAAATTGCGGGAAATGAGTAATATTTTTCACACTTTGTGTAAATTGTTTCACTACAAACGTTCCCCATTTCTATTTTCGGATAAATTATGTATATTAACCAGTAGATAATGCAAAGCAGACACACAACCAAACGTTGTAAAACGCTTTGCATAAACAAATTGGCCTGATTGTTGCAAACTTTCTTCACCTACAACCATGAACAAACACCGCGGAAAATTAGTTGAAAACTTTGTAAGAAAGACCGGCATCAATATAAGTGATTTAGCCAGGAGCTTAAGTGTTGACCGTAGAACCATTTACAATTGGTTCAAACAGGAACAGTTGAGCGAACCCGTCATTTACCGCATTGCGGTAACGTTGAATTATGATTTCGCGGAAGAATTTCCGGGATTATTTGCTGCTGAAGATCTTAAACAACGCACGCAGGCGAAACAACCAACAGATCATCGTGAAGACGAAAAGTGGAAAGATAAGTATATCGATCTGTTGATCAAATACACCCACCTGCTCGAAAATACCGGCGCTAATGCAACAAGCGATCCTAAGATAAAGCATCTCGGCGGCAGGTAGTTTATTGGTTGTAAATGTGTTAAAAAGGTTAATCGACAGTCCCCACGTCTGCAACCTTTTTTAACTGACCGTTTTTAAATACCACGTATATGTTAACATACTGTTTGTTAATGGCATGCTTATAGGGCTGCTTTTAACGCAACGGTTATGCCGGCATATTAAGTTAA
Source organism: Mucilaginibacter gynuensis (assembly GCF_039541195.1). NCBI lineage: Bacteria > Pseudomonadati > Bacteroidota > Sphingobacteriia > Sphingobacteriales > Sphingobacteriaceae > Mucilaginibacter > Mucilaginibacter gynuensis. Next base: position 135,828 of record NZ_BAABFT010000005.1, read on the forward strand.
TGACAATTTCAGTCTCCCTTAAAAAGAGACCTAATTTAAAACATTCACTTTATCACGTTGAAGAACCAATGCTTATATCCATCCTCAATAAAATCAAACAAAAAGCCGTACGTGTTTATATACGCTACTTTTACGGCCTGTTTTCCGATCCGCAGAATAAGCAATCCTCATTTGCGGTAATAGGCGAATTGGGGCATGGCAGGCCTTATGTAAAACAATATTTAGGCTCGCAAAATTTCAGCCTTATCCGGAAGTATTTCTCAAATAGCATCGCTACACAAAAAGAGTTGCTTAGCAATACCGGGCTGGTTGTTGTCACAGAAAAGATGCTGCTGAAAGTACCCGTTGAGGATACCCTGATGGTACCCGACCTGGTTTGGCTCATTATTCCGTTACCTGCAACGTTTGACGAGTACCGCAACGCGCTGCCAAAATCTGCCCGTTCAGATCTTAGCCGCATTAAACGTGAAGGTTATACGCATGCCCTGTCGACCGATATCAACTGGGTTGAAACCTTTTTCCATAACTACCACCTGCCTGCCATGCAGCTAAGGCATGATACGGGCGCTTACATTACCCAAATAAACGCGCTTAAAGACCAGCTAAGGCAAAAGGGATCCGAGTTCATCAACATATGCCATAACGATGTATGTGTGGCCTCAATGCTTACACTGCTTAACGATGGCAAGTACACGCTATCGCAAATGGGATGGCTAAACGGCGATTCGGCGCTGGTGCATTCAGGAGCGGTGGCCGCGCTTTACTGGCAAGCTATTCAAAGAGCATATCAACTGGGTTGCGACCAGATCATTTTAGGCGGCACACCGGCACACATTGATAACGGTGTACTGGTATTCAAAGCCAAATGGGGCGCACGTATCAGTAAAGAGAAATTCCATAACATTAATTACCTGCTGATAAACCCGGATAACGCTACCTGTTACAGTTTCTTAACCAGGGTATCGTTAATAGTGATTGGTAAGGATAACAAGCTGATATTGCTCACCGGCAAAAAACCCGACGAACTAAAAGTAAAGGACTCTATACTGAAAGACATATCGTTTTGGTACGTACTGCGCGATAGTAAAACAGCTAAACCTAACCACGACGACTTGCCGTTATCAATTAAAGGCTGGTATGATAAAGTCCCGGTTGCGCTTGCTACTGCAACTGTTGTAAATACTTTAGTTATTTATTGATACACCAATATCTTTAAAATAGAAATGGCAAGGGCTTAACACCTTGCCATTATTGTTTGCTGTAAACTATGAAATAAGCTTATTTATTGATCAGTTTGTTTCCGCTAATTGCCACGTTACTGCAATCCACCAACTTTAAAAGATCACTTATATCGACAGCATTAGCCACTTTAATAGTATTGTTGGCTATAGTTATATGAGTAGTACTTTTAGCGGCAAACAGTTCTTTATCCTTTAGTTGAAAGGTGTTGTTCGTTACGTTTATATAAGCGTGTACAGGTTCAGGGCCATTAACCGTATTTTCGGGGTGAATAAAAATAACCGGGCCACCGCAGAGGTTAAAGTTATTATGACTGATAGTTACATTGGTAACCATACCCGATTCAAACCAGCTTGATGCATCATCACTAATAAAAATGGGGCTCATGTGGGTTTGCTCGAAGGTATTATGTTCAATCAGCACTTTGCGCCTTGTGGTAGTGAGTACGCCGCGTGTAGGTATGCGGGTTACCGTGGTATGATGTATCCAAACCTGCGGTGTAGCTGTAGTATTTTCTACCACCAACCCATCTTTTACTTTACCTAATAGTGGCTTTTTAAACGTGAGTAGAAACTCTTTATCGTTAAGTTGTTTCGCAACAGCAACAACATTGTCTTCAACAATCAACAGGCTTTCCGGGTTAATAAAACTCACACTGTCTTTAGCGGCGAAGGCTTCAAAACCAAATGTTTGTCCGTGCATAAACTTAACCTGTACCTGGTTGGGCGCAAGTATTTTTGTTATTTTCAGATGGGTGCCATGCACATTAACAGCATCATCATTAGCTGCCGACAGGTACGAGTTGGCCACTTCTATCTTACCGCTGCATCCCGAAAAGTGCAATATATCTGCCCAGGCAGCGCAGGTACGCCCGGAATTTTCAGCAGGTTTTACCACTACCTTGTCCATATTAATGTTACGGCAATACTGGCTTACCACACCCATCCCGTGCATAAAATAAATGCGGATATTATTCAGCTTGATATTGCTACTGTAGCGCATAAACACACCTGCACAATCCCGCGTTACATCACGGTTTTGGTAGATATTCCCCTTTGCAAAACCGGGATTATTTTTGAAATAGATGCGCGCATTACGTCCTCCACCTGCCACAAAACGAAGCTCTTTCATAGGCATATCCATACGTTGCAGATCATTGCTCTGCGGGTTAAGCACCTGCCAGTAACCATCGGGCTGATAGCTCCAGCCATCGCCTATCCAGGTGATCAGGCTGTCTTTAATACTAAATTTCGAATCGGGATGAATGGTAACATCGGCATAACCATCACCTACATTAGTAACCTGTAATTCAGATACTGTAGGCCGGTTATAATCAAAGCTTAAGCCGGTAATGCTGATATTATCGCAATGGTCAACCAGCGTTTCAAGCATTTTGCCATGCAGCACAATATTAGCCCCGGTACCCTGCACCTGCACATAACGGCAGTTATCAAAAAATAGCGCTATGGCTTTGGGCTCGTAAGGTTTATCGTTTGTGTTTGAAATATGCAGCTGCTTTTTTACCGCGTCATCCGGAAAGATATCATACCTGCCGGGTGCAAGTTTTACAGTTACGGGCGCTTGCTTATTGCCCTTCCCCTTTATTACTAACGACTGCCTGAACTCCCCTCCTGCCAAAACCTCCACCACATCACCTGCCGAAAGTTGCAGGCGGTTAACGGGTACAAAGGTTTTCCAGGCTTGTTGCTTACCGGTACCCGTGTTTTTATCATCCCCGGTTTGGGGGTTTACAAACCAGGTTTTACCCTTGGTTACCCCTTTAGTATTTGAAAAATGTTTGCCCGTTTTAGTTTGGGCGAATAATGTGCAGGTGCCAAAGCATAGCAGTAGCAAAGGCACACAAATTTTTAAGCGCGCAATAATTTTTTGCATGTTTTAGGTTTGTAGTAATACTTTGCGGGGGTTGGCGAATATACTACATAAGCCTATTTCAGCACAGCCTAATTTGAATTTTTAACAATTTTTTGTTCGATAGTAAAGATAGCCTTAACCTCGGCGGCGCTAAGCGACGACTTGTAAACCTTTACCTTATCTAATCGCCCGTGAAAAATGCGTTCTCCCGGAAACTCTTCATTTTGCCCTAAAAACCATTTACTGGTATTCGAAAGGTTAGCGTTCTCATCTGCTATGGTAGTACCGGCCAATATGCCGTCAATGTATAATTCCAGCTTTTTGCCATTGCATACGCCTGCTATGTGGTGCCAGTTACTTTTCCAGTTGGCAGGCAGCTTTACCGTACAATCGCCACGGCCCCAGCCACCGGCAAAAAAGGTTAGCGTTTTCTGGTCGGTCACCTGTAACACATGGCTATCGCCCTTGGTAATAATATCTACCAAACCACGCTCACTCCCCGTTGGGAATACCCAGCCCATCATGCTCAAACTTTCATCCATTTCATCCAAAGCAGCTGCGTTGGGTACTTCAATGTGGGTGCTTTCGTCGAAAAGTAATTTGCCGCTTTTTACCGGCTTAGCGGATACAATATGCCCGTTATTATTAAAGCCTGATGAATCGGCCAGCAAACCATTGGCGGTATACCGCACAGGCGAAAGCTGCAATAACAAGGCATCCATAGTATGGTTGTAAACTTTGTAAACTATCCTTTTACCGCTCACACTCATTTGCTGAAAGCCGGCATGCGTGGTTGATAATATATGCTTCAATTCCTTCTTTTCCCCTGGATTAATACTTACTGTATCCGTCATCAACAGCGTATCATTCCGCAATATTGGCAGATAGTAAGTATTTGGTTTTCCGTCGATATTTTGGATGGTATATTGTACAAGCTGCTCTTCATTCAGCTTCACCATCGGCTTTACCGTAAGCGATGTTATATCGAAGGCCTGATCGGGTTTAAGATCGCTGTTCAGCACTTCTACCGATACCGGCTTTAAACCATCAATAGCCAACGCGTGTTTCCCTGTGGCATACAGCTTGATGCCGATAGAATCTTTCACAGTTACGCCCTGCTCAACCAGGCAATTCTTATAGGCATAAGGCTGTCCGTCTTTTAAAACGATCACTTTTTTCAGCCCCTTACTCCCCTCATTGGTCAGCGAAAACCTTACGTAAAAAAGCTCGTTAGGCAACACTTTTGCAAGCGACGGCGCGAAACTTCGTACTGTAAACACCGCCGGAACTTTTGTTACGGATAGTTCTGTTGTTAGTTTGCTGCGCGGCCAGCCGGTTGGCTTATCAGCAGTGTTGAATGCTATTGTGCCGCCTTTTGACAATATATCATGCGGGATGATTAACTGCTGCCAATCCGCGTTATTTACTCTTACAGATTGCACGTAAGGCCCTTTCTGATCGCTGGTGACAGTCAGCTTATTTTTATTGGGCAGATGCGCGGTAACCGATTTAAACAGCGGCGTACCAATACTGTAACACGGCCTGCCCGGACTTGAAGGATAGATGCCCATGGCACTGAACACATACCAGCTTGAGGTAGAACCCAGATCATCATTACCGGGCAAACCGCCTGGCGAATTGCCGAACCTTTCGAGCATAATTTTGCTGCACCATTTTTGCGTTAGCCACGGCATACCGGCTTGGTTAAACAGGTAAGGCACATGAAATACCGTTTCGTTATCAAAAAATAAAACTTCGTTCGTCAGTACCGAATCCAGCCGTTCGGCAAAGCTTTCAGCGCCGCCGGTATAGTTGATTAAATCCTGCACATTATGCGGCACAAAATAACCATACACCCATTTGTCGCCCTCCTTATAGCCCGACATGCCGGGTTGTAACTTTACAGCATCCTGATTACGGGGCAAGAAAAGCCTGTCATCTGTGTTAAACAGGTTACGGTAGTTGTAGCCGCGTTTTTGTGTTAGTTTATAGGTAGCGTCATCGTGCATTACGTTTTTGGCAAACTGCGATAAAGCCCAATCATCATAAGCGTACTCCACCGTGCGCGTTACCGATTCGGCAAACATAAACGGAATGTAGCCATTATTGTGATAGCTTACCATATCCTTTTGCAGAAAGGGGCCATCTACAATACTCTTCTTCATGGCTTTATAGGCCAATACTTTATCAAAGCCGGTTATCCCTTTAAGGTAGCTATCCACAAGGACAGGGATGCTGTGGTTACCCGTCATCGATTCAATGGGCAGGTACCCCGTTTGCTTGTAAATATCCAGCATCGATAATATCACGTCCTGCTGTTTATCGGGGTAAAGCAAGGTAAGTAAGGGGTGCAACGAACGAAAGGTATCCCATGGCGAAAACGCGCCATATTGGTTAGCGCCACTCCGTTTACAGATCTTGCCATCACCGCCCTTGTAGCGTCCGTCGGCATCGTCAATTACCCAGGGTATCAGCAACGAATGGTACAGCGCGGTATAAAACACTGTTTTATTTTGCTCGTTGTTATCTTCAACATCAACTACCGATAGCTTTTTAGCCCATTCAGCAACAGTTCGCGTACGTACGGCATCGAATCCCTGCTTGCCAATCTCACTTTCAATATTGTGCTTCGCCGAAGCATGGTCAATAGTGGATGTGCTTAGTTTTATAGTTAATACTTTATTGGCAGCCGTTGCTTTGGCAAAGGTAAATAGCCAGCCATTAGGTAACTTTTGTTTGGCAGTATAGGCTTCTGAAAAAAGCAGTACTGTGTTCCTGTTCACGGCGTGCAATTCGGTTTTCGATGGAAAGATTAATTCACCTGCATCGGCAATAAAAATTTGTGGTTGATTGCCTTTGCTAAACGTAAAGCGAAACATACCCGTACGGGCGGTAACGGTGGCTTCGGCAATAGTGTTATCGTCGTTAAAAGTTGCTTTATAATACCCCGGCGAAGCGGTTTCATCAGCATGTGTAAACCTGCGATTGTAATTGCCTGATGTAAGTTTGCTTGCGGCTCCTACCGGCATAATATGCAGTTTACCGGCCGAACCTTCCGGAAAGCCGCTCATGTGCCCGAAAAAACTGAAGAAGTAAATGACAGAATCGGCATAATTGTAGCCCCTTGCCCCTGTTAATCGCGTTTCAGGGCTCAACTGGATCACGCCCGATGGCGCTACAGCCCCCGGATAAGTTCCACCCGCGCTTCCCCAACGTGTGGGCACATCGCTTTTGGCCGAACCAATAAAAGGATTAACGTATTGCAAGTGGTTTTCACCGGCAGGTTGCGCGTTGGCTTGCAACATCACAAACAGCAATACCGGCAACAAAAACAGCTTAATTTTTAACAGTGTACTACAGTGCTGCTTCATATTTTAACGTAGATCTTTCTTTTATCCAACACGTAAGCCACCAGCCAGCACAGCAGCATATAGCAAATAGCAAAGCACAAAGTACCGAACGAACCCGGGAACACCCGTTGAAAGAGCACCTGGTTTATCCAATCGTACAGGCTAAGATCTGTACCCACCCTGATGGTGATGATAACGGTAAATAACAGTTCGGAAAGCAGGTAAATAGCCAGCGAATTACGGCCGAACGTGAGGAAGAAGTTAGTGCCTATATTCTTATTTTTTATTTCGATAACAAAAAGCAGGAAGCCCAGTATAGCCAGATCGATACCGATGGTTAACAGGGTGAAGGTGCTTGTCCACAGTTTTTTAGCCACAGGGAAAAACTGCCCCCAAAACAAAGCGATACAAATAAGCGCCGCGCCGTATACAAACAGCTTTGCCACACTCTCGTAGTTTTTACCTTTTTGCTGAATGAAAGCCCCGGCCAAATAACCGCCTATTACATTTACTATAGCGGGCAATGTGCTTAACAACCCTTCGGGATCGAAAGCTATCGGACCGCCTTTATCATGATACAGGTGCGCGTTGCCCATTACAAAAATATCGAAACTGGTGCCTACGTTGCCCAGCATGGTATACTCGGCACCTTGCGGCCCAAAATACAGCAGGATAAGCCAGTAAGCGATCAATATCAGCACAGAGATGATCACCGCCGCCTTGCGCGAAAAATAATGCACAATCAATGCACCGAAAAAGTAACAGAGCGCAATACGTTGCAACACCCCCATAATGCGCGTAGTGGCCAAGGCATTAAAGGCCCAGCCATCGCCGGTACGGTGCATAAACGGAAACCAGTACATAAGGTAGCCCAGTAAAAAGATAATGAGCGTACGTTTAAGTATTTTGGTGATGAAAGCCACATCGCTTTCGTATTTCTTTTTTGAAAAGCTCAGCGCATTACCAACCGCGAAAAGGAACGACGGAAAAACCAGGTCGGTAGGTGTAAAACCAAACCATTGGGCATGGTCCAGCGGTGCCCACACTGCTGCACCCGAACCCGGCGCGTTCACAATGATCATGAAACATATCGTCATACCGCGAAAAACATCGAGCGCGGTAAATCTTTGGCTGGTAGCAGTCATCTTTATGATCTATTTTTTATTTAATATCTGCAATTATATTCACCTTTTTACGGCTTGCCTCGGGCTCCGAAAGGAGACTTGTTTGAAGCGGCTTTTTACCATCTTCATCATAAATAACCAATTCGTTAGCGCCTGCGTTGAGCCAGCATTCGGGGATGTATAAACCCGGCGCGGCTGCCTTTTCAGGGTATCTGCCTAAATTATGGCCGTTCACCCAAACAGAGCCATGGCCTAAACCTTTTGGGTTGAAACGCCATATTAAAGTATGGTTTTTATACGGAAGAACTGTAAACGTGGTACGATAAAATACCGGGCGATCAGTCGCTTTACTATTCACCGGCATCACTTTCCAGCCACCCGCAATACTACCGGGGCCGCCCTTCATTTGCCAGCCGCTTATGGCAGGCACATTGCCAATGGTGTTGATCTTTACAGGCTGATCTATCCCACCCTCATTAGAGTAGTTTTCGATAAACACATCCAGGTTGATGGCATTTTTAAGTATTGCTGCATCGTCTATCACAATCTCGAAAGGCTGGTTCCAGCCAACGTGACGATGAACTTCTTTACCGTTGATAAACACCACCGCGTTTTCATCAACGCTTTTAAACTGCAACACTATTTTTGATGTATGCTGCGGAGCGATAACATTATGAAACCACGCGTAACCTTCGCTCAAATTGAACACATCGGCACCTATTTTATATTTGCCGTATGAAGAAGTGTTGAAAGCAGGCGGACCCTTTTTATCGTCGTTCTTGGCGGCTTTTACAAAGTACCAATCTGTCAATTCTTTTATGAACGGACCGCCTGCTTTTATAACTGCCGGACCAAAAATGCCTTTGCTATCCACCTCATCAAGCGGACCGATGTATGCGGCAAGCTTGTCCCGGCCGTCGTGCGCGGTAAATATGGTCAGTTGATGCGTTCCTTTTTTAAGGTTGAGCGATACCTCACCTTCGTTCAGTTTCCAGTTGGCGGCGGCTTTGCCATCAACAAAAGCTTGTCCCCTGCCGTTCCCTTTTACCTGCAATATGTATTTGCCTGTGGCTGCAACTTTCAAGCTGGTTTTGTACCAGGCATTGGCGGTAACATCAGCGTCGGCACCCATGGGTAATGGGTTCGCGGATGTGGTCCAATGAGTTGTTGCCGAAGGCCAGCCGGTTTTAGTTGTCCATTTGCTTAATGCAACAGGTTTAACCGGAGCAATAGCAGGTACAACCGTTTCGTTAAGGTTGATGGTTTTATTAGCTGTATATAATAGCTTGGGATATTGTTCTTTTGCCAATAACGGAGCTTCTGTTTCGACAGATAGTTGCGTCCCTTTCAGCTTAACATCATGTATATAATCAGCTCCGCTGATTATCAAATTTTGCCCGGTTGATTCATCGATAAAAGTCCTGTCTGTCCAGGCCCTGTTCATGGCTAAAACGCGCACTATCTGGTCGCCGGTTTCGAACATGTATTCTTTGGGCTGATCGATGGCAGACATCAACTCATCAAGCAGTAAACGGTTACCTGTAAGCTTAAAGGCCGGCGATAACATATCGGGTGCCAATTGCACAGTAAAATCCAGATAGAGCCTTGCGCCTTGTTCGGCATCGGTAATAATGGTAATAGTATTGCCTTGTTTTACAATGGCGTATATACGGGTAAGCGCCCGGTTAAGTGTCACCTGCTGATTAAGGCGGTATTGATGTACCAGCGGGTAAATCTCGCCGGGAGAAACGTTCAAGTTGAAATCACTAACAGAATCAATGTTCAGCTTCGCTGTTATGGCTTGCTTACCGGGGTTGTCGATAAAGATCAGACTACCTTCAGGGCTTTTGCGCACACTTACTTTTAAAGCGGTATCAGCTATTATTTTGCTGTAAGATGCAGAATCATTTACGCTGTTTTCCAGCACATCCTCAAAGCTGCGCGAAAACCAGGAAGCCCGTTTAAAGGCATAATAAATTGGCCGCAGGTCACCGGCCTGCCCGACAGCCGCACCATAATCATACGAGGCGGCATCTTCATCATTATTGGTATAACCAAAGTTTGAGCCGCCATGCGCCATGTAGTAATTGTAACCGTTGCCGCCATGGGCGATGATCTTCCAGGTACGGCGATCATATACAGCGGCATCGGCAGGTTTGGCACCGTACTGGTTATACCAAACGCTCCAAAATTCGGTAGAAAACCAGGGATTAGGCCGTTTCGCGTCATCCAGATGCCCGTCACCTGCCGGGTCGCTGGCATGGTGCAGGCCGCTGAAAAAGTACGGCACTTCCATCCCCATCGATAGCGCTTTGGTTTGCAGATGCCTAAAGTAATCGTCGGGCATATCGGTACCCCAACCCTGCGGGTGCTCATTTTCCAATTGTACTAATATCACCGAGCCATTATGATTGATCTGATGCTTAAATACGATCGGCAGCAGCTTATCAAAAAAGCGATCAACATACTGTTCAAACAGCGCGTTGTGTTCGCGTACGCGCAGTCCTTTTTTAAACTTCAGCCATATCGGGTAGCCGCCACTGTCCCACTCGGCACAGTAATACGGCCCAACCCGCACAATGGAATACAAACCCAACTCCTTCACTATGTTCAGGAAAGCGTCGAGATCGGCATCGCCACTAAAATTAAACTTGCCTTCAACCGGTTCGTGAAAGTTCCATATCGTGTACACTTCCACGCAGTTAAAACCGGCACGTTTTATACGCATCAATCGGTCGCGCCAAAGCTGCCTTGGCACACGTGCGTACTCCAACCCTGCCGATACCAGGAAGGTACGCTTGCCATTCACCATGAAGCCCTTGTTATCAAAATCAATAAATGATTTAGCAGCCGGTGCGGGTTTAAATATATGATCGTTTACCTGCTGCGCCCTTGTTATAGCGGGGTATAGCAGCAGATAAACAGCAATAAATAATAAATATCTTTTCATTAATAAGCGGCGTCTATAATGCTGCTGTATTTAATAAACATGGCCTTTGCCACGTCAACAGGGTTACCTTTGGTAGCATTTGGATAGGCATTATCGTGCTTGTTCACCCATTGCCATTCCCAGTTTTTAACCTGCTTATCAAAAGCGGCCTCATCAAATGGCGTTTTAGCAGCCATGGCCTTGCTTAAACCGGTAAAGTACAGTTCCCAACGGGGTTTGTAATAACCTTTGATCAACCCGGCCCATTGCCTGTTAGAGTATTCGCGCAGGCCGCTTTCTTTATCGCCCCAAAGAGTTACCAGGTCGCGGGCATTAAATTCATAAAGGTCTTGTTCTTTAGTGGTAATACCATTGGCACGTGCTTCGCTGATCCATTTACCCAGTAGAAAATCCTTACGGGTGGCCAATAACTGGTCCATATCATCCATTAAGCGCAAAAAGGCCGCGCTTTGTATTTTAAACTCGGCCGCGTCCTTGCTCTTATAGGCCGCTACCCATTTTTGCTGCAAAGGCGTGGCGTAATTAGCCAAAACCTGTCTTGTCACATCAATCAGGTCGTACTGAAAACCATCACTTTGTTGCAGGCTGTCGGCAGCGGTTACTAACAGGCCCCATGCTTTGGCCAGTTCTTTAGGATCATAAGCTATTTTGGTGAGCACCCTGTCTACCACAGGCTTTTGAGTTGGGCGCGCTACTATGATAGATTCGTTACCACCTTCGGTAAGCGGGCCGCTGTAAACCGTGTTCAGTAATATATGCCACGCTTCATCGGCCTTGCTGTTATTGCTACCGTAACGGCGCAGCGCGTAATTTTTTAACCAGGCGTCGGCATCAATAGGCGTATCGCGCCAAACGTTCTCCAGCATCAGGGCAAACAACGCCGGGTTTTGTTCAATACCTTCGGGGGTTAAACCAATACCCATCATCCGTTTAGATTCCGGGTCGTGCAGCGTAACAGCCGGATCAGATGCCACATGGCGCATACGGCCAAACATGCTGATGTTACCGCCAAAATTTTGCAGCAGATTCCAGATCCACGGCTTGCCATAATAAGCTTCGGTACGGTTCCATACCGGGTGCGATTCGCTGTACAGATCGAGCACGATCATCTGGTCATCGGGCACCGCGTTCAGCAAGGCTTTAATTTGCTGCGGCTGCCAAAATTTGTTGTTGTAATGAAACATCCAGCCCTGCATTACCCACACCGCTTTCGGGTCGGCAGCGGTCATCGACCTGAATACTTTTTTACTCATGCCATCCAAATATGTTGAATCATTTGTAGGCGGAATGTTCTCATTAAAGGTATCGGCCGAATACAGGTGATCGGTACCGAACTCCTTGGTTTGCGCGGTAATGTATTTTTTGCCGATGGTTTCAAACAGGGCATCATCCGGATCAAGGATATATACATCCGGGAAACCGGCATCCCAATTGGTCTTTTTAACTTTAGCCTGCGGAAATTTATCTTTAAACGACGGCGGCACGTGCCCGGTGAAAGATGACAATACCGGTTTCATACCGAATGAACGTTCGCGCTCCAATATCTGCTTTTGTAACTGCTTGTGGGTGTCTTTCCAATGCTGCGGCAGCGGGCCACCCCATGCATCGATATTTCCCATCCAAAACCACGAAAAATAAGCCGGGCCGCTAAAAAAGGCATCCAGTTCTTTATCGGTAAAGCCCATTTCTTTGTAAACCTCCTGCCATATCGCTTCTTCGCCGGTAATGGCCAGCGGCATGTTGATACCGTTAAGGGCCATCCAGTCTATCTCTTTTTGCCAGCGTTCCCAGTTCCACCAGGCCATGGTGTAGTTAAACGTGCAGTAGTTAAGGTAATAACGATAGGTATATGGCGTAGCCTTGTGTACTTTTTTGGTAACCGTGGGCAGTGTGGCGGGTAGTTTTAAATTGGTACCATTCCAGCCGATATCGCAAAAACAATAGTTTTTCAAATAGTAGTTCAACGCCGAAGCTACCGAAAGTCCATTGTTACCGCGTAATATTATCTTATCCTGCCTGGCATCCAGTTCAAACACATCCTTGCCGTTTACCTGCGGTATCTCCTCAATAACAAAGGCCGATGCCCTGCCGGGGATCACCCGTTCTATAAAATCGGTCGTCGCCTTTTGATCTACCTGGGCATACAATGGGAAACTCAACAAAAAAGCAAAAAGTGTAAACAGGCCTTTCTTCATCATTATTAAAATGAGTTTTTATGGGGTTGATATTAAAAAATTGCCGGCAGTAAATTAGCTGATCTGGTCAAATTAAAATTACTGCCGGCAATTACCGGGTATACTTTATTTAAAAGTTAGGATTTTGAACTAAAACGCCCTTACTCTTATCAATTTCCTCTTGCGGAATTGGATAGTAGTAGTGCTTAGGGCGTATAAAGTTAATCGTCTTATTTCTGTCAAGCGGCGCTTTTGATACCGGCAGGTTATAAATAGCTGCTATATCAACAATTTGCGCTTTATCCCAACGCATCAAATCCTGGTGGCGTTCGCCTTCTCCGGCCAGTTCAACACGGCGTTCGTGGATAAGCTGGGTCATGCCCGCGCCTGATACCGGCGGCAACGCTGCCGAGGCACGTCTGCGGACCTGGTTAATCAACGCGTCGCCTGCGCCTGCGCCTTGCGTTCTGATTTGCGCTTCGGCTACCAGCAGGTAAATATCTGCCGAGCGCATCAATGGCACCGCGTAAGTATGATCCGGACCACCGCCATCACCTACCGTGTTAAACACAGCGTATTTACGAAAGCTGTAACCCGTTTCTGAAAGATCGGCAGTAAAGGTGGTTAAACCGTTACCATCCCCCAAATCCATCTGATCGCCAACGCTTAACAGCGTAGCAGCTTTGCGCGGGTCATTCGCCTCAAACTCATCGGCCAAACCTTGCAGCGGCTGGCTAAAGCCATAACCACCCCATGCACGCGGAATGTAATAAATGGTATAATCGTTTTGTATTACGTTTTGTACTGCCTGCACAGCAAAAAGTATCTCTTTGCTGTTTTCGTTAGCGCGGGTAAAATTGTCCTGGTAATTGGCGGCAAGCGCGTAATTAGGATTTGTTATCACCTGCTGACCCGCGGCTATCGCTTCAGGAAATTTTTCCCAATACATGTATAACTTGGTAAGTAAGCCTAACGCGGTACCCTTGCTTACACGGCCCCTATCGGCAGCGGTATAACTTTCAGGCAGCATATCAACAGCCTGTTTCAAATCGGCCTCTATTTGTTTACGCACCTCCTCTACAGATGATTTAGGCACATTGAAGTTTTGGGTGAGGTAATCCTCATTGGTAATGATAGGAACTTCGCCATAAATTACCATTAAACGCCAGTAGCCAAAAGCACGGAAAAAATAAGCCTCGCCCATGCTGCGCTTTTTAATAGCATCGGTAATATTGGTAATCTTAGCTATATTGATGATACAATTTGTTGAACGGTTAACGGTTTCATATTTCCATTTCCAGCTATACCTTACCTGCGCGTTTGAGGCGTCATAGGTGAGGTTTTCAATCGCCTCATCTTCGCTATGATCACCGGAGCGCCAATAATCGTCAGATGCGATATCGAACGTGGTTTCGGCATGAGATATATAATCTTCACCCTCCAGCAAACTGTAAATACCCGTTATGGCATTTACGGCATCAGCCTCGTTACGGAAATAATTATCGGTATTGTATACGCCCTTCTGATCAAGATCAAGCGCTTTTTTACAGGCAGAGGTTAATGTAATAACCAGCGCCATTGTTATATATGCTATATGTTTTGCTTTCATGAGGTTATAATTTAACTGTTGCACCAAATGTAATTGTACGTACGGCAGGGTATTGCGCAACGTCAACCCCTCTTTGTATGTTGCCATCTGTGTAACCAAGTTCAGGTGTATAACCCTTATACCCGGTTATAATAAACACATTTTGTCCAGATGCGTAAAATCTAACACTACTTAAAGCAGCTTTTTTAGCCCAGCTTTCAGGTAGGGTGTAGCCGATAGTTATATTTTTCATGCTGAAGTAGTTACCGCTCTCAACAAACAGATCGGAAGTACGATAATTATCATTGTTACGATCAAGTGATAACTGCGGTATAGTATTACTGGTTCCGGGACCTGTCCAGCGGTTAAGCGTTTCGGCATACAGGTTAAACGGATAAGTTGGGTCGATACCCTGCATCCTGTCGGCATTGTAAAGACTTACTCCAAATACGCCGGTAAAGTTGGCCGACAGATCAAAACCTTTATATTTTATGCTTCCTTGTAAACCTGCAGTTACATTTGGGTTAGGGTTACCAATGTTGGTACGATCTGCACCATCAATTAATCCATCATTGTTCAAATCCACAAAACGGACGTCACCTGGTTTTATTCTTGCCTTGCGTGAATCATTGGCCAATGCCGGGTCGCTGTCAATTTCGGCTTGCGTTTGATACAGTCCATTTGTTTTGTAACCGTAAAAAGAAGCAATTGGCTGTCCTTCATAAGTTCTGGAGATTTCCTGGCTCGAACGTCCGTAAGTTCTTGAAGGTACATAACTACCAGGGCCGGTTAACTGCGTTACCTTATTTTTGATGAAAGCAGCATTAGCGCCTATACTATATTTTACTTCATTGCCACCCTGGTAATTTACTTCAACCTCAATACCTTTGTTATTCATTTTACCTATGTTCTGATCAGGGATTGATACCAAACCATAAGTACCTACCAATGGAGGCGTGGTTAACATATCCTGTGTATTTTTATTGAAATAGGTTAACGTACCATTCAATTGATTATTCAGGAAACCGGCCTCTAAACTGATATTGGTCATTTGTGTACGTTCCCAATGAATATCCAAATTAGCAATAGTTGTCACGGCCGAACCGCTTACACCGTTACCGCCAAAGGCATAACCACCATTACCATAAGTATTGTTAACTTTAATCAAACTCAGGTATTGAAAAGGCCTCACATTTTGGTTACCCAGCTCACCCCAGCCACCGGTTAATTTCAGGTTGCTAATCCAATCAATCTTTTTGATAAAAGGCTCATTAGACAGCCTCCATCCTAATGAGAAAGCCGGGAAATACCCCCAACGGTTACCTGAAGCAAAACGAGATGAACCATCGGCACGGAAAGTTACCGTAGCCAAAAAGCGCCCGTCATAATCGTAAAATCCACGCGCGAAACCTGATGCAAGTGAGTATGGATCCGCATAGGCACCCGTAGCACTACGCTGCCCTGTACCATTATTCAATATACGTTGATCAAAAGAGGTGTCATCAAACCCTACACGGCCTGCACTGAAATCGCTGCCTTTGTAATTTTGATACGAAACACCGCCGGTAAATGTAATGTGACTCTTATTAAGCTGTTTATCATACGTCAAAAACCCCTCTATCAATTGCGAAGAGTTTTCTGCTTCTCCTTGTGTCAAAGTTGATGCGTTAGTTTGCCTCGCTTGGTTTACATCTGCAATACTGAAATTGTATGTACGGGTAATAGTGCCATCAAATGCATAATTCATCCTGAATTTCAATTCTTTCAGAATAGCTACTTCTGCAAACGCATTTGCTAGTACTCTATATTTACGATTGTATCTATCAGCCTGCTGAATAGTTGCGTAAGGGCTATTGATATCGCCTAACTGATTGGCTAAGGCTTTTGATGTACCATAAGACCCATCGGGGTTAACTAACGGAATAGCCGGATTAAAGCGTAAAGCAGAAAAAACTAAACCTGTTTGTGAATTATTATTATCAAAACCGTTATTATCAGCAAAAGTAAGCTGCACATTTTCGCCCAGTTTTAACCATGGTTTTACTTTATGTTCTGAGTTGATACGTAGGCTATAGCGTTTAAAGTCCGACTTATCGATGATACCTTTCTCATTATATATAGAGGTAGAAAAATAATAGTTTGATGCATCATTACCGCCTTGTATATTCACATCGCCATTAGTAACATGACCTGTGCCCATAATGGCACGTTGCCAGTCGGTACGTTGTGTAGCATAATAACTATCATTCCATGGGTCTCCAATGGCTTGGCCATCATTAGTATAACGCTCACGTTTAAGCTGATAAAGATCAGGGGCGGTCAATAGGCTAATATACTTGGTTGAGTTTGAAAAACCGTTGTAAAAGTTAACCGTTGTTGACAGTTTTTGGCTGTATGTACCTTTTTTAGTGGTCACCAATACTACGCCATTGGCAGCACGTGTACCGTAGATGGCACTTGATGACGCATCCTTCAATATATCTACCGAAGCGATATCATTAGGGTTGATATCATTTAAAGCGTCGGGGTTGTTAGTAGGTACACCATCAATAATGATCAGCGGGTTGGCATCGTTAAGCGTACCTGTACCACGTATCCTGATACTTGGCGGAGCACCCGGCGAACCATCGTTACGTACAATGTTTACACCACTTGCACGGCCTTCAAGCGCCTGGGCAGCAGTACTTACAGGTAAATTCTGAAAATCGGCACCTTTTACACTGGCTACCGAACCCGTGATATCAACCTTTTTACTGGTACCGTAACCTACTACTACCACCTCGTTAAGTGATGATGGCAAACTTTTCATGGTAACGTTAAGCGGCTGATTACCCGTAATGGTTACCAGCTTTTTTTCGTAACCTATGTAGCTGAATTCCAGCACACCGTTAACAGGCGCTTCAATGCTGAATGCACCGTTAACATCAGTTGAGGTAGCGATGTTAGTACCCTGCAAACGCACGGTAACACCTATCAATTCAACCCCGGCGGTATCAACTACCTTACCTTTTATGGCTACCTGGCTGTCGGCAGCTTCGGGTGTGGAAATGATCACCACATGATCGTCTGCAAATTTGTAAGCCAATTTATTGCTGATGATAAGGGCCAAAACCTGTTCAACAGTGGCATCCTTAATATCTACATCAACCTTGCCCAGCTTTTTGAGCGCGGCATAGTTGTAAAAAAAGCGATAATCGCTTTGTTTTTGCATTTTGGTTAGTATACTGCTCACTTCCGTTTGCTTTATACTAAGGGTAAATTTTTGCTGCGAGTACACATGCGCGGAAACCTGCATACACGTAACAAGAATTAAAAGGAAAGTTGCTTTCATTAGCAATATAACTTTTAGGCATACAGAGGCACCCGGACTGGCAAATGCCCTTCTTAATTTTTTCATTACTTTTGTTTTGAAAATTAATGGATAGAGTAAGTCGCCGTCGAAAATCGTCTTACTCTCAATACTAAATCCCACATTTTTAAGGGGAAGAGGTCGTAACTCTTCCCTTATTTATATCGGGTAATTTCAGGAATCTGTCAGGTAATTTTTTTTGTTCATACTTTAGGGTTAAGTTATTATTTTAATTAGTTTTTGCTTTTATTTACGCCCCAGGTAAACGGTATCATTAACCATTTTTGCTTGCAACGGGGTTATCTGCTTCAACAATCCCAGCGCCTTTGGCAGGCTCTCATTCTCCAGTACACCGCTGATCTGCTCCTTTTTCAAGGCTTCATCTTTAAATATGATGTGCACATTGTATTTACGTTCCATTGCCAAAGCTACCTCATCAAAACTGGTATTGGCAAACATGATCTTGTTCTCTATCCAGGCGTTTTCCGGATATACGCTCTCCCCTGTTTCGGGCAGGGCGGCCACTTCATATTTTATAGGTGAAACTTCGTTACCAATAGCCTTTGCCTGTTTGGCTGTAAGCGTTTTATTTACCGTCAGTTTTTCGTGCGGGGTAAGGATGATCTTCTTTTCGCTATCGCCGGCAAGCTCAACCTGTATCTTACCTTCTAAAAGCGTGGTTTCTATTTTAGCATCGGCACCGTAGGCCTTTACGTTGAACACGGTGCCCAACACACGCACCGTAATGCCATTGGTATGTACAAAAAAGGGCATATCCGCGTTTTTTGTCACCTCGAAAAAGCCTTCGCCATCTAATTTAACTTCGCGTTTAGCACCCGAAAAACTTGCAGGGTACGAGAAATGGCTGCCGGCATTAAGTTTAACCTTTGTACCATCGGACAGGGTGACCTGCATTACCTTGCCAAGAGGAACATTAATTGTTTGGTAGGCGATCTTTATCGATTCCTGCTTACGATTGTAAAAAAAGAAAACTGATATAGCTATCACCAGCATAGCAGCAACAGCGCCTGCGCATTTCATAATGTTGATATGCCTTACCGGCGCTTCGCTAATCTGAACAAGTTCTTCGTTCTGCTCCGCATTGTTGATCCTGCCCCACAACTCTTCTATTTGCGATTCAATATTTATATTTTCGGCTCCGTTATCATCCTGAACAATAGCATTTGTTACCTGCTGCATTTTTTTATAGCGCGTAGATTGCTCAAGGAAGCGCTCAAGCTCTTTCAGTTCATCTTCGCTGGCCGAACCTGCAAGGCTTTTGGCCATCAGCTCGGTAAATCGTGACTTTCCCATAATATTCTGAAGCAAGGACAACTACGCCCGGGTATTTTCCTAAAGCATTTTAAACTTTTTTTATTTTTTTGAAAGGAACAGCTTATTGATACGAATTAACAACGCCTTCGATGCGTTTTAGGGCTATGGCCAGCTGGGCAAATACGGTTTTATTGGAGAGTTCGAGTATCGCGGCTACGTCATTACTGCTCAAGCCGTCTTCCTTCACCATTTTAAAGATCAGTTTGCAACGGGGCGGTAAGTTATTAATGGCCTTTGTAATTTCAATATGGAGTTCTTTATTGATGAGTAGTTCGGCAGGGTCGGCATCCAGCCGGAAATACAGTTTTCCCGCAACTGTTAACTCGCGTACCTTGCGCGATGAAACACTTTTCAGGTAGTTAAGGCAGGCATTTTTAACACACACATACAAGTATACCTGCACATTGCGCACCTGGTGCAAGCTATCGCGGTTAAGCCACAATCGCAAAAAAACATCGTTC
The DNA here is from genome assembly GCF_039541195.1 of Mucilaginibacter gynuensis. Lineage (NCBI taxonomy): Bacteria > Pseudomonadati > Bacteroidota > Sphingobacteriia > Sphingobacteriales > Sphingobacteriaceae > Mucilaginibacter > Mucilaginibacter gynuensis. Next base: position 155,270 of record NZ_BAABFT010000005.1, read on the forward strand.
ACTATCTCTTTGCAGGCTTCGTTATCATCCAGAAACGAGCGGGCAAAACGCGAAAGCTTAACCACTTGTGTACGGTATAACGCGTTAAAAGCCGATTCGTCGTGTTCAAAACGAATTAAATTAAAGAGGTCTTGTATAGTCAATTTAAAATCACCGGTGATTTCTTTTATGAAAGCACCCGCGGTGGTGTAGTAAAATTAGGTAATTTTTTACAGCAATTGGCTAAAGTTTACATCGGAACAAAAAACGGGGCTGCTACATTGATGTAACAGCCCTGTTCATATTTTTGTATGAGTTTATTATTTCAGTTTAAAGAAATATAAACGGTTACGATCAACCGAGTTGGTTAACGGTAATATTTTTTGCGCGAAACCACTGGCACCGTTATCAACTACGCCAAAGTCGTCATCGTTTGAAATAACCAGGATATTGCCCGGTAACAAGGCCAAACCTTCAGCCTTATCGTGCGGATAAACAGATGGCAAATCTTTCAATAAGTCAACCGCCAATGTTTTGGTAACCGGTTTAATCCCCGCGGCTTCTAAGCCTGCCGCATTGTTTAGCTCTTCAACTGTTTTGCCACCGTATAATTTACCGGTTGGGCCGTTTGCAGGGTCAGAGATATCTGTAGCCGCGCTTAAATCAATTTTGAACACTTTTTTAAACGTAGCCGGGCTGGTAGCATTACCGCCGAAAAGTCCGTCGCGCTCAATGGTTAAAAAGGTGGTTGCGTTAACAGCTACGATATCGCTTACACCGGTAAGGGTAGTGTTATCCATTAAATAAGCATATTGTTTTGTAGTAGCGGTAGCGATATCAAAAGTAAGGATACGTAACACAACCGAACTTGCTACAGCAGCCTTATTAGGGTTGTACATTGGCGATTGCATCATACCTACCAATGTTTTACCATCAGGTGTAATAGCCAAACCTTCCATACCACGGTTAGCCCTGCGATTGGCAAACACAGCCGGTATTTTACGACCGCCGGTACCTGTACCAAACGGGTTAATACGCTCTATGGTTTTACCGGTAGCATCAAAGTGCGCGATGTGCGGACCGTACTCGTCGCTGATCCAGAACGTGCCATCGGCTGCTCTTACCAAACCTTCCGAATCTATACCATCCGCGCTTGGCGCAATAACGGCACCATTAAGGTCGTAAGCGGTTTCGCCTGATGCGCCCATACCTGCCGGATTTGGCAAACCGTTCAGTTTACCGCCTGTGCTATTTTTAAGTTCAATTACCTGCTCCAAATAAAGCTTGCCATCTTTCAGCCTGAATTTACCTATCTGCGGATCAAAATCGGGTTTACCGATGATGATAGAATTGGCCACCGTACCCGCTACGTTTGAGCCACGGTCGGTAAGCATGTAAAACACATCCGGTGAATTTGGATCAGCAGCAACAGCAGAACCGAAACCGCCATTATAAACTTTAACACCCGCAGAGGTGGTGAACAATACCGTAGGATCAACGGCTTCGGCCATATCAGGATAAGTAATAGGCGTTACGGGAGTATCATTATGATCTTTTGAACAGCCCGTTGAGGCTACTACTGAAATTACAAGAGCTCTTAGTAAGATTTTTTTCATGTGATAAATTAAAAAGTGATTAGAATCTTACAAGATTATCTTCCGCATGTGAAGCTAAGGTTAAGTTAAAAACAAGGATTTATAACTTTAAGGTGAAGTTTTTTAACTTAGATAATATTGACCCAGTGATTAAATAAAGATTCGTACTTAAAAATGTTAAAGCTGTGCTATAATTTACGTTAGTCTGCTCATAGCCGCAGGGGCCTATTACTTTTGTGGCCACAAAAGATAACAAAAAGGCTTGTCCAGCAAAAGGCTTCTTTGCCGCACAAGGCCTCTGCGCTGCAAAACGTGCAGAACTTAGGGCTGGAACTTTTGCCCCACCGCTCTTACCTCCCCCACATGCAACAAGTTCACTATGCCCGCCTTTGCGCTAATGGCCATAGAGTTCTGCCCGTTTTCACCCGAAGCTGTTTGCTGACGGAAGTTCGATCTACTTATTCACAACACCAAACGCCGAAAACTGCGCTTCCTCTGTTGCATTACCTTTAAAGTGCAGACCTGCTCGGGGGCTCCTGTCCCATTGGGGTAAGAAGTTGATGTCGATAGGTGTGGTTGAAGTTAAAGGTTTCCATTCGCCGGTGCCTTGCTTGTAGAAGAAGCTGCAAGTAGTGCTATTATTCAGCGAGAGTTTTAATTGTACCGGTGAGCTTGTGGCTGCTTTTGTTTCGGCCAATATGGTGTATTTATTATCTTTCACCTGCCATAAAATTACTTTATCGCCGCTGGTGCCAATACCTATAGCCGCGTTGGCATCACCGTAAAAGGCAAGGCCTTTAAGCGCTTCGTTATGGTTGGCAACGGTTGTGGTCATTTCAAAACTACCAGATACCGGCCTGGCGGTTAAAACTATACCTGTTTCGTTGCCCGCTTTCACCTTGCCCGATAAATGCAGCACACCTTTTTGCTGCTTTACTACCGGCCACGAGTTACGAAAATCCCACTGCCAGTATTTTCCGGGTTTAGCAGCAGTAAAGGTTTCGTTGATATTACTTACCGCCGGGCCTGCTATTACTTGCGGTTTAAACACCGGCCAGCCACCTTTTTTTGGCCAGCTTAGTTCAGATAACAAACCTTGCCTTCCGGTGAATACCGTACTTTTTTTATTGTAGGCATGGTGCAGGTATTCGTATTTATTATCGTTAATTTTTACGAAAGTGCCATGCCCCATACATTTCCAATTGTCGTTTTCTGTTAGTATAGGGTTGTTTCCGTAAACCTCGTAAGGGCCTTTGAAATTTTTAGAGCGTGCTACCCTCACGTTATAACTGCACTGTACGCCGCAGCAATTACCCGCCGAATAGAACAGGTAGTAATAACCATCCTTTTTAATGATGCTTTGCCCTTCCATGCCTATGCGTGATTCATCTTTCAATAATGAAAACGTTTCGCCTTCCAGTTTTAAGCCATCGGCCGACAATTTGGAACCTAATATTTCAATCGGGCGGTCATCAAGACCGTAAGCTTTAAAGGTGATATACAACTGGCCATTATCTTTTATAATGAACGCGTCTATCGCTTCCTTACCAAATTCAACAATTATACCATGGTCGGTAAAGCCCCTGTCGGGATATTTTGAGGTGGCTACGCCGATGAACGAAGTATTGTCAGATTTTCGGCGGGCCGTATAGTAGATATAATAGGTATCGTTGATCTTATAATATTCGGGTGCCCAAAACGAACCGGACGTCCATGCCGGGGCCTTATCGAAAATATAACCTGTCTGCTTCCAGCTCTTCAGATCGGTTGAGGTATAAACCGGAAAATGCGGCGCCCACTCCGACGATGTACCTACCGCGTAATAGGTATTACCGCTTTTAATGATCGACGGATCGGCAAAATCACCGGCAATTACGGCACCATCTTTTTGCTGCGCTTGCAGCGATGATGGTTTTAAAGCAAATAATAAAACAACGGATAACAGGCAGGATATAAATGGTTTCATAGCTTGCTAAATTAGCAAACTATTCATAAAACCGATTTACTAAATCCAACAAAATCAATATTTCTCCATTATTTTAACCAGCATTTTGGCAATCAGCGCATGCCCTTTGTCTGATGGGTGCAGGCCATCGTAAGTCATATCCATGGCATCAACCGGGTAAGGGTAATCATCGGTAGCGGGGTTAAACGGTATATTGATATAATCGGGATAAGTATAATTTTTATATTCGCCTGTCTTTGGGTCGCGCAGGCGGCGGTACTTCACCGCGTTTTTGGGCGTAATGCCGCTTTTATAATACAAATCGACCAGTTTAAAATTTTCTGCTTTGGCTATGGCTTTAATAGCATCGGCATAGTCGGATAAAAAGCGGCCATCCTTAGCCTTATAAGAACCGTAGATAATGCTCGACGAATTATTTACGTCAACAAAATCGGTACGCTGCATTGGGGTGATGAGGATAATGACAGCGTCGTTGTTTAAGCTGCGAATCTTGTTGATAATAGTACGGTAAGCGCCATATACGGTTTGGTTACCGGTGGCCTGCTCATAATCGCTCATGGTGCCTATTGGCAAACCTGTCCACCAGTCGTTCGTTCCTAAAAACACCGAATAAAAATCGGCTCTTTCCAAGCCCAGGTTATTAATATTATCGGCAATGCTCCGGGCCGTCCAACCACCATGACCATGATTGGCAAAGTGTATGTAGGGCAATTTTTCAACTACCCTATCCATGTATCCTTTTGTTATCCTGTTTTTGGTTTCCTCCGGTTTGCCGTTGTGGTAGGTAATCGAATCACCAATAGCCATCCACGTCAGCTTCTTTTCAGGAGCAAAGGCGGTTAAAGCCGCCATCAGCAACAAAAGCACCAATATTCTTCTCATTAGTATTTATAAGAGTTGATATAAATTACCACAATTTACCTGATATCGCCAAAATAGGCTTTCTCGGTACCATTATCGGTATTATTAAGTATTTGAATTGTAGTTGCCGGGCCAAGGTTTACCGGTGCAGCCCATGAACGTAAGGCCCATACTATCTTTTTATCCGGAGTAACTTCAATAGCTTGTACAGGCACGTTGTTAACGTCCAGCTTCTTATCCCATTGGTTAAACCAGTTGTTTATTAAGGTATTCCCGTTCGGGAGGCGAACAGCCAGCTGCGGATCGGTTATTTTATAGCCGGGGATTTCTTTCAACTGTATATCCCATACTACCTCGTCCTTGCGTGTAATTTCTTTTACAAAGTTTTGGTTGCTGGCCACCAGTATGTTACCATTCTTTAATGGCGCCGCCGACCATACACTCGGCACATCTATTGATAAAAGTATTTTGCCGTTACTATCATACTCGTTAACCTTGCCCAAATCCATGTGTGCTACCAGCAGGGTACCCGCAGGTGTTAAGCGCGCATGCCTGATCTGTCCGTGGGTGCCGCTTTTAAAAGGCAGTGCGAATTCTTTCACCACCTTATCAGTTTTAATGTTGATCACGATAACCTTGGCAGGGTTTCCGTTCTGCACAAATATCACATGTTCGGCTCCAATAAGTTGGGCGGTATGGGTTTCAAATCCGTTGGGAGCATCATAATGCCAAAGCACTTTTTTAGCCTTATTAATTAAGGTGATACCGTACTGATGCGCGAACAGTACATTGCCATTGGCCATTAGTATGGCATCGCTTATTTCGCCCCTGCCGGTGGTATCAATATACTCCCATGCTATTTTGCCATCACGCACAATGTACATATTGCGCGCTTGCGCCTCACCTGCATAAAAAAAATCGAAATGTTTAAGGCCATTGCCGGGCAATACGGCAGGTGCAAACGGCTCATTGGTTTGGGCGAAGGTTATTTGGGCAGAGCAAAATGCGCACAATAACATAGCGAACATTGCAAAACGCCTGCTCCCATTTAATAATGGTTGAGTTTCCATTGTGTAATTTGAGTTTAATTGGTTTATGATTGGCTTATTAAAAATACGTCGATTACCCTACGTAAAATATTATACAGCCAATTTATAAGCAGAGTGATAAAAACCAATCGATTTAGCAGGTATTTATTTACGCAATCGTTGCCAATTAAATAGTTAGCAGTGTTACGATGATTTATAATGCCGCCGAAACTTCCAGTGTTTGAAAAAAGGCGTCGGTATTTTCAACAAGTGTGGTGGGCAGCTCGCCTGTAAAGGCTTTAAAATCGCGGATGAAGTGTGCCTGATCTGCATAACCCGCCGCGTAACTGATCTCCGTCCACCGCAGGCGGCTTTCTCTTGCCAGCCTTACCCGTGTATAAGCATTTCTGAAGCGGATAATACGCTGATACGTCTTAGGGCTGGTACCAAACTGGTCTTTAAAGCAACGTTCCAACTGGCGTTTGCTGATGTATAACCGCTCGCTCATGCTTTCAACAGAAAGGCTGCCCATTGTATTGCGAATAAGGCGGCAGGCCCCTACCACGTAGTTATGTCGATTATCTATATTCCAGGCCAGGGCAAGCAGGTATTTCTCGGCTATCTGTATCAGGCGGTTCACATCGAAAATACCTGTCATTTCATCACACATTAGCTTTACCGATTTACCAAGCAGGTCTTCGGCATTAATTACCTTATTTACCAACAGGTTAGCTGGCAGTTTAAATAGTTCGATAAGGCTTTCGGGTTTCAGGCGTATGCCGAACATGGCATTATCGGTTGACGGTTTCCAAAAGGCGGCATCAGTGTAAAGTCCCGTAAAATAAATGCCGGCACTATCGCGATAAACCCCATCAGTATCCATAATGGTACAGGGTTTCAGGTTGATTTGAACGATCAATTCAACCGTACCCAAAGGGATACAACGTTGTACAGGTATCTCCACGCCGGCTGATGCCTGCATTTCGCAATACCAGTAACAATCAATATAAGGTTGTAAAACGGTTGTTGGTACGTATTCCCTGTAATTCATTATTACTACCAAGACCTAAAAACAGGCGCGAATGTTACAACTGATGTATTAAAAAGGCGATGATTTGCATCATCGCCCGTAAACAAACAAGAAAAGACAAACACTTTTCTATTTAAACGCCCTCGGGCACTACAAAATGTACGTTATGCTCAGGTGCCAGCGCGAATGCTTTCGACAGGTCCATGTTGGCGTAGTCGGGTGTTTTCGACAGGTCGGGAATCTGGTTGGCATCAAATACCTGTGTACCTACCGCGCGATAATATTGTTCCAGTTCGCCGGGTAACAGCATGGTAATGGTACGGCCCGGTGTTGTGCCCACATTTTTAAAGCAATGCACGGCATTTGCAGGTATCTTTACCAGTTTGCCCGGCGCTACTTTAAATGGTTTCGACAGATCGTTCAGGATAAACTCATAGTCGCCTTCAATAATGTAAAACAACTCTTCATCCGGATGGGTGTGCGGCGGCGGGCCCGCACCCGGAGGCGTTACATCCTCATAAATAAAATAGCGGCCGTCGGTTTCGTCGCCGGTTACCAGCATGTTAAAAAAGTGCCCGAAAACTATAAATTGTTTTCCCGGCTCCATAGCCGTAAGGTCTGGTTGGGTGTGCATGTTATTGATTTTTAATGTGTAAACTAATTTATTAATACTGCAAAACTACCCCTTGCACCAGGCCCGCCATTGAATAAATGCGACATTTTGCGGGTGCCGATAAAATGTTATCACTCCTGCAAATACTCTTGCACAGGCATGCCATTTCTCAAAACTTCACACCATTGCACATAAACCGTCTCAATCATTTGATTATCAATTATATTTTAACAAAAAATCTATTAAAAATTAAAAGAATATACTTAACATTATAACACCAATTACATGGCGAACTATACCCCGGTTCGGTTATTCCCGGCTGCTACTAAGTAAACCCTAAATCACTATATAATTTATGAGTGGCTTTCCTATTCTTGATTTGGTTGTAGGTATTATATTTATCTATTTCCTGCTGAGTATTATTTGCAGTTCAATGGTTGAAATTTTAATTACCGTTGGAAAGTATCGCGCCAAAATGCTCGAAAAATGGCTGTTAACAATTTTTGATAAAGAAATTACAACCTCAAGCGGAAAAAAAGAATTGCTGGGGCAGGCTATCATGGATCATTGCTCTACCACGGCATTATCCTCAAAAGGCTCGTCAAACTCGTACATGGATGCCCGCAACTTTACCGAGGCGCTGCTGGAAAAGGTGACCTTTGATGAAAAGAACCCAAAAAGTATCGCCCACGATCTTACTAACATCGTTACATCAATAGAAAACAGCGATGCACTACCAACCGAACTAAGGCGTGTACTGCTAAGCTATGCCAGCGAAGCCAAAGCCAACTATGCCGCTATAAGTACAAAAACGGCCAGCGAAATAGACCTGTTCAAATCAAAGGTAGAAACCTGGTACGATACCAACATGCAGCGGGTAAGCGGTTCGTTAAAAACAAGGCTCGCCCGTCCGTTTACCTTTTGGACATCGGTAGTGGTTGTGCTGTTTTTAAATGCCGATACGGTTAGCATTACACAATATTTATATAGTAATCCTACAGCGAGAGCGCATGTAGCGGGCCAGGCTTATGCCGCTGCTAAGGATACCGCGCTAATAAAACAAGTACAAAACCTGAAAACCGCGCATGCTACCAATGATACCACCGCCCAAACTATGCAGCAGATCACTGATACTTTATCTGCCCGGGTGAAGACATTACGTTCGGCAGAGGCGGCGCTGGATGACGCGATACCTTTGGGTTGGAACAACCGTATTTTTAAAAACAGTCAGGGGGTATTTTGCTGGTGGCTCATCCCAACCAAGGTGGCCGGATTAGCGGCAACGATTTTGGCCATAATGATGGGCGCGCCGTTTTGGTTCGAACTGCTTAATAAGGTAGCCAACCTGCGCGGCAATGGCAATAAACCCGAACCAAAAAAAGAAGCATAGCATTACAACAACATACATTAAACAATCACAAAAATGGCACATTATATTGTAACCGCAACCGTACTCAACAAGCGCAGATCGATACCGGCAAGTTTGCCCGATGATGGCAGCATTGTTGAAAAAGTGGCCAAAGGCTTTGAATTTGACGGACAGGAAGTAGACGTAGCCAACGTCCCCAACCCATCGTTGGGTAAATGGTACCAGGATGCCGCCGGTTTCTTTTATTCAGGAAGCGGCGTAGTCCCGTTTACCTCTGCGGCACCGGTAACGCTGGATGCGGCAAAGATAAAAGCCGCCACCGGCAGTACTTTAAATAACGCGCAAAAGTTTTTGCCTTACATTACCGCCGCCTGCACAAAATACCATATCAACACGCCGATAAGGCAACTATGCTTTTTAGCCCAATTAGGCCATGAAAGCGCCGGGTTATTTTTCACCGAAGAACTGGCCAGCGGACGTGCTTACGAAGGCCGTACAGATTTAGGTAATACACACCCGGGCGATGGCATACGCTATAAAGGCCGCGGCCTGATACAAATAACCGGCCGCGGAAACTATCAATGGCTCGGTACCGATTTTGGTGAGGACTTTGTTAATAATCCACCCTTGCTTGGCGGTAAAAATATTGATGTGTGCAGTCCGCAACAGTTAAAATACGCGGCATTAAGCGCCGGCTGGTTTTGGAATAACCGGGCATTAAATGCCATCGCCGATAATATCAATATCCATACATCAATAGAAGAACGCCCCAACCTCGATCATTTTAAACTGATTACCCGCAAAATAAACGGCGGCTACAACGGCCTTAGCGACCGTGTTTCGAGGTATAAGAATGGGGTGGCAGCGTTTGTGTAAGGGTAAGATTTGTTTTGCCTCACCCAACCTATCCAAAGGATAGAGCTTTATATTTTTTATATCATTCCTTTTCTCGTCAGCAAAGAAGCTTCGGGCGAAAGCGGGCAGAACTGTGGGGGCCATGAGCGCAAAGGCGGGCATAGCGAACTTGTTGCATGTGGGGTGGATAATAGCGGCGGGGCAAAAGTTCCAGCCCTAAGTTCTGACTGATTTGCAGGGGATGGCCTTGTGCGGCAAAGAAGCCTTTTGCTGGACAAGGGTTTATTCGCTATTGGTTTGTTTTTTATAGGTGCTCATGAGATCGCTTCGCTTAGTCTGTTACTTTTGCCCTCAAAAGTAATGGGGCCCTGCGCCCAAGAGCAGACTAACATTAATTATAGCACAAGAACAACCTAAGTAAATATTGCTTCGTTCCTACCCATGATATGTTAAAAAACCTGTCATTCTAAACGTTTGAAGAATCTTCTTCGCTATGCTTATCTACGATAGATGCTTCGTTCCTCAGCATGACAGTGGAGTGCGTGTGAGCCATTCTCATTTAGCCTTCAAAGCCCCAAAGCAATTAAAAATCAATGACGACTTTTAATTGCACCTATTTATAACCCTCAATTAAGCCCCTGAACCACCATCCTTTGGTTTCGGTTTTAACAGCGATAACGTATTCAATACAATTGGTACACCGGCGGTAATAATGGCCAGGTACTTGAGCAATGTGGAATAGGCTTCTTTTTGAGAGGTAAACAGGAAGATAAGAACAGCTACGATCAATATCAGCAATGGTACTTTTAGTTTGCCCCAGTTACCGGTATCCTTAATTTGCTGCTGAATTTGCACCACCTCGGCATGGCCTATTGCGGTAAGTATGAAATTCCTGAACTCGTTATTAAAAATCTTAAGAATGTTATTTTCCCTAATGATCAAACCCTTGCTTATCAGCAGTGTGAGGTTATAGTCGTCGTAAGGATTTACCAGGCCGTCTTCGGCCAAATCGTACAGCAAAAACTTTTCTTCCTTAGTGAGCGATTGCCATACGTACATATAAAAATAATGCGAGGTTACTCCCAGCTTGGCCGATAATGAATCGCCGTCGAGTTCTTTTATCTGTTCGCCTTTCTTTAAATTCTCTGCCTGCTTCTCTTTCAATTTTTCCAGTACAGGTTCGCGCAAGCGTTGCAGGAAGTGGGTGTTACGGGTTTCGTATAACAATATGCGTTTCCAGGCAGCCATATCTTCACTAAATTTGATCTCGCAGTTTTTAAGTCGTTCAATAGCAATATTGAAATGGCCTAAAAGCACATGCCATCTTTCCAATTCGTGCTCAGGCTGCCGCTGGTCTTTTGCTTTGTCGCTTTGCTCCTGGTTAAGCGAATCCAAAAAGTTAACCGGGTGCACGGTAGAGATCACCAGTAGCTTACTCTTATTTTTTTGCAGCAGGGCTTCCAACAGGTTCAGCTTGATCGTATTGGTTTTCGGGTTTTTAATATCGTATTCAAAGTGATTAACGATGATCAATTTATACTGATCTTTATCAGCCTTCTTCAAAATATCTTCCCATAGCTGCTTTTCTTCTTCGCTATCTTCTCCGTTAGGAATCAGGATCATATCTATCACAATAAAAGTAGGATCCCGCTGATCGTCGCCGGCATCAATAATAGGGTTGCCGTTTTTATCATTTATGAGCTCTTTTTCAATAAGCTTCTTTACCTTCCCAAGTTTGCCCGAACCCGGCGAACCAATAAGGAACACCAATGAGTTAAGTGTGTTATGAGTGAGCAGCAGCGTATCAATATCATCCCAATAAGCTTCGGAGGTGATGTTGAGGGCAAATAGCTTTCGTAAAATATGGTGCAGCACAAACCAAAAACCACCCAGTGCTCCAAAAAACACAAGCCAATAAATAATCCCTACAAACCAATCATCGGGGTCAAAAGCATTAGGCAGTGTATACCAAAGGTTGGCGGACTCCACATGGAAGTGTTTTTTGTTTTGATAGTAATAATAAGATCTTGCTACTCCCTGCTTAAACAGGCTGCTGTAGATCAGCGAAGTATCAGCCGCGTCATGATCAAGCTCCTTAATTTCAGGCATCAGGTCATCGGCCCCTATCATCAGTTTTTTGAATAGCGCGTTGGCACAATAATCATCGGCTGTATTGGCATGATTTATCGTATCGCTTGCAGTATCCACCTTAACTATCCAAACCGAATCAAGGTAAAACCTGGCAGCGCTAAAATGGTCAAGATCAATACTGGTATCCCGTTGCAGGCTCTTTAAAAACTCGGTGTGCCGGTAACGCGATATCAGCTTTACCTCGTAGGTTGTTGTAGCTATATAGAACGAAACCACCGGCAGGCCGCTGGTAATAATAAGCCGGGTAAAGGTCATCAGCGAAAAACTGCTGCTGAAATTCCAGCTGCCACGGTTATTGGTTGATCTGTTATTTTTCGTCTCCTTATGGTACCAGCCTAAAAGCAGTAAAATGATACCCAACATCCCTTGAAAAACCAATACCGGGACAATTTTTGTAAAATTAGCCGCAAACAGGTTGATGATAAGCATTGCAATCCCCAGCGCGATCAGGCCGTTCCTTTTATCGCTGATCAAACCGGGATCGTCATCATCATCATAACCTAAAATATAGAGGCAAGTGATGAAGATAAAGCTCATGGTGGCAGCCAGCAGCAAAATGAAAACATACTGCAAAAAGGTAGTGCAGAAAAAGGCGCCAAACAGTAATATGATGGTTAAGATATTACCAACCGAAGAAATATTGTATTGCTGATGAAAGCGCTCGTTAGGGCCTATCCACGAAATATCGAAATGTCTTTTTTTGTAGTAACGCTTTTTGTACGATACAATAAACACCAGCAACAACTCTATCGCCAAAATAAAAAAGAACCCGAACAGCATAAAATAACTAAAGCAGAAATTATTGAGTTCGCGGATTCCGGTGTAGGCATTATCTTCCAGTATCACCACAGAATAAGGCAGATCGCTGATGGGGCTAACAAAGGCACTGTAATTTTTACCGGCATAATCTGTTTTAAAAAACACATCGGCGCGTGCCTCAATAGCGGCCTTTAAGGGGGTATGATCAGAAAACTCATTGAACAAATTCTCGTTCAACTGCCGCGATACGTTAGAGTGATATAAAACCTGGCCCCTCTCGTCAACAATTGAATAAATAAACCCGGCGGGTAATATTGGCCGGTCGAGGCATTTAAGGTCGAAAGAGATAGCGATGTAAGGCACGGCTTTGTTTTTTATCGACTCCCTGGCAAGTACCGTAGTAAAAGTACCGGTAGTCCATGAAATTACCTGCTCCAATGAGAACTTACTGCGGGCATCCCCGTTTAAATAAAATGGCTTTTTATCTCTCAAATTAAGAAAATATGCCCTGTTTGAGAAGTTCCCTGCCGGTGAAGGCTGCCCGCCCGGCGACCAGTTGTACACCTCTATCCCCTTTTTATCCAGCTGAAAGATCTGGCTAACGCTGATGCCTTTGGTTATTTTTTTAAGCTGAGCCCCATAAAGCGTACCCACCGCGTCAGATTCAATTTTGCCGATGCCCGGCTTGTTGATCAGTTTATCGGCTGTATCTAAAACAGTATACACCCTGGATATTTCGGCACCGAACGCTTTTTTAATTTTGCCTGCCAGTACCTTCCCCGATTTTTCGGTTGCCTTAACACCGGGCCGCCATGAGCTATTGTAAGAGAAAAGCGCAAAAAACAATATCGACATCAGCAGCATCGATACCCCGAACGACAGCAAACCATCGGCCCAGGTAAGCCTGTCTTTATTACCAACCTGATACAGCTTTATCCACGGTAGCGCCAATATGCCTGCAATGGCTATGGTGAGTAAAAGCAGTACCGCGCTGCCGGGCAGTTTATTTCTTTCGGCATCATAACTCTCCTTAGTTAGTAAACCGGCTATGGTAATGGTAGTGGTGCTGTTAAGATGCAGCTGTTGTATAAATGGTTTATATGTGGTACCGCTTACAATAACATCTTTTATTTGCCCCTTGGAGAAACTGCTTTTTAAAGAATCGATAATGTTGGTTGAGATGCCGCTCGGAAATGTTTGATAAATAATATCCTTATTATTATTGAAAAGAATATACTCATTAAACATGTCTTTAGATAACAAGGGCTCCATGAACTGCTGCATGGTGTAGGTCATCTTTGCTTCAGTTTGCTCTTTTATCAGCCGCAGTATCACTTCCCTGTTATTAAATTCAACCGACGAGGTATCGATATTTTTTTGAGTGGAGTCTTGCTTTTTGGGTGCAGGGAGCACATTTACATCTACCGTAAAGTTTTGTTCTGGAAAGCTTTTCGCGTAAGCTTTTACGGCTACTCTCCGATAGTTAGGGCTATCCGCCACGTAGGCATCGCTAAGCGTTTTTAATAAAGCCAGCGAGTTATCTATTTTTCGGGATACATTGCTTTCAATATTTTGCAGTCCGCGGAATTGCTTTTCTTCCAATTCGCGCTGACGGTTGGGTACATATTTAAAGAAATATATAGCCCCGATAGCCACCAGGAAAAATACGGTAACCATAACAACACCCTGGTTACGGCTGAAAGAGAAAAACTTACTCGACATAGTAAACCTATAAATTGCTTAGTACAAAAAATGTATACGCTTACCGGCCCTGTGCATGTCGGGGAGGCCGGGATAGGCTATTCTAACAACCTTGCAGGGGTTTACAAGGCCATTTATATAATTGGTGCCGGTTTCATACTCATTCGGCGTGAGCAATATAGTTAACTATTTGAAATTAAACAATATAAAAACAACCAGAAAGAATATCCATTCAACTTAAAAGAATAAGTATATCCGATAAGTTAGTTGCCGATACTATCTCAATACATTTTATACCGTTTTTGATATTGCAAAGGCGAAAATGCCGTTTGCAGCTTAAACTGGCGGTTAAAATAGGAGATATTGTTAAAGCCGCATTCAAAGCAAATTTGCAATACGCTCAAATCCTTCTGCTGCAACAAGCCGCAGGCGTAGCTGATGCGCAGGTCGTTAACAAATTGGGAGTATGTTTTACGGGTATGCTGTTTAAAATACCTGCAAAACGCGGCGGTTGAAAGGTTGGCCACATCGGCAATTTCGGTCAGGCTTACATCATTCTTAAAGTTATCCAGCAAGTAATGATAAATTCGGTTCATCCGCTCGGTATCCTTTTCGATGCTTGCTGATACCTTTTGCTGGCTGGATAATAACTGGTAATCGGGCGATTTTGACAGCAGGTTCAATATACTGATGAGGTGCGCAGTGGCATCGGCTTCATCGGCCTCTACCATTTCTTTCATTTTATATTCGGCTTGTTGGCATACTTCACCACTGAACGACATGCCATGCCCCGACCGCTTAAAAAGCGTTTTAATATTGCTGAACTGAGGCTTATCAAAAAAAGCCTCACCCAGGCAATTTTCATGAAACTGAATAACGATCTGGTGCACTTCCCTATCGCCGGGCAGGTGCTTATTGTAAAAGGTATGCGGCAGGTTGGGGCCGAACAAACAGAGGTCGCCCGGAAAAAAATCGGCCATGTGATCGCCTACATAACGCTTGCCGCTGCTTTTCATCACCAGTATCAATTCATACTCGGGATGGATGTGCAGCGGAAAATCATTATACGGAAAACGTTCTTCCTTTACCACGAATAACCTGTTCCCCGTGATTATCTTTTCCTCAAATAGTTTCAAAATATCAAATGTGTATCAGAATTGGCTAACAAAGTACAAGTTTATTGATTTAGTATAGCCCATTTTTGAACAAATTTAACTAACTAATATCACCTACACATGCCACCTCGTAACCGTTTGCTAAAAAACATTATTTACACCATTATTTTAATACAACCTTTGGTTGTATTTGGCCAGCGGGCGCACATTGCGGTAAACGCCGCGCAGGTGCTCAACAATATACCCGCCAACCTGTACGGCTCTTGTATTGAAGATGTGAACCACGAAATTTATGGGGGACTGTATGATCAGCGCATTTTCGGTGAAAGCTTTGAGGAGCCTAAGCCGAACCCCTCTTTTAAAAACTGGACGGTATACGATGGTAACTGGACACAAACCAACGATGGTATAAAAGTAAACGGCGGCCCTGGGTTTAAACTGGTGAATAACAAACCGCTTACCGGCGATTATACCCTACAGGTACAACTCAAATTTATTAAAACCGGACTTAATGCCGGCCTGTTGCTCAATGTAGATAAGGCAGGCATGGGTGCCGATAATTTTTATGGTTATGAAGTAAGTATCGACGCGCGCAGGCAAATGCTGGTGTTAGGCAAGCACCTCAATAACTGGATCCCTGTTAAGGAAGAAAAGATCAATATAAACGGCAGCGACTGGACTACCCTGAAAGTCGCAGTTAACGGCAACAAGTTAAGTGTGTATTTGAACGATGCCAAGGAACCGGCACTTGTTTACACCGATGAAAAGCAGCCCTTCCCTGCCGGGAAAATTGCCCTGCGCACTTTTGATGCTGAGGTTGAATACCGCTCGTTAATGGTAACACAGGGTAGCAAAACAGAAAAACTATCTTTCGAGGCAGCGCCCGTACCTGCCGTAAGCAGTGCATGGGATGGCTTTAACACCACCCAATCCGGGAGTTTTTCGATAGATACGGAGCATGCCTTTAATGGCAGCCAGTCGCAGGTAATTGTGCATGAGGGGGGAAGCGGAATCATCGGTGTGGCCAACAGCAGTCTTAACCGTTGGGGAATTGCATTAAGAAAAGGTCAAACTTTTGCAGGCAGTATCTATCTGAAAGCACAAAATCTGCAAGGCCCTGTTACCGTAGCATTGCAAAGTGCCGATGGCAGAAAGGTTTACGCCCTGCAAAATATAGCCAACATCAGCAGCACATGGAAAGCTTACCAGTTCCGCCTTACCTCTAATACTACCGATCCTAAAGCCCGCTTCGCGTTTTATATCGCCAAAAAAGGAAAGCTTTGGGCCGACCAGATAACGCTGATGACCACCGGTAAAGATCAGTTTAAAGGCCTACCCTTACGTGCTGATATCGCCGTAAAAATGCAGCAACAGGGACTTAACTTTGTGCGGTATGGCGGTACCATGGTTAACGCGCCCGGTTACCGGTTCAAGAAAATGATTGGCGAACGCAGTAAACGGCCACCCTACAAAGGGCACTGGTACCCCTACTCTACCAATGGTTTTGGTATTGAAGATTTCCTGCAATTTTGTGAAGCGGCGGGCTTTGAAGCTGCCTTCGCGATAAACATTGAGGAAACACCGCAGGACGCGGCCGACATGGTAGAATATCTGAAAGGCAGCATTAATACCACCTGGGGGAAGAAAAGGGCGCAGAATGGTCACCCGCAACCATATAAAGTGAAGTACTTTGAAATTGGTAACGAAGAGGTAATATTTAACGGTGATAATGCCGCCGAATACGACCATTATATTGAGCGCTTTACTATTCTGCACAAAGCGATGCATGCTAAGGACGCGTCGATAAAGTTCATCAACTCGGCATGGTGGCGCCCCGGATCGGCGAATATGGAAAGAGTATTTAAAGCCCTAAACGGCAAAGCCGATTATTGGGACCTGCATACCGACGCGGACGCGCCAAACTCGGGCCTAAAGGTTGACAGTACATTAACCAACATGCAGGCCTTGTTTAAAAAGTGGGTGCCTGATTACAAAATGAAGTGTGCCATTTTTGAAGAGAACGGCGGCAGGCACGACCTGGGCCGTGCGCTTGGCCATGCCACTACCCTTAACGCGGTACGCCGCCATGGCGATTTTGTACTTACCTCCTGCGCGGCTAACGCGCTACAGGCTTTGGGGCAAAATGATAACGGCTGGGATCAGGGTCAGATATTCTATACGCCATCGCAGGTGTGGGGCATGCCTCCGTTTTACTCGCAGCAAATGGCAGCGCGCAACCATCAGCCATTACGCATATCATCCGATGTGGATAAAGGACTTGATGTGACCGCTACGTTGAGCTCCGATGGTAAGACATTGGTTATTCATATCGTCAACCCATCTAACCAAACAATACAAACCGACTTACAGATAGCGGGTTTCAAAAACAGGAAACCCACTGCAAAAGTGAGCCTGCTTAGCGGTGCCGTTAATGCCGAAAACACGCCCGAACATCCCGACCTTATCAGCACTAAAACAAATGATCATATATTTAATGGCGATCTCATTCAGCACGATCTGCCGGCCAATTCTTACACCATTTTACGCTTTGAAAGATAATATACAACGCCCCATGAAAAAAGCCCTCCTCATACTGAGTGCGCTGCCTGCTGTTCTGTTTGCATTGGCAAACACGGCAAACGCGCAATCACAGCATACCATTACCCCTTTAAATTTAAGGCAGGTAAAAATTGACGACAGTTTTTGGTCGCCCAAGCTTGATGTTTGGCGTAAACAAACCGTTTACGATGTACTGGATAAGCTGGAAGGTAAATACGAGCCCGACAGAGAAGACCTGATCAAAGAAAAAGCAGAACGCGGAAGTACCCGGAACGCCTTTAAGAACTTCGACCTGGTGGCCGAAGGGAAAAAGAACATAGGTACAAGTGATGGCCCGCCGTGGTATGATGGTTTGGTGTATGAAACTATCCGTGGAGCGGCCGACCTGCTGATCGCCTACCCTGATAAACAACTGGAACAAAAAATTGACGGCTACATCAAACGGATTGCCGCAGCACAAGCTGCCGATCCGGATGGTTATATCAACACCTACACCACCCTCAACAAACCTAACCAGCGCTGGGGAACAAACGGCGGCGACGACCGCTGGCAGCACGACGTGTACAACGCGGGTATGTTGGCCGAAGCGGGGATACATTATTACCAGGCTACAGGCAAAACCACCTTGCTAACGGTGGCTGTAAAAATGGCCAACTATATGTGTAAGGTAATGGGCGATGCCCCCAAACTGAATATAGTACCTGCGCATGCAGGTCCGGAAGAGGCTTTCTTTAAAATGTACCTCCTTTTTAAAACCAAACCTGCACTGGCCACAAGTTTGAAAACACCTGTAAAAGCCGATGACTACTACAAACTGGTAACCTACTGGATAGAACACCGCGGTAATTACAAAGATGCCGACGGAGGACGCGAGCGTGCAAGTTATGGCAGTTATGATCAGGATCAATCATCGGTATTTGAGCAGAAAACCATTGAAGGTCACGCGGTAAGGGCTACCCTGCTGGGTACCGCCATTGCAACCATAGCTAATTATAACCACGATGCCCGCTATGCCGAAACAGCTAATAACTACTGGAACAACATGATAGGCAAACGCCTTTTCATCACCGGCGGACAGGGCGCTATCGCTAACGACGAAAAATTTGGTGATGATTATTACCTGCCCGAGTCTGCCTACCTGGAAACCTGCGCGGCCATAGGCGCGGGCTTTTTCAGCGAGCGGATGAACGAACTACAGGCCGACGGTAAATACATGGATGAGTTTGAACGGGTGCTTTACAACAACATCCTCTCGGGTGTATCGTTGGATGGCCAACACTATCATTACGAAAACCCGCTGATCACCGACAAGCACCCCCGCTGGGTATGGCACAGCTGCCCTTGCTGCCCGCCGATGTTTTTGAAAATGATGGGCGCGCTGCCTTCTTTTATTTATGGTAAGGATAATAACGGCATTTACGTAAACCTTTTTATAGGCAGCACAGCCAATGTAGCATTGGGTAAAAACAATGTCAGCATAAAACAAACTACAGCGTATCCGTTCAACGGAAAGATACAGCTACAGGTAAGCGGTACACAGGCAAAAGCATTTAACCTGAATATCCGTATCCCCGGCTGGGCACAGGGCAATGAAAACCCTTTCGGTTTGTATAGCTCAACCAAGGCAGGCACTGTTAAGCTGACCATTAATGGCAAGCAAGTACCGTTAAATATTGTAAAGGGTTACGCATCGGTTAACAGAGCCTGGAAAAAAACCGACCAAATAACCCTCGAACTCCCTATGCAACCACGGGTAGTAAGTCCGCGCACAGAAGTGGCAACGCTTAAAAACAAAGTAGCCCTTGCATCGGGACCGCTGGTGTATGCTTTGGAAACCACCGATAATACCGACCTTAATGCCTACAGCTTCAGCAACGCCACCACATTTAAACCAACATACGATGCTAAACTATTAGGCGGCACCCAAATCATTGTTGGCAGTAATAATGGCAATACCAAAACTTTTACCGCTATCCCTTTTTACACGTTGGGCAACAGGGGAACATCGGCTTATAAAGTTTGGGTAAGCAATGATAAGCAGGATTAATTACATCTAATATTTTTAATAAAACAAAAAACCGCTTCTCCATTTTACCGGAGAAGCGGCTTTTTGTTTATATGAGGATGCGTTAATTAATATCCATCGTTTTGTTTTAACTCAGGTACGTTACGATCAATTTCGGGTTGTGGCAAAGGCCAGAAATCGAAATTAGATCTGTAAATTGTTTTTACAGCCGGGGTCAGTGGGTTTTGTATAAAGCCGTTCAATTTTTCAACCGCTATACCCCACCGGCGAAGGTCAAAATAACGTTGTCCTTCCAACGCAAATTCCACACGGCGTTCGTGCCTGATACGCTCACGCATTTCGGTTTGCGACAGACCGGCAGGTAGCGCAGGCATGTTTACATCGGGCCTTGCACGTACTTCATTTACCTGTTTGTACACACTCGCATCCGGGCCAACTGCTTCATTTTGTGCTTCGGCATACATTAGCTTAACATCTGCAAAGCGAAGCCATACATAATCCTGATCATCTTGTATACCCGGTTGCGGGTTTACGTTTTTAGGATCGAGCCATTTTTTACCCGGATAAAAACCTACCGTCCAGTTATTAACGCCGGGTGTACCAACCGTATTCGGGAAAGGCCAGCCTTCTGCCGGTGTGTCACCGGGGAAGAAGAATGTCATGGTTTTACGCGGATCATTAGCCTCATACTCATTGATCATATCCTGTGTACCCTGCAAATCTTTATAACCGGTACCTATTATTACAGTGGTAATGGCAAAAGGATGCGCAACCGCAGGTGCTTTAAACTGGATAGAGAACATAATTTCAGGACTGGTCGTTTGATCGGGCTTGTAAAAGTTGCCGGCATACGTACTGTTCAAGGAGAACAAGCCGCCATCTATTATCGTTTTTGCTAAGGCGGCGGCTTCTGCATACTTTTTCTGAAACAGCAATACTCTTACCTTATAACCTTGTGCTGTAGCTTTCACCACATGACCGGTTGTAAATTTGGCATCAGGTAAGGAAGCAATGGCAAGGTCAAGATCAGCCAATACCAGTTGCAATACTTCATCGCGCGATGATTTGGCTACTTTATTCTTAAAATCCACCGTAAAAGGATCGGCTGTAATAATAGGTACATTACCATAAGTTTGTGCCAGGAAGAAATAGTTGAAGGCCCTCAAAAAGTAGGCTTCAGCTTTATATTGGGCGAGTTTTTCGCCTGTTAAAACCTTATCTACGTTAGCTAAAAAACTATTGGAGGCAGCAATGCTTATATAAGCGCTTTGATATAAACCACTCACAAAACCATCGCTGGTTGGGGTAAGCCCTGATATGAGCGCGTTTTTTGCACCGCCCTGGTTATTTTGCGTGTACGAATTATCGCTGAAGTTTTCCCACCACATGGGGGCATAGGCAGTAATCTGGCCGTTTTCGGCATACAGGGTAGTGTAAATACCGGTGAGCGCGAGGTCGGCATCTGATGCTTTGTTCCAGAAAATACCTGTTGATAATTTATCAGGAGGCGTAACATCCAATTTCTTGCAGGATGTTAAACCAACCAGCGCCGCTAAAAATATCTTTATGCTTGTTTTCATGTTGAATATCAATTAAAATTAGAACTTAACAGATGCGCCGAAAGTGAATGTGCGGTTTTGCGGATAATTGGCAAAGCCATACCAGGCATCAGGTTTATTACTTATATCCAGTCGTTCAGGATCGGTACCTTGCTTAAGCGGTGTAAACAGCGCCAAATTATCAACCGAAGCGAACACCCGTAACGAGTTGACCACTTTGATCATGCTTTGCGGGAAGGTATAACCAAGCTGAACATTTTTAATACGCATAAAACTTGCGTTATATAAGTGAAAGGTTGACTGTACGCTGGTAACCTTGGGATAGCCGTAAAAGCCCATATATATTTTAGGCAGCGTTGTCGACGGATTTTCCGGTGTCCAGCGGTTTAACCATTCGGTAGTTGGCATGGCACCCTGCGCAAACGGATCAACACCCCATTTGTACAAATAAAGTTTGTTACCGTACGAGCCGTACAACTGCATGCTGGCATCAAAATTACCCCAGTTAGCACCCATGGTGTATGAGTATTCAAACTTAGGGTACTGCCCTTCTTTTATGCTGCGGTCGTTAGCGTCAACCTTACCATCACCATTAACATCTTTATACCTGATATCGCCGGGAGTTGGCACACCACCCAGTGACGACTGATCCGGCGCGGCATCAATTTCAGCCTGCGATTGAAATATGCCTTCCATAGTTTGCAGGTAGAAAGAATTAATAGGGTAACCGTTCTGCATAATGGTTTGGCCATCGGGTCCGCCAATTTCGGGCGCGCCGAATGATTCCAGCTTATTGCGGTATATCTGCAAATTAGCGACAGCATAATAGCTGAACTTCTTAGCAGGGCTATCCTGCCAGCGCAGGCTAAACTCAAAACCCTTGTTGCGTACAGCGCCATTATTTACTACCGGGGCAGCCACACCAAGAGCGATAGGCACCTGCGATTGTCTTAAAATATCATAAGTGTATTTATTAAACCAGTCGAACGAAAAGATCAACCTGTTTTTTAAGGCCGATAAGTCTAATCCCAGATCAGTCATGCGGGTAGTTTCCCAGGTTAATTGTGGATCAACCAGTGTGCCGGGTATAAAACCGGTGCCTATACCATTTGCAAAAGCGTAGTTATTTTGTGATAGTGTTTGCTGATAAGGATAAGTACCTATATTTTGGTTACCCAAACGGCCCCATGAACCACGTAATTTCAAATCATCTATCCAGGTTACATCTTTCAGAAAGTTCTCTTTTGATATACGCCATCCTGCCGAAACCGACTGGTAAAGTCCCCAGCGGCTATTACTTGGCAAACGTGAAGTACCATCGTACCTTAAGCTGGCACCCAGCAGGTATTTATCGTCAAAATTGTAATTAGCGCTACCGTAGTACGATCTGAGGATCCATTGGCCGGATGTACCGCCATTAGTTTGTCCGTCTTTTGAACCGGCATCTAACTCGGTAAGCTCATTAGTTGGGTAACCTTTGCGATAAGCCCTGATGTCGCTTACATTATCAACCTCCTGCTGCGCACCGCCTAAAACAGTAAGATCATGCCTGCCCAATTTTTTATGAAAATTCAACTGGCTGTAAATAGTTGAGTGCGACATATCGTTCTGACTGGCGTACATACCCGGATCGCCCACATCGGCATTACGCGAAAACTCCAGGTTATTATAAAAATAGATAGGAATTGTAGGCCTGAAGGTTTTGTATTTATCTAACTGAAAATTTATACCGGCCCTGTTTTCCCACTTTAAACCGTCAACAATATCTACATCTAACGAGATATTGCCTTGCCCGTAATAGTTAGGATTATGGGTGCGTATAGTTGACGTTAGCACCGGGTTTTTATTACCCAGTTCCCTGTCATAAGCCTTGTTGATCCATAAACCATCGGCAGTACGGGCCGGGTATAAAGGCGATTGTGCCAATGTTGAAATATAAAGGTCGGTACTGTTTACGTATGGAAAATACCTGTCGCCGTAACGTATTTGCAGGTTGGTACCCAGGGTAACACGTTTATGCACCTGCGAGCTTAAGCCCAGATCAATTGTGTACTTCTTATAATCGAACCCCACCATACTACCCGGCTGGTTAGTGTAACCCAAGCCGAGACTGTAGGTAGTTTTTTCGCTACCGCCGCTAAGGTTAAGGTAATGGTTTTGAACAACCGTTGTTTTAAACATATCCTTTAACCAGTCGTGATTAGGATATTTAACACGGTCTGTAGCGTTTCTGTAAAGGTCTATTTCAGATTGTTCGTATATTTTGGCATTGCCCGAATTTACCATGGCCTCGTTAAGCAGCTCCATGTAGGTTGCCGAATTGTTAATTAGCTTTGGCAGCCTTGTAGCTGTTGCAAAGCCTACGTTATAATTATAGGTAAGTGAAAAACCACCGGCTTTTCCTTTTTTGGTTTTAATAACCAATACACCATTAGCACCGCGCGAACCATATATGGCAGCAGCGGCGGCATCTTTTAATACCGTTGCCGATTCAATATCGTTAGGATTGATCACCGCCAAACTGCCCGGCAAACCATCCACAATTACCAGCGGATTATTACCCGCGCTACTGAAAGTACCAATACCTCTTATACGCAATTGTACATTCTCGTTACCCGGCTCGCCCGAGTTTTGTACCACCGAAAGCCCCGGTAATTGTCCCTGTAATAAGGTAGTAGCATCAGTAGCTACCCTTTTGGTAAGCTCCTCCCCTTTAACGCTTACAATGGCACTGGTTAGGGTGTGTTTACTTTGCGTGCTGTAACCGGTTACAACTACTTCGCTCAAAGCCTGATCATCTTCGAGCATGGTAACATTAATTATGGTTTGGCCATTAACAGCTATTTCTTGCCGGGCATAACCTACAAAGCTGAATACCAGGGTACCCGCACCATCGGGCACCTCCAGTGTAAAGCTGCCATCAATACCTGATGTGGTACCGGTAGTAGTTCCTTTTAAAAGAATATTTACACCGGGCAAAGGCAAGCCACCGCTATCAACTACCTTACCCTTTACAGGTATGGCAACAGGCGCGGTTACCGGTTTATACTTTATGGTAATTGTTTTTTTATTGATCACGTAAGTAATAGGCTGTTCGGAAAAGATCCGTTCGAGTGCCTTTAAAACAGGTACGTTCTTTAGTGATACAGATACCGGCGCTGCCATGTTTATCAGTTGCGCACTGTACAAAAAATCGTACCCGCTTTGTTGCTGAAGCGTAAATAATACATCTTCCAGCGGCGCCTTTTTAACGTCGAGGTTTATTTTTTGCGCATAGGTGCTTGCACTGACCTGAAATATAGTTAGCATGATCAGCAGGCAGGTTAACTTCATAATACGGATAAATTTAAGCAGGGCATGGTTGTGCCGCCTGAACGCATGTTCAGTAAATATTTTATACATTTGAATGTTAGGTTTAATTTACAATTGGGTTGTGTCACAATATCAATGGTGGTTACCTTACGCGGCCCTCGGGCCTAAGATCAGGGGCGGTGCAACGCTCCTGATCTGTTCTTTTTCAGATAACCGTTAAGCCTGTTTATCAAGTCATAACAATTATCCTCCTTCCTTCAATTTTAAAGTGAATAATTCCGGTTAACTCCAATCCTTTCAACAATTCATTAATGTCTTTATTTTTTGAGTAGGTACCGCCAAAGGTTTTTCCGGTCATGTTGCCCCTAAACTCTACCTCTACATCATACCAGCGGCTCACCTGCTTCATAATATCCTTAATATTATCTTTCCGGAACACGAAGTAGCCCAGTTTCCACGCTATTACCTGGTTAATATTTACCTGGCGTTTACTTATTTCATTTCCGGCTACCAAGCCTTGTTCGCCAGGTACCAGCATAGCCGATGACGACTTACCCGATAAGCGTACCGAGCCTTCGAGCAATGTGGTCTTTACCTCATCATCACCCTCGTATGCATTTACATTGAAATGCGTCCCCAGCACATTCACATCGGCCTGATTTGTATGTACAACAAACGGCATGTTTTTATTTTTCGCTACCTCAAAATAAGCTTCGCCGGTTAATACAACCCTGCGCTGCTTGCCGGTAAACGCCACAGGATAGGTTAATGATGATTCGGAATTAAGCCAAACGTTGGTTCCATCCGGCAGGGTGACAGCATACTGCCCTCCTCTTGGTATACTGATGGTATTTTCCGCGTCGGGGTCGGCATCTGCATTTGTACCCGTACTTGCGTAGGCCAATTGCCCGTTGCGTAGCTTTTTAATGGTCGTATTGCCCGAACTATCAACCAATCCATTGGCTGTTTTATCAAGCAAAACAGTACGCCCGTTAGCCAGTGTAAGTATAGCGGTGTTGGTACCGGGTTTTATAGGTTGATGGTCTTTCTTTTTTATATAAGTCTTAGCAATAAGCTTTGGCGGGGCTTGTTTAAAAAACAACGCAGCCAAACCAACGGCCAACAACAGCGCGGCGGCGGCATACCACCAGTGAGCCAGTCGTATAACCTTTGGCCGGGCTGCCGGTGTAGTTACAGTGGTTGCTGCAATACGCTGATAAATGCGGCTTCTTAGCTGTTTTTCTGTGTCGGATAGCCGGGCGTCGTTGTCATCCTGTATATGAAATGCGTCGCGGTATTGCAACAGCGCTTCCTTTTCCTGCGCTGTACACAAGCCTGCAATATATTTTTCATATAGCGATATATATTCTTCAGGTGTCATTAAAAATTGGTTTATGGGGGTGTTAATTATATAGTGTGAAATAATTAAGGTCAACACACATAACTTTTAATTTTTTTTGAAATAAAGCATTTGTCGTGTAGTGATTTTGTTACATGAAATTTGCTATTTTTAGCACCCAATTGTATGACCGATAAACTTACCGACAATGAATTATGGGCAGCCGTAGTGGCTGATAATTCCAAAGCCTTTGTAGCATTGTACAATAGGCATTGGAAAAAACTGTATAAAACTGCCGCTTATTATTTAAAGGACGATACCATTGCCGAAGAAATTACGCATGATGTATTTGTGGTACTATGGGAGAAAAGAGCAAGCAGCCATATTGAAGATTTTCAGAAATATATACAGGCCACCATCCGTTACCATGTTTATAAACAGTTAAAAGCGGCAAAAATTGAGATAATTAAATACCTTGATGAATTTGCCGAGAATGATAAACTGACTACCTATAATACAGCTACTAATAAATTGGGGTATGAAGATCTCGAAACAGAACTGGCCCAGGTACTGAAAGAATTACCTAACCGTTGCCAGGAGATATTCTGGCTAAGCCGTATCAATAACCTGAGCAACCAGGAAATAGCCGACAGGCTTAATATATCAAAACGTACTGTTGAAAACCAGATCACTTCCGCCCTCCGTTTTTTGCGCCTCAGCCACCCGCGCCTGTGTGTGGTTATGATAATTGGGTATCTATGGTATTTAGGCAGCTAAAGTTGCAGTCATCCTGAAAACAACATCACTTTGCCTTCCATAACTATTTATTAAATAATAAAAATTTCACGTTCGGCAATTGCTACATTTTGATGTGCATGATAAAAAATGATGCATTTCTTTGCACCCTATTTTAGTGTCATATTAACAATTAACTGCGGTTACTTATGTTAATAAAGCATCATACCTTACCGTATGATTTTGTGCCTGTCTAATTTTCGATGTTACTATAAACAGCTTACTGTCAATCGATTGAAATTTAATAAATCTCATCAAAGATTCCCTTGATATCTGAACAGATCTATTCCTCTCAATTTTTCCGAATTTCAAAAACGATTAAATATTATCTGATTATGATAAATTAATATTAACAATACACTTAAATGTAAAGTAGTTTTGTTAAATCAATATTATAAACGACTCTTTTTAACAAACCTAATTTAAAGTAACATGAAAAGAAATTTACTGTTTATTAAAAACAGTAAGTATCTCAGGATATGCCTGATTTTGATATTTACTGTTTTTACCTTATCACAATCTTTTGCACAAAGTAAAAGAATAACCGGTAAAGTATCTGACGATGGAGGCCCTACCCCAAGCGCAAGTGTGCTGATAAAAGGCACCAACACAGGGGTTACCACTGATGCATCCGGCTCCTATAGTATTAATGCAAGCCCCGATGATGTATTGGTGTTTAGCTTTGTTGGTTATGCTGCCCAAGAAATTACGGTAGGTAACAAAACAACTATCAACGTAAAGCTGGCATCCGACAGTAAATCATTGCAAGAACTTGTGGTAATTGGTTACGGTACCGCAAAACGTAAAGACCTTACCGGTGCCATCAGTTCGGTAACCGCAGATCAAATTGCTAAAGTGCCAGTAGCCTCATTAGACCAGGCATTGCAAGGCCGTTCATCGGGCGTACAGGTAACCAATAATGATGGTACACCCGGCGGCGGCGTAACCGTTTTAATACGTGGTGTGGGTAGTTTGGGTAATAACGACCCGCTGTATGTAATTGACGGCTACCCTACTACCGGCGGCCTCAACAATATCAACCCGAATGATATTGCCTCCATGGACATTTTAAAGGATGCATCGGCCACAGCCATATATGGTGTGCGTGCATCAAACGGTGTGGTGATCATCACTACTAAAAAAGGCCGTAAAGATGGTGTACAAATAGCGTTCGACGCATACGCGTCCATACAATCTGAACCTAAAAAATATAAGGTATTGAACGCGCAAGACTGGGCTACGCTTGCTAACAAAACAGAGGGCTTTACCAAATTGCCCGAATGGAGTAATCCATCGGCATTACGCAGTATTGATTGGCAAGACCTTGTTTACCAAAGCGGCTTAAAACAAAATTACAACCTGGCTATACGCGGCGGTAACGATAAAGTGCAGACAGCTTTTTCTGCCGGATATTACGACCAGAAAGGTATTGTATTACGTTCATTTTTTAAGAGGGTGAACCTTGCCGGTAATATTGATTATAATGCCAAAACATGGCTTAAATCATCAACAAGCTTAAAATTTTCACGACAAGACAGTAAAAATCTGTTTGGTACCGGTTCATCATTATCTACTTTAAGTGAATTGATACCTACCATTGGCGCTAACAAACTTACCAATGAAGCTAAAGACGCTAATGGCAATTATGGTTTTTATGATCCGGTGAACACTTATACCAGAGGCTGGAACAACCCGCTGTATACCATTGAGCAAAATGATGCAAAAAATTTAACAAATTACTTTTTAGGTAATTCATCTTTAGAAGCAACCATTATAGAAGGCCTTAAGGTTAAAACAAACTTTGGTATAAACACTACTGATTACTCCGGTTACTTCTTTACACCTGCAGACAGGCGTTCATTAGATCAATATAATGTTGCAGGCAATAATATACTTGGTTCATACTCACAAACCGCTACCAATACTTACGAATGGTTATGGGAAAATACTGTTTCATACAGCAAAACCTTTGGCCAGCATTCGTTAGATTTTGTAGGTGGTGTTTCACGGCAAAGCATTACATATCGTACAATAAGCGGCAATGGTAACAATTTGCCAAGTAATTCTATGAGAGATCTTGGTCAGGTACAAAACCTTGTGGCAACCGGTGGTCAGCAAACCACTACGCTGGCATCAGAATTTGCACGATTAAGTTACAAATTCACCGACAGATACTTGCTTACCGCTACCATAAGGCGAGACGGTTCTTCTAAATTTTATAAGGGTAACCAATACGGTGTGTTCCCTTCAGCCTCAATTGCCTGGCGTGCAAAGCAAGAATCATTTTTGAAGGATGTTAGCTGGCTATCTGATCTGAAATTCAGGGCCGGTTATGGTGAAGTAGGTAATGAGCGGGGTATAGGATCGTTCCTGTTCCTGGCAAGATATGGTTCGGGCGGACCGGCCACATCTCCTATCAACGTAGGTTATCCGTTCGGCAAAACGTACCAGGGTGGCTTAGCTTATCTTAACCTTGATAACAGAGACCTTACCTGGGAAACCTCAAGACAAACTAATATAGGTATGGATATTGCCTTTTTGAATGGCGACCTTGGCTTAACTGTAGACTATTACAAAAAAGATTCAAAAGACTTTTTACTACCGATACCAACCTCATCTCAAACAGGTACGCTTGTACAGGCACAAAATGCCGGAAGCATCCGTAACCAGGGTTTTGAAGTTGCCCTTAATTATAAGCACAGCATAAAAGATTTTAATTATGGTATAGGTGTAAACATTACTACCGTTAAAAATGAATTATTGAGCATCAATAAAAACACAAACTTTATCACTAATCTGGCAAATTTACCTACAGCAGCCAACGGCTGGACACAGTTTAGCCGCACCAGTATAGGACAGCCTATCGGCGAGTTTTATGGTTATCAGTCGTTAGGTATCTTCCAAACACAAACGCAAATTAATGATCTGGATGCCAAGGCGCCAAGAGGCTATTACCAGGCCGATAAAAAAGGTACTACCCAGCCCGGCGACCGTTATTTCAAAGACGTTAACGGCGACGGACAGATAACCCCTGAAGACAGGGTAAGTTTGGGTAGCCCGATACCTAAGTTCTATGGTGGCTTAAACCTCGACCTTTCATACAAATCGTTTGATTTTAACGCTTTCTTTTACGGCAGTTACGGTAATAAAATATTTAACTATCAGGCCCGTAACCTCGAAAGCTTTCAGGCACCCGGTTTTGTGGGTGTACAAAACGTAAGCCAGGAATACTATGAAAATGCGTGGACTGCGGAAAATCATTCAAACCGTTTTGCAAGGGTAACTTACAATGATGACATCACGGCCAACAACGTAGCATCAAGTGTATATGTTGAAAATGGCAGTTACTTACGTTTACGTAATGTTACTTTAGGTTATACGCTGCCATCGGCATTAGCAAATAAACTAACTTTAAGTAAGGTGAGGTTGTACATAGCCGCACAAAACCTGTTCACTATTACCAAATACACAGGGCTCGATCCTGAAATTGGCCAGCCAACCGGGACAGATCCTAACAACTCTGCTCTTAGCGTTAGCTCTCCCACAGCATCGGGAGTTGATGTGGGCACTTACCCGTCGTCAAAATTTTATACCATAGGCTTAAATGTAACATTTTAAATAATATTTAAAATAACAGGATAACAAATGAAAATTACCAAATACATATATATACTATCAGTAGGACTGGTAGTGTTTCTCCCGCTAAGTTGTAAGAAAGGGTTTCTGGATCAGCTTGATTCATCAAATCCTACCGAAGAGGTTTTGTTTGATAAAGCATCAGATGGGGTAGCACTTGTAAACGCTATTTATGATACCTACCAAAGCTCGGATCTTTTAAAGAAATCGCTGTGGTATTATGCCAACTTTCAAACACACGATTTTGAAAACTGGGGTAACGACAGGTTTTATAATACCTACGCTATTCCTTCAAATTTTGGCGCTATACAGGTATTTTGGCAACGTGCTTATATCGGCATTGCCCGCGCCAACTCGGCCTTACCCATTATAGCCAAAATGAAGGATAATGGCATATTAACCCCGGAGCTTGCCAACCGTTTAACCGGTGAAATTTACTTTTTACGTGGTATTACCTATTATTACCTTGCAGCAAGCTTTGGTGGTGTACCATTAGAACTTACCACCGGCGCAAATGACGGATTAAGGCCACGCAACAGCCAGGATGAGGTTTTTGCACAGGTAGAAACAGATTTGAAAGCCGCTGCGGATTTATTACCCTGGAAAGAGGGTTATGACGCAGCAAACCTTGGCCGTGCTACAAAAGGAGCCGCTTTAGGTTATTTAGGCGCAGCGCAAATGTGGCTCAAAAAGTATCCTGAAGCATTGGCTACCTATAACCAACTTACCGGCAAGTACACACTGATATCTGATTTTATTAAAATACATGAATACGATAATCAAAACAACCCCGAATCGTTATTTGAAGTTCAGTTTGTAGTTGCCGGTACCCAAAGCTGGGGAGGCGGTAATGAGGTAGCCTGGATAGGCTCGTTCGGTATGCCCGAGGAAGTATCAAACTTTGGTTATGATTATGCAAATAAAGAACTGTATACAGGTTATCAGGAAGGCGACCTGCGCAAAGTAGCCACTGTTATTGGCCCCGGTGATGAAAACCCAAGCCCGGGCATTATTGCCAATGGCGGTATAAAAGCCTATCCGCTGGTTATTGCAGGTTTCAACAGAAAAGACAAAAACGGAAATCCAGATCCGGATCCGCGTTATGTTGGAATTGATGGTAAGATCATCAATACTTGCGGCACAGTGACCAAACCATGGATCGGCAGCGATCCATCACAATTAAGAACAGGGTATTACAACGAAAAAATGTGGCGCGATCCAAGCCTTACCGGTAACTCGGGCGATGGTATCATTTTCGGCGCGCAAAACCAGATCTTGTTAAGGTATGCCGAAGTTTTAATAAGCAAAGCCGAATGCCAGGCCCGTACAGGTGATGCTTCCGGCGCTTTAGCAACCCTGAAAATTGTACGCGACCGTGCTTTTGGCGGCAGTGCCCCTGCTGTTTTCATGAGCGAAGGCAAAGTAGTAACAGATCCATTGCAAATGGTTTATCATGAATACAGGCACGAACTTTCGGCTGAGTATTCTACCTTTTACGATCTTCGCCGTGCCGGTGTGGCAACTGCATTTGTTAAAGAGGTTTACGGAGTAACTATACCTACAGGCCGTGAGGTATATCCTATTCCGCAAAACGAAATAGGGCTCAACCCGAACCTTACACAAAACCCGGGCTATTAAATATTTTTTGGTGATAACATGAAAGGCTTTCTCCTTAACGGGAGGAGCCTTTTTTTGCTGACAACTAAAAATGCGCTGAATATCAGTTGTTAAATTTGTAATATTATATCATAACCGCGCATTACGGATTACTCCCAATTATACCTAACGATGAAGAAATTTCACATTGTCGCACTTATATTGTGTTTTTTAGGTTTGTACTCGTGCAAAAAAAAGCAGCCTACGCTTTTCGAGGCAATCCCCTCTTCGTATTCGGGTATAACTTTTAGTAATGACATCATAGAAACCGACTCCATCAATCCATTGGATATTGTTAACATATACAATGGCGGCGGCGTGGGTATTGGCGATTTTAATAACGACGGCCTGCAAGATATTTATTTTACCGGCAATATGGTACCAAACCGGCTGTACCTTAACCGGGGCAATTTTAAGTTTGAAGATGTAACCAAAACAGCGCAGGTAGATGGCATGGGCCGTTGGGGACGCGGCGTGTCAGTTATTGATATTAATAATGATGGACTGCTTGATATTTACGTGTGCAATACCATTTATGCCGATTCCGCACGGCGCGCTAACTTGTTGTATATTAACCAGGGGAAGAACAATAAAGGGATCCCCATATTTAAGGAAATGGCCGTAGCTTATGGGCTTGATGTAAAAGAGCAATCAACCATGGGCAGCTTTTTTGATTACGATAACGATGGTGACCTTGATATGTACCTCACCGTTAACACCGCCAC
The DNA here is from genome assembly GCF_039541195.1 of Mucilaginibacter gynuensis. Lineage (NCBI taxonomy): Bacteria > Pseudomonadati > Bacteroidota > Sphingobacteriia > Sphingobacteriales > Sphingobacteriaceae > Mucilaginibacter > Mucilaginibacter gynuensis. The sequence continues at coordinate 187,899 of NZ_BAABFT010000005.1, forward strand.
CGCAAGTTACAACCCCGGTATTTTCGGCAAAACCAACACCGCTCCCACACATAGCAGGGGCAGATTGTTCCGTAACGATTGGGATGCCCGGTTGCAGCATACCGTATTTCTTGATGTTTCGGCAGCGGCCGGTATCAACCTGGATGGCTACGGGCATGGCGCAACTACGGTTGATATCAACAACGATGGCTGGAAGGATATTTATGTATCCGACGATTTTATATCGAGCAATATTCTGTACATCAATAATCACGATGGTACTTTTACCAATCGCGCTAAAGAGTACTTTAAACACACCTCCTATAATTCTATGGGGCAGGATATTATCGACATTAATAACGATGGTTTGGCCGATGTAATAGAACTGGATATGAACCCTGAAGATAATTTCCGTAAGAAGATGATGCTTGGGCCATCCACTTATCAAACCTATCAAAATTTTGACTATTACGGCTACCAGTATCAGTATGTGCGCAATACGTTACAGCTAAATCAAGGTCCGCGTGTTGGGCAGCAAGGCAAAATTGGCAGCCCCGCGTTTAGCGAAATTGGGTTTATGAGCGGTATATCACAAACCGATTGGAGCTGGACTCCCCTTGTGGCCGATTTTAATAATGATGGCTATCGCGATATTGTAGTAACCAATGGTTTCCCGAAAGATGTTTCAGATCACGATTTTATGACCTATCGCCAGCAGGCCTATGCCGTTACCTCGAAAGACAAAATGCTGGAGCAAATTCCACAGATAAAGCTGCATAACTACGCGTTTTTAAATAACGGCGATCTCACTTTTGCCGATGTAAGTAAAAGCTGGGGACTGGATGTAAAAAACTTTTCGAGCGGAGCGGTTTATGTTGATCTGGATAACGATGGCGCGCTGGATATGGTGGTGAGCAATATAAATGACGAGGCATCCGTTTACCGCAACACATCGCGCGATGATACAACCAGGTTAAATAATCTGCACTACCTTAAACTAAAGTTTTACGGCAACAAGAACAATGTACATGGCCTTGGCGCTATTGCCGAAATATATTATGACAAAGGCAAAAAACAGGTGGCCGAAAACAACACTTACCGGGGCTACCTTTCATCAATGGAAAACGTGGCTCATTTCGGTTTGGGAAAGGTTAGTTTGATCGACTCTATTATTGTTAAATGGCCCGGCAATAAAAAACAAAAACTCACCAACATAAAAGCAGATGCCGAAATAACGGTAAGGCAAACTAACGCTACCGAGAATTACTCATTAGATGTGCCTCAATACGCGGCGAATGCCCTGTTTAAAGAAGTTACCGATTCTTTGGGTGTGGATGTGGTAAATAACGATCCTGATTTTATCGACTTTAATATTCAAAAACTATTACCCCATAAGCTATCAGAATATACACCTGCATTAGCTGTTGGTGATATTGATAGAAACGGCTTTGACGATGTGGTAATAGGCGGCAGTGCATTTAAACCAATGCAAATGCTGTTACAGCAGGCCAACGGAAAGTTCATTAAGAAAAATCTGTTTGCTATAGGTACCGATATGACAAAAGATTTTAAAGATGCCGGGCTGTTGCTTTTTGATGCCGATGGTGATGGCGACCTCGACTTGTATGCTGCCAGTGGCGGTTATCATGCTGAACCCGGCAGCGCGGTATATCAGGACAGGTTATATGTCAATGATGGCAAGGGTAACTTTACCTTAACTACCAATGCACTGCCGGTTAACAGCACCAGCAAACTTTGCGTAAGGGCATGTGATTACAACGGCGATGGCAAGCTCGATCTGTTTGTATCGGGCCGGGTTGATCCGTGGAATTACCCTAAGCCTGTTTCGAGTTTTATTTTGCGGAACGACAGCCAAAATGGACTGATTAAGTTTACTGATGTTACGGCAACTGTCGCCCCGGCTTTAAAGAATATAGGGATGGTGTGCGACGCGCTGTTCACCGATTTTGATAACGATAACCATCCCGACCTGATACTGGCCGGCGAATGGATGCCCGTTACCTTTATGCGTTATAATAAAGGCAAATTTGAAAATGTCACTCCAAATACCGGTGTGGGCGATAAATCGGGATGGTGGAACACCATTATCGCTGGCGATTTCAGGCATACCGGCCGTATGGATTATGTAGTGGGTAACGTTGGCTTGAACACTATTTACCAGGCCAGCGATAAATACCCTGTAGGCATTATAGCTAAAGATTTTGATAAGAACGGTGGTTTCGCGGCTATTCCGTCAATATACTTTCCTGATGCTAATGGGGAACGAAAGGAATTTCCGGCAATAGGTCGCGACGATATTTTAAAGCAAATGATCAGCTTTAAAAAGAAGTACACCAACTATAAGTCATACGCCGAGGCTACTATGGACGATATCCTATCGCCCGAACAAAAAGAAGGAGCTTTAAAATTGAAAGCGAACATGCTCCAATCGTGCTATCTGCGTAACGAGGGCAATGGCAAATTCACCATGATACCGCTGCCTAAACAGGCCCAAGTTTCCATCCTTAACGGCATGGTTGCTGATGATTTTGATGGCGACGGCAACCTCGATGTGGCCATAAATGGAAATGATTATGGCACCGATGTATCAACCGGGCGATATGACGCATTGAACGGCCTAATGCTAAAGGGCGATGGCAAAGGCAACTTTAAACCATTATCGATATTAGAGAGCGGCATTTATCTGCCCTGCAATGGTAAGGCGCTTGTTAAGCTGCAAAACAACAAAGGAGGTTATATGCTGGCAGCCAGCCAAAACCGTGGAAAACTGCAAGTAATGCAATTAAAACAAGCGAACAGAAATATTAAAACCGAGCCGTTTGATATAGTTGCCACCCTTAAACTAAGCAATGGCAAAACACAAAAGCAGGAACTTTATTACGGCTCATCGTTCCTGTCGCAATCGGGTAGATTTTTGAGTGTGGGCGCAAATGTGGTTGGTGTAGCTATAGTTAACAGTAAGGGCCAAACGCGGGCTGTCAACCTAAAATAATATGCTATTATGAAGAAATTTTTTATTCCGCTGCTTATACTTATTGCTTGTTATACAGCTTGTCAAAATAAAAAAACGGGTAATATTAAGGATATTAATGATGCTGATGTGCTGCACCAAAACGAGGATAAACTAACGCAGCTCATTATCTATGATGTATTTACCCCTCCGGTTGCAAGCCGCATTTATGCTTATGCATCGTTAGCGTCGTACGAGGCGGTTCGGTTCGGGCAACCCGGCTATGAATCTTTAACGGCGCAATTAAAAGGCTTTGATGCCATGCCCCAACCCGAAAAAGATAAAACATACAATTTTACACTGGCCGCCACGCAGGCATTTTTTACGGTAGCCCGTAAGGTAACTTTCTCGGTAGATTCTTTAAAAGCTTATGAGGATGGTCTGCATGCACGTTTTAAAAACGCGCTGGATGATTCTACTTATGCGTGGTCGGTTGCTTTTGGTAATAAGATCGCTAAAACTATCATCAAACGATTGGTGACGGATAACTATTTGCAAACGCGAGGCAAGCCCCGGTTTTTGGGCAGTAACGCGCCCGGTAAATGGCACCCCACCCCGCCCGATTACTTAGATGGTGTGGAGTATTGCTGGGGTACTATGAAAACTTTCGCGCTCGATTCATCAAACCGGATCTCTATCCCACCGCCTCCGCCTTACAGCCAAGACAAAAACAGTGATTATTACAAGCAAAACGTTGCCGTTTACGAGCAAAGTAAAAACCTTACCGACGAGCAGAAGGACATTGCCCGCTATTGGGACGATAACCCTTTTGTTTTAGAACATGCCGGTCACCTCACATTTGCCAATAAAAAAATAACACCTGGCGGCCATTGGATAGGAATTACCGCCATTGCCTGTAAAGAAACCCATGCCGACGCGGTGAAAACAGCACAGGCTTATGCCCTTACGGCAGTGAGCATGTTTGATGCCTTTGTTTGCTGCTGGAACACCAAGTACGAAACCAATTACATACGTCCCGTAAGTGTTATTAATGATAAAATAGACCCAACCTGGACATCGCGCCTGCAAACCCCGCCCTTCCCGGAGTATCCGAGCGGGCATAGCACCATTACACGCGCGGCGGCGGTAATGTTAACTCATTTATTCGGCGATAACTTCGCTTTTCAGGATACCAGCGACCTGCGCTATATAGGTATGAAACGCGATTTTAAATCATTTGTACAAGCAGCGGACGAAGCCTCGATAAGTCGTTTTTACGGCGGTATCCATTATAAGAACAGTGTTGAACAGGGCGCTTTACAGGGTAAAAAGGTGAGCGACTATATCATCAGTCAGTTAAAGATAAAAAAGTAAGAACCATACAGGGAACAAACTAAAAACATCATGAAAATCAAACTTACACTACTCGCGTTATGCGCGGGGCTGGGAGCCTTTGCGCAAAAACAATTTGAACCGGTTAATCCAAACACCACTCCGGAAGCACGTAAATTGCTCACCTACATCTACAGCATTAAAGGGAAACACCTTATTTCGGGGCAGCATAATTATAATCACGAATCTGAAAAGTTTATTGATAGCGTTAAAGCTATCACGGGTAAAAAGCCCGCGTTGTGGGGCAGCGATTTTATTTGGAACGGCACCAAAGATCCGGGGCAGGATATTGTTACCGAAGCGATAAAAAAATACGGTGAAGGATATATTATTTGCCTGATGTGGCATCAGGGGCGCCCAAGTGATAACCCACCTTACGGATGGAAAGAAAGTGTGCAGGCAAAACTCACATCCGAACAATGGAAAGAATTGATAACCCCTAATACCGAACTTAATAAGCGATGGTTGGCACAGATAGACCAGGTTGCTCTATGGTTGAAAAAACTACAGGACGCGCATGTACCCGTTTTATGGCGCCCTTACCATGAAATGAATGGTGTTTGGTTTTGGTGGGGCGATAAAAAAGGCCCGGACGGCATAGTCAAATTATGGAAAATGATGTACGAGCGCTATACTAACTATCACAAGCTAAACAATCTGATATGGGTTTGGGGCGCGAATGGGCCACGCGATTTGCCGGAGGATGAAGCATTCCCTTATAAGCACTATTACCCCGGCGCTAAATATGTTGACATTTTGGGCACCGATATTTATAATGCCGATTATGAGCAAAAGGATTATAACGAATTGCTGGCACTCGCCAACGGCAAACCCATAGCCTTAACCGAAGTAGGCGAACTACCTAAAGCGACCATACTAAAAGCCCAACCCGAGTGGACCTGGTTTATGGTATGGACCAGCTGGCTATGGACTCATAACACCCACGAACTGGTAAAAGAAGTGTATTCCAACCCCAAAACACTGTCATTAGGCGAAGCGCCTGCTTACAAATAGACATCCGAAGAAATAATCATATAAAACCATAAAGGCCGCACAGTAAAATATCGCGGCCTTTATGGTTTTATTTTTTTTAAATCAACGAATTGCGGCAGAGCTCTTAGCAGATGTATTGCCCTGCAAATCCACAGCTTGTATGGTGTATATGGCGTTCTTTTGTATTAATGGAGATTCAACTGTAAATGTTGTTAAAGGGGTATAACCTATACGTTTGCCGTTGCTGTAAATATTGTAACCCATAAACTGGCGGTTATCTGTTGAGGCAAGCCATGTAAGTTGAATACCAGATCGGTGAGTTTTTAGTTTTACATTTTTGGGCACAGAGGGTGCTTGTCCGTCAGGATCGAGCCTTAATACACAATTCATCAGCGCACGGAAGTTGTGATAGGTGCCTTTCCAGATCTGCCCTTTTAAAGCCATTTTATATTCGGGATCTTTATCTATCCCTCCCTGGTACCAATCGCCATTCTCATGATCTATCAGGTAAGTTTGCACGTAGCCCCACAGCTGTTTAAATTTGGCATAATATTGCATGCTATCCTTCGGGAAATGATCAGACATAAGCAGCAAGGCATTCAATCCTTCGGCCTGTGCCCACCAGTTTTTGCCATCCTTTATGATGGTAATGCCCGGTTTGTTTTTGTAATAATAGCCTTCATCATAAAAACCTCCTGTCTTATTATCCCAGCCATTCTTTAAGGCGTGGTCAACCATTCGTTTTGCAACCTTCATGGTTACGGTATCATTATGTATCTCTAAAACGTGCGAAGCTTCCAGCATCAGGTAAGCGGTTTCTACATCGTGGCCAAAAGATACATGGTCGAGGTAACGGTGTTTAAGTATGCTTTCATCCGTTGAATCCCTGGTAGAAACATGCGTCCAGTCGGGTTGAAAGAACAAATTGAGATAACCTTTCGGTGTAGTGATCTTATCGCGTATTAAAAATAACAGTTCGTGTAGGCGTTCTTTCAGCAGGCTATCGGGCCAAACCGTGTACAATTCGGTAAAAGCCTCCAGCAAATGGATGGAGGTATTTTGATCCTTATACCCCCTGTCGGATGTGGAAGCGAAAGCGGCCGTTCTTTTAACCGGCGTGCCATCGGCTTCAATATGCTGGTAGTAGCCTTTATAAACCGGGTCGTGACTGTGTTTTTCGAGCCACCAAAAAGCTTGTTTGGCAAAATTCAGTACAGCGGTATCACCGGTTGCCTGATAATTTGCAGCCAAAGAATATATAGCGAATGAGTTGCCATAAGCCTCTTTTGCCGCGAATGAAGGCGTATTGATGACTTCGCCCTCGCGCGTAACAAGGGTATAAAAGCCACCGTTGGTTTTATCCCACATCTTCTCTTTTAAAAACGCTATACCATGTTTTGCATCCGCCTTAAAATAAGCCACCTGAGGGTACATTAATGACGCCTTTGAATTTGACCAAACGTGCCGGGCCTGGGTAACGATCATCTTCTCCTGGTTTTCAGCCTGCTGAAAGTTGTACGTAAACGCGCTTAAAAAGCCGCCATGCAATGTATCCACAGCTTTAGGGTACCATTTATCAAGTAACTCTACCCTTGCAGATCGGTTCATTTCACCGGCAATTTTTAAGTGTTCGGTTTGCGCGTAGGTATTAGCCGACCATAGTAACGTGGCCGCAGTTGCACCGCTGCATACTAAGCGGCGCGTTAAACAGGTACTCCTCATTGGTTAATAATTTATCAGCTTAAAAATAAGCGGTACAGGCAGTGATTGCGGCATAACGTCAAGAAACAATAAGCATTTGTTAAAATACCATTATAAGCGAGCTTACGGTTCGGGGTATCTTTATTTATCCTGCCTGCGAGGTAAAACCTTTAAAACAACATCTTGATGCGATCATTATTAAACCTATTAATTTTTGCGGCCATTACGGGCTGTGCTACCGCTACTTTTGCCCAGCAGCCCAAAGCCATCACTTTAAACAAACAGGAATACTTGGAATACGGCGGCGTAAATGTAATGCTGGCCCATGATTTTTATCCCGAAGGGCACCAGGGCGGTGTAGGCATTATACAGAACGGCCAGCGGGTTGCCACCAATGGCGATCTTCGCCTCGAACCTACGCCGGGGCAGTGGTCGCCCATACCTAAAGTTGGCAAACGGGTGGTTAACCCGGCTACGCAGGAGGTAAGCGTACGGATGGAATACCCGAACCCGGAAATAAACCGCAAAGGCTTTAACCCCATCATTTACCCCGATCTTAACTTTGCGTATACCATACGCGTAAGGCCGGCGGGTAAGGCTTTTAAAATAATTGTTGATTTGGATAAGCCCCTGCCCGATTCATGGATTGGCAAGGTCGGTTTCAATTTCGAGCTATTCCCTGGCATATTGTTCGGCAAATCATATTATATGGATAGCAAGCCGGGCATATTTCCGCAGCAGGCTAACGGACAAATGTATAAGGATGCCGATGGTGAAACGCAGGTGATGCCTATGGCGAAGGGTAAAACGCTTGCCATTGCGCCAGAACAAGCCATGCAGCGTATGCTGATCCAAAACCTATCGGGCGGAGATCTTGAACTGCTTGACGGGCGTGGCAAGCATAACAACGGCTGGTTTGTGGTACGGTCACTGGTGGCTAAAGGCGCCACCAAAAACGCTATTGAATGGCTGGTTACACCAAACGCTGTAGAAGGATGGAAATCAGATCCGGTAATTCAGGTTTCGCAGGTTGGTTATCATCCCCTGCAACAAAAAATAGCGGTGATAGAGCTGGATAAACACGACCTGAAAACCGCGCCGGTATCATTACTGCGCATTGCTGAAAAAGGCGGCTACGAGCCTGTTACCACCCAAGCGGCTACTACCTGGGGTAATTTTTTACGGTACCGATACCTTCAGCTTGATTTTAGCAAGATAAGCCGGCCGGGCATGTATGTAGTGCGATATGGTAAATATCAATCTAATCCGTTTGCTATTACAGCCGATGTATATAAAGAAAATGTATGGCAGCCAACGCTCGATTACTTTTTGCCCGCGCAAATGTGCCACATGCGCGTGAACGACAAATACCGGGTATGGCATGGCGTGTGCCACTTAGATGATGCCCGCATGGCTCCGCTTGATTCCAACCACTTTGATGGTTATATACAAGGCAACTCAACCCTTACCAAATTTAAACCCGGCGATAATGTACCTATGCTGAACCGTGGTGCCTGGCATGATGCGGGTGACTTTGACCTGCGGGTTGAATCGCAAGCGGAAACAGTGTATGGGTTGACATTGGCTTACGAAGAGTTTGGCGAGAAGCATGATAATACCTCCATCAACCAGCAAACCTTAATTACCGAAATACACGAGCCCGATAATAAACCCGACCTGTTACAGCAAATTGAGCATGGCCTGCTTTCCATAACGGGTGGCTACAAGGCTATGGGGCGCTTTTACCGTGGCATTATTGAACCTACCATAAGGCAGTATGTTTTATTGGGCGACGCGGCCAACCTGACTGACAACGTGCCTTTCAATGCATCAAAACCCATTACTACTGTAGCAGGCACCAATGCCTGGGCCGATGATCGTTGGGTATTTACCGAAAACAACCCTACCCGCGAATTAGAAACCGCAGCAGCATTAGCAGCGGCCGGCAGGGCAATGCAGGGTTACAACGATACCCTCGCAAACCAATGCCTGCAAATAGCCAAACAGGTTTGGGAACAAACAACAGGCGAAAAACAGGTATCGCAGCGAATACATTTAGCCACGGAACTATTTTTAACCACTAAGGATAAAATATATGCCGACTACCTTACCGCCAAAACGCAGGATATTGTTAATGATATTGACAATACCGGCTGGTTTGTTGGCCGTACTTTAAAAGTTATTCAAAACCCCGCTTATAAAACTGCAATTACCGACGCGGTAAAAAAGCTGTATACCAACATACGGCAGCAGGGCAAAAAAACGCCTTATGGTGTACCATATGAACCCAATATTTGGGGTGCCGGCTGGGGGATACAAAACTTTGGTTTCAGACAGTACTTTCTGCATACCTACTTCTCTGATATTGTACCGGCCGATTATATGCTGGATGCGCTCAACTTTGTTTTGGGCTGCCATCCGGGTTCAAATACATCGTCATTCGTATCGGGGGTTGGTTCGCAATCAATGACTACGGCTTATGGCTTTAACCGTGCCGATTGGTCGTACATACCAGGGGGAAGTGCTTCGGGTACGGCATTGATCCGCCCGGATTTTCCTGAATTGCTGAGATGGCCTTTCCTGTGGCAACAAGGCGAATATGTATTAGGCGGAGGCACTACTGATTACCTTTTCCTGGCCATGGCGGCAGACCATGTGTTAAATAAGAAATAACAGAAAGCGTTGATATGAAAGAGGCAAGGTTATCAAAAGATAGCTTTGCCTCTTTACGTGATCGCTCTATACAGCCTGGCTTATCCTGTTAATAATTTCAATGCAGGCCCTGCTGTTGTGATAAGGGCATTTCCATATACCTACCTTGTCCTCACCCGGCATCAGTTTACCATCGGCTGTAATACCCCATACCCACTCTCCTTTCTCTATGTCCAGTATATGCTGTTTAACAAAATGCCATACCTGTGTAGATAGTTCGGCATATTTAACATCGCTACTCACCTGCCAGGCGTTATAAAACCCTACCATAGCCTCGGCTTGTACCCACCAGTGCTTTTCCTTTACCAGTCCGTGTTTGTCGGCATCGTATTCGTACCATAACCCATGGTCGTTGTCAAGCCCTTCCAGCGTTGCATCGGCCATTACAATCGCTAACTTTTTAAATACAGTTATTAATTCTTCATCGCCAATAATTTCCGCGGCCTCAAGCAATAACCATGAAGCTTCAATATCATGCCCGTACGAAATGATATTGAGGCTCTTATTCCAACCTTCATCAAAAAACAATGATAAATGACCTGTTTGCTTATCAATAAAATGATCTGTAAAATTATTCAGTAAGGTTTGTACCTGCGTTTTCAGCCCTGCATCGGGCCATATACGATACAGGTTGCCGTAAGCTTCTAACACATGCAGGTGGGTGTTCATGGTCTTTTTCTCATTTGCATCCTTAGCGCTCAGGCGCAGATCATCAATAGATTGCCAATCTCGCGTAAATGCTTCGAGGTAACCGGTATGCTCTATGTCGTAACTCTTTTCAACCAGTATTTTATATAGGTCGATAGCTTCCTGTTTCGCTCTTTCATTTGTCGACGCCTTGTAGTACTCGCTGAACGCGTATATTACAAATGCCGTAGCGTATACCTGTTTCTTGGTATCGAGAGGTACGCCGTTATGATCCACCATCCAATAAACACCACCGTATTGCTCATCTATAAATTTTGATACCAAGTAATCAAAAGTGCGGCTTGCCATGGCAAGGTAATCGGTATTGCCATTAAGGTTATAAGCGGCAGAAAAAGCCCACAACACACGGGCGTGCAAAACAGCGCCTTTGGGTGCTTCAGGGAATATATTGTTCTCATGATCTATCCGCCCGATGATACCACCATTCACATCATCTTGGGTATAACGTAGCCAGTAATCGAGTATACGGTTAAGCTCGGAACTTACTTCGGTTTTGTACAGGTTGAAATGTTGCTGTGCTGACAAGGTTAAATTATTAAAGCTTTTAATACCAAACTTTTAGATGATACCAAAACTACGATGCCAAAGAGGTTTACATTAATACTATTTTATCAATTATTTATACTAAACATCTGTTACTGCTCAATTTATGGTAGAATGTTTTTATTTAGATAATAATTATAAACTATTACCGTAGCGCATTGCTAATAACTGTAATTCGATTTTTTTAAATTTCAAACTTTTTCATCATTTTTAAAAAGAAGTAATTACTTTAATATCAATTTTAATAAGAATAAAATTCGCCTAATGATTCCGGAGGCAAATCATCCGGATGCCGATACCTGATTAACTATATTTTAAACCTGATTAGAATGACGTTTCATTATAGTTTTTGACACACCTTATTATTTATAATGAAGAAACTTTACACCACCTTATTACTCACAATCCCTTGCCTGGCCTCCTTTGCTCAATCGGAAAGCAGAGATACATCAAAAACGCTGGATGAGGTGATCATATTTAACATCCGCAAACAAAAGGACATTAGCCGGATGGATTCAATTAAGGGAACCTTCATTTATTCGGGCAAAAAGAATGAGGTGATCAAGCTGGCCAATAAGGACGCTGCCCTTACCGAAAAATTCGGCAGGCAAATTTTTGCAAAAATTCCCGGCGTATTTGTATACGATATGGACGGCACCGGCAACCAAACCAATATTTCAACTCGGGGCCTTGATCCGCATCGCGGCTGGGAGTTCAATATCCGTAAAGATGGTGTAATAACCAATTCGGATATGTATGGTTACCCTGCCAGTCATTACAATATTCCGCTGGAAGCCGTGGAAAGGATCGAGTTGGTACGGGGTACAGGTTCGCTGCAATACGGTGCCCAGTTTGGTGGGATGCTCAACTATGTAAGCAAGCAACCGGGAGCGAAGGAATTAGCTTTTGAAAGCGTGAATACGGTAGGTTCATACGGTTTGTTGAGTACTTACAATTCAATAAACGGCACTAAGGGTAAGTTCAGGTACTATGCCTGGTTCAACAATAAAAAGATAGATGGCTACCGCAGAAATTCCGATTCGAAGTTTAACGCGCAGGATATAACCTTGTATTATGATGCTTCGCCATCGTTGCTTATAAAAGCGGAATGGACACGGTCTGACTATGTAACCCACCTTGCCGGCCCGCTTACCGATGCCATGTTCAATGCCGATCCGCGTATGTCAACCCGGTCCCGTAACTATTATAGTCCGGAGATCAATGTGCCATCCATCAGTGTAGACTGGAAAGCCGGGAGAAATACCTTGCTGAAACTAACCACATCGGCCATTATAGGCGCGCGCAAAAGCGTGTTATTTGATAAACCCACCACAACGGTTGATGTTATTGACCCGGTTACGCTACAATATGCTAACAGGCAGGTTGATATCGATCATTTTAACAGCTACACTACTGAATTACGTTTATTGCAGACTTATTCCTTATTTAATTTAAAAAGTAGCCTTGCCGCAGGTATACAGTATATGAATAATAACCTGCACCGCCAGCAGTTAGGAAAAGGCACTACCGGCGATGATTACGACCTCTCGCTGGTTACACCCGGTTGGGGAAGAGATATGCACTATAAAACCAATAATATCGCCCTGTTTGCCGAAAACAGGTTTGCGCTTACACGCAACCTTTCTGTAAATACCGGTGTAAGGGTTGAATCGGGCGAAACCAATATGACGGGGACTATCAATAACTATCCTGCCAATGATGTGCCTAACACTATCAAACACCGTTTTCCTTTATTTGGGGTGAATGCCCAGTATGCTGTAAGCAGTAATATTAACGCGTACGCGGGATGGTCGCAGGCTTACCGCCCGGTGATATTTAAGGACATCATCCCTACATCGGTATACGAACTGGCCGATAAAAATTTAAAGGATGCACGCGGCTACAATCTTGAAGCAGGTTTTAGGGGCAACTGGAAAATACTGCAATGGGACGTAAGCTATTTTCAGTTGTTGTACAAAAACAGGCTTGGTACACTGGCGCAAAAGAACAGTGCCGGGGATGAGATCATCTTCCGTACCAATATTGGCAACTCCTTGGCGAGGGGCGTTGAGGTGTTTACACAGGCCGATCTGCCGCTTGGCCGTACCGCGGTACTTTCGGTATTCACCGCTACAGCTTACATGAACGCGGTTTACAAGGATGCCAATGTAAGATCGGGCAATACTAATGTTAATATTGATGGCAACAAGGTAGAAAGCGCCCCCGAATGGCAAAGTCGCAATGGCGTAACGTTGAAGGTAAAGCGGGTAAGCGTTAGTGCCTTATACAGCTACACCGGTAATACTTTTGCCGATGCCTTAAATTCGGTTATACCAACTGCAACCGGTTCGGCAGGACTTGTACCGGCTTATCATTTGTTTGATTTTAACAGCTCGGTATTTATAAGCAGTCACCTGCAATTAAGGCTTAACTTGAACAATGCCTTTAACAGGCAATATTTTACCAAACGGCCGCAGTTTTATCCGGGACCGGGTATCTGGCCATCCGACGGCAGATTGTTCTCCACAACCCTGGTTATCAAGTTGTAAATATTCCGATAAAGAAAAAGCCCCGGCAGCATACTTAACAACGCGCCTGGGCTTATTTATGGTTGAAAACTTATATAAAGGCCTTGTTCTTATCAACCAACTGAAAAATACTCCTCACAGATGCCAGCGATGTAAGGCCATCTTCGGGCGTGTTAATGGCATAATCAATCAGTTTATCTATCGAAGAAACCGCTACGTGCATCCGTGTATCTGACGATGCGTAGTAAATATAAACCGTACCATCTTCATCGGCTATCCAGCCATTTGAAAATACTACATTAGATACATCACCAACACGTTCATCCCCCTCGGGGGCAATAAAATAACCTGCCGGTTTATGAATAATACGGGTCAGGTCGTCGCTATCGGTCATAAAAACATACAGCACATAGCGTAAACCGGCGGCGGTATTACGCACACCATGAGCCAAGTGAAGCCATCCTCTTTCGGTTTTTAAGGGTTCGGGGCCTAAGCCTAATTTGGCTTCGTTAATGGTATGGTAAACCTTGCTGTCAATCACAAATTCTTGCTGAATAACGGCGTTATCCATATTATCGGCCAGGCCAAAACCTATTCCACCACCATTACCGGCTTCAATAAAACCATCTTGCGGGCGTGTATAAAAAGCATACTTACCGTCAACAAAACGCGGGTGCAATACCACATTACGCTGCTGCGGCGAAGGCGTTCTCAGGTCGGCAAGCCTTTCCCATGTCTCCATATCGCGGGTACGCACAATGGCACATTGCGCTATGGCAGCAGATTGATCACCGGCAGGCGCTTCCGGGTCGCGGCGTTCGGTGCAGAATAAACCGTATACAAAACCATCCTCATGCATGGTTAGCCGCATATCATAAATATTGGTATCCTCCTGCTGATCGGGGTGCCCCGGTACCAGTATGGGCTTCTCCCAAAAACGAAAATTATCTATACCGTTAGGACTTTCGGCAACGGCGAAAAAAGATTTCCTGTCGCTGCCCTCTACCCTAACCACCAGCAAATACTTTCCGTTCCATTTTATGGCACCGGCATTAAAAGTGGCATTTATACCAATACGCTCCAGCAATAAAGGGTTGGTTTCGGGATTAAGATCATATTTCCAAAAATAGGGCGCGTGTTTGCCCGTTAATACAGGGTTTTTGTAACGCTGATACACCCCATTGGTATCGTCGGCCGGTTCATTTTTAAGCGTAACCAGCTTTTCGTAATCGCTTTTGATCTTGTCCAGTCGTTCACTAAAATCTATATTCATTTGTAATTAATCTTCAAGTTTATTCCACCAGGTTTTTTTCAGTATAAAAATGATAAGGGCAAGTATGGCTATGGTAACCAATAATGGTACTTTCATCCATAGTATAAAATACATGGGCAAAATGGTAAGGCACAGTTGCGCTATAATGCCAAGCACCACATTGAACATATCCAGCCTGAATCTTTTATTTGGCTGAAAACTTTCATCATCGGCAACTACCAGCGTATGTATGGGCTCCCAAAAGCCCCATGGTTTTACGGTACGGTAAAAGCTTCTTAATATTTCGCTATCGGTAGGCGGCGCGGTATAAGTACCAACAATGCAACCAATAATTGATATCAGGAATAATAACGGCCAGTTATACAAAGGCAGACCATCAAAAATAAACGGAAAGGCCAGCGCGGCAGCAATACCGGTGATCATGCCCCAGGCAAAGCCATTCGCGTTAAAGCGCCACCAATACCATTTAAGTATGTTTGATGCCATGTAGCCGCCATATAAAGCCCCTACTATCCACTGTAAAATGCTGTTAACATCCTTTGCAAAAAAGCCAAGGATCACCCCGATTGCCACCACAACCACACCGGTTATATAATTGGCGGTGATGGTTTTTTTGATGGACGCTGCCGGATTTATATATTTCAAATAAATATCATTCACTACATAAGCCTGCGCAGCATTCAGCGTGCCAGAGAACGTGCCCATAAAAGCACCCATCAGCCCGGTGAGCACTAATCCTAAAATACCTACCGGTAAAAAACTGTTAATGGCCGCGGGCAATATCCGCTCAAAATCAGTTACCCCGGCAACTTTAAGGTCGAGCTGTTTATAGTACAATAAGGCAAGTACCGTTAGGCCTATTACCATGGTATAGCGTACCGGTAACAATATAATAGATACGAAGCCAGTCATTTTAGAGGCCTCCTTTGGCGATCTCGACGATAGCACCTTTTGCATATCGTAATTTGGCGCGGGCCCGGCAAAGCTGGAAAATATGCCTTTACAAAGCATCATCATAAAAAAGGCACCGAACACGCTGAAGCCATCCTCTGCAATTTTCTTGTTGGCATCTGGTGCTATGTGCGACCAATCCAGATCCAGTTTCCAGCCAAAGAAAGGGTTATCCCAGCCATGCGGAAACAGCAATGCTTTACCATTGAGGTGCTGCATGGCAATTATACCCACGGCTACACAGCCAATCGTCATGATGATGTATTTGATAACATCGCCCAGTACAATGCTGTGCATACCGCCCAATATGGAGTAAAACATAGCGAACAACGTAAATATGATGCCGTAAAAATGGGCTACATATTCGGGCCGTATGTGAAAATGCACGTAAGGTTCAACAATATTCCAGGGTACAAAAATTTCAATGAACTTGCCCAGGCCAACAAAGCCATAAGCCAAAAAGCCAAGGCAGCCAATAAGCGCGAATACTACTATAATATTGTGCGATGCCTTTACACCCGTACCCGTAAGCCCGAACCGCGACGCAAGCCATTCGGCCCCGGTATTGGCATTTGAACGACGGAGCCATTTAGCCAGGAACATCATGTTGAACACCTGGTTAAAAACAGGCCATAACCACGGGATCCAGATGCTTTTAAAACCATACACAAAACAGAGTGATACCATCCACATGGTACCGCTTATATCAAACATATCTGAAGCATCACTAAGCCCCAGCATATACCATGGCAGCTTTTTACCACCAAGCAAATAACTCTCCTTGTTCTGACTTGCTTTTTTGCGGTAATACCAGCCAATAAGCACCATCAAAATGAGATAGCATATTAAGATCGATACATCAATTACTTGTAGTTTCATTTAGGTTTTTTGTTACAATAAGGTTTTGCTAATCAGTTAAATATAGGGCACAACATAGCTTTATTTATTTAACAAGCATTAATATTGAACAGAAAAAACTTAACAAGAAACTGTAATAACCGCTTATACATAGTTTAAAAAATATCAGGCTCTTTGGAAAAAAAGATACTGTTCAAAAATAGAGCGGCAGGCTTCAATACTTTAATACTATTTTAACCAAACATTGTATTAACCTACGCTTCCGCGATAATTAATATGGCTAAGAACTATCGGAATTACCGGAAATAGCTATTAGCGATGATTGATTCGCCAAAAAATTGAGATGTAATTTGTGAATGTTTACCAGCAGCTGTTACGCAGTTGAAAAAAGCATGCTGAAACTGAACTTTTTAATGATATTATTTTAACTAATTTGATTAAATTGCATTACCAATTTATAAATTTATGTTTAAGGATATTTCAAGAGAGATAACCCCATTAACCCAAAGCGACTGTTTCACCATTTTTTCGCGGGAGAAGAACAAATTTGATTTTCCGCTGCATAACCACGAGGAAATGGAGCTCAACCTTATTTTAGACGCGCCCGGCGCAAAACGCATAGTAGGCGATCATATTGAAGAAATAGGTAATTATGAACTCGTTTTAGTAGGCCCAAACCTGCCGCACGGCTGGTTTACACATAACTGCAAAAGCGACCTGATTAAAGAAGTTACCATACAGTTTCATAAAGACCTGCTCGACGAACGTTTTTTGAAGCGTAACCAGCTCAATTTTTTACGGGCTTTGTTTGATAATTCAAAAAGGGGCGTGTTGTTTTCGCCCGAAGCGACAAAGAATATCGCGCCTAAAATATTCGCCCTTAATAAAGAAGGCGGCTTTAACTCTATACTGGAACTGTTTTCCATTTTGCACGAGCTATCTATTGCTACCGATACAAAAATGCTCTCCGATTCTTCTTTTACAAAAGAGGAATACAATTACAATAGCAGGCGTATTGAGAAGGTTTTTGAATACATGAACAGCAATTTTGATAAGCCGATAACGCTTTCGCAGGTTGCTAAAATTGCCAATATGCCCGATGCCTCTTTTAGCCGGTTTATAAAAAAACGGATAGGCTATACATTTATTGATAGCCTTAACGAAATAAGGCTTGGTCATGTATCGCGTATGCTGATAGATACTACCCATTCCGTTGCCGAAATAGCCTATAAATGTGGTTTTAATAACATGGCCAATTTCAATCGCACATTTAAATCGAAAAAGGGCTGCACCCCTAACGAGTTCAGGGAAAATTATGCCGGTAACAGGGTGTTTGTATAATCGTTAAATAAGCTTATTTATCTAACGATCTTATCCACTCGGCTATTTTCCGGACTTCGCTTACAGGTACCTGCGGCATGGGCGGCATCGGGGTTGAATATTCCGGCCAATGTTCGGGTTTAGGGTTATGTATGAGGCTGATCAATTCTTCAACGCTGTATTTTCTTTTGGCCACGTCAATATAAGCAGGGCCAACCTGCCTGGTATTCGCATTATGACAGGCAAGGCAGGTGTTTTTTTGCAACAGGCCTTTCACTTCGTTAAAAGTAGGCGCTTTGCTGATCTGTGGCTCACCGTTGCTGACGGCAGGATTGCTTTTTCCTGTCGCGGTCTTTTTTGCCGCACTTTTATTAGCGATGGTCGGTTTAGGTTTGCCTGCCAAGTTCTTCGTACTCACTTCGTTTATGGCAAGGCTCTTACCCTCAGGTATATTATTTAGCGTGTAGTATGCTGTTGGGTGTACCAGCGAATAGGAATTTTCCTGTTCCCTTATGCCGTCTAACGTAATAGTATGAATATAGTACTTTCTTAAATTGCCAACTATTATACGGGCTTTCAGTCCATCGGCTGATAACTTTACACCTTTTATAGGGCACTCCTGGTTGTTAACCGGCGGACTGCCATAAACGCTATGGTATTTGTAGATGTAACTGCTAACAGAATAAGAAGCGAGATCCTCGGCATATTTTTTATCTACAGGTTTGGTAAATTCTATCTCGAAACCATCGGGCATTGCCCTTATAGCCCGCATTTCAAACGGTACTTTGTTGTTCCATATCAGGCGTTGCAAGCCTTCGGTGGCTTCACCTGCCGAACCCCATCCCCTGTTAGTTTCACCTGCGAATAATGAGCCATCCCTACCCCAGGCCAAACGCACAACACCCGACTGAAAACCGCTCCGGAACGGCCACGCGGCTCCCTGGTATTCGCCATTTACTTTTTCCATAAATACCCGGCTTACCATGCTCTGCCCCTGGTCGCCAACAAGTAACTGACCTGCAAACGGACCAAAAACGCCATCGGGTATCTTTACAATTTCGGAGTTTGAAATACCTAAAATGCCATGCGGCAGCCATACTGCCGGTAACTGCAGATCGGGATAATCTTTTTTCATGTCAAACTCGGTAAAGAATTTTTCATTCACAATATTTTCGGGCTTAACGGGTTTGCCCTTGCTGTCAAAATCCTGCCTTAGCTTGTTTTTTGTAAAGAATTGCTGCTGGGTTAAATGCAAAGGAGAGTTAGGTAAGCCTGTCCACACCAAACTTGCCGGGTGCCCCATAAAAGCGCCTTTTTTAACCTGCATTATACTGCCTGAGCCTACCCAATCGCCCTGGTTGTCGGTATAAAAAAGTTGATCATCTATCATGCTGATACCGCAGGGCGAACGCATCCCGGCAGCCCATGGCTCTACCTGGCCATCCTCAAATATATGCAGCGCCCAGCCGCGCCATGGTACCATACTTTTAGGGTTCCACCAATCGGGCGGAAAGCCAAGGTTGAGCGTTACAAAAAAGGAGCCGTCGGCAGCCAGTTTGGGGCCAAAGCTGTACTCGTGATAATTGCCTGATAATGGCCACGCGTAAATGGTTTCAAACTCATCGGCTATACCATCCATATCGGTATCGGTCATTTTGGTGAGCTCGCCGCGTTGTACGCAATAAAGGGAACCATCTTTGTAGGCAAGCCCCAGCACTTCATGCAAACCCGACGCGAATTTGCGGAAGAAAGGACGCTGAGCCGACGGATTTTCTACAATGAATATATCACCCCGTCTGGTAGATACGCCTAAATTTCCGTTTGGCAAAACGCACAAGCCGCCAACTTCCAGTATTAATCCTTCCGGTGCGGGTACACGCATTATCTTAAAATAATCATCCTCCTTGGGCGATTCTGCCTGGGCAAAACAGGTATTGTTTTGTAGCAGCATAAATGCCAGCAGGGACGCGAGGATTACAGGTATACGTTTTATATTATTAAAGCGATGGTTCATAGTTTTGCTAAAAAAGGACAGAATAGGTTAATTTTTTACTTATAGGCACCAGTATCTCCTTTTTGCTGCCGTTGTTTTTGATAATGGTTTTCGCCTCGCCTTCTTCCACATGCAGGTACCACGATTTATCATCGATCAGATACCAGCCATTGCCCAGCACCTCCACATTATTTACAGTTGCTATGTGGAAGTAAAGGTTCTTTTGAGCATCCTGCAATTCAATAACCCGTTGTACCCCCTGGCCACTATTGAGTACCGATGTAGCATCAGTAACAGTAGTGCCATATATAGCATACCTGAATAACGGCCGTTTATCTTTACCCAACGAATAGCCTTTAGGTTTAAAACCCGAACCCGTAGTATCGTTTGCCAGTGTAGCTTCGGTAGTGTTCAATTTTTGAATGGCAGGAATATCCTCACCGAATTGAAGCACGGCCCCTGTAGGCCGCGATGAACCGTCACCCCTTTCGTGCCACATGGGAGTGGCATCTAAAAAGCCGCCTCGCCAAACTTGCACTACGCTGCCATTATCGGCATCATAGGTATAATGTACCTGTTTATTGCTGCCCACATTAATGGCATGGGTTACACGTTTACTATCATTGATGTCAATAAAACAACGCATTAGCATATTTTCGCCCGTTACATTGATCAGTATCGGATCTACAGCATCGTTTGAACTTACATTGGCATCGCTTATTAAAAACTCACGTATGCCGGGCCCGGTTATTGATAAGCCCAGGGCAGGTTTAGCCCAGTCGACTTGTTTAGAGTAGTATATATCAAATGGGATAATGCCTTCTTTTAATTCTGCACTTCCGGTGCTTTTCCAGTCGGCAATGGGCACTACTACGTTATTGGAAATACGCATGAGGCCACTGCCGCCCGGTACGCTTAAGTTAAAACTATAGCTACCTGCTTGTTTAATATTTAAATTGCCGGTGTAGTGCATAACAAAGGCATTTTGTAGTGGACTAAAATTCGATGATAATGTAGTCGAAGTTCCTTCCGCTTCAGCATGTAGCTTGCTGTAATCGGGCTCGTTTTCAAAAGAACCTTTGTATACCGCATATTTCAGGTTTGAAATTTCGGGTCGTGGCTTGTCGTACAAGCTGTACTTTATGTTTCTGAAAGCTATTGCGCCACCATCACCCTGCAATCTCAACGGCCCGGCCGCTACTTCCTGAGTACCGGCTGATGTGCCTGAAAGCTCAACATCTTCTTGTATCCGGATCCCGTTTAACTCTACCAGCAGTATCTTCGGGTTCTCAACCTTTGCCCCTGCTGTGTTAAACCTTGGTGCACGGAATGCTATTTTAATATGTTGCCACAGACCGGGTGCACGGCTTACGTTTTGCCTTGGGCTATGCCCGTCGAGTCCTTGTTTTTGAGCAGCATCCCAACCTTCGTAAATCCCGCCGTTATCGTTTGCTTTGGGTTCGGTAATGCCCCAGCTGTCCGCCAGTTGCACCTTATAAATACCTTGCAGGTATATACACGAAACAGCCGAGCGGGCTACCATATAATCGAACTCAATATCAATATCGCCATGTTTAATATTAAAGACCAGATCTTGCCCCTGATTTTTTCCATCAGAAACATTGACTAATACGCCTGTGCCCTTTGTTGTTTTAATGGTATTGTCTTTTTCAATATCCATATGTACATCGCCTGCAAGTTGCCAGTTTTTAGCAGGGTTGGTAAATGCCGAAAGATCAGTTAAGCCAACTTCAACCAACTGCTTGTTAGCCGATTGGGCAAATGAAGACGGCGAAATTTTTAAAAGCCAGATAGTTATTACGCTGAATAATGCTAAGAAATGTGCTCTGTTCATATTAGTGCCGCTATGCCGGTATAATTATAGATTTAAAGAAGAAGACAGCCAATTATCACCGGGTGAGTTTAGCCGAAAACATATCTTTAAAAATATTTCAATTAACCAGCACGAACTAATACCTTTTTATCAATTACTAATCAAATTTTGTCATCCGTGCTAAATGGATATACTTAATTAAGTAACTGTAAAACAATAAATTAATTTAAAATATCAATTAAGAAAAGCCCTGGAATATTTACTATGATATGATTATTCCGGCCTCATACGGATTAAAAGCAGCCGGAATTTACTGAAATAATTATAGTTGTACTAAGCCAACGCAGGGTAACTTCTGCGGAATTCGGCAGGAGTTACACCTGTATTCTTTTTAAAGAACAAGTTGAAGTTTGGTTGTTCGGCAAAGCCTATGCTGTAGCTAATGTCCTGCAAGCTCCAGTCGGTTTGCAGCAGCAGTACTTTGGCTTCTTCCAATATGCGGTTACGGATATGCGTGCTGGCATTTTGCCCGGTATGTTTTTTCAGCAGCTCGTTCAGATAATTTGGATGCACGTTCAAATTATGGGCAAACTCCTTGGCTGTTTTAATACGAATAGGGCTGCTGTAGTTGATGTTGGAAGTTTCACTTTCCAGCAGATTAAAAAACTGGTGAATATGTCCGAAATCTTCCGTTATACCATCCGGTTTCGGAAAGCGGCCTATCTTCATGCTTTCCACCATCAGCAGTTGCATATAAGCCTGCATGGCATCTTCTCTGAAACTTCCATTTTCCAGCTCTTCGGCCTCCAAACGTTCAAAATAATGGGTAATAGCAGGTACTTCTGTTTCCTGCAGCCTGATCACACTTTTATTTTTTTCAGAAAACAAGCCAAATTTATCAATCACAGATTTCAATTGCGGATGATCATTAATAAATGATTTCCTGAACAATACATAATAGCCGCCTGATTCTTCAGAAAGGTTTCTCCAGGAAATGATATCGTTAGGATGGATATATAATAAGGTAGGTTCTTCAATGTAATAAGTATTGAGCCCCATGGTAAAAACACCCGTTCCTTTTGTTATGAGCAGCGCCTTGTAAAAATCGCGCCGGTTGGGCGATAAATAATTACGGCATTCATGCTGTTTCCGGTTGAATACCCTGATCGTCCAGCTCTCGTACGAATCCCGCAGTACCGGAATCATATCCGGCAAATCGCGCAGCGTATCTATGATCTTTGAATCAATGGTTGTTTTCATAGTATTCTTTTTAACGAATCAAATTTCCCGCTCATCAATTTCTGATAAAATGTACGACACAGAATCAAAGGCAATTTACAAAATCATTTGAGGAAATAGTTTGCAGAATGATACCGTGTAAACATAACACCGGCTAAAAATCGCCCGAATCTTTGAAATTCATAACAGAACCTTTGATGTTGCTACAAAGCAGGCTCCTGATTGTGCCCACCTTTGATATATCAAAACGAAACAAAAACTTAATACCATGGAGATCACACACAATCAAACATTTAAGGCCTTAACACAGGCTATTGACAAAGCCAATGAGATTGGTATAAGCGTAAACATCACCATTGTTGATACCGCCGGTCATCAGAAACTTTTTTTTAGAATGGATGATGCCTTTTTAGGCTCGATAGATATTTCGATGGGCAAGGCTAAAACCGCCATGCTTTTCAGGATGAACTCCGAAGAGGTAGGCAATTTCCTTGCGCCCGAAATGGGCACCTACGGCATGTTGCACACCAGCGGCGGCCTTGTAGGCTTCAGGGGAGGAATGGCCATAAAAGCCGAAGGACAAACGGTAGCCTACATAGGCGTATCAGGCGGCAGCCCCGATCAGGATTACGAGATAGCGGCTGCCGGAAGCATCATCTAAAAAAAATCGAACAACAATTTATACATAAACCATTAAATTTTAATACAATGTCAAACACTAAAACAATTTTGATCACCGGAGCAGGTTCCGGTTTCGGAGAAGGCGTAGCCATCGGTTTAGCTCAATTAGGCCACAAAGTAATAGCAGGTGCACAGATTTCACCGCAGGTAACTCCTTTAAGAGAAAAAGCCATCTCATTAGGCATTCAGGATAACCTGCGTGTTGAAAAACTGGATATACTTGACCAATATGATGTTGCCTACGCCTTAACCTGGGATATTGATGTACTTTTCAGCAATGCAGGTATAGGCGAGGCAGGCCCGGTATTTGAAATTCCGCTTGATTTGGTACGCCGCAATTTCGAAACCAATGTTTTCGCACCATTAAGCCTGGCACAAAAATTCATCAACCAATTTATTGTAGCTAAAAAGAAAGGTAAGGTTGTATTTACGTCTTCAATGGGCGGTTTGTTCACTCCTGCCGGCTTCGGTGTGTATGTATCAACCAAACACGCGCTTGAATCAATCGCCGAAGCCTTGCAGCAGGAAGTAAAACAATTCGGCATACAGATACAAACTGTTAACCCCGGCCCATACCTCACCGGGTATAACGAAACCATGGCCGAAACACCATTCCGCTGGTTGGATGATAATGTAAACTATACCAAAAAGGCCGACCTTAAAGCCACTTTTGATGCCATGCTGGGCGTACCCGAGGGCAGGCTTGATCCTAACGAAATGATAGAAGCCATGATTCGCATAGTACCGGCCGAAACAGGCAAATTCCGCAACGTGGTGCCGCAAGCAATTGAAGATATGCTGAAGGAAAACCAAAAACATGCCTGGGAAGCTACTATATAAGTAGCGTAAGGTTAATAAAAAGCATAAAAGGAGGCGCCTTAATGGTTCCTCCTTTTATGTTTTACTGTTATTTTATTTAAATAAATTTTATTAAAGTAAAAGGGTAAACTCCTATTGCTTGTGGCCTAATATAAATGGCTAGACATTGACAAATGCCCAAAGCCAACTGATCTAAATAAACCTAAACCTGTTTCGTATTTCGTTCTTATATGTTTTCCCTACCGGAATCTCAATATCTTCTATCCATAAGCGGTTTTCCTGTATCCTTTTAACGCTGTTAACGTTGATAATAAAAGAGCGATGCACCCTTACAAGGTTTTTTGCAAAAACAAGCTTCTCTTCCAGATAACTCAGGTTTTCACTGAACATAATATCTTCAATAGCCTTTTCATCGTTCTTTTTTGAGCCCCTGTACGATAGTTTGCAATAGCTTCCGTCAGCTTTCAGGTAAAGAATATCAGCTATCATGATTTTTTTATACCCCTGCACATCCTTAACAAAAATACTTTCGTTAATAATGTACGATGAATTGGCGGCATGGGCGAGCTCCAGGTTATGCCCTTTCATTGCTTTTAATGCCAAATCAATAGCTATTGAAATATCAAGCCTCGTAAATGGCTTGGTAATATATTGCACTGTGTTTGACTCATATATAGCCTTTTTGCGTGTATACTCATCTTTATCATCAGTTATATAGATAATGGGAGCTGTACTTATTTTTCTGATCTCAATAGAAGTATCGATCCCATTGGTATTCTCGGCCAAATGAATATCCATAATTATAATATCGGCAAAACCCGGCTTAAAATTTTCAAGCGTAGCGGTACCCGATGTAAAAACAGCAGGTACTTCATAGTCCATATTTTCCAGCATTATTTTTAAAGACTCGGCTATAATAAGTTCGTCTTCTACAATAAGCACTTTAACTTTTCCCATTTGTAATTATCGCTTTAGCTGTTACATGGTTAAGTAAGGTATTTCGAGCGAAAATCACAAGTAAATAATGCCTTTTTCATTCGTCGTTTAATACCGCTCCTTCACAAGGAATTTATCTCCCTTGGTAAACTTCGTCTTCGGGAATGTACCCTAAAATTTAACTTTATTGAGTACTCCAAAAAATACAATGAAACACTTTTACAATTAAATTTTATGAACCCCTGCAAATGGCTACCACTTTTATGCCTCATTATTTTAATAAGCTGCTCAAAAAAGAAAGACGTTGATATTGAAAATAAATGGTCGGGCACACCTGTAATATCAGAGATAAGCAAAGCCCTTACAAACAACCCAATTAATACAGATAGTGCAACTGTGCAAGACGCAACCGGTGGCAGCGTTGTTAACGATAACATTAGTGTTTATATACCGCCTCATGCTTTTACACTGGCTAACGGAACAGCAATAAACGGAAGCGCGCTGGTAAAACTTGAAACTATAACAACAGTGAAAGACATGGTGCTTTCCGGCATCACAACCATATCAAACAAAGGCTTGCTTGAATCGGGTGGCATGATCAGAATATCGGCTTATGACAATAAGGGTAATCCTTTAAAAGTAAACAAAGAAATATCGTTAGTATCAAATTTCCCGGTATCAAATTTTACATTCGGTTTCCCCTCAGCGTTTAAAGGAACCCCTACTGCTAATAATAATGCAAATAAAATAACATGGGCATTATGGGGAACAATAAGCCCGGATGGGATACCAACAGGACCGGTAGTTATGCCCCCTACAAATAATACCCCCGACCGTGGCATCAGCATTGTTAACATTGACGAAATTTTTACCTGGACCAACCTTGATGCTTACATCACCTCAACAAGCCCGCTTACAGACATTACGGTTACGCTACCTAATGGCTTTTCAAATTTAAACACACAATGCTGCTTTAACTACGCGGGTATAAACTCATGCGCTTACCTATCGGCAAATGCTGCTTTAAAAGTATTTACAACCAATGGTTCGGGATATAAGGTGATTAGAGGCAGGGCTGCCAACATTATAGTTATGGCCAAAAAAAACGGAACATATTATATACAGGTAATAGCGGTTAAGGCCATTGGCGATAATCAAACAATTAATGCTGATAACCTTAAAGAAACAACGATGAACGGCATCAAACTGATTTTAGCCGGGTTATAACAAATACCATACAAAGTTTAAATAAAAAACAATGAACACAAAATTTAAATTACAGCTAACGGCTACAGTTACGGCGCTGCTTTTAATAATTGCAGGTACAACTAAAGCTCAAACAACTACACCTGCAAATGCACCTGCAACAACGGCAGATAAGGTAAGTTCCACAATTGATCAGGCTAATTTGGTAAAACAGCAGTTAAGCGCGTTTGGGCCGGTATTTAAAAAGAAGCCAAAAGATACAGTATTTGTTTTTATATCAAACATTAAATATACCGATGCCAATCTTACCTCATTAAAAAGCAATATCGCAGCTAAAGGAAAAATCACTGTAAAATCAACCTTGAAAGAAGGCATTGTCATTTTAAAAGTAATAGGCACAAATGATGCTTCGGTAGTTTACGATAATCTGGATAAAAACCTTCAAAAAATATTTGAAGCCAGCAATATTGAAGACAACAAATTACTATTAGAATACAAGGCCCAGTAAAGCATTTATTGCCCATGCACTACACCGAAGTAGTGTAACATTGAACCCAAACTTAATACATACTTTGATGAAAAAATTTCTACTTACCGCAATTTTGGCTACAGCATTTCTTGCTGTAATGGCACAGAGTGAAGTTGTTGCTCAAATTGATTCGGTTAAAAAACCTGCACAGCGCGCAATTAAACCTAAAAATCGTAGTAAACTCGATAGTATAGCAGGCGCTTATAATACAAAACAGGGGCAAAACCAAGCGTCCTCCCCGCAACAAAGTTCAACGGGGGCAAAAGCATCAGCGGCTGCATCAGCCTTAGGAAAGTTATCTGATCTTTTTCCGGGCAGAAAACGTAATAATACAGGCACCGGCAATTCATCATCCGCCGGTTCATCAGCACCAACTAATAACGGAAGTGCGCCGTCAACAACCGAGTTGAACGTAAACAGCGGTAAAATGTCAATAAAAAATATCGACAATGGCATTGACTTTACAGTTACAGGCTGCATCGGAAATTCTCATAACCAAACGGTTACGCTTTACTTTAGCTTTAGTAACCCAAACAAGGTTCATCAACTTATAAAAATGGGCTTTCATAGTTATAGTTTAAAAACCAATGCCCTCGATAATGAAAGTAATACTTTTGATGCGAGCCTGATTACCCTTGCCGGCGAAAATAATACTAATAACTATCGTACATTATCAAAACAGTTAC
This sequence comes from Mucilaginibacter gynuensis, assembly GCF_039541195.1. Taxonomy (NCBI): domain Bacteria; kingdom Pseudomonadati; phylum Bacteroidota; class Sphingobacteriia; order Sphingobacteriales; family Sphingobacteriaceae; genus Mucilaginibacter; species Mucilaginibacter gynuensis. The sequence goes on from NZ_BAABFT010000005.1 coordinate 215,751, forward strand.
CTACCGGTAATAGCATGAAAGGGTCGGTAACCTTTTCAAACATTTTATCATCTGTGCAACAGTTTACCCTTGTTAACTTACTTACCGAAACCAGCAATTGGAGTGGCGGAGGCGACAAAAAAGGTGGATTGATTGAAGTAAGAAATGTGCCCATAACATGGAGCAATTAAGCTATATAATTTATAAGAACGATACACAAACAGCTATGCTGTTTTGCTCCTAAACCATATCGCATATTGTGGGCAGTTCATTTTATGAGCTGCCCTTATTGCTAAAAAGATCAACTATATATAAACCTGCAAACACGCCGGATACAAACTCAACAGATACGATATAAAGAAAAAAATGTTTAAGATCTGTAATGCTGAAAAATGCCTGGCTAAACATCAACACAATTTCGAGCAGGTTTAATGTTAGCAAACCATAGTAACTAAGATTAATATAGGAATTTGTTAATTTTTGTCCCTTATTAGGATATTGATAAATGTTTTTCTTTATAAACCTTAAAAATAAGGTTACATACAAGCAGCTTAGCGGTAATATAATATATATAAGTTCTCTAAAAGTACTTAAGCTGAAGCCGCCGCTATTAGTAAGTAAAAAAACACTTAAAACTATAAACACACGACTTGTAAGACCTATTTTAACTAATCTTATTTTTAATGATGCTTCGTTATAGCCCGGCATGGAAAACTTGTTTAAAAAGCGTGTTTAAAGTATTATTATAATTTTTCAACTGAGCATGTAAGTCGGGCTCAGTTGCCGCATCATCATAATCGCTTTCATTTTTAGGCGCCTTAAATATACCGCCGGCGTACAAAACGGTGGCCATATAATTAATTTTGGGCAGTCCGTTCTTGTCATCGTCCATGGTAATAATAAGTTCAATAATTTCGTTATAGTTACCATGGGTTACCTGCCCAACTATATTGCGTATTTTAAGTTGTAAAAAATGCCCACCGGTATTTAAAGATTGTATTTCAACATTGGTTCCGCTTTTATGCTTGTATTGCTTAAAGTGGGCACTAAAAACCGGAAGGTAATTATTTAACCCACCTACTGATCGTTTTAAGTTATAAGTATTACTTAGTATTGAATTTATTGGCGGGGCATTAAAATCATAGTTTACGTTTAATTCGCCCCCCATAATTGTATTGATCTTACTATCATCTTTAATCTTTCCGTCAAAATATATGTTTAGCAAAAATACCCCCAATGTATCGGCTTGCGTTATCACTTTTACATTATTTATTGGTAAATCGCTGTAAGTTGCCAGCTTAGTAAGCATCAGTTCATTTAAATTGATGCCTTTATTTTTTAAGCCTTCACTAACGTAGTTCCATGCTGTTGCCATATCTTGCAGGTCGGTATATTTTGCAGCAGGCTTTAAAACAAGCACCTTTACCGGCGTAATGCTCCCTTTTACGGTATCATTGCCAATAACAGGAGGGCTTGTAATAGTCTTTAACTCATAAGCTTGTATTAACTCATTTAATTGAAAAGTTTTCAACCATTGATTATACCGGCTGATCACTACACTATCGGTAACACCTTTTTTTTGAGCAATCGCCGGAATTGTCATGGTCAAAAAGGCTAAAAAAACTAATTTTAAGGTCTTAGTCGTCATCGTTTTAAAAATATGGAAAAAACCGGTAAGATATCTCTACATGCGGTAGCCGCCCAATCCCTTTTTCAAATATGTTTTAAAAATGCAGATCTGCTGCATAACGGCGAGCTCAAAAAAGATAGGTGGGCTTTAAACTTGAGAGATAAAATTCAAAATATCAAACAAATAACCGATAAATGCACAGATATATCGTGGATAGAGTATCACAACTATTTACGCGACCGGTATAATAAAATATGCAAAACTATAGAAGATGGCAATCCTAAAAGGTTAATGGGCTTCGAATACCTGATGATTTTGCCGGTTTTAATGTACTCGAATATTGCAGATCACGAAAAATTCAACAATAAATTTACCGACACCGTTAAACCGGTGAAAGAAACATCGCCCGGGAAATTAACAGCGGCCAATATTGAAAACGCAAACGAGCCGATAGGTATACCGGTATTATACACTCCCAATTCGTTTGGTCGTTTTGATATTCTGCGAAACCCTGATAATGGCATACTGCATTTTTACCCCAACGGTGACTTAATATTTGACGGCAACATTCATCAACTTATACGGCGCGATGCAATAAAAAGCGTAGACACACACCATATGTTTGGTGATAACACGACATGGGTAAAAATTCAGTACAACCGCGAAGGCAAACTCGCCGTGGCCTATTTTGCACAGATAGATCACGGCGCCAATAATTTACTACTTACCGAACCTCACGATCTGTTAAAACTCATTAACACATAATAAGGCGTATTTTTTTGGACAGTTTTACGCACTTTTCATAAACTGTAGTGCCACTTAGCAGCCATAGAATGCTACGCACGGCATCGCCATAAGCATAACACTTTAATTATCAACAAAATACATATAATTTTATTTGACACATACGTGCCCTTCTGTTAGGCACGTACGTGCCTGCTAAGCGTGCATTTTCTTAATACCCGGCTAATTTTACAATCGTAATCAGCGCGAAGATTACATCGTTCTTAAGGCTTTTTCGGGGTTCGGGCGGACATTATGGGCGACAGCGCCCCCTCCCCTGAAAAAAGCCTCCTGTCCTCCCTTTTACTCAAAAACTAAAAGGAGGTTACTAATGAAACCTGTAAAATTAAGTGTAGCTATAATAGCTATGTGCATTGCTGCTTTATTAACAAGCTGTACAAAAGATGAAGTAAAACCATCTGCTTTAAAATTAAAAACAATAATGGAAGGCGGCGGATCTGAAACCCCGCCACAATTGCCACCACCGCCGCCACCGCGCTAAGTATAACACCGGGCTGTAAATAATTATTTACAGCCCTTTTATTTTACAACCCTGCTAATTATTAGTACGTTAAAGGTTAATATGAATCCCCTTCCTAAACGCCCTTCAAATATCACTTTTACAAGATATTTATTATTGCTTTTGCTGTTTCTTGCTAACCTTGCTGTTGCTCAAAAAACAAACACCAAAATTGCCGCTGCCCTAAAAGAAGCCGCTGCTGTTTATAACGCCAACCCCAAACAGGCAATATTACTTACACATAAGGCTTATGAATTTGCTGCAGCCGAAAAGCTGCCGCGTGAGGCGTTACTATGTGCTAACACTATTATTTATTATTACTGGGGAATACAAGATTTTAACAACGCACGCATCTTTTCGCAAAAAGGGTTATCGCTGGCCAAAGCAAACGGGATTGACTCGCTTGCAGGTGATTTTTTGACATTAAGCGGTGCAATAGCCCAGGTGAATAATAACTATAAGCAAGCTATTACCAATTATACCGATGCAGTTAGCTACTATAAGAAAAACAACCTTCAAAAAAGAATTGGTAATGCTTATGTTAATATTGGCACTTGCCAAATGAGGCTTTCAAATTTCCAGGCAGCAAACGTTTATCTTTTTCAATCGGCCGGTATTTTTAACCGTTTAAAAGATACGCTTGATCTGTCGGCAACATACAATTCCATAGGGGCATGTTTTTCTTCGTTACATGATAATAAAAAAAGCATGGAGTATTACCGCAAAGCATTGTTGTTACGCCAAAAAACCGGTGATACCACTTTAATAGCCCAATCATTAAATAATATGGGATTTGCCTTTAGCGAAAATAAACAGCCCGATTCGGCCATTCTTTACCTTTCAAAATGCCTGAAATTACGCAGCAATGAAAAAGATTCGAGCATATTGGTATTAACACTTCTCAACCTAGGCTCGGCATGGAAAATAAAACATGATTTAAGCAAAGCCGAAATTTACATTTTACGTTCCCTTAATATAGCGGCCAATTACAACATGAGGGAAAACAAAGCCCGCGGTAATTTAGATCTCGCGAACCTCTACCTGGCTCAACAAAAATACAAACCGGCTTTATTGGCCATCAGCAAGGCAGAAAGTATAGCCCGGCAACTAACCCTTCCGGATTTATCAGAAAATATTTATGAGGTAAAAGCTAATATATTTTCGCAACTCAATGACTATAAAAGCGCGTTAATATACGATCGTAAAAAAGCTGCATTAAAAGACAGCTTGTTCAACATTGACAAAAGCAAGGCTATTTCAGAGCTTGAAATAAAATATCAAACCACTCAAAAGGAAAATAACATTATTGCGCTTAACCGCCAAAACGAGTTGCAACGCAAAATTGTAAGCCAGCAAAAAAGTTCAATCATCATATTAATTATTGCAGCGGTACTGCTATTTATGTTATTGGCAATTGCCTATAACAGCTTCAGACTTAAAAATAATGCTAACCGGCGTATTCAAACCCTTATGCAGGATTTGCATCACCGGGTAAAAAATAACCTGCAAATACTAAGCGGGTTGTTCACTATGCAAATTGAAAGTTTGAGCGACGAGAGTTCAAAAGCTGCACTTAGAGAAAACGAAACCAGGCTAACTTCAATGAACCTAATTCATAACAAGTTATACTTAAATCACAGTACTACTCAAATTGAAATGGAAGAATATTTAAGCAAATTATTACACCATGTAAAAGCATCGTTTGGCGGCGATAAAGCAAAGTATATCAACCTTAGAGTAGAAATAAGTTCGCTTATGCTTGATGCCGATAAAGCCGTAGCCATTGGTTTAATAGTAAATGAATTAGCAACCAATGCCTTTAAATACGCGTTTGACGATCGCCCCGGCGAAATATATCTTAGTATACAAAAAACCGGGAAAGAAAAAATATTGCTTAACCTGAGTGATAACGGCAAAGGTATTATTCCTGATGCTAAGAAAGACATACCCTCTTTTGGCCTAAAACTGGTAAATTTAATGACACGGCAGCTTAACGCACAAATGACGGTTAAAAATAATAATGGTACAGCCTATCAATTTGAAATAAATATATAATTACACATAGCCCAACGCCTACTCTCCTGTTATTACATGAAAACCATCACTATCCTTTTCACATTATTATTTCTTGCCGCATACAACGTATCACTTGCCCAGGATACAGACGAACAAGCCCGGCTTGAAGAGATAGCCGAAATAAAAAAACTGGGCAGTATGATTAAAATTATCAATCTGGAGTACCAGGGTAAATTTAGCGAAGCCATCCCGATACTAACTAAAAGGGTTGATTCGCTGAAAATTGCGGTGGATAAAGACCCTGAACAATTAACGCAATATTTACACGAGTTAAGGGTTTTGGCGCTTATGTATGAGTTCACCGGCGATTTTTCAAAGTCGGAACTATTGCTAAAACAGCCTTTAATTAATACAGTAAGTTATAGCGGTGCCGAGCCTGGCCTTGAACAGCTATACACCATCAATCAGCTATCAAAGCTATATGAAAAGATGGGTAACTTCAATGCTGCCGAAAACCTGCTGGAAAAAATGGTTTTTATGGAGTATGGGCATATTAAGCCGCAAACCGAAAAAGAAATGTATAGGGCTTACATGTTCAACTTGTTTCACCTGTCAGATTCTACGCGAAAAGCAGAATCGGCCGAAAGAATAGAGGAACTGACAAAGAAAACAGACGCCCAGTCAAAAGCTGAATTGGCCATAGCTATTGAGGCTCATAAAGAACTAATGGCTCTTAAACCTGATACTGCTGAATTGGAGAAAGGTATGGAGCAACAATGGGAAGAGTTTTCAAACCCGAAGATAGAAAGCGAAGATAAAGATGAGGCGGCAGCTATGAAAATGACGCAATCTTTAATGAAGATGATAATACGGGGAAGTGCTGCCAAGCCGGTCAATAAACCACTTACCGCTGCCAATCTTGCACTACTGCGGCAAGGAAAAATAACATTTGACGGCTACAGGAACGGGCTGGCTTTGGCCGAACCATGGAGTGAGGTACAGCGTTTATTTGCAATTTACAGCAGAAATAAAAATTACACCGCCGCAGAAGCCTTAATGAAGCAAGCTATTGCTGTTGATAACCGCCAACCCGCCAATGAAATTGATCCTACGGCTGACTTTATAAAGCAGATGATGCCCATGGGAGTGGCAAAAATGATGGACAAGCAACTGGATAAAAAGAAACTGGTTTCATCAAACATGCTGCAACTTGTTGATGTTAATGAGAAACGTGATGGCGTAGACGTTTTTTACATACAAAACAATGTTCTTTTAGCTCAATTATATAAAGAAACCGGCAAAACTACGCAGTACAATAACCTGGTTGATACCGTAACCCTGTTGTGTAAAAAGTTTGAGAATTCTACTAATCCAATGGTATTAAATGTACTTGCAAATTCATATAACGCTATCGGGAAAACAGATGAGGCTGTCATAGAATATAAAAAAATAGTAAATTATGCCGAACGGCAGCCAAATGGTAAAGTAACCGATTCAAAACTCTACTTAAGTTCACTGCAAAAACTTGCAAACCTATACCTGCAAAAGGTTGACTTTACAACTGCCGAAGGTTTACTGAAAAAAGCATTAGCTTATGATAAAAAAACATTAGCCGAAAAATATCCGGAGCACATGGAGAGGGTGCTTAACCTCATTCAATTATACGAAACCACTAACCGTTTTAACCTGGCCGAGCAGTATTTTACAACAATACTTGGCCCTGTAATGAGCAGTATACAAAACAACTTTAGCTTTTTAAGTGAACAAGAGAAAATGGCGCTGTTGAATAATCAGGTAGCGGCATTTGATCTATCTGCATCGTTATTAATTACAGACCCTAACCCTACTACCGAGTTTGTGCTACAAGCCTGCAATCAGCAGTTGCGGTTAAAAGGTCTCGTACTTAATGATGAGGCTAAGCTTTTAAATAACATTCGCAAAAACAGTGATACGCAACTAAAACAACTTGTTAACCAATGGAGTAACAACCGGTCGGCAATAGCCTGGCAATATACCCGCCCGGCGTCAGCAAGTGTAAGCCATATTATTGATAGCCTTACCAGCGTAACTAATGAACAAGAAAAGCAAATCAACCGGCTATCAGCATCGTTTTCAAGCTACAGGCAAAATAACCAAGTAGATATTAGTCAGGTTCAGCGCAATTTATCTGACGGAGAAACAGCGATTGAATTTGTATCTTTTAAATATTACCATAAGGGCCGGGCAGATTCTACCCGGTACGGCGCTTTCATTATCCCTGCGGGTAGCGCGGCTGTTCGTTTTGTACCTTTATGTGAAGAAAGCAAATTAGCGGCACTATTATCAGCAGACAGAACCTCATCAAAACAATTTATAACTTCACTTTACGGCGACGGCTTAACACCCGGCAGTAACAAAATAACAGGCAGAAAAAGTGATGCTTTATATAAATTGATATGGCAACCTCTTGTTCCGTTTTTAAACGGAACAACGAAATTTATTATTGCACCTGCCGGTTTACTTAGCCGTGTAAACTTTAACGCGCTTCCGGCCGATAAGGATAGTTATTTTATAGATAAATTTGAAATAAGGCTGTTTAACAGCATAAGGCAAATTGCCGAAAAACAAAACAATACTTCCTACAGCGGCCCCGATGCAGTATTATATGCCGATATTAATTACGGGCTTAAAGCAACAAATTTATCCTCAGGAGAAAATAAAAATATAACTGGTTCTTACTGGCCGCAGATGCCGGTTACGCTTACCGAGGCTAATTCACTTAGTGCCCTGTACAATTCAGCCAAAGAAAGCACTTTTGTTATCACCGGAGATGCGGCTACTGAAGAAAGTTTAAAGCAGTTAAGCGGAAAATCGCCCAGGCTGTTATACATTGCTACCCATGGATTTGCAAAACAGGCCGTTGTTACTAACACAGGTACAAATAATGGCCTGCAATATTCAATTGCTGATAACCCAATGTTCAGAAGCGGCATTATTATGGCCGGAGCAAACTATGTATGGAGCGGCGGAGCATCTGTTGAGGGTAAGGACGATGGTGTGGTTACTGCTTATGAAATAGCAGGCCTCGACCTTAGCAATACCGAACTGGTGATGCTGGCCGCCTGCGAAACTGCCCTTGGGGATATTAAAGGCAACGAGGGGGTATTTGGCTTGCAAAGAGGTTTCAAATTGGCGGGTGTACAAAATATGCTTTTAAGTTTATGGAATTTACCCGTATCGGAAACTATAGAACTAACAAAACAATTTTATCAGCAAAAATCAAATAACAGCATGCCAATTTACCAGGCTTTCAGATCGGCTCAGCTTGGTATTCGTAAAAATAATCCACCCTACAACTGGGCTGGTATGATATTAATTGAGTAACCTATTTTGTGCCTGCTCCTGATGAATACAATAAATGGAGGGCTTATCCATATTAAATTAAACCACAAGGTTTACAAACTGGATAAAATAAAATGTCTTCCCCTATCCGGAGAAGACGTTTTATACTTTTATAAATAGAATTAATAGTTGCCTTTTAGGCTAACTTAAATTCAAATACGTCGGAGAAATTGGCAAATGTTTCGTTTGCCGTGTTAATGGCTACCGCTTCATCAGCTTCAGTACTTGCCGCCTGGTTTAATACATCGGTAAATGTTGCCCACATACGGCCGGTATCTTGTCCGTAACCTGAGAAAAACGAAAAACCTTTATCAACACCACCTTTTTGAAGCATTTGTACAATATACGGGCCACCCATAATAGAGCCTTCCATAACATACAGCGCGCCAAGGGCTTCAACAACATTACCTATTTGCGGAACAACTACCGGCGGCAACTCATTTACATCAGCGCCAAGTTCTTCAATATCATTTTTAATATAAGCCGAATCACGACGGGTAGAATAATCAGGAAGTACATCTGCTGTTACATACGGGCGTATGGCATTTTCTAATGCATTGAAATATGCATAAAAGTGTTTCAGTACATCTGCATAATCAGCATTGCTACGAACAGCTTTTAGTTTTAATACCACCTTTTTCTCCAACTGTTGGTGCGCACTTTGAGTGGCTTCTTTAATTTTAGTGCTAAGCATATTTATTAGTTTGGTTTGTTTTCAGTTTAATTACGAACGGCATTAGCCGGTCATTGTTATTTCGTTTTAAGGTTCCGGCTTCCATCCTCCTGTACAAAGTAACGGAAAGTTAAATAAGGCGCGGGCCAGTAAAGATCGGTAACCGCCGGTGGATTACCTTTGTATACATTGATAAGCTCCAGTTTGGCAAATTTACCTGATGTAAGCTTAATAATGTACGTCCGGTTTTTAAGGGGCTGCATAATGTGCGTACTAAGCGTATACGTATACCAACCGGCCGAACCTTCAGCCTCCGCCCGGCCGATCACACTAACTCTGCTCTGTGTAAAGGCATCATCGCCCGGCGCTTCGGTTACTTTATCATACGTGTTATCTACCTTAACTACGGCATTGGTAGCAGGCCCTTCGTAGCCGGGGTTTACCGCAACGCTTCCGTTATTAGCATACACCTCACTGTTATATAATCCTGTAAAGGCGATATCCCAGTCATTTGTTTTTAAATATTTGGCCGAATCTGCTTTAGTTTTGATCCATATCTGTTTTTGATCCTTAAACCGGAACAAAAAGATATAGAACGGGCGTTGCTCCTTTCCCGGTATATCCTCCCCTAAAGATGCCTCGGTATCGCCCGCCAAATCTGTTATCACCGTGCTTTTACCATCCTGCAAAAGCGTATTCGGACTAACATCATTCTTTTTGCACGAACAGAATGCCAAGGTTGCCAGCAGTAGTGTTATAGTTATTTTGTTTTTCATTGTTGGCTAAAATTGAATCCTATCCGGATATTATTTTTAATCAATCTAAATAAGACGCAAATATCGTTTCCATTTCGTAAAGAAGCGTATGCAATCCGTTTTATTTTGTATGCTATCCGCTTTATTTTGCGCATATCAGTAAAATTAACGCAGGTTATACGATACCCCTGCGAAGAATAAACGCCCCGGTTGTGATGGTACTTTCTGGTCTACAAAGTCGAGAATGTTCTCTGCCGTTAACCTAACGGAGATTGTTCTGTCCCTGAATTTCTTTTCCAGCCCGGCATTCAGCAAGTAGTGATCTCTCACAAACGTATCGAAACGGTCCATATAGCCATTGCTGTTTTTATCGCTGAACGGATAGGTTCCGCGGTAGCTAACCCTTACGTTTCCGCTTAGCTGCGTTGGCGCGTGGGTATAAAATATCCTGCCGTTAAACATGTGTTTCGAGCGGTTCTCTATCCCCCAGTAATCACTTGCGGTTGGCTGATAGTTTACCACCCCGGTATTAGGGTCAAACAGCGGCGCGTAGAATTTGCCTCCCTCCCTGATTTCATCCATAACGCTGCGATCTTTAGCGATCAGGTACTGATACCCGCCACTGATCTGCAAGCCAGGAAGCGGTGTAATAGTCAAAGATATATCGGCACCTTTGTAATACGCCCTGGCATTGTTGCGGTACGAGTAAATGAGGTTACCGTTAATATCCCGCCCTATTAATACGGGGTTGATCTGGTTGATAATATCATGATAAAACACGCTGGTTTCAGTCCTGATCAATTTGTCTTTCGACTCCCAGATTAGCCCCACGTTGTACGACTTGCTCATTTCGGCATTTAGCGCTAATCCCTTTATCTCGTTGTATACGCTTTCCAGTTCGTACTGGCTCACCTGTCCGCTTGCTAATAAATTATTGATGGTATTACGCAATACGTTGGTACCCACCATGAGGTAATTATTTGATGGATTGTATGACGTTTGAAAAAGCTTGCGCATATCAGGCGCTTTAAACGCTGTACCATACGCTGCCCGCAATACAAAGCCGCCGAAGAAGTTATATTTCAGCGCCAGGCTCGGGTCTAAACGCCAGCCGTATTTCAGTATATGGTCGTACCGTAAGCCGCCGATGGCTTCCAGCTTTGGTAAAATATGCCAGTTGGCCTGGCTGTAGCCAAAGTATGCCTTAATATTGTTTTGATCGCTCAGGATGTTTTCGTCGATACTTTCAATGGTACCGCCAATGCCCGTAATTACATCTAACTTGTTTGGGATGCTGTATGCCACCTGCTGCTCTAAACGGTTAAACAACTGGCCGAACTTGTTTTGGCTAAGGCTATCACCCTGCGACAGGGTAACGCTCATATCGGCATTGTAGCGGGTGAGGTAATAGCGGGTCATGCTACGCCAGCGGTTTCTGAAACGATGTTCAAAATTAGTGCTCAGGTTAATGTCTTTTTCATCTAACACATCCTGGGTTTGATACTTTACGCCAAAATCTTTACTCATGAAACTACGGCGCAAGCCAAACCTGCCCATTACCGAAAGCAGGTTATTATCGTTAAACTGGTAACGGAACCTACCCTGTATGCCATAATTATCATAAGGCGGCGCTGTTGTACCTTTAATTAAACCCTGGCTGGTGTTAAACCCGCCTGTATGGTAATAATTGGTGTTAAGGGCAACACTGCCCTTTTTGTTTAGGATAGGAGTTTCGCCATCGAGCGATACGTCAACAGTTTCGTTTGTGCCGTAACTGGTTGCCAGGTATCCCCTTGGCCGGTCTACCTGGTGTTTGGTGATCACGTTGATGGTACCACCCAACGCGTCGCCGCCATATAGTAGCGAGGCCGCACCTTTGGTGATCTCTATACGTTCAACGTTACTTACGCTGATCCGCGACAGATCGAAATTACCGCCATTACGGCCTACCAGTGGCTGCCCGTCTATAAGCACCAGCACATACTCACTGCCAAAACCCTGCATTTGCACCCCTACGGAACGAGCGCCGCCGGAGATATCATTCACGATAGCGATACCGGTTTGTTCTTTTACCACTTCATCCAACCTGCGGCTTCCCATCAGTTCAATGGTGCGCTTGTCGATAATAGTAACGGGCATTATGCTGTTCTCTACTTTTATCAGGGTTTCGGCATTACGGTTGCCCTGCTTTTGTGTGCTTACGCTTACAGCGTTTAATTGATTATCCTTTTTTTGCAGCGTCGCATTGAGCACCCGGCTGCCTGCTGTAAGTATGAGGGTGTCGGTAAAAGTATCATAGCCAATATGTTTTACTGTAACTATGGTTTTGCCCACAGGTAAATTCTTCAGTTCGTAAACGCCTTTGTTGTCACTGCCTGTTTTAGTAGTGCCTGCGCTAATGGTAGCGCCTTGTATGTCAAGCCCTTCGCTATCGGTAATTTTACCATGTAAAATTGCTTTTTGCGCGGAGGCCTGTGTAATAGCAGCAATAAAAACACCTAAGCAAAGGAGTAGTTTCTTCATGTTCGGCATGTTGTTCATTAGTCCTTTGTTTTCAAATTACGGCTTCCGTCCTGCTGTATAAAATACCTGAAGGTGAGGTATGGCGAAGGCCAGTTCCTGTCGGTAAGTACCTCGGGCGCACCTTTGTACATGCTGATGAGTTGCAGCTTACCGTACTTGTAACTGTGCTGACCGGTGTTAGCATCGATAGTTTCCAACCGCAAATAAAACGCACGGTAAGGCAATGGTTTGGCAATAAAGGTTGAGCCTAACTCATACCAAGGGTTCACCCCCGGACCAAACTCTGATGAGTAACCTATTTGCAGGAAATCCGCAGGGCGATTATCAAAAAACAGGTCTTCGGGCGCTTCGTTCATAAACTCGTAGCCATACTCGTACATGATCAATGACGACCTTGTTACAGGGCTACCCGTTCCCGGCCCCGTTTTTGCACGACCATTATTTAACCAGATGGTACTGTTGAGTTCACCCGTAAAGGCAATATCCCAGTCGACCGTTTTCAGGTACCGTGCAGAATCTGCCGCGTCGCGGATGAACTGCTGCCAGCCATCCCTGAAACGGAACAGGAACATGCTGTACCTGCCTGCCGCTTTTCCGCTTTTGCTGTATTCTATCTGTACAAAATTGTTGTTCTGGTTGTAGTTGGCATCGTTTACCATCAATTCCCAGGCTTTGCCGTTATAACGGTAAACCCGGTTATTGTCGTTATCACGATAAGCCCAGCCTTGTTGCGGGTTTACCGGCGGGGTTGTAATGTATCCCCGCCAGTTCACAAAAATGCTATCATTTGCAGCTATACCCCTGTTGCCATCAATCCCCATCTGGTACCACGCGTTGCTACGATAAATGTAACGGTAACCATCGGCTGTATTCAGGTAGGCATCGTTATTAGTAACGGTAACCGGGTGACTTGCCGCATTGGCCAGCCATTTGATATTGGCCTCGCTGTTACCATCCACCCCTACCGCGGCATTGATAATTTCGTTACCGCGGGGCACAAAACGTATAGAGTCCGTCCAGCTGGCGGTATAATAACGCTGGCGTAAATACAAGTCGCCGGTAGCGTAGTTATCATCCCAGCCATCGGTGGCCAGCGTATCGCCGGGCAGGTCGTGTACTACCGTGCTGTGGCCGTCATCGTAACTGGGCCTCGGGTCTTCCAGCTTATAGCAGGAGTACATAAGGCACAGCAGGGCGCATAAAAAGGTATAGCTGATTATTTTGATCATCAATATAAGATATTATATAATGCGGCTACTGTACAATTGTACCCGTAGTGCTAAGAAACCCGCGCAAGTAGTACGATGAAAACAATGCTTCGGCCGGCGGTGCCGATTTATAAATGAACCGGTACTGTGTCATATACTCGCCCTTGTATTTATCAAGGTTAGGCAAGGTGATCTCTACGGTATTATCGCCCTTAACAATCCCATCTCTGATCTCTACTATCTCAAATGTTTTTGAAAAATATAACCGTATATGATCAATGTTCCTTGCATGATAGTAGCTGGCTACCTTACCACCGTAATTATCGCTCATAGTATAATTAATGGTGATCTTATCGCCCGAATGTATAGGCTGGCCATCTTGTACCAGGTTAGAGGATTGAGTAATGTTGGTAATAGGCGGCGTAATGAACCTAACATCAAAGCTTTTGGCTATACGGTTACCGGCTTTAACATATAATTTGTGCATCCCGGTATCCTGCTCGGCAGAAAAATCGGGCAGGGTGGCACGCATGCCGTAATTGGTGATGCTGGCACGATCAACGGTTAAAGGTATTTCCACACCATCAGAGACCCTTTGTAAATAGGCCTGCAACTGCGAGGCATCGGTACCCGACAGGAAGTACTCGCCAAAAATGGTCATCTGATTGGTTGTTAACCATGTAATTGGCCCCGAAGCGCTTGAAATTATTGGTGTAGGCAAGCCTACTAACGGGTTAAGCTTATACGTTTTAATATCACCGTTTTCGGCGGTTACCGTGTAAACAGTGGTTTTGTTGAAAGGTACCGCAGTGCCCGAAGCCGGGCTGATGGTCGCTTTTCCGTCAATTACTATTTTAGGTGTAATGGTTGCCGGAAGCGCTACATCAGGGCTCCAGTTAACGGTGATGCTATCGCCGCTTATGAAACATTTGGTAGAGTCGCCGGTGGCATTCAATACAGTGAATACCTTAATATCATTATAAGGGCGTTTTTGGTATTCGTACTCGGTTTTTTTACACGATGAAAGGCAAAGCCCGGCCAAAAGTATCAGCAGTGGAAGTACGCTATATATTTTTCTCATTTTTTTCTTTGAATTGTGATTGAATAAAAGGGTTATTGGTTTGGCTTGATCTCGAAAGGCGCATAAGGCATACCGCCCAGCAAATTGGTGTTACCCCAGGCCGTACTGTTAAAGTCAAAATAGATCCCGAAGCCGGTGTATTGTATCTGGCCCATGCCCGATCCCATATTCACTTCGTATATACCCGCCGGTATCACTTCAGGGAATATGAACTTGATCTCTGTACGGTTCTGGCTAATGATTTGCAGGTCAATTTGCTTAGTAAACAGCTCTTCAGGGAAATTTGCCGGACGCGTAACCAACCAGGATTTGGCAAGTATGATGTATGCACGGGCAACACCTGTATTTACACCGCTGCTGGTAGCGTTTTCGTTTGGTGTGGCCAATTTCATGGTAACTGTATCACCTTGTGCTAATGGCTTAGGTAAAAAACCAAAGAAAGGTTTGGTATAAACAAGGTGAATGGTAGGCAGGGTATCTTTACGGCCCTGGTGCTCAGCAATAATGTAATAATAACCACTATCGGTACTGGCAGATATATCGGCTGTTATGTAATGTGTTTCAGGGTTACGGGCAACTAATTTAACAGACAACGCGTTAGGTACAGCTACATTAGTCTGTTTGTTTACCAGAGTAAGCTTCGCGGTATTAGCGCTCGATTCGAGGTTACCAAAAATTGTAATACGCGAGTTAACCGCCGCTTCCTTTTCAGTTACATCGTCCGCTATTACATTACCATTAGCATCCCTGGTTACAAAATAACCCATTTTAAGCGCGTCTTTATAAGGGGCAATCCTGGTGATGAGTGTATACTTGCGAATGTTGTTCTTATCATCCTTAACCCTGTAGGTATAACCAACAGTATCAAAAGGAACAGGATCAAGATTTTCCCTTACATCTATGCTGTTACCCTGGGCATCAATAAGGGTAGCGCCATCGGCGAGTTTAATTTCAGGTACAATTAAATTGATGCTTAAATAATAAGGCACTTCAACAGTAATGGTATTGTCTATATCATCAACCACGCCATTAATGGCTTCAGGGGCATTGGTTATGCGGTAGGTTGTAATACGGTTTACGGGGTCTTGCTCATAAGGTACTACCTCCTTCTTTTTACATGAGGACATCAGCATACCCACGCTTGCAACCAATGCCACCAACGGAAGGGCAAAGGTTTTATAATTGTTTTTTAGTTTAGATTTATTCATCTATTTGAAGATTTATATTTAAAGAATAGTTCATTTTATTTTTCTACGATAACCGTACGGGTGCTCAAATTCACCGTCATAGGTTTTCGGCGGGCAATAAACCCAAAGCGTTTTTCGTCGGCCTTTACTACCATGTATCTTAAGCTGATGGCGTAACCTTTACCCCTGTTCATTTCAAAAGGATCGATAGTATTTTTGTAATAGCTCAGCATTTCTACCTTGGCGTAATTGCCCTTTGCCGTTCTTACCAGCAGTGTTCGGCATTTGGTTGAGTCGCCATTTGTAGTTACCGGGAAGGCTTTGGCAAAGTCTTCCGACAGGGCATACATCATGTGGGCATATTTGGCAGCTTCTATCTGAACAGGCGGGTCGTAGCTGCTATCAGAGTACCCTAACACTTTATCAGGCCGGAATATGTTGCCAAAAAAAGTGTAGGCCACGTGGCCCATCGGCTCACCGAAAAAACCTATGGCATCCAGGCCCGAACGGCCGGGTACTTGAAACTGGCTATCATCGGGTATTTCGGTAACTGTACTGTAAGGCTGGTTAGTAAGAATGATACCTCCTACTGATGCCGAACCATAACCCAAACCGCTTACCTTGCCGTTGTTACCGGCAATTTCGCTGCGCGAATTGCCATGAAAGGCCATATCCCAGCGGTTGGTAGTTTTATAGGAAATACGCACTGATGAAAATTTTTCGAGGCTGAAGTATAGCGGATCTTCACTATCTAAGGGCATATCACCGGCAGGCAGGTTATCGCCCAGGTTACGGATCAATATTTCCCTGCTGAATACCGAATCACTTGGCGGGGTATCGGGCTGAAAATCGGTTCCGTTAAGATCGTAGGTTTTTCCGCATGAGAATAGCAGCAGGGCGATAACTGCCGGTAACACGGATTGCCCGAAAAATTTGAGTATGTTTTTATTCATTGTATCTTTTGAAACTTACCTTTCTCCCCCATTTTTATGGTGCTTGGGAAGATGATAATGTGGCTCGATTTAAACACTTATTATTTTTAATTAATCTAAATAAGAATAGTGCAAATATCGTATCCCTTTTGGAAATACAGGTATGCAATCCGATTTATTTCGTATGCAATCCGATTTATTTTCGCCTTAATCCTTAAAAAAACGGTAATTAATACCTGCAAGAATTACCCTGCCCGGCTGTCCCGGAATAAGCGGATCGGTATAACCCATAATGTTATCGGCAGTGATACGAAGGGTGAGGTGCTCCTTCATCAGGCGTTTTTCAACAGCCATATTCCATAGCGCGAAACCGCCCACAAAAGTGTCGTACCTGTCAATAAACTGGTTGCCATTAGCATCGGCAAACGGGTATTTACTGCGATAAGTGAGCCTGCTGTTGATGCTCATATCCCAGGGCGCATATACATAAAACACCTTAAGGTTTGCCATGTGGCGTGAGCGATTCTCTATACCGAAATAAGATGACGGTGTTGGCGGGTATGAGTTACCCGTTTTAGGGTCGTGAATGTTTTGGTTGTAAGGATAGTTACCTTTCTTAATACTGTCTACCACGCTTAAATCCTTCGCTATCAGATACTGATAACCTGCTGATATTTCCACATCCTTTAGCGGCCTTATTGAAAAGGATGCTTCTATACCCTTGTTAACGGCTTCGGGCAGGTTTTGGTAGGTATATATAGGACGGTTGCCACTGCCGGTAGCTACCTGTATAGCGTTTATCTGGTTGCGCAAACGGTGGTAAAACACACCTGCTTCCAGCTTGAAGTTTTTTGATAGCTGCCATTCCGTACCTGCATTGTACGAAGTATTTTGTTCGGCTTTTAAATTGCCGGTGAGCTGGTTATACAGATAACTCCTTATCTCGCTGATCTCGCCCTGGGCGCTAAGCGTTTCGATAGTTTGGCGTAACACCTCGTTGCCCACCACAAAATAATTGGCAACCGGGTTAAAGAATACTAAATACCTGCTCTTAAAATCGGGCGCTTTAAAGCCTGTGCCCACTCCTGCCTTTAGTTTCAGGCTGTTGGTAAGCTGATAATTGAAACCCAGGCTTGGGTTAACGCTGCCGCCAAAACTATTGGTAAAATCGTACCGGAGGCCCGCTGTGGTGGTCAGCTTATCTGTTGTACGCCAGTTAGCCTGCGCGAAGGCAAATCCTGTTTGCACGTCATTAGGTGAAGCTTCGCCCATGTTCGACATTTGCTCTATACCGTATCCCACTCCCCCGGTTAAGTTAAGCGAGGTATTTGGCTGGTATGAAAACTGCTGTTCAAAACGGTGCAGGCGCTGCACAAAGGTATTATCGGTAATGCCGGTGCCACCCTGTAGCCATGAGAGGTTAACGTTCGAGTCAAAATTGGTAAAGTAGTAGCGTGTTAAACCCCGTAGCTTATCGTTAAACCGGTGGTCGAAACTTGCGGAGAGATTTATTTCCGCTTCGTCCTGCGTATCGCTTGATATGATGCCCAGGCCAAAATCTTTGGTCATGAAAGATTTACGTAAACCGTACCTTCCTGTAAGCCCAATACTGGAGTTTTTACTCACCTGGAACTTACCCCGGCCCTGAAAACTATAATTATCATAAGGCGGAGCGGTAGTACCGTTAAGTATGTATTTGGGGTTGGTATTGAAACCATCGCTATGGTAAAAATTGCCTGAAATATTCACATAGCCACGGTTATCGGCAAACGGGGTTTCGGCCTCCAGTGTGGCATCGCTGATATTGAGGCTGCCGTACTGATAATTGATTGATGCCTGCGGCTGCGTTGCGCCATACCGGGTAATGATGTTGATGGCACCGCCCAGAGCCTCGCTGCCGTACAGGCACGATGAAGCGCCCTTTATAATTTCTATTCGCTCAATATTAGATACGCTGATACGCGAAAGATCTAAACTCCCGTTATTGCGGCCCAACATGGGCTGGCCATCAATAAGCACCATAATATAATCGCTGCTGAAACCCTGCATTTGCACACCTACCGAGCGTGCCCCGCCGGCTATGTTATTAACGATAGCCATACCTGTTTGCTCTTTAAGCACTTCATCCAAACGACGGCTTCCCATTTTTTCAATGGTTTCGCGGGTAATCACCGTTACAGGCATGGCACTGTTTTCCGCTTTAATGAGGTTATCGGGCGCGTTTTGGCCTCTGGCTACTATGTCTACCTGCTGCAATTCATCGTTGCTTGCCTTCAGGGTATATTCCAATGCAGCATCTTGCCCTTTTATATTGACCTCGCCGGAATACATTTCGTATCCAACGCAGCTGATCTGCACACGGTACAAACCGGTATAAATCCGTTTCATACTGAAGCTTCCTTTGCTGTCTGTTTCTGTAAGGTGGTTATCCGGCGAAAGTGAAACGGTGGCACGGGCAACAGGCTCGCCGTTTTCGTTGAGCACCCTCCCCTTTATCGAAACCATATCCTGACTGTAAGCACTTGATGCTAAAAAGAGGACGGCGAACATCGTCAGTAATATGCGGGGTAGATTATACAAGCTCGTATTATTTTTAATCATTCTAAATAAAAACAGCGCAAATCTCGCATCTACAATTGAAATCCTTGTATGCAATCCGATTTATTTCGTATGCAATCCGATTTATTTTGCGCTGAAATGGCGGCTTGTATATGCCTGATACATCTAACCATCAGAATACAAAAAGGCTATAATAAAACACAAACAATTGACATACAAATAATTATCAAACAAACCCAAGGACTTACCTCCCGGATGAGGAACAACGAAATACCTCACACCGCAGCAGGAGCTCTTTTGCACTACCGAAAAATTGTGCTTGTTTTGCAGAATGATTAGAATGATTCTAAACAAGTTATTTACCCTTCGAACAAGAGCTACCTCTGCCCTTTTGGCAACTTTGGTACTGTTGTTTGTTGCAATGGCGGCAAAAGCCGATGGCCCTCCTAAGCGCATTATCACGTTGAGTAATGCGCTTAGCGAAACCGTGTGGGCACTGGGCTATGGCAACGCCATTGTGGCTACCGATGTAACCAGCCAGTACCCGGTGCAGGTAAAAAATTTGCCAAAGGTGAGCAAAAACAGGAGTGTATCGTCAGAGGTATTACTTTCCTTCTCCCCTGATCTTGTTTTGGCTCCCGAAAAAGAAGTAAGCAGCACATTACGTTATCAGTTAAAAAACGCAGGCATCAAGCTGGTAACTATAAACCAAACCTACAGCGCTGCCGGTGCGGTAGATTTTATAAAGAAAGTGGCCAAAGCCATAGGCGACCCTGAAAAAGGCGAGCAACTGGCAGCAACCACCAAACAACAGATCAACGAAGAAATTGCTAAAGTAAAGGCCGATAAAGCGAAACCTAAAAAGGTACTCTTCATTTACGCTCGTGGCGCAGGCACCATGACCGTTGCCGGGAACGGAAGCCAAATGGCCGAAATTATTGAATTGGCCGGTGGCACCAACGCCATTAAGGAGTTTAACGAGTTTAAACCCTACAGCACCGAAACCCTCGTGCGGACTGACCCCGATGTGATCTTGCTATTCGATTTTGGCCTGAACAGCCTGGGCGGTACAAAATCGGTGTTGCAAATGCCGGGCGTAATGGCCACCAAGGCGGGTAAGAACAACGCAATAGTACAGGTTGATGGCCCGCTGATGGTAAACTTCAGTTCACGTTTGGGCGAGGCTATCAGCACCCTGCATCAAAAGCTTGCGGCAATTAAATAATGAAAAAGCCGCTGATATATACTTTGATGACAGGCACATTGGTAATTGCCATGCTGCTTGCGCTGGCCATTGGCGCGGTGCATATTCCTCTGCCTATACTTATTGAACTGTTATTGAGCAAAACAGGCATAACCAAACCGGCTGCGGGTTCGCAATTTGAAACTATTTTGTTTGTTGTGCGGATGCCAAGGGTAGTATTAAGCTTACTGGTTGGCGCGGCGCTCGGTATATCGGGGGCAGCTGTGCAGGCCATTTTTCGTAACCCGCTTGCCGAACCCGGTTTGCTCGGTATCTCCGCAGGGGCATCATTGGCGGCGGTGTTTGTAATTGTGTTGCAAGCGAGTTTTTTTACTGTATTGGGCGGCATATTCGGTTATTATGTAATTGCCATTGGCGCGCTTACGGGCGCAACGTTAACGGCCTTTCTTATCTACCAACTCTCCAGCACCAACGGCAGGCCGCAAATTGCCACCATGCTGCTGATGGGTATTGCGGTAAACGCGCTTTGCACGGCAGTAACGGGCTTAATTACCGCCAATGCCGAAGAAAGCGAACTGCGCAATATCACCTTCTGGATGCTGGGAAGCCTTTCGGGTGCGACGTGGGAATTGATCTATGCTATTTTCCCGTTTGTAATGGCCTCACTTATTTTGCTGCCCTTGCAGGGCCAAAAGCTTAATGCCTTTGTATTGGGCGAGCGGCAGGCCGAGCAGTTAGGCGTAAAAACTAAAAGCGTTAAGCGAACGGTCATCATGCTATCCACAATGGCGGTGGGTGCCTGTGTGGCGGTTTCGGGCATTGTTGGTTTTGTGGGGCTTATAGTGCCTCATTTGGTGAGGCTGATGGGCGGTGTAAACAACCGCTTTGTGTTACCGGCCAGCGCTATTTTGGGTGCTACCACACTTTGCCTTGCCGACTTGCTGGCTCGTATTGTAACCGCCCCTATTGAGCAGCCTATAGGCGTAATAACAGCGCTCATTGGCAGTCCTGTTTTTATATTCATCCTTTTAAGAGACAAGAATAAAATATCATCCTGATGCTTGAAGTTAAGGAAATTTGTTATGAGGTAAATGGCCGAAAGATCATCAAGAACGTATCTTTATTTGCCAAGCGCGGCCAGATGCTGGCTATTGTAGGGGCTAACGGCGCCGGAAAATCAACGCTGTTAAGCTTGCTCAACGCGGAGAACAAACCATCCTCGGGGGTTGTTACGCTTGATGGCAGATCAATGTCGGATTTTGATCCGCTCGAACTGGCGCAAAAGCGTGCAACGCTGGCACAAAGCCACCATGTAAACCTCGCCTTTTCGGTTGAAGAGATTGTGATGATGGGCCGTTACCCGCACGAAAAACAGCAGGCACGCGAGCAGGATCAGCGCATTGTTTCGGAGACCCTGCGCATTTGCGGCTTAAAGGATTTCGGCGAGCGCTCTTACCTGCAACTCTCCGGCGGCGAGCAACAACGGGTTCATTTGGCACGTGTATTGGCGCAGATATGGGATCAGCCCGAAGCTGTACTGTTTTTAGATGAACCTGTTGCCGGTTTGGATATGCGCTACCAGCAGCAAACCCTGGCCATTGCCAAAGCCTTATGTAAAAAAGGCATGATGGTGATTGCCGTACTGCACGACCTCAATCTGGTAGCCGATTATGCCGACAGGGTGCTAATGCTCAAGGACGGTCGTCGCTGGAAGTACGGCACACCGATAGAAGTACTCAATACACTCGATATTTACCATGTTTTTGATGTGGAAACCGAGATCAAAATAAACCCCAAAACCTTATCACCTCTTGTTTTAACCAAACCCATAAAAATAAATCATTCGGAGTTAAACTGAGTATCATGATAGTTCGAAGCAGAATAGATCGATTGCCCGACTGGTTGTTCGTAGAGAACATCCCGGATACTTATGACCCACTTAGTAAGGTTACCGAAAGACGTATCGATATTACCGATGCCCCTATCGATATGCAGAATTATCTTTTATGCAGCAGCGGCCTTTTCCTGATGCACTCGCGCATGAAGTTTGCCGAAAATGTGATCATTGATACCGGTATTGAGGGCGAAAGCATTGTAAGCCAGTTTATCGCCTACCAGGTACCGGGTTCAAAGCTACCTTACCAGGGAGCAAGCAGGCATAATATCCGTTTTATTCCTAACTCCGAGTCGAGTTACGAGCTAAAATCGGGTGTGGAATACACCTACTTCCTGATCGTGATCAGCAAAGATTTTTATTACCGTTTGATCGATCGCCACTCCGTTTTGCATGAGGATTTTGTGCAGGAGATTGACAAAGGGATTTCGGCCAAGTTTTCGGAGGTGGATATGCGTGCCACCCCCGAGATGCACCGGATCATAGACGAGATACTCGAAAACAAAAAGACCGGCGAGTTCAAACGCCTGCACACGGAAGCAAAGGTACTGGAGCTGCTCATTTACCAGATAGAACAGTTCAACAATGAACATCTATCCAACGAAAAATTACTGCGGCACGAAGACATAGCCAAGCTGGAAATGGCAAGAGACATACTGGAGAATAACTTCATTAACCCGCCCATGCAGCGCGAACTGGCACTATCGGTATCCATCAACGAATCAAAACTGCGGAAGGGCTTCAAAGAATACTTTGGCTGCACCATTTACGATTACGTAACACGCTTACGCATGGAAATGGCCAAACAGCTCCTCATTGAGGACCGCCGTACTATTTTCGATGTAGCCGAAATGACGGGTTTTAAACATCAAACCAACTTCAGCATTGCCTTTAAAAAATACTTCGGCATATCGCCAAGCGAATTGACGTGATGGTTTAAACATAGTAAAACACGTCACCCGCACCCTTCTACGCCTAAACCTTATCACATTAAAATTTGCCTGTTTATCTCACGGGTGTTATGAAAAGTATTTCTCGAAACGTAGTGAGAGATCTTCTTCGATCTGTAAGTCTGCTACATACTTGAAGCAGAAGATTTCTCTTCGTTCCTCATCGAAATGACAAGCTGGTTTAATATTCACGCTGTCTCAAAACGTAGTGAGAGATCTTCTTCGATTTGTATATCTGCTACTATTTCAGGAATGGCAATACAGAAAAAGTAAAGTTCATATACAGCACATTACTTAGCTTATTGCTTATAAAATACTCGCTTGAGGTTTTGTCGCGATCAAATGCACGTGCGGATAGCGGGGTTAGTATACCTCCGTTTACACCTACCATAAACTTTTTGCCTAAACGATATTCTATACCCGGCCCTGTTTTCAGATCGATAGTGGTGTAGTTGGCATCGTGCGGTAAGTTTGGCTGGGTAAGGTTGAAGAACGCGATTGAGCCCGACAGCGAAGTGCCCAATGTTCCCGAAAGCCTGTCGGAAAAAGCTTTGCGTAACCCGGCTTGCTGCGGCAGGTTAAAATTCAATTCAATATCGTTACTAAACTTATGCCAGTAAGTAAATAACGGCACAACCGGCACCTTAAGCGACGGATCGATATTTAAGATAATCCCGACAGAGTACCTGGTAGTGGCGGTTTGTTTCAGCGGGAAAATAGCCGTACCGAGGTAGCTAAGCTTTTTTATGGAACTGGCATCATTGGTAACACCCAGCACGCTTGCCATTAAAAATACCGGCCTGCCGAATATGGAATCTCTGCGCTGAATACCGAACGAAAGGCCTACGGTTGATTTATCAGAAACAAAGTCGTTATTATTGAGCATGGGGCTAAAGCTTTGCACTTCCCTTATTTGTATGTGCTGCTGAAAGTAACTAACTGATGCCGAAAGCGAGTTTTTACCCCACGATTTAACGGGCACGTTGAACAGCAAGTTTGTACGCACCGTACTGGCCTTACCTTTAAACAGCGGGTCGTTGTAAAGCTTGCTGCTGATGTTGCCCCTGCTGATGATATCGGTAGAGATGTTTATTTGCCGTAAAGCAGGATTTTTAACAGCCAACTCCGACAGCGTGGCCAATTTAATGGAATCGGTCATTTTTTTTATAGTAGCTTGCTTGTCGGTTTGTGCAATAGTAGTAAAGGAAACTAATAACAATAAGCAGGTTAATTGATAGCGGATCTTCATAATACATGGGGAGTTAGGGATGGAGCGTAAACCAGGAACCGGTTAAACCGGAATAGGGATATTCGATTAAAACCGGCCCTGGCTGTTATATATTAATTGTTAATGATGGGCTTCTAAGCGTAACTGGGTGTCATCTACCTTCTTCTTTTTGAACTTCAACATCAGGTTTTCTATAATAAGGTACATAGATGGCACAACAAACAGCGTTAATATCATAGAGCTGGTTAAGCCGCCGATAATTACCCAGGCCATACCGTTCTTCATTTCGGCACCTGCGCCGCTGGCAATAGCTATGGGGAGCATACCCAATATCATGGCAAGGGTGGTCATCAATATAGGGCGCAGCCTTTCTTTACCGGCCTCAACCAGCGCGTGGGTAACCGAGTGGCCTTCGCTTTTTAAGTGATTTGTAAAATCTACTATCAGGATGGCGTTCTTGGATACCAGTCCCAGTAACATGATCACGCCTATCAGCGAGAATATATTGAGCGTTTGCATGGTAAGCGCCAGGGCAAGCAATGCCCCCACAAGCGCAACCGGGATAGAGAATAATACCACGAAAGGATAAATAGCATTTTCGTACAAGGCCACCATAATGAGGTAAACCAATACAATAGCTACCCCCAGCGCAAAAAACAAACTGCCGAATGCATCTGCCTGGTTC
This sequence comes from Mucilaginibacter gynuensis, assembly GCF_039541195.1. NCBI lineage: Bacteria > Pseudomonadati > Bacteroidota > Sphingobacteriia > Sphingobacteriales > Sphingobacteriaceae > Mucilaginibacter > Mucilaginibacter gynuensis. Next base: position 240,939 of record NZ_BAABFT010000005.1, read on the forward strand.
TTGGCATCGCCCAAAAACTCTACCGAAATACCTTCGGGCAATTTTACCTGGGGTAATTTCAGTTTAATATCGTTGGTAACCGAACCGCTGGGCCTGCCGGCAACGTAAGCGTTAACCGTAATTGCCCCAAGGCGATCGCTGCGTTGTAATACACTTTCGCCCAAGCCTTCGGTAACATCGGCAAACTGGCTTAGCACAAAGGTTTGGCCATCGCTGTTGGTAAAAGACAGGTTGCGTACGTTGTTGATATCCGAGCGGTCGTAACTATCCAAACCTATCAATATATCATACTCGTTACCGGCCTGCTTAAATTTACTTTTATCGTTACCGCTGAACGCGTTTTGCAACGCTGCCCCTACCTGGCTGGCATCAATACCCAGCAAGGTCGTTTTTTCGCGGTTCAGGTTTACCTCAACCTGTGGTTTTTGGTCTTTAACAGATAGTTCCACAAAGCGGGCACCAGGTACCGAGGCCACAATTTTCTTGTATGCTTCGGCAGTTTCACGTACGGCTTTCAGGTCGATACCTTTAACGGCTATTTGTATAGGCGCCTGGTTTGCGCCGCCTGTTATGGATGTAGGCGCCGAAGTGATCTTCACTCCCGGTATCACCGCATTCAGCTGCTTTTGCATGCGGCCGCCAAAATCTTCTGATGAAATGTTTCTTTCCTTTTTATCAACCAGTGTAACGGTGATCTCGGCGCGGTTACTATTATTGGTGGTACCGGCCACGCTTCCGCTTACAAAGCCAACGCTCGAAAACACCTTGGTTACTTCGGGTTGTTTCATGATCAGCTTTTCGGCCTGCTGGGTAACCATATTGGTTTGATAAATTGAGGCCGAAGGGGTTAACTCCAATGTGAGCAACAACTCGCCCTGATCGGCACTGGGTATAAATGAAGCGCCTATAAAACCGAATGGCACCAAAGCAATAGAACCGATAATAAGCAGGATAACGCCACCTAACAACCACCTTTTTTTATGCAGCACAACGGCCAGCATCTTACCATAGTCTTCTTTCAGGGTATCTAAAAAACGTTCGAAACCGAGGTTGAGCTTGCCCCATAAACTGTTCTTATTCAGCTCTTCTATCTTGCCGAATTTACTGGCCAGCATAGGCGTAACCGTAAAGGATACGAACAAACTCATCAGGGTAGAAAAAACTACCACTAAAGAGAACTCCTGCAACAGGTTGCCGATGATACCGCCTGCAAACGCAATAGGCAGGAATACCACAACATCCACCAGGGTGATGGCCAATGCTGTAAAACCTATCTCGCTACGGCCTTCCAGGGCGGCTTTCTCTTTATCCGATCCCATTTCGAGGTGACGGTAAATATTTTCGAGCACCACAATGGAGTCATCCACCAAAATACCTACCACCAGCGACATGGCCATCAACGTCATCAGGTTGAGTGAAAACCCCATAAAGTACATGGCGATGAAAGTTGGGATGATGGACGACGGCAGCGCTACCAATACAAACATAGAGCTGCGAAAGCTATGCAAAAAGGCCAGCATCACTATACCTACTATCACCACAGCAAGGCCAAGATCTTCCATTACGGCATTTGCCGATTTAAGCGTGTAAATACTCTGATCGGACGATACGCTGAATTTTAAATTTTCACTTTTATATTGCGATTCTATTTCGATGAACTTCTTTTTCACCAGATCGGTTACATCTACCGCATTGGCATCGGTTTGCTTAATAATTTGTACACCTATTGATGGTATGCCGTTAATATGGTTAATGGCTGTGGTTTTTGCCGTAGCATCTACTACCTCGGCAATATCCTTAAGGTAAACACTGCCCGCTTTTGGCCTTTGCTGTACAATAAGGCCGCGAATTTGAGCTACCGATGTTACATTGGCATCAAAACGGATAGACATTTGCTGGTTACGTGTTTCAATACTACCTGCCGGGAACGATTGATTGGCTTTGCTTAAAGCATCGGTTACCTGGCCTATTCCCAAACCGTAGGCTTTCAGCTTGTCCTGATCTATGTTTACCTGAATTTCGCGTTCATCGCCGCCAATAATATTTACCTGGCCTACGCCCGCCACATTTTGCAGCAAGGGCAGCAATTGCTTATCGACAAAATCATACAGATCGCGCGGCGACCGCTGCGAGGTTACACCCGCTTTAATTACCGGCGTTTCTTCGAGATTGATCTTGTTTACAACAGGCTTATCAATATCGTCGGGCAGGTCATTCTGTACCTGATCGGCCTTGCGCTGAATGTCGCGTTCGGCCTGGTCAATGTCGGTTCCGCTTTTTAGTTGTACAACCACGCTTGATATACCCTCCTGCGAGGTAGAGGTGATCTTATCCAAACCTTCTACAGATGAAAAAGCATCTTCCAGCTTTTTAGTTACCGATGTTTCCACCTCGGCGGCGGCGGCACCCGGGTAAACCGTACTAACCGATACCGTAGGCACCTCTATTTTGGGCAGCAGGTTATAATTAAGGCTGAAGTAAGACCGCGCGCCAAAAATGAACAGCACCGTAAAAATTACTATGATTAAAAGGGGCCGTTTAACGGCAATTTCTGTTATTGACATGGCTGCTCGTTTTATTTAGAAATACTTACCTGTGCGCCATCCTTCAGGTTGATCTGCCCGGATGTTACCACCACTTCGCCCGGTTTTAAACCGGAGGTTACCTGTATCATGCCGCCCATTTCAATACCTGTTTTTATTGGCTTTTGGCGCACTACGTTATTTTGCACCACATACACGCTGGCATCTTTAATGCTCTCTGTTAATGCCTCGCGTGGTATAAGCAATATATTTTGTGTCGTCTTCCGCGAAAAATCGGCGTAAACGAACGTACCCGAACGCAGCAGCGCGCTTTCTTTATTATCGGCCATAATCTCTATCTTATAATTATGGGTTTCATCAGCCTGCGGACTGATAAAGCTGATGCTGCCGTTAAAAACCTGCCCCGGGTAAACATCTGTAGTAATTTTTACCTGCTGGCCCTGTTTAACCTGGTAAACCTCCATCTCGGTAAGGTTAAGCTGTACCTTGGCTTGCGACAGGTTAACAATGGTTGCTATTTGCGTACCGGCATTGGCAAAAACGCCCTGTTCTATCGGTCTTTCAGATATGGTTCCGCTGGTTGGGGCTTTAATGGCCGCGTCGCTAATCTGCTTTTTGATCTGGCTCACCTGGTTGGCGGCGTCCAGGTAATTTTGATTGATCTCGTTTACCTTTTCCTGCGTGGCGGCCTGCCCCTGCAATAATTCAGTATAGTTTTGCAGATCGCGTTTTAACTTGGCGGCATTGGTTTCCGCCTTTTGCAGATCAAGCTGCGCCAAACGGGTATCCATTATAGCCAGTACCTGGCCTTCGGTTACGTGGTCGCCCAGGTTAAACCGTAATTGCTGTATGGTACCGCCGGTGGTTGATAGCACCTTTGCCTCTTTAAACGGAGCCAGGTTACCTGTTTTTATCAGGCTTACTTCCTGTAACTGCTCTTTTGCTGTGGCAACCTTTACAGGTATGCTTACTACTGAATCTTTGGCCGGTTCTTTCTTTTTATCTAAAGTGCTTTTGTTAGCAGCAAGCCTGAAGATGATCAGGGCCAGTAACACCACTACGATGAGGCTGATTATATATTTGCGTTTCATATTTTAAAGTGAGCTATAAAAGGTTTTAAGGCTGCCGCCGGCTTTTTCAAGATCGAGTTTGGCCTGGTAAAAGCTGTAGAGCGAGCTGAGGTAATTGTTTTGAGCGTCTTTGATGGAGTTGCGGGCGGTAAGCCAGTCTATCAAATCTGTAACCCCTTTTTTGTATTGCAGGTCGGTAGTTTTAAAAACCGACTCGGCCAGGGCTATGTTTCGCCTGTCGTTATCCAGGTTGGTTTGCGCTTTTATCAGTTTGGTACGTGAGTTTTCATACTCCAGCTGGTATTTACCGGCATCAAGCTTGAGGTTCTCTATGGCATTGAGGCTTTTGTATTTGGCCTGGTTATACTGCGCGTTACGTTTAAACATATCGAAAAGCGGTATGGTAAGCTTTAAACCAACGGCCGAAAAAGGGTTAAGATCACTAAATGCCGGGCCTAATGTGTTGCCGAAACCAACGGCGCCATAGCGTACATAACCTGTCAGCTTAGGTAAAGCGCCAGCCTTTATGCGGCTCTGGTCTATTTGCAGCAGTTTGGAGTTTACCTCCGATAACTGGTAATCGGTACGGTTAAATGCCGAAAATGAGCTGCTGTTGGTATTAACCGCCGCGGGCATAGCCACATCTTGCTGTGCCGCGCTATCAACTGGTAATACCGTATTGATAGGATAGCCCATTTCGTATTTAAGCTGATTTTCTGACAGGGTTAAGTTGCTTTCGGCCACGCGGATCTGCGATGACGCGTTGTTGTAATCTACCGTAACCTTATCCAGATCTTTTTGCAGGGTAACGCCCTTTTGTACCTGCAATTTCGAAATGTCCATTTGCTTATGATAGGTTTCCAGGTTCTCCTTCAGCAAGCGCAGCTGCTCGCGGTATACATATATCTGGTAATAAGCATTGCTGATGTTGTAAATAATGGTTTCTTCGTTTTGCTTAATGTTCAGATCGGCCTGTTGCTTGCTGAATTTGTTTGCCTTTAAGCCGTTCAGTAAGGACTGATCGTAAATAGTTTGATCGAGCTGAACGGTACCGTTGGTATTAAACTTTTGGGTAAAGGCCACCTTCACCGGGTCGGGGCCGAATACGCCAGCCGGGATAACTGATTGCTGAACCTTTAAATTGTCGTCAAATGTGCCGGTAACGTTTACCTTGGGCAGGTAATCGGCAAGTGCCTCTTTGGCCTTTGCATCGGCAGCCTTTTTTTCGTTTTCGTAAACCGTGTTGCTGCGGTTATTTTTTAAGCCGTAATCAATGCATTCCTTTAAATTCCATTGTTGCTGGGCAAACAAGTGGAAAGGCAGAAAGCAAATGATGGCCAGTGCTATGTTCTTTTTCATGTTTTGCTATAAGTGCCAATACTTTGGGTTACTTAATGGCGCAAAACTATCCCGGCAGGGCTACCGGTACCGGGATATTAAAATGAACGGGACAAAATGGGTAATGAAACGGACAAAGAGTTGAAGGTACAGATCAGCACTATACAGCAATGTAGCGGCTTATTGCTCCATCCACTTTAAAAACGCGGGTGCCCTCACCTTACTGATGATGATCTTTTCGGGTGACTCGTAACTGGTAACCACCACCAGTTTACGGTTAAAATAATGTTCGATGTTACTGATTATATCCCGGTTGAGAATAAACTTACGGTTGGCTCTGAAAAATTGCTGCGGGTTAAGCATGGCTTCCATTTGCTCAATAGTATACTGAACCGGATAGCTCTTGTTATTGCCTGTATAAACATAAACAACTCCGTTTGAGGCGTATATGAAGTAGATATCGGCTACCCGTATAGGTATTATCTTTTCGCGGTAGTGAACCAGTATATTTTGCTTGTAGCTGGTATCCATTTGTACCAGTACTTTATTGAGGTTTAACAAATATTGGTTACTGCTGATGAGGTGCTCTTTAAACCGCAGGTATTTTTCGAGACTGCGTTGCAGCATATCCTCGGTAACGGGCTTCAGCAAATAATCGATGCTGTTTGATTCAAATGCCCTAATGGCGTATTCGTCAAAAGCGGTGCAAAATATAACGGGAGCTTCCGTTTGTACATCTCTGAATATTTCAAAACTTAAGCCATCCCCTAACTGAATGTCAGAAAAGATGAGCTCGGGTGCAGGGTTTTCCTTAAGCCATTTTATTGCCGTAGCTACAGAAGGCAGTACAATTTCAACACGAATGTCGCCATCTATTTCCTCCAGCATGCTTTTCAGCTCCTTGGCCGTTTTGCTTTCATCTTCAATAATAACTACTCTCATTTTATTAATAATGGTAAAGTAACCGAAAACTTGCCCCCCTCATTTAGTACCTGAATGGGCTGATGAAATAACAACTTATATCGTTCGCGAATGTTTTTTAAACCGGTGCCCGTGCTTTCATCGGGGATTTTTTTGGGTTGAAAGTTATTTTCCACTATAAGCGCCGGACTATCATTAGTGGTTATTAAGATATGCAAAGGCTGATCGGGCGCTATGGTATTGTGTTTAATGGCGTTTTCAACCAGCAACTGTAACGAGAGCGGCGGTATCTGGTACCTGAAATGACTGTCGGGTATTTCGATCTTTACCTGCAAGGCATCCTCGTATCGTTCGCCCATAATGTACAGATACGAGCGGATGAAGGTAAGTTCGTCTTGCAGTTCGGTTAAATATTGCTCGTTAAAATTTAAAACGTAACGGTATACGGCTGCCAACTGAACAACGTAGTTTTTTGTTGGCTGATCTACCGCTATGGTTTTTAATGTACTTAAAGAGTTAAATAAAAAATGTGGACTTATTTGCTGTTGCAGCGATAACAATTGTGCCCGCAGATGGGCCTGCTCCAGTATCTCGTTCTCCAGTTTTGATGATTGCAGGGCAGTATTGGCATGAATGCTGTAAAAAACGATGTAACAGATAATACTCAAAAAGAACGCCCTCATAAAATGTATCATATACACAGCGCCGATATTGGGCGCTGTAGGCGGATCGTTTAAATGCGTAGTAGGTAAATACCTGGCAAACAAATAACTTAAGATCATGGTACCCGCAATGGCTGCCGCGTTGCTCAGGAATTGCTTGATGGTATTATTAAATGAAAACTTGTGCAGCAAAAAATAACCATGAATAAGCCAGCAGGTAATGGTGGTGGTTAACAAACGGAAGAAAAAATCAAAATACTCCCATAATTCAATCTGCCTTAAACTTATTTGCCTTAGTAATAAGCTGCTTACTGCAAGTATCCCGGTTAAAATAAAATACCACTTGATCTGATAGGCTTTAAACATTTACAAATGTATCTCAAAAAAACAGAGTACCGTAATATGCCCACATAGTTGGACAAATAAGCCAATGAAACGGACATAATAGCTTTTAGATAAAAAGCTATTACCACGAAAGTTTACCCCTATACTATTCAGATATCGCTTTGAAACCTACTCAGTTCATTGGCCAAATATTGAAAGCTGGGACGCAAAGCAACATTTTGCGATGTACAAGCATTACGTAAAACGGCTAGTTTTGTCAAAAATTCATCCTCGCCTTTTTCCCTGCACAAACCAAGCAAATCATCCAGTAAATGGCCGTAAGCACTAACTTCTATTCGTTGCGTCAGATTAGCTGTTACGGTATCCGATTGGTTGTAAAAGCAAGCTGCACCAAAATCACCGAACAACGTATTTCCCTCTTCATCTATTAATATATTATGGGCATAAAGATCGGCGTGCATAATACCCTTAGTATGTAGTTGCGCAGCTAATGATGCTATGGTTAAAGCTATTTTTTGCACCTGGAGTACTGATAAATTCATGTTTTCCTTAAAAACATCGCGGGTACAACTGCTAAAACTTGGCGGGTTACCCAGGTTAAAAAAACGTTGCGGAATAAGGTCCATCACGAGCCCTTGTTTTCCTTCGGGATGTGAGTCTATTTGCCCAAGCAGTTTTACCAAACCATAATGGTTACCTGCTGCCATATAGGTAAACATTTCATCTTCGGGGAGGCCGTCACTGGTAACTGCGCCTTTAAATATTTTAACGGCTATTTCACTTATTACATCATTAATTTGCCATTTGGCTTTTGATATAATACCCGATGCCCCTTCGCCAAGCTGCGTGCCCAGCTCCAGCTCCCTAAAATCAATAAAAGGTATAGTAGTAATAGCGGGCTGCATACTAAACGGATTGCCCGAAAATGCCAGCCACGAAAGCGAAGGCATAGTTAACAGCCATTGCGGTAACTCATTTAATTGGTTTGCAGAGATACGTAAAAGTGATAAATTAAGGCATTTACCAAGTTCAACAGGCAATGTATTTAACTTATTGCCGGCAAGCATCAGCTTTTGCATGCGGCTACAGTTGCCTATTTGAGCAGGCATCTCCGTTATGCGGTTATTTGTGAGTATTAGCCAGCGAATATTAGCATTAAGCGCCCTAACAGGCACTCTTTCAATGATGTTTGATTTAAAACCAACAATATCCAACAACGGACAATCAGCCAGTACCTCCGGCAAAACCGTGAACAAATTTTCTGATGCAAAAAAGATCTTGAGTTTCTTTAAGCGGCCGAAGTCGGCAGGTAATTCACTTAATTTATTAAATGAAAGGTCAAGCAGTTCCAGCGTATCAGCCAATTCGAATATCTCCGGTGGAAAATGCGAAAGCCCTTCGGTAAGTTTTAATGAAACAGCACCTTTTAATTCTCCTTTTTGTAATTGTTTAAGGGTTTGCATAGCTAATAAAAGGCACTGGTAAAAAGCAGAAGTATATATATCTCCGGCTAAAATACGCCTATGGCCAAAAGTACCTGTTTCAATGCGAATACAAAACATTAGAGGCTTGTTCTGCGGACATGTAATTGCCATGCAAACAACAGGAAAGAGCTAATCGCTATAAATCGAAAGATGCAATTACCCGTCTATCCGGTGCCGTCAATTACCCAAGGCTTTTATCCATTAGCTTAGCTTGTTTTACTAAGATCGCGCTTTGTTCCTTTAAAAAATAGTATTTCATAATAGGCCCCGAAATGATCATGGTAACAATAGTCATTACTACCAAACCTTCAAATACAGGTTCGCTGATGATCTTTGCCTGCAACGCCAGCAAACCAAGCACGATCTCCTGTGCGCCCCTGGCGTTCATACCAAAGGCTACCGCTATCGATTCATTTTTGCTCATACCGCTTAACGCGCTGCCTATGCCTGCGCCAATAAGCTTAGCCAAGCACGCTACAACCAATATAAGACCTACAATCTCGATGTCGAAATTGGCGATGAAGTTTAACCGAAGACCCACCGAGGCAAAAAATAGTGGCGCCAATACGAAAATGGTAAACTGATGCAAAACATGCTTATGCTTCTCGGTAAAATAAGCAGAATCATTGATACCTATACCTACCAAAAAGGCACCGAACACAGCCCTCACCCCCAATATTTCGGTAATGCAAGCACTGATAAGGCAAAGGCATACGGCCATAGTAAGCATACGGCCTGTTTTTTGCGACCTGCCGCCAAAGGCCAATGCCTTGTGGATAAACCAACGGCCGGCAGTAAGCATAAAGACCGCGTACAATACTACAATAGTAACCGACCAAAAAGAAGCTTCCTCTTTACCTGTATGCATCAGTTGAATAATTATCGAAAATAATATCCAACCTAAAAAATCATCAACCATGGCGGCGGTAAGCACAATGTTACCTATGCGGGTGTTCAAAATATCAAGATCGAGCAATATTTTGGTAATTACCGCCAGCGCGGTGATGGAAAGCGCGGTACCAAAAAACAGCGACGTAACCAGCTGAGTATTGAATCCATTGGCAAAGTGGCTATCATAAAAGAACCACACCGCGGCAAAGCCGATAGCAAAGGGAAATAAAATACCAGTAAGGCTGATACTGATGGCCTGCTTGCCATTTTGCCTGATCTGTTTCAGGTCGACCTCGAACCCGGCAATGAACATCAGCAGGATGATACCGATATTCGATATCCCGTCGAAAGCCTGAAAGGCGTGCGGGGCTGATAAAAAGATATTTTCGAACAGTGAGGGAAATAATAAACCCAAAACAGTTGGACCAACAATGATGCCTGCAAATATTTCACCGATGATAGCCGGAAGCTTAAATCTTCTACATAGCTCGCCCAATAAACGCGCGGGAATAAGAATAACGATCAGGATGATCAAAAAATGTACTACCTCGGATGAGCTGAGCTTGGCAACCATTGTTAAATAATGAGTTAATTGTTTTTTATTTCGACACGCAGTTGATGCGTGTTAAATACATGAGAGTAAGGCTGCACTGTTTTAGTAAGAAATACGCTGCCGCCTATAACGCTATTGTGGCCTATCACGGTGTGTCCGCCAAGGATGGTACTCCTTGCATAAATGATCACATTATCTTCTACCGTAGGGTGTCTTTTAGTTTCCGACAGTTGTTTACTTACCTGCGATGCACCTAAAGTTACGCCCTGATAGATGGTTACATTTTTGCCGATAACACTTGTAGCCCCTATTACAATACCGGTACCATGGTCAATACAAAATGGTACTCCAATGCTGGCTTTGGGGTGAATATCCACCCCGGTTTTACCGTGCGCGTGTTCGCATAATATACGGGGTAAAATAGGTATAGCGAGTTGGGTTAAACGGTGGGCTATGCGGTATACAGCAATAGCATAAAACCCGGGGTAAGATACGATGACCTCATGTATGCTGATGGCAGCCGGATCTTTTTCATAGATCATTGATGCATCCTGCCGCAAATCCTGGTAAATATTGTGCAGTGAATCGTAAAAGGCATTTACCGCGCTTTCCACTTCTACCTCTTTGGTATCAAGGTAACTTAATAATATGTTTTCCAGATCGATCTGGTTTTTTTTGAGCTGTCCGCCGTAGATGGATAGTTTATGAGCATGATTGTTAGGAAAAAGAAACTCAAACAGATCTGAAAGCCAGCTAACGCATTCTCTTATCTTGGGCGTAGCCTCCCACTCACGTTTATGGGTTTCGTAAAGGAGCGCTATAAATCCGTCCAGTTTATCCTCTTTCATGCATCAGGTTGTTTAAATTAATTTTGCGACCGGTCCCGGCTATATTTTAAACAGCAGGAACACAAACTTAATAAAATCTATAGATTAAGTGGAATTTTTATGCATTTCATCAACACATTATCATAGAGGGAGCGTAAATAATTACAGCATAAAGCTTTGCTTCATGCTGTAATTATAAATTTCTGTTAAAATGGTGTCTCTATTGCAGATCTGTACGATCAGCGGGCGAGCCTGTGAAGGGTATTAACCAACACATCAATCTCGGCACAGGTATTGTAAAATGCCAGAGATGGCCGTACTGTACTTTCAACGCCAAACCTGCGCAAAATAGGCTGCGCGCAATGGTGGCCCGAACGTACGGCGATGCCTTCTTTGTTCAGTTCGGCGCCCACCTCTTCGGTTTTATAGCCTGCCAATACAAATGATAGTACACTGGCCTTATCAGGAGCGGTACCTATCAGGCGTATGCCCGGCACTTCTTTTAGTAATCCTGTAGCGTATTCCAGCAGATAATGCTCATATTGGGCTATGGCATCCATACCCAAACGGCTCACATAATCAATAGCTGCGCCCAAGCCAACCGCGTCGGCAATATTGCCGGTACCGGCCTCAAAGCGTGAAGGCGCGTTATGGTATTGCGTATGCTCAAAGGTTACATCCACTATCATGTTGCCTCCACCCTGCCATGGCTGGGTTTCGTTCAGCAGCGCTTCTTTACCGTAAAGCACACCGATGCCTGTAGGACCAAATACCTTGTGGCCCGAAAATACGAACCAATCGGCATTAAGCGCCCTAACGTCAACCCTCATGTGCGAAACCGACTGTGCGCCGTCAACCAATACCTTCGCTCCTGCCAAATGTGCCAGATGAACGATTTGCGCTGCCGGGGTAACCGTACCTAAAGCGTTGGAAACCTGTGTAAAGGAAACCAGTTTAGTTTTAGGCCCAAGCAATTTGGTATACTCGTCAAGCAGTATCTGTCCGTCGTCATCCACCGGGATCACTTTTATCTTGAGGCCTTTTTTAGCGGCCAACTGCTGCCATGGTACTATGTTGGCATGGTGCTCCAGGTTACTAACAATGATCTCGTCGCCTGCATGCAGGTTTTGCTCGCCCCAGCTTTTAGCAACCAGGTTAATGGCTTCAGTTGCACCGCGTACAAATACTATTTCGTTAACAGAACCCGCGTTTAAAAATTCCTGCACTTTTTTGCGAGCGCCTTCATACGCGTCGGTAGCCCTGGCAGCAAGCTCATGCGCCGCGCGGTGTATGTTAGAGTTTTCGTGCTCGTAAAAGTAGCTGATGCGGTCAATTACCTGCTTGGGCTTTTGCGTGGTAGCCGCGTTATCAAGCCAAATCAACTGCTTGCCGTTCACATACTCCTGTAGTATAGGAAAATCGCGGCGCACCAGATTTACGTCAAACGGTGGCGTAATTATTTGGCTTAGCCCGACCTTTTTATCTTTTTGAACCGGGTTAACCGATGGCTTGGCAACCTCATTATTTAAAAAGTAAAAAGAGCTTTCGTTAACCGATGGTAAACCGGCAAACGGTATTTGCGGACTGATGCCTGCACCATTGCTATGTGTTAAAAGCGCACGTAGCTCGGCCTCAAAAGGCTGCTCCTGCTGATAAGGCAACTGAAACAAATTTGAAGGTACCGATGTAAATTGTTCCCCTACCGGTAATGTTTCAGGTACATTGTTAACAGGAATATCGGGCTGCTGCAAATAACTAAAGCCTATGTTCGGCGGCTGCACAGGCAAACCGGTACCGAATGGAAAGCCTCCATTGGCCGCAGGCGCGTTCGATGCTTTAAAATCCGGGTCATCAAAACTTGTTTGCGGATTTTGCAGATTCACCACACTTCCCTGATTTATAGCCGAAGGCGATACACCGCTACCCGCTACCGATTTTGGCAATTTAGCGTACTCATAAGTATTTGCCTGCGGAGTAATGTTTAACAAACTCTCATCAGGTGCAAAACTTTGTTGCAGCAGGTTATCGGGCTTTGGCAGATCCGGTTGGGATTGCTGCGCCTTTAACTGCTCCAAAAAGTCGCCCGGAACAGCTTTGAAGAACTGGTTGGCCAGTTTCTCCAGTTCGCCAGTGTCGGGCAGGTTTTCGTGATTAATATTTGTACTCATGGTAATTTCCCAGGTCAACGTCCTCTAAAACTGCAATAGCATCATCAACAAGCACTGCTAATGAGCAGTATAATGATACCAGGTACGATGCAATTGCTTTGTTATTGATACCCATAAAGCGAACCGATAAGCCCGGCGATTGCTCACCGGGAAGGCCCGGCTGGTATAAGCCAACTACACCGCGGCGGCTTTCACCTGTGCGGATAAGTATTATTTTAGATTTGTTGTTTACAATAGGCAATTTATCTGAAGGGATAAGCGGTATACCTCTCCAGGTAATAAATTGCGAGCCAAACAGCGATACGGTTGGCGGCGGTACGCCCCTGCGGGTACACTCGCGCCCGAACGCGGCTATTGCTAAAGGGTGCAACAGGAAGAAACCAGGCTCTTTCCACACTTTAGTGATCAGCTCATCCAGATCATCAGGTGTTGGGGGGCCAAGGCGTGTTTTAATTTTCTGTGAATCGGCAATGCTGCTTAGTAAACCATATTCCAGGTTGTTGATCAGTTCACTCTCCTGCCTTTCTTTGATGATCTCAATAGTTAGGCGTAACTGCTCACTAATTTGGTTGTAAGGCTTGCTGTACAGATCAGATACACGCGTGTGCACATCAAGTACCGTGTTTACCGCGCTTAAGTTATACTCGCGCGGGTTGTCAATGTAATCAACAAAGGTTGATGGCAGTTCACGCTCATCACGCGATGAGCAATCTACTTCTACATTATCGGCATCTTTTACCTTGTTTAACCGGTAAACTCCCGACTCTACAGGCACCCAGTTTAACAATAATGTTAACCAGCGGGGCGACGTGTTTAATAATTGTGGTACTGTACGTGTAGCGATGGCTAACTGCCTTGCGGCTACATCACCTAATGCTGTTTGTTTTGGTTTTTCTGCCATAGTATCTGAATTGTAATTATGATTAGCTGATTTAAAAGGTATCTATCTACAAGTATAATATATTAAATCTATAGAATTTATATACTATGCCGAATTTCTTTTCAAAATACAGAGCACTAAAACATAAAGTTACTTTTTAAATAAAGAAAATAGCAGTGAAAAGCAGTGTCTTAAAAAATATTTTTGATACTGCTTTTCACTCAATTAATCTACCTATCCTACTAAAATTCATGCACTTTTCACTTTATTAGTCGTATATTTTATAACATTTAATACATATGAGACGATTAAGCGAAAGCTTGATACAATAAATCGGAGCTAAGCGAGTGCAGTGACTTAATTTTACCGCGTCAATTATCGAAAACACAACTATATGAACCAATTCAACAAATTAAAGTTCCTCGGCATGCTGGCCTGCCTTTTTGTTATCGGCCAAACCAGCGCGCAAGAAAGGAAAGCGCCTTCTTATCCGCTGATTACTCACAACCCAAACTTCAGTATTTGGTCAAACACTGATGAGCTGCAGGCATCAACAACTACGCATTGGACTGGTGCCGATCATTCACTTTTAGGGCTTATAAATGTAGATGGCAGCATATACCGTTTTTTAGGTAAGGAAGAGGTGAACTACAAGGTGATATTACCTACATCAGACGAAAGCCCATTCACTGTTAAATATACCGAAACAGAACCAAAGGGCGACTGGACATCGGCAACAAATACCGATGGCGACTGGAAATCGGGATCAGCACCTATAGGCGACGATGCCAACACGGTAAAAACACTTTGGAAATCACATGATATATGGGTAAAGAGAACCTTTAACATTGCAAATACATCGGGCATTAATGAGTTGTTTTTGAAAATGAACCACGATGATAACATAGAGGTTTACCTAAACGGCAAAAAGGTTTATGAAAAAACAGGCTGGACAAATACATTTCAGTATTTCCCTATTAATAAGAGTGAAATTAAAGCAGGCCAAAATGTCATCGCTATTCATTTGGCTAATAGTGCAGGTGGCAGATACCTTGATTTTGGATTAGTAGACAAACAAAAGGATAGCGCTGCTAAGATACAGCTGGCAGAACAAAAAAATGTAGATATAACAGCTACCCAAACCATTTATAATTTTACCTGCGGTAAAGTAGATCTGAAATTGACATTTACCTCGCCGTTATTAATGAAAGATCTTGCTTTATTATCGCGTCCGGTTTCGTATATAACTTATAATGTAAGTGCTAATGATGGAAAAAACCATACGGTAAAAGTGTTATTAAGTGCGTCGTCAAACATCGCAGTGTTCCGCCCATCGCAGGAAGTTACCGCTCAAAAGTATGCTACAGATAAGCTATCTATCTTAAAAACCGGAACAGCAGAACAACCCATTTTGCAAAAAGGTGCAGATGATATGCGCATAGACTGGGGCTATTTTTATGTAGCAGCACCTAAAACAAGCGGTGCGGTTCAGTTTATTACTTCCGGCAATGAGGCTGCTGACGCTTTCAGAAATGGATCATCTGCCTCAACTGCTGCTCGTGGCAAATCGTTATCGTTAAACACCGTAATTCCTTTTGGTACAGTTGGCAAAACACCGGTTGAGCGTTTTATTGAACTGGGGTATGATGAGATATATGCCATTCAATATTTTAAAAAGAATTTAAGGCCATGGTGGAATAACTCCGGCAAGGAAACTATTGAGGGGCAACTTGCTGCTGCTGCAACCGAATATAAATCTGTAATGCAACAATGCGATGCTTTTAACAAGGAAGTATATGCTACAGCATTAAAATCGGGCGGTAAAGAATACGCGCATTTATGTGTAATAGCTTACCGCCAAAGTATAGCGGCCCACACTTTAGTAAAAAGCCCGGAGGGTGAACTATTATGGTTATCAAAAGAGAATAACAGTGGCGGATTCATTAATACGGTTGATGTAACCTATCCTTCGGCACCATTATACCTGATCTATAAACCGGAGTTGCTTCAGGGTATGTTAAACGGTATATTCTATTTTAGCGAAAGCGGGAAATACCCGCACCCATGGGCCGCGCATGACCTTGGCACGTATCCTTTAGCTAACGGCCAAACTTATGGCGAGCCTATGCCGGTAGAAGAATCTGGTAATATGATCATTCTTACCGCGGCTATAACCAAGGCGCAAGGCAATACTAATTACGCCAAATTACATTGGAAAACACTGACTACCTGGGTTGATTATCTTACAAAAGAAGGTCTTGACCCTAAAACCCAGTTATGTACTGATGATTTTGCCGGTCACCTGGCCCGTAATGCCAATTTATCGGTAAAAGCAATTGTTGGTATTGCTTGCTACGCGCAAATGGCCGAAGCTTTAGGAGAAGCTGAAACAGCGAAAAAGTACAGGGCCATTGCCGAAAGCATGGTACCAAAATGGATTGAGATGGCAGATGCCGGCGACCATTACGCGCTAACTTTTGATGATAAAAATACCTGGAGCCAAAAGTATAATCTTGTATGGGATAAAGTTTTAAACCTAAACCTGTTTCCGCAGAAGATATATAATACCGAGACAAAATATTACCTTACAAAGCAGAACAAATACGGGATACCGCTTGACAGCAGAAAAGCTTATACTAAAAATGACTGGATACTTTGGACAGCAACATTTGCACCTACAAGCGAAGAATTTGCAGCCCTTGTAAAACCGGTTTACAACCATGCGATCGAAACGGAATCACGCGTTCCGCTGAACGATTTTTATGATTCCAATACCGGTATTCGCGATAATTTTAAAGCGAGAAGCGTAATTGGCGGTTTTTACATGAAAGTATTATCCGACAAGCTAAACGCAAAATAAATCATCCGTAATAGTTAAACAAAAGAAGGCACGATAATACCGTGCCTTCTTTTGTTTTGGGATATATGATTTGCATTATCCTACCAAATCGAATACAAAATTACGCTCTTCGCCGTTTTCTTAATAGTAAGCGCGCGATATCATTCCGCTTCCGCGGAGATCCATATTTAGTATATCATAGTGCTACCTATTCTATATTGATACTATTTTATCAATTACTTGTATAAAAATGCTTTCATGCTTTTTTTATAATACAAAGTATTTATTTAGATAATAATTATAAACACAGGTATCTTGTTCTTTACTAATGGGTTCTTCATAAAGGCTTATAATATTATAGGGGGAATACATTTCACATATTTACAGCAAACACCTTTATACTTTTTATTCAGGTAAGGCTTGCCTGATTGTATTGAACCTTAATTAATATACTATTACAAATAAAGTTCGCGCAATTATTTAAGTACAAAACCTGCACTATTATAAAATTGCTCTAAAGGCTACTGTAACGCTATTTTTACAAAATTTAAAACTTTTTTAGTATTTTTAAAAAGAAGTGATTACTTTAATATCACTTTTAAAAAGATTTAAGACACACCTGAAACATCAGGGAGAACCGCCGGAATACCGAATACTTAATTAACTATATTTTAAAAACCTAAATTAAACTATGAACATCTGGAGCAAGTACATCATTACCAGTTTACTTATATCGGCATGCTGGCTTCATTCTTTTGCGCAGAATGAGCTGGATGCGGTAATGATGGGTAAAAACAACCTATGCGTAGCAGCAGCATACGGTTACAGCAGTTGGGACAAATATTGGGAAGGCACCTTTAAGCGCGAAAACCTCAATATAGGCACACTCACAACACGGTCGGTAACTACCATGCTTAATTACGGCATTAGAAACAATCTAAATGTAATGGTATCACTGCCTTATGTTTCAACCAAAGCGTCTGGTGGTACATTGGCCGGTTTAAGCGGTTTCCAGGATCTCTCCTTTTATATCAAATACCGTCCGCTCCGCAAAATATCCGGCAGCCAAAAGTTTTCCTTGTTCGCCATTGGCGGTTATGTAGTACCATCGCATAATTATAATATCGACCTGATGCCTATGTCGATAGGAATGGGATCAAATGTAGCTACAGGCCGAATCATTGCCGATTACCAGATCAGTAAGTTATTCCTTTCGGCTTCGGGTACTTATATGTATCGTAATAATGTGGATATCGATCGTCCATCATATTACACTACCAGGCAAATTAACTCGCACGAGGTAGAAATGCCTAACGCCGGGAGTTACCAGCTGCGTACCGGTTACCGCACAAGCATGATCATAGCCGAGGCCTTTTTTGATCAGACAAGAACCTTCGGTGGTTTCGATATCCGCAAAAACGATATGCCTTTTGTGAGCAACAAAATGAACACCACCAACATTGGTTTTGAAGGCAAGTATTACCTGAAGCAGCTGCCCGAGCTGGGTATACACGCTATGGCCTGGCGTACGCTTGCCGGTCGTAATGTAGGCCAGGCAAAGGGTTTTATGGCCGGTCTATTATATAATATCAGAATTGCAAAACATCCAATTGTACGTCAATAATTATGAAAAGAAGATATACATATTTAAGCCTTTCCATCTTAGCATTAACCGTATTTTCGGCATGTAATAAAGATATTGTTGAAGCAGATAGTGCATACCCGGCTCTTGCACCCGCGCAGTTGGATGCATCTGCAAAAAACTGGCAGCCCCTCATTATTACGTCGGCAAGTGATTTCGCTTTGCCCGAGCCTGCAAGTACCTCGTCAGCCAGTTATAAGAAAGAGATCAGCGACCTCAAAGAGGCTACTAAAAACCTTACTGCCGAGCAAACAAGAATAATAAACTACTGGAAGGTTGGCAGCGTGCTGCGCTGGAACGAAATAATGCGTGAGCTGGTAGCCAAACACAATTTGCCACCTTACCAAAATCCGGATGGCACCTACCCTATCCCGAGCGCGGCCAACCCGTTTGCATACCCGTCATTCCCGTTCTCTAATCCTCCTTATGCGGCAAGGGCTTACGCTTATGTAAGTGCCGCGCAGTACGATGCACTAATATCGGCCTGGTATTTTAAAGACAAATTCAAAAGACCGGCGCCATACAAGGTTGACGGATCGGTTAATGTATCGGTACCTAAAAGCGACCTCCCTTCTTATCCATCAGAAGACGCGGTAGTGGCCGGTGCATCATTTGAAATAATGAAACTGCTTTTCCCTGCCGATGCAAGCTATATTGCCCAAAAGGCCAATGAAGAGAAAAAATACAGGCTTTGGACAGGTGCTAACGTAATGAGCGACATTATAGCCGGCGATTCGCTTGGCAGATGGGTTGCCCGCAAAATAGTAAGCCGCGCCAGAACAGACGGAATGGGTGCCGCCGTTGGAACCCCTGAAATATGGAAAAAACTGGAAGATGACCATAAAGCGCAAGGCTTAACGCCCTGGATCTCGCTTGAACTGCCTAAACGGCCGCCAATGCTACCTGTGTATGGCAACGTAAAACCATTGCTTTTTGCACCGGAAGTAACTGCTACATTAAGACCGGAGGCACCGCCAACAGCCGAATCGCCGGAAATGAAAAAAGAACTCGACGAACTGATGGACCTCACCAAAAGCCCGAGCCGCGAACGGATGCGTATCGTTAATTTTTGGGCTGATGGCGCCGGTACTTATACCCCACCCGGCCACTGGAATGCCATAGCCACTGAAGAATTTGTAACTAAACAATACAGTGAGGTACGCTGGGCGCGAAATTATGCGCTGTTGAATGCTTCGCTAATGGATGCGGCCATTGTGTGCTGGAACACCAAGTACTTTTATTTTAACGCGAGGCCATGCCAGTTGGAGCCGAGCATAAAAACATATACAGGCGTACCAAACTTCCCGGCATATATATCAGGACACTCTACCTTTAGCGGGGCCGCTGCAACCATATTAAGCTACCTGGTACCCGATAAGGCTAACGACTTTAAGGCGATGGCCAACGAGGCATCCATGTCGCGCATGTATGGCGGCATACATTACCGCTCCGATTGCCAGGTAGGATTAACTACCGGCGAAAAGGTTGGTGATTACGCGGTAGCGCGTGCTAAAACAGATGGAGCCAATTAAAAGGAATCGTCCTGAAATAAGTTAACAGGTTTACGATAGCCCCCGGTTACACAAGTAGCCGGGGGCTTATTTATAAGCAGAAAAAATCAGTTTCAAATTTTGAATTTGAATAGTCGTCTCTGATATTTTATCGATCAGATAATACTGGTTAAACTCAAAACACCAAAGTGTGCAATAAGTTAACACAGCTTTAATATAGCCATATCCCCGGCATGCTACCTTTGGTATGTTTACATATACACAGTATGCCATTGCAACAATACAATGATCAGGAACTTTTAGCGCAATGGCAAAAGGGCAGCAAACGTGCTTTCGATGTATTGTTTAAACAGTATTTTCAAAAGCTTTTTCAGTATACCTTAAAGCGTGTAAATAACAGGGAGCTGGCAGAAGAACTGGTTATGGATGTGCTGTTGCGCTTATGGCAGCATAAAGACAACCTGGATGCTGAAAATACCCTGAATGCTTACCTGTTCCGCTCGGTGATGAACGGAATAATAGATCATTTAAGAAAGAACGCTGTTCAAACTTTAGCCATTGAAGGCGTGAGTCTGGAACATTTAAGCGTTCCGAGCCACGAAATTCACCTTCATCAGCAAGACCTCAACAATATATACCTCGAAACACTCAGTGGCCTCAGCCCTAAACGTAAACTCACGTTCGAGCTCAGCAGGCAGGAGGGAAAGAGCCATAAAGAAATTGCTGCCGAAATGGATATATCGGTAAGTACAGTTAAACAGCACATTAATGCCACGCTTGGCGTACTAAGGGAAACCATGAAAGACCATACAGATGTGGCTTTCACGCTGCTGCTCGCCGTTACCCTTTTTTAATACACCCCGCCACTCAAAAAATATTTATTTTCTGATTAGTACCATGCGCTGCTGCTTACGTATTAGATAGTAAGAGAACAGGCATGCAGGAAACAGAAATAAAGATCTTATTAAAAAAATACATCGATCAGCAATGTTCGCCTGAAGAACTGGCCTTTGTGTTGAACTACATTCAGCTTCCCGAAGGAAAGCAAGCATTGGAAGAGATGCTTTTAGAAGACTGGAACAGTTTCGAAATTGATAAGACCGCCCCAACTGAAGATGCAGACAGGTGGTATGAACAACTGAACAACCGGACGACAGAACAACAACCCATTCCAGTTTTGCGCAGCTACGCGTGGTTAAAATATGCCGCCATATTATTACTGGTAACCGGCCTGGGGGCATGGCTACTGCTTGAATGGCTACCCAAAGGAACTTCGGGGCAGCTCGCTTTATTAGAAAAATATAACCCCCGCGGGCAACGTACGAGGATCACCTTACAGGATAGTTCGGTTGTTTACCTCGGTGCCGACAGCCGATTGCGTTATCCCGAATTATTGAATGGCAATACCCGTGAAATATTTTTAGAAGGGGAAGCTTTTTTTGAGGTGAAGCACGATGTTAAACATCCCTTTATAGTACATACCGGCAGGGTGCAAACCCAGGTGTTGGGCACCTCATTTAAAATAGAAGCCTTTAAAAATCAGCGCCTCAAGGTGGCCGTTGCTACCGGTAAGGTAAGTGTTGGCTATAAAGACCATACCGATGCGTTAAGATCACTCGCTATACTTACCCCCGGAAAAGAAGTAAGCCTAAACGCGGCAAATAAAGCGGTGATCTCCACCATAGCTATAGCAGATATAACAGGCTGGGCAGACGGAAGTTTAGCCTTCAACGATGCCCGCCTTGACGAAATAGCCCGTGAGCTGGAAAGGTGGTACAATACAAAAATTATTATCAAAGGCGATAAGCTGAAAGCCTACAGCTTAAATATAAATGTTAATGGTAAGGCCCCGGTAACGCTGGCGCTTGATGCCATTATGGGAGCCACGGGTTTAAAGTACCGTGTTAATAAACATCAAATCATCATATCCCCCAAGTAAACACTACAGGAGAAAAATATGCATAAATAATTTTACCCTAAAATAAAGAAATCTACTCCCGGAAGCCGGGAGCAGATCTGATCAGATCTTTCCTTTAAGCCAATAGTTTTCGACGACGCAGGCTTAAAAGCGATCCACCCGCGGGTTTTACCCGGCGGTATTAACATAATTATGCCTTTACAGACAAAAAACGTCAATGTTCAAATTTATGCAAAAATCAGCAGAACCTTATTTTGCTGACAGAATTATATTAAACCCTTGTCATGATCAGTATGTATCATCACTACTACAAAAAAACCAGCAGGAACGCAAACCGGGCTGTAACTGGTATTTCCTGATGAAATGTTCATTTATCGCACTTCTTATCCAGCTTACTTTTGCCGGTTTGCTTTTGGCATCGGCTGTTAAGAGCCAAAATATCAATGAGGTAAAAGTATCGCTCAACCTTAATCGTGCTACGGTAAAGGAAAGCCTGCTTCAGCTGCAAAAGAACAGCGCCATCAAGTTCACGCTGTTTAACCAGTTATTGGAACAAGAAAATAAGAGAATAACCCTCAATACTTCGCAAATCTCGGTAAGCGACGCGCTGAAAAAAATATTATCGGGCACCCGCTTAGGCTATAAACTTGTTAACGAATTTATAGTGATCGAAGTAAAACCCGTTCCGCCGAAACCCGGACGTATTTCGGGTAAGATAGTAGATGAAAAAGGCCAGGCACTGCCCGGAGCATCTGTGCGTGTAATAGAAACAGGTGGCGGAGCTGTGGCTGCTGTTGACGGAACCTACATCCTGAACCTGCCGCCGGGAACCTACACGCTGGAGTTTAGCTTCGTATCGTACCAAACCCAACGGGTTACCGGTGTTGTAGTAACCGACGATAAAAATACTCCGCTTGATGTGGCCCTGAAAATAGATACTAAAGGGTTGAAAGAGGTGGTAATTACAAGCGGCTATAAAAAGGCCTCGGTTGCAGGTTTATATGCCCGGCAAAAAAACACCTCCAATCTTTCCGACGGTATCTCCGGCGATCAGATCAGTGCCACACCGGATAAGCACGTGGGTGAAACCCTGAAACGCATCACCGGTGTATCTACCACTGAAAACAGAAGGGTAGTTATACGGGGTATTGCCGAACGTTATAATGTATCGTTGCTAAACGGTAGTACACTGCCAAGCACAGATGTGCAGGAGCGCGATTTTGAGTTCAACCTTATTCCTACCAACCTGGTTGAAGATATCGTAGTGGCCAAATCCATCACGGCGGATATGCCTTATGGTTTTGCCGGAGGCTTGGTTCAAATCACCACCAAATCTGTACCCGAAAGTAATTTTCTGTCTATAAGCGCGGGTACGTCTTTCAACAGCCGCACCACCGGGAAAGACTTTTTAAGTTATGGCCGTGGTAAGTATGACTACCTCGGGTTTGACGATGGTACACGAAATCATTTTCCTGATGGTTTGCTGAATTTAGTGGGCAAGTTTGACCCAACAAAGAGTGATGAGCAAAATGCAGTTAAGGCTGCCCAGGTTGGCGAACAAAACAAACGTATTGGCGGAACAGAACGCTTAGGCGCCCGACGTTTTGACGCGCTGCCTTCGCAAAATTACCAGTTAAGCCTGGGGCGTACTTACGCGCTGAGCAGTACTAAAGAGCGCAGGCTGGGTTTTGTAAGCTCATTAAGTTACCGGAATACGCAAAGCAACGATTATGTTTCCAATATGCGCCGCGGCGACTGGTCGCATGAGCCTGCACGCGGAGATGATCCTACAGATGTAAATACCGGGAATATATATGGGTTTAATACCACTTTGGGTTTGCTGCTAAACGGCGGTTTCAAAACACAGAATCACCAGATCAATACCTATAATTTATACACAAGGATATTTGATAACAGGTTTAACCGCTATACCGGCTGGACTTTTGAAAACGCGAAAGACAACATGGATTTCAAATATGGGGGCATACTGGAAGATGACAGGCCTAAGTTTACAGATCTGCTTCAGAACAAAGTAAGCGGCACCCATCAGTTTAATTCAATAAAAATTGAATGGGGCTTGGCCAGAACCTCATTGAAAGCGATAGAGCGGGATGCCATTACGGCTTCTATGAACGCGAGGGAAGTTGGGAACACAGTATTGTACCTCTATCAACCGGGTACCATAAGCGATCCGGGTGCAGGCCCGCTGCACCGCGACGAATATATTTATAAAGAAAAGAACATTGATGCCGTGTTTAGCGCCGCTTATGATTTTAAGCTGGGTAAAACCAGCCATACCGTTAAAACCGGTGCCAATTATTTAAAAAAGCATGCCTTTTACGATTGGCAGGTACTTCCTATAGCAATGGGCACAAACTCTACCGTACCTATCGAATTGCTCCCTATTCAGGAATGGGGTAATTACATGAGCATGGAAAATACCGGCAACAGTCTGTTTTACTTTAAGCAAGATTATACTTCAAATAAATTTGAGGCTAAAAGTGTAAATACAGGCACATTTGTAATGTTAGATCACAAATTGCTGCCCGGCCTCAGAATGGTATGGGGTGTAAGAGCCGAATACTTTAAGCTGGATACGCTCATCAACTCCGCCAGTTTGTTGAGAGACAAGAACAGTAAGATCTTTTTTGCTGAAAATAAGGATTGGTATTTCTTGCCATCGGCAAATATTACTTACTCGCCTTTAAAGGATCTCAACCTGCGTGCCTCTTATGCCAAGGCAGCCGTTCGCCCGGGATTGATGGAAAATTCGAGATTTTCGCGTTACAACCCCAACTACGGATCGGTGGTGAGAAGCAACGGGGTTAGCAGTACCCTCATTGATAATTACGATGCCAAAATAGAGCTGTTTCCCGGTGCAGGAGAACTGCTATCGGTAGCTTACTTCTACAAGTACTTTGATAAACCGGCAGAATACTACAGGTTAGATAATGAAAATAATGGAAGAGGTTATATCACCATCTCCAATTCCGACTGGGCAAAAGTAAGGGGCTGGGAGTTTGAACTTCGTAAAAGTTTGGGCTTTGTGTATGAAGGCCTCCCATTTCTTAAGGATGTGTATATCAGCGGTAACCTTACGCTTCAAAAATCGCAGGTAAGGGCGCGGGAGGTGCAGTATGAAACAACTGCTGCCGGAGTTGATACCATGTATTATAAATATTTGAAATATCCGCGGGCGTTGTATGGGCAGGTTCCGTTATTATATAATGCAGGTATACGCTATTCCGGCAAAAAACTGGGCTTAAACCTTACCTATAACCATGCCGGTTACAAAACATTTATTACCGGTATAGAGCCTGCTTATGTTGAATATGAAAGGCCGCGTTCGCAAATGGACGGGCAAATCAGCTATAAATTTTTGAAGGGGAAAATAGAAACCAAATTGAATATAAGCAACCTGCTGGATGCGCCTTTCCGATATTTTATCAATGACCCTACAACGTATGAACTAAAACCCGATACCGAAGGCAAGGTAAACCTGGAATGGAACGACAAGTATGCTTATAAGTTCGGTTTCTCGGAGAAATTTGAAGAAGGTTATGTTGACCCGGAAACGAAAAGGCGGGTTGGCGACCGGGAAACATTTACCCGCCATGTAGGCCGTACATTCAGTTTTACCGTTTCTTACAATTTTTAATTGATTAATCATGAGCAAAAAAATTAAGATAATATTCCTGGCAGTAATGCTGCCTATATTGCTGTTCAGCGCCTGTAAAAGGGATGGAGTTTCGGTATTACCGAAGATAAAGGCAATTAATAAAGAGTATAAAATAACCGGTTTTGTGTTAGGAGATACTATTGAACAATATTTTGACGGAGTAAAAATGCGCGACTACTACGGAAAGGTGATAAAAACCTCGATGCGACAAGATCAGTTGGCTTTTGTTACGGATGAAATTAAGATGGAGTTGAGAAAAAAAAGCACCGGCGAAACGGTTTACACCCAAACATTCAATATCAACGATAAGCAAAATATTGTTCCCAACTTTTATTTCGATGGGTTGAAGTTTAGTAAAGGCTACGCTTATCCCGATCCGTCGGGAAATGATTATACGGTGAATTTTTACCTGGACCCACATGGAGGTTCTGCCGCTGTTGACATCAACATTGAGGTACTTGAATACTATTTTGATTCTACCAAGCCCGACCCCATCATTGTGGTAAATACCACCACCATACCAATTGCCCAAAATATTGAGCCCGGCAACTGGACACCTTATTTTAAAGTTCAGGTACCTGTGGCCACACCACAGCAAACCGGAACCGAATTATATCCTATTGTAGTGGTAAGAGATGCAAAAACTAAAGCATACTATGTTAACAACCGGGACTACAGCACGATTAATTTAGAATTGCCTTACGATGGTGTTTCTCCCGGTAAAGTACAAAGCCTATCCTTAAGTAAGATACCCGGTGTCGGAAAAAATTTCTTTCTGGACTATCATGAACTGGTGCAGTTATTTCCGCGATAATTATTAATACAATGCACGGAATTAGTAAAGCCAGGCATAAGCATCTGATTGATGCCTTGCTTGGAATGGAAAACCTGTTGAACGAAAAACAAAGCGAATGTGAACACGCACAGCAAACAGCGGAATATCGCGCAGAGCTGGAAGAAATGTATACTGAATATGAAGACCTGCTCTCTAAACTATCTGTCATCATAGTGGATTATGAGATTTTATACAGCCATGTAAAGATCAATTACCTGGCAAAGAAACTCAGGGAACTAAAAAAAGAAATCCCAGCGGACGATAATTCATGCAAGCCATCTTCAAACCTGCTGCGCGAAAACATCAGGCTCGCTTATGCAACTTAATTTATCGCAACACTTCTCCAAAAAATCAACACAAAACAAACGCCTCAACTATTTAATAGTGAGGCGTTTATTTTTTAACCGTTATAATCTTTTATAATTCGGCAATCCGCTAACCTTAATTAATACATTTATTTAATTAAAAGGCCGTTAATTATCTGTGCATACCACCGTGCAAGGTAATCGTTAGGGTGGTTAACATTATTGCCTGTCATGTCCTGATAGCTTTTGTGTTTTAATAACTCGGCATGCACACCTGTCATATCTGCTAAAACTACACCTCTCCTCACAAGCTTGCTTAACTCTGCTTTGTAAGTATACTGCAAACCCGATTGTACCGCATTAGGATTGGGCAGCATGGGCGATATCAGGATAAACTCTGTCTCCGGATTAACCGCTGATACCGAATCGATGATACCTTTGATCTGCGCCCTAAACTGTTCGGGCGAAACATTTGCGCTGCCATCATTCATACCAAAACCTATCACCACCAGATCGGGGCGATAAGCGATAACACGGGTGGCAACAGAATCTAAGCCCCATTGTGCGAGCTTACCGGGCACAGAGGTATTGGTATAATTCACCTGTGCACCATAAACTTTCCTGAGATGATAAACAACAAGCTCCGGCCAAGTAGGCATATACGGCGGTACATTTTCAAAGCCACTGGCATTGTAACCGGTTTCTATGCTATTGCCATAAAAAACAATATTAACAGTTTTTTTTGCCGATAACTTCCCGGTAGTAACAGGCAGGTTATCTCCCTGAAATACAGGAACCGGCCCGGTCCATTTTCTGTTTTTTTCAGGAATGTAGGTAACAGAGAGCTGACGTGCGCTGAAGTAGGCGTTCTCATTGAACAATACAAATGTTCCGGGTGTTTTACCTGTCATTGATAAGCCGGGTTTATTTTCTGTAAAAATAAGGTCTTCTTTTTTTAGGAAAGGAATGGCTGATGCTGCGCTTATGAAAATCTTCCCATTGGCGTATCGCCAGTCTTTGCCCTTCACAAAAACCTTGCTGTGGTCTGAAGATTTTACGGACAAGATTTTGCGGGCATTAAAAAGCAGCGCCGCGCTTGCCTGATCACGATTTTTGATGATTTGTACGCGTTCATCTGTAATGGTATCTGCTTTCCAGAACGGTTCGCTATATTTTTCCGGATCGATATACTTATTCCATCGTGGCGCAAGACCCAACTGTTTGAAGCTGCCTGCAAGCGTATTTGCAATAATAGCGTTCCCTTTATCCGATGGGTGCAAACCATCATAAGTTAAATTTATTGCTGCCTCGGGGTATGGATATTCATCGTTTTTGGCATTAAAGGGTATACCTATTGATTTTGGATAAGTATAGTTAACGTATTTGCCGCTTTTGGGATTTTTAAGCCGTTTATAATTAACCAGGTTCTCTATACTAAGCTGGGGATGATGATACAGATCAACAATGGGGATCTTCTCCAACTGGCCAATTGCGATAACTGCATCCGCGAATGCTTCCAGCGATTGCCCGTTCTTGTTTTGATAAGAACCAAATGCGTTATTGTTTGCATCGGCTATATAAACAAAGTCATTCCGCTGCATAGGGGTTATCAGTACAATCTTAGCTTCAGGATTTAACTGCCGTATCTTGTTAGTAATGATACGGAAGGAACCGTAAGCTGTTGTATTGCCGCTGTTATTCCGGTAATCGTCTAATGTTCCAACCGGTCTGCCTTGCCACCAATCATTAGTACCTAAAAAAACGGAATAAATGTCGGCTTTAACAAGGCCAAGGCGTTCTATGTTTTCGGCGATAGCTCCCGAGGTCCAACCATTGTGGCCCTGGTTGATATATCTTATATTAGGTAACAGCTCGGCTAGCCGTGTAAGGTAGCCTTTATTCACCCTATGCCCTGTTTCGTCGGGATGATCATTCAGATAGGTGATGGAATCACCTATCGCTATCCAGCTTAATTCCTTTTCCTTAAACGAACATAAGCAGAATACAAAAAACAATACAAACAAATACTTTTTCATAGTTTAAGCAGAAGGCAACCTTTTGAAAAATAAAACAGATCAATACATCGTAAATAAATGCACCTCCTTACTGATCTGCCAGCGTTAACACGATACGTTGCCCTTTTGGCCTGATACGGTACAAACTGCCGTTCGTAGTTTTTTCGATAGTCCCCTCTGTTGTCGCAAGCCGGTAGGTATGGCCATCAAACTCATATTCGGCACTATTTTCTGCTACTGTCTTGAACGCGGTTTTAGAATTTTCAGCTACAAAAAGGTCCAGAAACCAGTCGCCTGCCGGGTGGTTGACCGTTGATATGGTCAGGGACTTTTCATTCATTGTAATTTCGAAAGAACCCGAACCTACCGGCCAGGTAGCGCGTGCTGTGTTTTTATCAACGTTCTTAAAGGTAGGATTGCCGCCTTGAACCGGAACTTCCGCTTCCCCATTTTTCATCATTAAACGAAAACCTTCAGGCTTATTGGCTTTACCCCATTGAAAACCATCCACCACCGGTAGGGTATAAAAGAAACTTTGATTAACGGTGGTTACATCTTTCAGGTATTTATCGGGTATGGTTTCATTAAACAAATGAATATCGGTTATGCGCAGGTTCCCGTTATCCCAAAGCAGGTTGAGCCGGTAAAAACGGCTGTTGTACCAAACGGTTTTCTTATCGCTTTCGCCAAGATCTTTACTAACCGTAAACGTGGTTGCCGGGGTAACTTTGTAGGTTTTCTTAAACCATTCGCCCGATTGTGCCATGGTTTCTACACGCACCTTGCCTTCCTTTTTCAGGCGGGCAATGATCGGCATTTGCCATTCCAGCCCTTTCTTCATGGCATCCCAGGTAAATGAATTTTCCTGCCCCGCCTGTGTGTAGTTAAACCCAAGCGATGAATCGTTTGCGAACGATTGAAAGAACCAGTTAATCCACTGTTCGTTTCCGCCTGCATGTGTGTAAACAGGCTCTAATGTGGTCACCGACCGGCCATCGGCATACTGCCTGATAGGGTCGCTGCCCAGCATCCTGAACACTGGAACCGGTATTTGTTTTTCGGCGTGTTGCGCAGGCATGTAGGCATTTACACGGCTGGGGTAATATGCCTGGTTCCAATAACCACCCCACAGGGTAAAACCATCGGTACCTACCTGATCTTTACAATTGGCCGAAGCTACAATCTTATACTTATCGTACATATAACTGAGGGAGTGCGCATCAATCACCCACGAAGCAATTGATTTGGGATAATACCCGAAGATCTTTTTAAAATCAGTAAAATATACATCAATAATTTTTTCCCTTTCGGCAGGGGTATAACCCACCGAGAAACCAACATCAGAGTGCCAGTCCCACGCATATTTGCCCCGCCATTTTATACCTGCTTTTTCAATAAGCGGCTGCGGAAGCTCCCACCAGCCCCCTATTTCAAATTCATCCTTCGGGAGCGTTTTCAGTAATTCCTGGTAGCGTTTATCAATCAGCGCGTCGTATTGTAAAAGAAAGGTACCGCCAAGATGATATTGCTTCATCAGTTTGATCTGGCTGACTACCGTTTGGTAAAGCACATCTTTAGTAATGTTACCGTCGCGGGGTTCTATATCACGGATAAAATTAACAATGTTAACTATCCGGGGATTGTCCGCTGGTTTAGGTTGAGCACCGACGGAACCAAACGTGGTAACGAGTAAAACTGCTGCTGAGGTGGCCGTAATAAGAGCCTTTAATTTCATCTTGATCATTATTTACTTACTTCTTAAGGTTTTTTTCATTTAAAATTGAACAAGCGTATAACCTGAACATTAGGGTAGACTACGATTATAACTATTTCTTTATTAAATATTTGTACCGGGCAGCTATGATAGCCCGCGCACCGGCGGAAATTGAATCAATAGAAACCGGCTTATCCTGCGGACGTGATTGCTTTTGATTAATGGCTCCTAAAAGACTCCATTTCCGGGTCATCTCTTTTGGCTCCTTCGCAGGGAGATCGTATCGTGTAAAGTCTATCACTTTTTCCGGTGTATTGTTTTTCCAGTTTTTTAGTAACGCGAGGCGAAAATCTTTATTCATAAACCAGCTGATCTCATTATCAGCATCCGATCCGCCGATACCGGAGCCACGTTCTACAAACCGGTAATTAAAACTATTACTTTTATAATGTTTACGCCATAGCAGGCCAAATTCGCCCTGGGTGATCAGTTTGGTATCGGGCCAGCGCTTTCTGATGGCGGTAAGCCAGTTTTTCAAGGAAGCAGGATCGTAAGGCAGGCAAAGCTCCCAGCAATTGGTAACCCAGCCAAAGCCATTAAGCTCAAATCCTTTATCAAAATGAATAGCGGTGGTATGCATCATTTCTTTTAAACCTGTCTCATTACCATACTTACCCAGTGTTTCGATAGGCCCTACCCCCATGCGGCTGTTAAACCCATCTTTGAAACCTTCCCTACGCCCTGCAAGAAAATCAACCGACCAGCCATCTAAATTAACACAGTCAATAAAATCCTTTTTACTTTGCGCGGGTTTGCAAAAATGTTCTTTTGATGGATAGAAGGGATAAGCCACTGATCCGTCGCCATCCTGATTGTCAATACTGTACTGGCTCCAGATATTTCCCTGGCATACGTGAATGCCTTCCTTTTCTGCAAGGTATTGCTGATTGGGTGCCGACGTAAAACCTGCAACAATACTTAACGGTCTGTAATTATTGCCCACCATTTTACCTATAATTTGCAAAGCATCATGTACATCCTTATTTACCTGCTCGGTAGTGTTATAAGCATTGGCAAAATAGGCACCCGGTATAAATGTAACATCATCTCCATATTTATAATGATAACCCACCACCAATTTTCTAATCTCGCGGTAATTCGCTGTAGTATCATTCAATGCAAGCCAGCTGAACGACCATGTCATTTTTCCACCCGGAAACCCATCTGCCACAGCCTGCCTGAAGGCAATAACGCGAGCAGGTGTATGTAATGCCCGTTCATCTTCGCCAACATTGCGGGTTCTTGATACCTCTATCTGGTTCACCCTTATTACAGTATTGAAAGTGAGAAAACGCCCGCCCATTAAGGCTGTTGCTTTCTTTGGTTTGTTACCTTGTGCCACGGCATCTGAAAACGAGATCAGGAGCAAAAAAGCAAAAGGGAGTATTGTTTTAAAGTTCATATATTAAGGTAGTTCTTTGGCAGCCAAATGCCGTTTAATTAAAGCCCGGTTTCAACATATTATTGATCACAAGATTACTCAATCACAATTTACAGATTAAATACCGGGCCGATATATACGGCCCGGTATTTAATAAATTACCACCCCGGGTTTTGTTCCAGGGTATGGCCGTTGGCCTGGTAAAATGCAACTTCTTTAGTAGGCAGTGGTTGCAGATAGTCTTTCGCCGGATCGAACTTCCTGCCACGCTCGGCGATCAGGAATCCGTTGACATCCACTTTACCTGCATAGCTAGGATCATTGTAAGGCTTTCTTGTAGCCCAATCTGTACCGGTAATTTTGATGCCCTTAACATCCTGTGGCAACTCCGTTTCCGCTGTTTTCCACCTGCGGAGGTCATCGTATCTAAAACCTTCAAGAGCAAGCTCTACTGTTCTTTCGCGCCTGATCTCGGTTTGCATGTTGAGGTTATTAGCTGATACAAATGCAGTGGTAAGGTGTGGCATGCCCACCCTATCGCGCAGTTTATTGATCGACAGGTCAAGATCGTTATTACTAATTGAACCGTTCTTTTCATAAACAGCTTCAGCATAATTTAAAAGCACCTCTGCATACCTGATCAGGTGCCTGTCATAATCAAACAGACTGTTATCACCCTCCCGGCCTGAGTTATTGGCTATCGGGTCTTCCGACATGTATTTATAAAGAATATACCCGGTATTGAAATTACGCTGCGGTGCATCAGGCCAGTTAGCCACATTTGTTACCGGGAAAAACACCCGGTTGGTCAATGTTCCGGGGATGATCATGGTTTGTGTCATCCGCGGGTCGCGATCCTGAAATTCTGAAGTAAATGTATTGTAACCATGAAAAACAGTACCCGCCGAAGTGATTGGCAAGCCGTTTTTATCAAGATAAAGATCAACCATTTTACGGGTTGGGTTATAGCCATCCTGATCATACATGTAAGGCGCATCGTGCCCTATAATGTTCCTGGCATACCTGCGGTCTAAAATGGTTTCTTTGGCATCATCTCCCGCTTCAAGGAACAGGTAACGATAGCTTTGTGCCCCGCTCCCGGTATAAAGGATGTAAACACCGCTGCTGATCACGGCCTGTGAGGAGGTAACGGCGATATCAAGGTACTTGGTGGCATTCCCTCCTCTTGATTTTTGCCATGTGCCCTCAAACAAGGCAACACGCGAAGCAAGCCCCAACGCGGCGCCTTTGGTAATACGGCCGACATCAGGTGAGGAAACATCTGATTGCACCGGCAAATCATCTTTAGCCTCGTCAAGATCTTTTAGGATCAGGTCGGCTGTTTCTGTGCGGCTTGATCTTGGGGCGAACAACTCGGGATCATCTGTCTTCAATACCTTTGTGATCAGTGGAACACCGCCATATATCCTAAGTAGTTTCCAGTAATACCAGGCCCTGAAAAATTTAGCTTCGGCCACATATTTCTTAATTTCAGGGTCGGCATTCCCGGCACCTTTTTCCAAAATGTTATTGGCCGATCTTATATAACCATAGCTTGAATTCCATGTGGTTGAAACTTCCTGTGGCTGTAACTGTCCGTTACTTACAGAATTTGGGACATTGAACGCGATATCAGATTCAATATCTTCTTCACCGAACCTGTCCAGTCCGTTATAAAGGTTGTTGGCAGCCAATTTAAAATCGGCACCGGTTTTCCAAAAGGTGGCATCTGTAATACTATCTTTTGATACCAGGTTGAGGTCCTTTTTGCAGCCACTCCACAAAACCGCGATACTGAGAAAGCAAATAAAAGTGATATTACGTATCGCTTCCGTATTTTTTGAGCCGGACGTGTTGTTCATTAATATATAATGAGTTAAATATTTAAGTTTCATAGTGTGTTTCAATTAAAATTTAACATTTAAGCCCACCGAATAAACTTTATTGTAAGGGTAGGTTCCCTCCTGGCGGTAACCGTCTTCAGGATCAAAATTGCCACCGAATGTGCCTTTCGACACAGTGAACAGATCCTGACCGCTCACATAGATCCTGGCAGATTTCATCTTAATGGATTTTGCTATGGCATCGGGCAGGTTATACCCTATTGTGATTACCTTAAACCGCAGGTAGGATACGTTTTGTATAGTTTTGGTAGACGCGCGGTAGTTGTAACCCGAAACATCGTCATATCCCAAATTGCCGGGCAGGTACCTCGGAAATTCGGCATCTGGTCGGCTGGCGCTGTAGGTTTTATTGTAGAAGTAGGCAAGCGAAGGCCAGAAGAAGGTATTAGGCCTGCTGATATTGCTTTCATAGATCACATCTCTTTTGCCAACTCCCTGTAAAAATACTTGCATGTCGAATTGCTTATACCCCAGGTTGATGTTTGATGAATAAGTAAACCTCGGGGTTACATTACCCAGGTATACCATATCACCGGCCAGTCCCTTGCTTTTATCGCCAAACGCGGTCAGTTTGCCATCACCGTCGACATCCTTATACATTACATCGCCTATAGATACCCTTGCCGGTACACCCTGTAGTTTCTTATATTCGTCAAGTTGTGCCTGTGTTTTAATAATACCCTCAAATACATAACCGAAGTAAGAGTTAATGGCATAACCTTTCCGGGTTTCCACAAGGCCCTCGTTATAATTATCAGTGTTTTTTAATTCCACCAGCTTGTTTTTACTATCGCTTAATTGCAGCGAAACACTGTACCTGAAATCATTTATCTTGTCTTTCCAGGTAACAATGGTTTCAAAACCTTTGGTAACTAACTTACCCTGGTTGCTTGACGGCGGTGTTGCACCAAAAGTTGCCGGCACGGCAATATTCACCAGCATATCGTCATTGGTTTTATTATAATAATCGAAAGAGAAACTTAGCCTTGAATTCAGCAAAGCCACATCGATACCGATGTTTTTATTGGTGATGGTTTCCCATGTTCTATCTGTAGATGCAGGGTTAGCATTTGCCCCGGTAAGGCCCGCGTTGGGTGAACCTAATGGATAGTTACCATCCAGCGTTATTAACGGAATATAATCATAGAGGCCTAATCTGCCTATTTCCTGGTTACCCATTTTACCATAGGATACCCTCAGTTTTAACAGGTCGAAAGTTTTCATCGATTTGATGAATTTTTCTTCCGACAAATTATAGGCTAAAGCCGCCGAAGGGAACACAGCGCTCCATCGTTTTTCGGGCGCAAATTTTGAACTTCCGTCTGCACGGGCGGTAAGGTCTAAAATCAGTTTGTTCTTATACCCATAGCTTAACCTGCTAAAGTACGAGCCCAACGCCTGATCGTTAATATTACCCGTAAAATCAGCATAAGCTACTTTGGTACGGTCGGCCAGGTTAAGCGTGAATAAGCTATTATTCGGGAAATTGTAGCCGGTAGTTCTTTGATAAGTATAATCGGTTTGTTCTAACGATGCACCACCGGTTAAATTGAAGCGGTGATCTTCGCCAAACACTTTGTTGTAATCAAAATAAACCTGGTACAACTTGTTTAACCTTTTTGAATTAGCGTACGCGGCCGAATTAGGTGTATTCCTGATATCCTGAATGCCGCCGGTATAATTGCTGCGTATTATGGTGGGATGGATAGCGGCACCATTGGTATAATCCATTCGCACTGCAGCCTGCCCGGTAAGTTTCAGGCCTGTAACTATCGTATAATCAAGCTTAAAATTGGTTGCAAAGCGCGAGAAATTGTCGGTTGTTGTACCACCTTCTTCTAAATAGCCTGCCGGGTTAGCATAGCCCTGGTAGCTGTAAAACTGGCCAACCTGGTTATAAAGTGGCGCGTAAGGAAATTGTCTGGTTACGTTTTTCAGCGGACTTTCGCCATTGATCTCCGAAGGTGTTTTAGTATTGGTATTGTCAAAATTTGTGCGTGTTTCTACTGATACTTTACTACCGAGGCGGAAATCGTAATTAAGGCGCAGGTTATAGCCATCTGATTTATTTTCGCCGAAACGGAGGATCCCATTATCTCTTTTATACCCGGCAGAGATCATGTAATTATTATTTTCGCCGCCACCGGATATGGCTACGTTATGGATCTGTTGGGAAGAGCTTTTGTAAATCACCTTGTTCCAATCCGTATAGCCGTAAAAACCCGGATAATTGGTTACACCGTAGTTCCAGCCCTTATCTAAATCGGGTGCTGCATTGGCTTTTATCTTATCAAATACTTCCTGCGGAAAGCCGGGTAAACCTACATTTCGTAAACCTTCGTCTGCAAACTCTGCATATTGCAGCGTGTTCATTATTTTACGGAGGTATATAGGTGTTTTGATACCGAAATTACCCGTATAAGTAACTTCAGGCGGTCCTTTTTTGCCGCGTTTTGTAGTTACAATAATAACACCATCACCCGCGCGGGCTCCATAAATAGCCGCGGCCGCATCCTTTAGTACGGTTACTTCGGCAATGTCATTGGTATTGATCGTATTAATATCTCCCGGAATACCATCTACAAGCACCAGAGGCGCGTTGCCATTGATTGACGAATTACCGCGTACTTTCAAATCGAAGTTGCCACCGCCCGGTTGCCCGCTGTTTTTGGCTATTGTTAAACCCGGTATAGTTCCCTGCAACGCGTCGAAACTGCTGGTTACCGGCCTGTTCTCAAATACCTCGGCCTTAACTGTAGATATGGCCCCTGTAACGGCTCCCTTTGCACGGGTACCGTAACCTACAACCACAACCTCGTTCAGCTTTGAATCTGTTCTCGACATTCGGATATCAAGCGTTGTTTTACCGTTTAAAGGGAAACGCAGTCGCTCGTAGCCTATATAAGACAGCACCAGTATGGCATTTGGCGAAGGCACATTCAGCGTAAATGCACCATTGTTATCAGATATAACACCCAGCGCTGTGCCTTCTATCCCAATGGTAACACCCGGCAATGTTTCGCCGCTTAAAGAATCCCTCACAACGCCCGTTATTTTTTGATCGACGACTACATCGCTGGTCGCACGTAGTGCTTCTACCTGTTCCCTGCGGTTAAGCAGGATCACTTTGTTAATTATCTTGTAACTAAAGCGTTGCCCCTTAACGCACTGTTCCAGCACTTCTTTAAGATCCAGATCTTTTGCCTCCAGAGTTATGGGTTTGGCATTTTCTATAGCGGAGTTGTTATACACAAAATCATAATCGGTTTGAAGCTTGATTTGGGCAATAACAGTAGACAGCGGCGCATTTTTTACGGATAATGTAACCCGCTGCGCCAATGTAGCGGCATGCACCTGTACCAGGGCTGCTATTATGAAAAGACATGTAATCTTCATTTTTAAGATCAGATTGGAAATTACATAGGAATCCCTCCTGAAAAGTAATTCAGTAAATTTTTTATACATTTGTATGTTAGGTTATTGGGTTTATTGGATTGTTTCAATAATTAATTACCTGACGCCGGCATCCGCCGGTCAGCCAGGAACGGTTCGAGCGTTCCTGGTTTTGGTAAATCCGTTGTGTTTGGCTCTCTTCTATAGGCAACTCCTTTCTGCTTTTTGTGTGGTGTTTTGCATGAATAATTGATTTTTAGGTTATATAATGGCGGCTGATGCTTGGTAACATCAGTTACAAACAATAATTTTTCTATTTATAATTTTAAAGCGGGCGTTACCCAAGCTTTGTAAACTGCTAAGGATATCGCCCAAATTGGATGAGCGGGAAAACGTTCCCCCAAATTTTTCGTTGCCGTCGCTAAAGTTTTGATATTCGATATCCACATCATACCAGCGGCTCATTGATTTCATCACACTGGTGATCTTTTGATCATTGAACATAAAGAAGCCGTTTTTCCAAGCGATCACTTCTTCCAGGTTTGCTTTTGCAACCGCTAATTCTCCGTTGGTTTTGTTAAACCTCGACTGCTGCCCGGGCACAAGAAGATTGGAGGCACCGGAAGACAGGTCTTTTACTTTCACACTACCCTGCAATAACGTTGTGTTGATGCAATTTTCATCATCGTAAGCTTTTACGTTGAAATGGGTGCCTAACACAGTAATCTCCTGCTTGCCGCTTAATATTTTAAATGGCCGTGAAACATTGTGCGCTACCTCGAAATAAACTTCTCCCTTAACGGTTACCACCCTATCATTACCGGTAAACTGCGAAGGAAAAGTAATAGATGACGCGGCGTTGAGCCATACCTTTGAGCCATCTGCCAGGATCAGCGGGTAAGGCGACTGTTCGCCACGACCTGTTGCCAGCGTATTTGACGAGTTCGCGATGCTTTTACCAACAGAAGTATAGGAAACACCATTGGAAGGACTAACGCTCACGGTTGTATGACCGAGACTGGCGATAAAGCCTTTCACAGACCTGTTCAATACTATCTTTTTACCATTTGCAAGCGTAAGGGTAGCCTGGAATCCCCCGGGTTTAATAACTGCTGCTACCTGTTCCTTTTGCACAGCCTGTTCTTTACCCGGACGCTGCCAAAAAAGAAAAGTAAATGTTAAGGCAACAATAATTGCCGCAGCAGCGCTAAGGCTATATATAAGTGTTCTTGAAGAAATTCTGCCGCGGCCAATCTGCGTTTTCACACGTAAACGAACCGCGTTTAAACGTTCTGTTTCTTGAGCATTTGCCGGGAGTTCAGCTTCAATCGTTGATAATTCATCTTCGATCAATCTTTTCAATATGTCCTCGTCTGCCGTTTCAAACAAATGAAACAAAAGCGATAACTCCTCATCGGTGCAATCATTATTGAGAAATCGTTGATACAACAGGGTAAGGTTCTCTTCCAAAATATTAGGCTCTTTTATGCTAATACGTTTGAAAAAGCGTTGCCATCTACTCTACTTTAAAATAAATATTATTTTCTTTAATAGCTCAATAGCAACGATTAAATGATTGAGAAAGTCATTACTACGGAAACTTATTGAGAAAAAAAGGAATCGTTACTGTTTATAACTCTTTTAGCAAATAGAGCACTACAGGCACCGTGAGCGTGGCCGACAGGTGATGCGTTTTGAACATGTAAGCTTTTACCTTTTTTGTAGCTTTTACAATGTGCCCGTTGATGGTAGAAGTGGAGATACCAAGCAGTTCGCTTACCTCCTCATAACTTTTGCCCTCCTGCTTACAAAGCCTGAAAACGAGCTTTTGCTGTTCGGGAAGCTGTTCTATCGCAATCTCCAGCAGTTGATTGGTTTCCTTAAAAATAAGCTTTTCAGCCGTGTCTTCGGTAATGGCATTGGTAGCGTAGCTCACCGCTTCCATTAATTCGTCTTCGCGGGCAAGGTTTCTATAAAAATCATATACCAAATTTTGAGCAATGTGGTAAAGGTAGGCCTTAAGTCCTTTTTCAGGATTGATCAGGTGGCGCTTTTCCCATATTTTGATAAAAACGTTTTGCAGTAATTCCTCCGCTATAAACTCTACCTTGGTCATCTTCAG
Source organism: Mucilaginibacter gynuensis (assembly GCF_039541195.1). Lineage (NCBI taxonomy): Bacteria > Pseudomonadati > Bacteroidota > Sphingobacteriia > Sphingobacteriales > Sphingobacteriaceae > Mucilaginibacter > Mucilaginibacter gynuensis. Next base: position 279,939 of record NZ_BAABFT010000005.1, read on the forward strand.
CAGCTTCCTGTAGATGGGCAAACTGTAAAGGTCATAAAAATAATCAAACGCCCTTTCATCGCCATCAAGCAGTTTTTTCAACTGATTAGTTTCATTAACCTGTATTGGCGTTTCTTGAAGCATTGATTAGTGGCAAATAATCCGGTTTATCGCAATTGTAACTACTAAGTTACAATGATCTGTATTTTTTCCAAAGTTTAAATAACTCACTAAGATAGTGAATAGATAGCCTCAACTATCCCCTACTCTCTTTAAGCTTTTGTTGGATGATTATTTTAGCTAAAATTTGTAAAATTGATATACAGGTTGCAAGTAGATACAATTAGAGGTTAGTATGCCTGACACTCGCAACTGACCCTTACTTTGTGATAACAGTTTCACGAGTATTGCCTTTAAGTTTCTGAGAAGTCTTTATTCTTTTTGATAACCTCCAGAGGAATTATCTATCAATTTATGGTTTACCTGTATCAACCACCTGTATATCCATAATATGGTTAGTAAATTCATCATGCGGAACAATCGCTTTTGCTTTTACCCTTACTTTATAAGTATAAATGGTGCTTACCGTATATTCTAATATTTTGGCTATTGTTTCGTTATCGTTTATGCCAAGCCTGACTAATGCGAATATTCTTAAATGCGCGCTTAGTACCTCGTTGCCTTTTGGCCATATCTGGTCTTCGGGTTTTAAAAGCGCGTTAAAAGAGGTAATAAAATTAGGGAATAGTTTTAAGAACACCCGGTCGAAAGTTCTGAATAAATGGTCGCGTTCCTGCTTAATATCTATTTGGCTTAACAAAGCGAGTACCTCATCGTATTTTTTACTCTTCATCTTTCGCTCGGCATTCCTTTTCAGCTTTTCCAGCTTTAAAATATACTCCGAAAACACATTGAAAAAATAGCCGATATACTCTTCCTTAATGCGGGCTTCTTCTGATAGCCGCTTGTTTATCTTCTCCAGTTGGTTGTTCTTTTCCTCAATAATGCGTTCTTTAACACGCAGCCGTTTGAGCTGTATAAAAACGATGAACGAGATCAGGCTGATGATCACCACAATGATCAAGCTTGATAGCAGGTATATAATAAACTTGTTCTTCTCGTTTTCAGAGATCAGTATTTTATTGGCGGCAATATCGGGCAATACCGAGGCTATCTCAATTTTATGCAGGCGCGATCCGTAAAACTGCGCGTTGCTCAAAGCCTCCTGCATAAACAGGTAGGCATTCTTTATATCACCGCTTTTATACAGGTTGGTCCCTATTTTATATACGGCCATGGTTTCTTTGGTAGATGATTTTATATCGTTAATGGCGGCTATCAATAACAACTTCATCCGCTCTGCCCCCTGGTAATGATCACTTAAGGCCGCGGCTATCATGGCTGTTTGGTGCGGGGTAAGCTTACGCTGATAAAGCAAATATTCGTAATACTTATAATTACTTATCTTTTGCCCGGCCGTATCCGGTATTTCGGCCTTGTACATGATCTGCTCGAACGAATTATTTTCTGTTAGGGAGATGGCCGTATCAAGATACTTGTTAGCTTGTTCTACATATTGCTTCGTGTAGTATTTATCGTTGTTGTAATAGGCAAGGTCGGCATAATATACGCACTGTAATCGGTAATAACGCAACTTTGAACCCTTATCAAGTACCTTCGGATTAACCTGGTTGATACAGTCCAGCGTTTCTTTAAACATGCCCGATGATATGAGGATGATACCAAGCTTTATTTTACTGTCGTATTGCTTAGGCAAATCGTGCATGGCTATGCTCAAGCCAATCATTTTTTGCGTGTACACGTAGGCCGAATCGTACTGATAGCTTCTATACTCTTCAAACAAGCTGCTGCATAACTGGTATTGCTTTTCAAGTTCGTTTGGCGAACAATGCTTCAACGCTTTTTTCAACCCGGCTATATCGGCTTCTTTGCGGTCATCGTACACTCTTCTTTGCACAAGCATACCCTTCAACTGGCTCATCAGCGCGTCGTTATTTTGCTGGCCGTAAACTACTGTAACAGCAAGAAGCCACAATAACAGTGTGTAAAGAATCTTCATTTTTAAGTTTATTTTGTAATGCCTATCAATCATCAATGGCAATGAATACGATAGCGTTAAGTTTATAATCAGGTTAACCTGCCAGTAATTATAAAACTTTAATTTGTACAAAGGATAGTCCGGTATAAATAAAAAACAAAGCCGGAATGATCGCTCAATCCGGTCTTTGCTCGTACATAAACTAATCACCTATTTTTAACCAATCATATTATTTTATTTGCCTGTACTTTTCAATTGCTCTTTAAACCAATCGGCATTAGCCTTACTTGTTGCTTTATTAACCGCATCCGGCACGTTGCTGTAGTTTATATTAAAATACTGCAACATTTGGTAAAACTGCCCCGGATAATATTGCAATCTCAAATTAGTTTCCTCGCAGCGGCCTGCCATTTCGGGTAAAATAATATCCGCGTCTTTAAACTTTAAGCCTGTTACAGCCTTACTTAACTCGCGGAACTTTTTAACCAAACCGGTATTAACGTTAGCAATGTCGGTTTTGCTGTAAGCGATCAATACTTCCTGCGGTTTTGCGCATGCGGCTTGCGGAAGCGAGATCTCTACAGACAAACTCTTGCCGTTGTAGTTCCACTTGCCTGCACTTTGTTCGGCAGCGTAATCAAGCTTTTTGCCATTAACGGTTATTGATTGCGGCATCTCTGCTCCTACTAACCTTACCGTGTAACTTCTGCTAAGCGGCATCCCTTTGTAAGCGCCCTTGCGTGCCATAATGGTTACGCTTTGCGTGCGCCCCGGCAGGTGCTTGGAAATTACTTTTGTAGTAGCAAACTCGGCAGCATAATTTTTTGAGTTGCCGGCATCCTCGTAAACAGAGGTACTGCCATCAGCACCCGGAAACACATCTATATATGTTTTTGCAGGCTGATATTCCAGATTTTTAACCGCGGGATAAGCCGGTACTATAGCACCCGCCTTTACATAAATCGGGTATTCATCTAAAGCGAACGTGCGATTTACATACTGCCCGCCTTTCAGCAGGGTTCCGGTTTGCCATTCAAACCAATCGTTACCTTCGGGCAACCAAACCTTAATGTCCGACTCACCATTTTTCATCGGCTCAACAATCGGCGCTATCAGCAGGTCATCGCCAAACATATATTCCGATTTGTTTTCATAGGCTTCGGCCGCTTCCGGGTAATCGTAATACAAGGGGCGGCACAGAGAGATCCCGCTGTCATAGGTTTTGCGGGCCATAGTGTAGATGTAGGGCGCTAATTCATATCGTAAACGGATGGCGTCTTTCAATGCATCATAGTATTCTCCTTTAAAGTTCCAGGCTTCTTTGTTCAAATTGGCGTTTTTTGACGAGTGGGTGCGGAATATCGGACTCAAGGCACCGTATTGCATCCAGCGCACATATAACTCCGGATCAAGCTTTTGATCTGAACCCGGACCGAATTGGTGCCCGCCGATATCGTGGCTCCAGTAACCATACAACACGTTAGACGCGGCGCTGGTAAAATATGGTTGAAAAGCAAGCGATTTCCAAGATATTACGGCATCACCGGAGAAACCAAGCTGGTAACGGTGATTACCCAGGCCGCCCCATCTGTGATACAACAGCGGACGGGTTGAGCCATTACGCTCCATATCAGTAAAAAATACGTAATTGAGCCACCAGGTATTGTTTAGGTTTTTAATTCTTTTATCGTTTGGCCATTGCTGCCAGTCGAGCCACCAGAAACTTACACCCATTTTTTCCATGGGATGCAAAATGGTACCGAACAATGCCTGCATAAACCTTTTGTTTGAGCCCTCATACGGTATGTTAGCTTTGGTTGTAGTATCGAAATTTAAGGTTTGCGCCATCGCCTTGTAAGGTTCCTCAAAAGGTGCTACGCCCGAGGCCGGGTGAAGGTTAAGTGTTACTTTCAACTCCTTACTTTTCATCCAGCTTAAGGTTTTGCCCGGGTTGGGGAAAAGTCTTTTGTTCCAGCTCCAGCCTGTCCAGTGTTTGGTTTGGTCGAACACATCGTATTTTGCCCGCAAACTGTCGGTATAATGCCAGTCCATATCTATTACAAATACATCAAGCGGCAGGTTATGCTGCTCAAAATTTTCGGCAACGTTGCGTACCTCATTGTCAGAATAACTCCAATATCTCGACCACCAGTAACCAAACGCGTAACGCGGCGGCAAGGGTACCCTGCCCGATATCTGTACAAAATCTTGCAGCGCTTTTTTGTATTGCCTGCCGTAACCCATAAAATACAGATCCTGGTAATCTTTCGCGGGGCGTTCGGCAACCCAGGGCCATTCACTGTTATCAAACAGTAAGCGCTGCGAATCATCTATCACCGTCCATCCGTCGGTAGCCAGCAAGCCATCCTCCAGTTCCATCTTCTTTTTATCCCATATATGGTAATCGCCATCAAAGTTATCGAGGGTGCGGTAGGTGCCTTTTAAGTTACCCTTTTGCTTTGTGCCGGGCACCCATGCAAAAGGGTACTTTTTGTTAAGCGATGTGATGGTCAGGTTTTGATCTGTAAATTTCCCGGAACCCACTTTATAGTGTAATTCAAGTTCTGCAGTTTTTAAAACAAGTTCTCCATTATTTATTTGCGATACAAAATACGGCACCGGCAAGTTGCGGTTTAGTACCGTAAAGGTGGCATTATCAATAAAGGGCAATTGGGCCGTCCATTCCATACGGATAAGGCGCGGGGTGAGCACGGTAAACCGGGCCTGACCGGATTGAACAATGGCCTTAGGGTTTGCCAGCGGCACCGGTTTTTGCTGCGCGCTGGTAAACTGTGTTTGCAGAACGACCAATAAAAGCGTCAGTCTTTTTTTGCCGGAGAAATGTTTCAGTAGCTTAAACATGAAGGTTGAAAGTGGATTTAGATAATTTATAGATGAATGAATAATAGTATCGGGTAAGTATGGGCGAACAAGGGCTTTTTGCTGTAATATTTAACAGTAACCCGCTGCCCCGGATACCAAAGCGTATCGGGGCAGCGGGCGTTTAAATTAATAACCGGGATTTTGTTTCAGTTGCGGGTTTACATTCAGGATATCCCTTCCAATAGGGAATATCTCGGTATGCTTATCACCATCGGGCTTTTTATCCCACCAGGTGCCGGTATTAAATACCCCCCAACGGATAAGATCGGTACGGCGACGGTTTTCGCCTAAAAACTCTCTGCCCCATTCGTCAAGCATTTCCTGATCGGTAAGCTGGCTACCATCGGCCTTGTATAAACTTGCCGACCCGCTTGGGTAATTACGTTGTCTTACCTGGTTCAGCAGCGCTACCGCGCCGGGCTTATCGCCTTTTCTGTAAAGACACTCGGCAAGTGAGTAATAAATTTCAGACAGGCGCACTTCAGCATAAGCGGATGTGATACGGTTTGGATCGGGCGTTGGGTAAAGCGGATATTTTACCATAAACACGCCCGAGTTATGATCGGCATGGTTCATATTTGATTCCTTATCAGCTATTTTTTTACCCGGTTTGGTATCCAGGAACATACCCACCTGGTCGCGGATGAACAACGGGTACGGGCCTTTATTTCCCCTTACCGTATCAGCTTTCTCAACACCGTTTACCGTGCGTTTAAACGGCAGGTAACCGTACAGGAACATACCTTCCCGTTTGCTGTCGCCAAGGTTACGGTATTTTACAAGGCGATAATCATCGGGATATTTTTGAAATTTCACGAAAGGCTTGCCTAACTGATGGGTATACTCCACGCTATCCACATCACGGCCCGGTTGCAGCGCGAAACGAGGATTGGCCTGTCCAAAATCAGTAAAACCACAATACAAGGGACCGGCATCATAGGTAACACCCCACCAGAACATTCCGCCATCGTACTGCCAGTGCGTACGTGCCAGCGTTCCCGGAAAGCCATAGATCACCTCTGAGTTAAGGCCGGTATTGGTATAATCAAACGGGGCGTCCCAGCGGGTATCCAGTTGATAGGCGCCGTATTTACCTGCAATAATATCTTTACACACTGTTTCGCATTCGGCAAACTTATCGGTACCGATATAAACTTTGGCATTCAGGTAAAGCCTTGCAAGTAAAGCGGCAGCACCGGCTTTGGTCCAGCGGCCAATGCCTTTAGCACCTAATTGCTCGCGTGTTGGTAAACCGGGGATTGATTCCGTTAGTTCCTTTTCAATAAACGCGAAGGTTTCCTGCGGCGTAGCCTGCGGGTTACCTTGCGTAGAATTTTTCACATCGGTAACTATTTGAATGTTACGGTAAAAATCAAAAGCCCTTAAATTGAACCATGCCCTCAGCGTACGCAGTTCAGATTTAAAATCGGCCAGTTCTTCGGGTGTAATGCTCAGCTTTGCAGGGTCCTGTATGCTTTCCATATCCTGCAAGGAGTTGGTAGCAAGAACAACACCCTGATAAAAGTTCTTCCAGGCCCTGCTTGTAAAACCATCGTTAGTTGTCCAGGTATGATAGTGCATGCGCTGATAGTATCCCCCATCTTGCCAATCGCCCTGGCGGTTGTAAGTACCTATTTCATCGGTGCTATTTTCGCCTACAGCATACACGTCATTCCCTTGAATACTCCAGTAACCATGCTCAAATGGCCTTAAAAAAGCCCTTATCACATCATCCCTGCGGGTTAAAAAGTTGGCTGCATCCACTTTATCGTATACATGCTCATCCAGTTTAGTACAGCTTTCCATTAAAAATATTGCCAGGAACGCACCACTTATAAAAAGTTGATATTTTTTCATGTTTTTAGTTCTTAAAAGGTTGCTTGCAAGCCAAGTATTACTTGCAATGTTGATGGATAATAGTTCAATGAGGTATTTACACCGGGAGTAAGCCCATTGATCTGAACAAGGTCGGGATCGCCTCCTGTATAGCTCTTAAATGTGTGCAGGTTTCTACCTGCTGCATAAAACCTTACAGATTTAAGATATTTTGTTTTTAATGGCTGTGTGTATCCTAAAGAAACATTATCAATTTTCACGAATGAGCCCGACTCCAGGAAATAATCAGCTGCGCGGTATTGAGTTTTATCATTTGTAAGTTTTGAATACTTGCTTTTATCATCATAAGCCGATTTCAACACATTTGCATCGGTTTGGCTGGCCGCCGTACCCAAATAAAATGCCGGGGTATTAAAAATTTTGTACCCGAAAGTGCCTCTTAAAAATATATTCAAGTCAAATCGTTTGTAACGGAAACTATGGTTCATCGAGGCCGTAATTTTTGGCAAACCATTGCCTACATATTGCTTGTCATCATCAGATGCTTCATTGGCCGGAATAATACTGCCGTCTTTTTTATACACCAGTAAAGCTCCCTCATCATTTACACCGGCAGATCGCAGCGTATAAAATTCACCAATGCTATGTCCTTCTTCTATACGCTGTATAGTACCCGGTGATCCCGGAGCGGGCAAGCCGGCAACGTATTGATAGGTTGCACCTTTGTATATGCTGTTAGAGAATGAAATAAATTTATTTTTATTATAAGCAAACGCCAACGTAGCATTGTAGCTAAAAGCGCTTTGTTTAATTACCGCTCCGTTTAAGGTAACCTCAATACCGTAATTCTTCATTGTACCCACGTTGGCGTAAGTACGATCTTGCGAATTGGGAGGTAACGGAACATCATAAAGCCCTAAAAGGTCTTTATTCGTGCGGATATAATAATCTACAGACCCGCTTAAACGATTATTGAGTATAGCGAAATCTATACCCGCGTTAAAGTTGACTGCCTTTTCCCATCGCAAATCCGGGTTAACATTTGATGCTGGCCCATACACCTGGTATGGCGCGCCGTTAAAAGGGAAATACCCGGCACCGCCATATAGCAGCAAAGAAAGGTAGTTATCGAAATCCTGGTTACCGGTAATACCGTAATCTGCCCGAACTTTCAATTCATTTACCCATGGTAAAGTTTCTTTTAAAAAATTCTCCTCTGATAATCTCCATGCGCCTGAAACCGCGGGAAAATTGCCCCACTTATTGTTGGATCCAAATTTTGAAGATCCCTCGCGCCGTAAACTTGCTGTTAAGATGTAACGATTATTAAAATCGTAATTCAGCCTGCCAAAAAAAGCGATAAGTGTGGAGCCATTTTGTGTAGAACCTACAGCCAATTGACCCTGCCCTGCGGCTCCGCCATTATATAAGCCAGATCCTAAGCTGTTCCATAGGTATGTATCAAACGGAAAATCGTAATTTTGGGCGTAGAATTGCTTATAGTTATACAAAGAGTACGAATAACCTCCCAACACCTTAAGATGGTTCTTTCTAAAATCGAGCGAGTAATTACCCGTCCATTCCACATTCTTTTGATCGTTCTCTTGCTGCTCTTGCGAAGCAAAATTGACCTGTGTAATTTTGCCGGCATGAACTATAGTTGACAGTGTTGAAGGACTGAAATTCATATTACGCGCCGAACGGCTTATTTGCGAAATAGTTACCGTGGTACTAAGGTTCTTCAGAATATTAACTTTTAAAGATCCGTTAATATCAATCTCCTTAATATCCGCATCCGATTTGATGAGCTTCCCGTTTTCAACAGGGTTATTAGAAAAGAAACCGCTATTTATAAAATTGTACCGTCCTACGCTGTCATAAATCGGGTAGGTAGGATTTAATGTTAGCGCGTTATTAAAATTACCCAAGTCGGCATTACTGGTATTCATGTAACGGGGTGCAACGCTCAAGCTTCCTACAAAAACATTGTCATCTGTAGCATGGTTTACACTGATTCGGGCGCCATATTCTTTTTTATGCGCCCGCAGGTCGATACCATCCGCGTTGCGGTAATCTGCCGAAGCGAAGTAATTAGTTTTACTCGTACCGCCCGAAAGCTGAACGGTGTGTTTCTGACTAAATGCCGGTGAATTGGTAACCGCATCGAGCCAGTTGGTTTTGGCACCGTAATTTACTCCTTTATCGTTTTTTATACGGTGTTCAATAAACTCATCGGGCGAAAGGTTTTGCAGACGGTTGGTTACATAATCGAAACTGGCATAACCATCATAAAACATGCGGCCCTGCGAAGTACCTTTCTTGGTGGTGATGACAATTACACCATTACCGCCGCGGGTACCATAAATGGCCGAAGCCGCGCCGCCTTTGAGCACATCGATACTTTCAATATCGTTTTGGTTAATGTTATCAATGTTTCCACCCGGAACACCGTTGATCACATACAATGGCCCAAGGCCCGCGTTACGCGATGAAGCGCCCCGCAACTGTATGCTGGGCGATGAATTTGGATCGCCGCTGGAAGTATTGGTTATAGTAAGGCCGGCTACTTTACCCTGTAAGGACATTAAGGGGTTATTTGCCGAAACCGGGAGCAGGTCTTTCCCCGAAACATGGGTGATGGCACTGGATACTTCCCTTTTGTTAAGGGTACCGTAACCAACACTTACCACTACTACTTCTTCTAAAGTACTGTTCGACTGCTCTAAACGAACATTGAGGGTGTTAGATCCGCTTAGATCTGCTTTTTGGGTGGCATAGCCGATAAATGAAAAGGTAAGGCTTTTAGTCGCTTCCGGAACGTTTAGGGTATACGTTCCGTTAACATCTGTAGTAGTGCCTACAGTAGTGCCCGTTGCAACTACGCTTACTCCGGGCATCTCCGCACCTGTGGCCGCGTCGGTGATCTTACCGCTGATGGCTTTGTTTTGCGCAAAGACGGGAGAACAGGCGAAGAGAATCAAGACACAAATGCTTAACAATCGTAAAAATTTTTCTCGCATGATGATTTAAAATTGGTTTAAAAAAGGCCTGGCATCCACCCGTCGCTGCAGCCGACGAATTACTGCCCTGGTTACGAAGTATCGCGCTCATACTCCGAACACAAATTAAAAGAGCGAAAAGGGTTGTTTTAATACCGGGAGGTACAGGCTCAAAAAAATCTCAATTTTTTAATAATTAATTATTTGATAATCAAATAATTAACGAACATCAAAAGATGAAAAATCCAGACAAAATCAAAACCATATGTATTGGATTTTGTAATAAAGGGGTATTATTAATGGTTAAACCATAATAATAAAATCGTAAGGTACAGTGCAACCGTCACTCCTACCGGTTTCTCAAAGGATGTGCGGTACTGCGATATTGACACTAAGGGGTTTTTGATAATAGTTCGCTTGATTTCTAATCAGCGAAAAACTGCCATATATAATGTGATGGGAGCTTGATTATATAAAGCATGTTTAATATATATCCCGAGGTAGAACTAATTAAAAACGCAATATTAACAAGAAAGCCGGTTGCAAAAACAACCGGCTTTCTTGTTAAGTATTATTTTCAATTTTTACTTATCCGCTTTAACAGGCATCAATATACCGGGATATAACACGCCATCGGCTTTCAGGTTAATACCTAACAAGTGCGCTATTAAAGGCGCTATATCTTCCTGCCCTATCAACGGCAATACAACACCTTGTTTAATACCTTTGCCGAAAGCTACAAAACCGGTTTGTATCTCTTTGAAGTCGGTAGGCATGTAGCCATGTGTACCGCCTTTTGCCGCGGTTAATAACTCACCACCGGCTGTAGCGCCAAAGCTAATTCCCTGGTAAGCCGCAAGTGCTAATGCTGCATTGGGATCGCCTTGAGCCTCGGTAAGCGTCTTCTTGTCAACAACATGGAATAGTTTTTTTACAGATAAAGGCAATTCGGCTAAAGCTTTGTTCACTTTTTCAAGCGTTGCTTTGTCTTTAGGATCACGCAGGTGCAAAAATGCCGAGCCGCCGCTGGCCTGGAAGTAGGCTTTCCAGCCATCCTTGTTCGTGTTATCATACAGGCCTATCTTAGCCAGCATTACATTAGGATTAAACTGTGTATGGATGTCAACAAATCCATGGTCGCCGGTAATGATAAAAGTGGTGTTCTCGTTTAATCCGGCCATTTCTATGGCATCCATAATAGTTTTAACAGCCACATCAACCCCAACCACCGCCGAGCGAACCTTATCGCCATCGCGACCCTGTTCGTGCTGAAAATGATCGGTAAGCCCGATATGGATGGCCAAAAACGCGGGCTTGTATTTGCGCAGAATGTAGGCTGCCATACGTGCCTTGTTTTGGTCGTTAGTATAATCGTTAAGCGCCGCGCCGTACTCACTGATTTTGCCTATGGCATTTTCCTGCACCTCATCAAACAGCGATTTGGGGTTCGATTCATCGTACAATGCCTTGATCTCGTCTTTCTTTTCTCCCTTGTTTTTTGGCAGAATGACATATTCGGGCAGGTTATAATCTATCGGCGCGCCAACAGTAACCGGCCAGCTTACACCGGCTGTAGTTAAACCGGCATCTTTAGCGGCTGTCCATAAGGTAGGTACTTTGATATCCTTATAATACCAAAACCATTTTCCAGTAATACCTAAAGGCTCAACCGGGGTATTGTAATAAATGCCATGTTTGGCAGGTAACACCCCGCTTACAATGGTAGTATGCGAAGGATATGTTACTGTAGGGAAACTTCCGCGTACACCCTCGGCATAAGCACCGGTGTGCATGCCCTGGCGAATGTTCACCATACCCCATGCCGGATCGAGGTAAAACTCAGGGCGAAGGCCATCAATACTGATCAATACTACATGTTTTTCCTGTGCTTTGGCCATTGAAGTGGTCAACAGGCAAATGATAGCAAGACTTTTAAATATTCTTTTCATTGTGTATATGTTTTATTAAAATAGCGGTACGGTAAACTGGCTGTCGCCGTCTGTTTCGTTTTCGTTGGTGTAAGCCGAAAAAGTTTTTACGCTTAGTTCATTCTTTTTTACCGAGAATTTATATAAACGCATCAACCCGTTTCCGCCATTGGGGCGGCTTTGGTAATCGTTTAAAAAAGTTTTTATGGTATGCCCGTTATATACATCGGTACGGTAGCCTTCGCCGTTATCGCCCACGTGGCCGCACAGCATCATAAACAAATTAGCATTGCCTTTCAAAGCCTCATAAATGGCCTTGCCCGAGCTGTTAAACGGCGCGGGTGACTCATTGCTGCCTTTAACCGGGTTAAAATGCAGTATGGAATGGCTTACCACAATGGCCTTGCGGGCAGTATTTTTTGTTAGTATTTCATTAGCCCAGGCATACATACCGGCTTGATCTTCGTTGAATACATCATACTCCAAAAACAAAACGATAAAATCTACGCCGCCTGAGCTAAACAGGTCGTAATGGCTGTCGTTGTTATTACCATAATGGCCGCCGTAGTAAGGGCGACCTTCAAAATGCGGTACGCCGAAATACTTATTGTAAAAATTGGTAGTGCCTTTAACCGGGTATTGCGAAGGATGCTGATCATGATTACCAACCGCTAAACCATAAGGTATGCTCACCGGGTTTTCAAGTCCGTATAATGCTGTCTTCGCCAGGTACCATTCTGAACGTGCCGTAACCGGGTTATCGCCATGTTCGGTTATATCGCCCATGTGGGCTACGTAGGCAATGTTCTCCTTAACCTGATTTTTTTGGATCCAGGCTATCTGTGCCTTAAACATATCAAAGTTACCGCCCAATTGCGCTTGTGCCAGGTAGTATTGTGTATCGGGTATCACCGCTATGCTAAAATCGCCCGGTTTAACTACAGCGGGTTTCCCCGGCGTGTTTAAAACCGTATCGATAAACACAAAGGGATGATATGCCCTGTCGATATGTATTGCGGCGGCATGCGCGTTGGCTATCATTAATGCGCCGCTTACGCCTGCTAATAATGTTCTTTTAATATTTTTCATATCCATGTTTTGAGGTAGTGTATAGTAACCCGGCAGGAAAACGCTCCTGCCGGATCAGAGAAAAAATAAATTAGTAACCCGGGTTTTGGATCATGCCCGATGGGTTAAGCTCTACTTCGTACTGCGGCAATGGTAGTATCAGCATATATGGCTGTACATTGTAAGCGTCAGACGAAAGGTACGATACCTGTTGTTTCAGCTTAGCGCCGAAGGCATTGATAACGCTTATCGCTTTATCTGTGCGCACCAGATCGTGCCAGCGATGGTTTTCAAATGCCAGTTCAACACGGCGTTCGTGGATGATGGCATCGCGAAGCGCAGCCTGGCCTGTGGTTGTCACCGGATCAAGCCCTGCCCTGCGGCGTACCTTGCTCAATGCTTCCATTGGCGATTTGCCTTGCTCGTTCTGCGCTTCGGCCAATAATAGCAACGCATCGGAGTAGCGGTAGATCGGGAAATTATCGTTTGAACCATCAGAAGTAAGGAGCGGCGCGTGCAAATATTTTTTGATATAAGGCACGCCAACCTTACCGGCTGTAGGTACATAGTTAACCACACTTTTATTAGCCGAATAGGTAAACAGGTTGCTGGCGGTGTAGGTGCCTTCAACTATTCCTATAGAGGCATCCAGGCGCTGGTCACCGGCCTCGTAACTATCAATAAGGTCTTGAGTGGGGGTGTTCCAGCCGGCGTTGCCGCTGTTGTTAACAGTAATGCCGGTTAACACGGAGGCATTAGTAGTACGGGGCAAAAACTGCGCGGTAAGCGGATTTGGGGTAGTGCCCAGCGCGTTACCCTGCAAATACTGTACTTCAAATAACGATTCTTTACTGTTTTTATTAGTCGGTGAGAAGGCATCGGCGTATTTTTCGTTCAGGTCATAACCCATACCTGCCAGGGTGTTAAGCAGTTTTTCGGCTTCGCCCCATTTCTTCTGCGTAGCATATATTTCAGCCAGCAGCATGGTAGCCGAGCCTTTAGTGGCCGCGCCGGTTTGCGGAAACTTAACCGGCGCTGCCAATTCATTGATAGCGTCGGTTGCATCTGCAATTATTTGCTGGTAAACCGCGTCGACAGGCGTACGGTTAATAAAAGCCTCTTCCGGACTTTTAACTTCTTTCAAAAACAACGGCAACGCGCCGAATAAACGTACCAATTTAAAATAATACAGCGCGCGCAAAAATTTGGCTTCACCGTCTATCGACGCTTTCACGGCCGGGTCAAAGCTCATAGGCGCTAATCTTTCAATAACGATATTGGTACGTGAAATACCATTGTAGCAATGTTCCCAAACGGCGTTTGCATAATCATTGCTTGAGTTATTGGTAAAGTCCGACAGGTTTTCGCGCTGCAAATAAGCAGTACCACGGTTGCTTGGGTATGGCTGGTAAATGGTATTATCCGAGTGCATTTCGGAAGTGAAGTAGTCGTTCAGCAACACGTTACGTAAAGGCGCATACGCGGCTATTACTGCTTGCTTAAACTGGTCTTCAGTTTTATAAAATGTATTACCGTTGTATGAATCCTCGGGGGTTAGGTTAATAAAATCCTTTTTGCATGACGAAACCGATATTACAAGCGTCGCGAGCAGTATATATACTTTTTTCATGTTGTATGTTTAATTAGGTGGCTGTTATTTAAAAGTTGCTGTTAAACCGAACGACAAGGTTCTGGGAATAGGGTATGCGTTTTCATCAATACCTATACCCAGCGTTGGATCCTGGCCCGCGAAGTTGATCTCGGGGTTTAAACCGCTGTAACTGGTAAACACAAATGCCTGTTGTACCGAACCATACACGCGCAGGCTGCTTAATACCGAATTATTCATATTAAAGCGGTAGCCCAGCGATATATTTTTAATGGTGAAGTACGACCCATTTTCAACCCATTGCGAATTTACCTGGCGGCCCATAGCGGTAGTACCTGTTTTGGTACGTGGATAAATACCCGAACCCGGGTCTTCAGGCGAACGCCATCTGTCGGCTGCTGCGGCCAGCATTACACGTGAGCCATCCATATTGGTTTGGTACGCCCATTTGGCGGCATTTAATATTTTACTGCCTACCGAAAAAGACGTATGAATATTCAGATCGAAATTTTTGTAAACGAAGTTGTTGGTAAAACCACCGGTGAAGGTTGGTGTAGGGTCGCCAATAAAGGTACGGTCGTTAACATCATCAATTTTACCATCGCCGTTAATGTCTTTAACTTTGATAGTGCCCACATCAGATGCTGTACCATATTTCGGCGAGTTGGCCAGGTCTTCGGCGTCTTTATATAAACCCTCGAACACGAAACCATAAAACTCACCGAGGTGATGACCTTCCTGCTGGCGGAAATAATCGGACGATACCGTGTTGTTACGACGGATAAAGCCAGGACTAACCAGTTTCTTGATGATATTCCTGTCGAAAGAAATATTGAAACTGCTGGTCCATTTCAACTCACCGGTAAGGTTGGTACTGTTTACTGATATCTCATGCCCCCATAACGAGATCACCCCAACGTTATCCAGTATACTTACAAAGCCCGATGCCTTTGGTATCGGACGGTTCATGATCAGGTCGTCCGAGGTTTTGCGATAGTAATCATACGTAATATGCAGGCGATCTTTTAACAGTGATAAGTCAAAACCTATATCAAACTGCTTATTGCGTTCCCAGCTTAGCTCGGTGTTTTGCAAGCGGTTAATAGTTTGCCCCTGAACAGATGAACCGCCGTTTACATAGTAATATTTACCAATAGTAGCCTGCGCCTCGTAGTTGCCAAAGAAGTTGTTACCGGTTATACCATAGCTGGCGCGAATTTTAAACAGATCGATGAAAGAGTAATCTTTCATAAAATTCTCATCGCTCACAATCCAGCCTGCTGATACCGATGGGAATGTGCCATATTTTTGATTATCGCCAAAGCGCGAAGAACCATCGCGGCGAACAGCTCCCTGCAATAAGTAACGGCCTTTATAATTGTAGTTGATACGGGCTATGCTTGATAACAAGGAATAAGCAGTATAACCGCTTGTACCCGCAGTAATGGTTGAGGCGGCAGAAAGGTAAGGGATCTCATCATCCGGAAAACCTTCACCGGTTAGCGAGTTGCTGCTGCTGCTGAATTTTTGTACCGAATATCCTGCCAGCGCTTCGAGGTTATGATCGCCAAAGCTTTTGTTATATACAAGGTTTCCTTCGGCCGTGTACGAACCGTTATCAATTGAACTGCTTGTGCCGGTAGCTTTACCCGGTGTAGATGTTACTACGCCCGATTGAAAGTACTTACGTGTTTCGGCACCCTTATCAACAGCAAAATTGGTTTTAAGGCTAAGGCCTTTCAAAAACTCGTAATTAAGGTAGGCGTTACCTAAAATGCGGGTAGTTTTATAATCATCCTGAGTTAGATTGAACTGTGCCAGCGGGTTAATATAGGCCACCATACCCGGCGAGTAAGTATCGCGGTTATAGGTACCGTCTTCATTATACGGTGTTTTAAGCGGACTTGCCTCAAATATACGCTCGAACAAACCACCTACACCATCGGTATTCAGGCGGTTGTTATGATCCAGGCGATAGCTTGGCGCAACGTTAAAGCCTACCTTCATTTTGTTATTGGCAAGGCTAAGATCGTGATTGATGCGTAACGAATAAAGCTTGGTACCGGTATTGATCAAAACACCCTGCTGCTCCTGATAACCCAATATAACCGATGTTGAAGAACGCTCGCCTGCCGAACGCACCGTAAGATCATAGTTTTGGATAGGTGCCGTACGGGTGAGCAGTTTATACCAATCTGTACCTTTGCCATATTGCTCGGGGTTAAGGTATTCTTCCGGAGTTGGGGTGGTATAATTGGTTTCGTATTTGCGGGCATCCTCAAATTTCTCTTTCATGTATTGGGCAAACCCCTGGGCATCCATCATTTTTGGTACACGTTCTGATGGTATTTTCTGCACGCCGTAGTTGGCGTTAAATTCTATCTTGGCATCGCCGGGTTTAGCGCGTTTGGTAGTGATCAAAATAACACCGTTTGCCGCGCGTGAACCATAAAGCGCAGTAGCAGAAGCATCTTTCAACACACTGTAGCTTTCAATTTCAGATGGGTTGATGTTATTGATACTCCCTGTTATCGGGTTACCATCTACCACAAAAAGGGGCTGATTACTGGCATAAAATGATGCCGCGCCGCGTATCCTGAATTCTACACCACGACCGGGCTGTCCGCTGGTTTGCGCAACGTGTACACCGGCAATTTTGCCCTGCAATTGCTGCGCGAACTGGTTAACAGGCATATCCTCCAACTGACGTGAGTCCAGCTGCGCGATGGAGCCGGTTACCTCACGTGCGCGTTGCTTACCGTAACTTACGGTTACTTCTTTTAATTGGTTGCCTGCATTCAGCCTCAGGTTTACAACGGTGGTTTGGTTGCCTTTAACGGTTATGCGGCTCTCGCTTGGGTTATAACCAATAAAGCTTGCGGTGACGGTGTATTCGCCCTCGGGCACGGTAAGGCTGAAATTTCCGTTAACATCAGTACTTATACCGTAGGTGGTACCGCTTAATTTTACCGATGCACCGGGCAGTGATAATCCGTTTTCGTCAGTCACCTTACCGGTTACCTTGCCCGACTCCTGCTTAAACAGCAGGATGTTACCGGCCTGTTCTTTAAAGCCGATGTTATGCCCGCTGAATATGGCCGACAAAACGGTTTCGAGCGATTGGTTGCTGTAATTTCTCGGGTTTGCCGGTATTTCAGACAGCTTCAGGTAATTGTTGTCATAGGCAAAGGTTAAACCGGTTTTATTCTCCAGTTTTTTAATAACAGATAACAGGTTCTCGTTTTGAACGGAGATATCCACGCGTTGTTTAACGCCCTGGGCACTAAGGTCGGTTGCCCTTACGGATAGCAGCGCTGTTATAGATATGGAAAGTAATAAACAGGTGATACGCATAAACTGTCTCCACGTTTTTGTATAAAAAATCATATTTTTGAATGGCTTTGTAATTAATACTAAATGAGTTGCTAAGCATTGCAGGCAAGGTCGGCAAACCTGTACCTGCGTAAATTTTAATACCGGTTTCCGGAGCAACGGAAGCCGGTTAATTCTCTTAATAGAGCACTACTTCATTCCCCTCCTTTCTGAAATGCGTGTTATGAATAATGCTGATGGCATTGAGCACCTCACTTGTTTGCATACCGCGTTGTAAGCGAAGTGTAAACTGGTAATGATTTACTTTTTGATTGGCCGGCTTTAACTTAATATTATAAAGATTGCTCACCACAACCGCCAGCTCGGCAAAGCTGGCCTGGTTAAGGTAAGTACGGCCATCGCGCCAGCCCTGGCTTTGGCCAATGTCGGCATTGTGTTGATTGTAAATATGGTTGTCGCGGTTGAACGAAAGTTCCTTACCGGGTGTGAGCATAGCAATGGTACTATCGTTAAACATTACCGCTACCTTACCGGTGGCTACTCCTACCCGCACCTCGGGCATACCCGAATAGGCGCTGATGTTAAAAGACGTACCTAACACCTGAACCTGCAAGCCGGATACATAAACCCTGAAGGGGCGCTGCACATCATGTTTTACTTTGAAAAAAGCTTCGCCGTTATCAATATATACTTTACGGAAACGGCCGCTGAAATCTTCGCTTATCCTTACACGGCTCATGGCGTTTACCCACATCACCGAACTATCCGGAAGCATTACTTCTTTCAGTTCGCCTATGCCCGTTTTTACCATGTTGAATTTTTCGGGAGCAGCAGGTTTAAAAACCGAGTAACCCAGCCATGCCGCGCCGATAAGGAGCACAACGCTTGCGGCAATACGGTAGAAGAAGTTTAGACGTACAGTTTTTGCAGCGGTTTGCTTGTGTATATTTTGCTGAATAGCCTGTTTTATGGCAGCTGATTTTACCGGGTCACTTACCTGGTTTTCTTCGGGCTGATAGGAGCGGTACCACGCTTCAATGATCGCGCGGTCGGCCTCGCTGGCTGTACCGGCTTCATATCTTTGCAGTTTTTCTTTAAAATTATCTATGTTCATCCTGTGGTGTTTCAGTTACATGTCGCTGAAAACCGCCGGAAGTACTTATAATTACCATTAAACTTATATTAATTAATTGTGAAGGAGGGCAATAATGATGGCCAGATAGGTAGCCTGCTTTTCGGGATGCCTTTCGATGACCGTTTTCCGCAATCTGCGGGATACTTCGGCCGTGTAGTTTTTTACAGTTTGTTCGGCTATGCCTAATTCGCCGGCTATAGCTTTTACCGTTTTATTTTCGCTGCGCAGCGTGTATACTTTCTGTAACATTTCGGGCATGCGGTCAACAGCTTCGGCAAGGGTTTTTTCCAGTTCAAGATAATCAGCCGTAGTGTCTACAGCGCTTTCGAGGTATTCTACACGGTGCATGGCATCTTCAAGCCTTACCTCGTTAACCTTACGTGAGCGAAAATGGCTGATCACACTTAAGCGCACCGCGCTAAACAAATAACTTTCCAGCGAAAGCTGTACGGTTAAAACATCTCTGCGCTGCCATATTGTAATAAAGAGCTCCTGCACAATATCCTGGGCCACAGCATCATCACCAACACGTGCATGAGCCGCATTGTACAGCCGTTCCCAATAGCGATCAAACAGGAGATCGAATGCAGCGTGGTCGCCATCCTTAATCAAGTATAATAATGTAGTATCTGATTGTGGCTCCTGAAACATATTGACGCCAAATTTACCACGCCAATGTTAAGTTAGTTTTAAGAAATACACATATTGTTCGGGGCGGGCTCCTCATCGGCCGTGGTAAAATCAGGGTCTGATCAAGGATCCATCGGTTCGTCGGCATCTATTTGCAACGAAGTAATAACAGGGTAAAACTCCAATGCTGTTTCAGATAAACGTTTGCCAAGCTTGTGCGGAACATATTTCAATTCGCTGATACAGCGCTTGTCTATCGTAATTATAAAATCATTCTGATATTTATCGGTCACTATTAATCCTGGTTTTGCCAATGGCATCCCGTACCTGAAAACAAGGCGCACATCATTCCGAATGTTGGTTGTGGTATGACGGGCATGAGGTTCAATGATGACGGCATTTTCGGGCAGATGTAAGCTGTTGATCATGTATTTCTTCATTTCCACAGCTTCGTTATAGATAGTCTTAAACGGATGCACTGCTCCGCCGGATACTACAACAAAAGGCGCTTTACCTGCAAAATACTGCCGGGCGGCAGCTTTACAGCGCAGCATACCTTCGCCGCTAAGGGGTGTGGTCGGGTTATCGGGCCCGGCACCGGGCACTAAAATGTGCGAGTAAGGATATGATGCCCAGTTGATCTGTTTTACCCGTTCGGCTGCGGCCCGATTAGCGGTAGTTGCCATCGGCTCGCAATCGGCCGCGTTGCGTCGCTCGTTAATCTCCAGGTATACCAATGCGGCATGCAGCGGCGCCTCGAAGAAGAGTGATTGCTGGTTAACAACATCCGCCACTTCGGCCGAGCAATCATACATCAATATGTAATAGTTCTTTTTAGTTACATCAAAGCTTATAGAATCTATTTGTGGATAGTTAGGCTTTTTGCCTTCGGCGTAAACTTCAATGGCATGATTTACAGCGCCGGCATCCTGCTCCCAGGCCTTTACCAATAGTTCGGCAGGGCTTTTGGCATCGTAGTAAATATAGGTACCGGACGGCGCAAGGTGCTCTTTTACCAGTTTATCTAAAGCGTTGCCGGGTTTATACAAAGCGGTAAGGCGGGCACTTACCTGGCCTATCTCTTCAGTACTGAATTTGAGGCGGGCAGGCAGGCATAAAGCATCTTTACATTCGGTAAGCGAGGCACGCAAACTGTTTAGCTTTTTTTGAGCAAGCTCAGTAAGCGCGGCATCGGCAGCTAAAAGCGCTTGGGCATTTTTATCATATTGCAACAGCGTGAGCAAATAATAATTTTTAGCTTTTACCCAATCGTTTCCTGATACCAGCTTATACCCGGCCCTTGGCTGACCGACTTGCGCGGAAACTGTGTTATAAAAAAACAAGTACGATAACGCCAATAAAACTGACTTGCATTTTAATATTTTGTACATGAGCTAAATATAGCTGAACTATTGCAATACCGTATTATTATGCAGCTTTTTACCTTTTGAATACAACTATCTCAACTCAAAAACTAATTTAAACTCATTGTTATCATCAGGCTTTGTTAAAAGTAAAATCGGGCAAATACCGTTTTTCGCCGCCGTTCATGGCCGAGTCGTGCGCTAAAATACCCACACAGGTGATGTTTGCCGATTGCGCAGCATTTGGGTATGGCTGCCTGCCTTGCACCAGCGCGCTTAAAAATTCGTTAACCAAATGTGGATGCGAGCCGCCATGGCCTGAGCCTTGTATGAATGATAAGTGTGTTTCGCCATCGTCGCCATAAACACCTTGTGTGGTGAAGCTTTGTATCTCTTTCGGCAGTAAATGGGCGTAATCAGGTATCTTCACTCTTTCGGGTGTTTCCCCGGTATGTATCACGCTTTCTTCATGCTCAACCAGTGTCCACTCGAATGTTTTTTTTGAGCCATACACATCAAAGCTCTCGCGATATTGCCTTGCAGTGTTAAACAACGAACGTGTAACTTCTGCCGACAAATCCGAATCTTTCAATTTTATATGGCAGCTTTCTATAGCGAACGGCGAACCATATTTAGGGATCAATTCTTCGCTTATTCGTCCCGAACCAAAACATGATACGTATTCGGCCTCTGCTTTTGGCAATGCCAGTACGGGGCTAACGCAGTGCGTGGCATAATACATAGGCGGCAAGCCTTCCCAGTAGCCCGGCCAGCCGGCCATTTCCTGCTGGTGCGAACCGCGGAGGAACTGGATCTTTCCTAATTCGCCCTTTTCATAAAGCTCCTTTATAAAGAGAAACTCCCGGCTGTATACTACGGTTTCCATCATCATGTAAGTTAAGCCTGTTTCGTGCACCGCTTCTACAATTTGGCGGCATTCATCAACCGTTGTGGCCATGGGTACCGTACAAGCTACGTGCTTTCCCGCCCGCAAAGCGGCAATTGCCTGTTCTGCGTGGCTTTGTATAGGGGTGTTAATGTGTACCGCATGTACTTCCGGATCTTTCAATAATTCAGCGTAGCTGGTGTAGCGTTTATTTATACCAAAAGCCTCTCCTATTTCATTCAGCTTATCTTCGTTTCGCTGGCAAATAGCATACATATTGGCATCAGGATGTTTTTGGTATATCGGGATGAACTCGGCACCAAAACCCAGGCCTACAATTGCTACGTTGATCTTTTTCTCGCTCATGTTTGTATTTGATTATTATTTGAAAACCTCTTTTAAAAATCGCAAACCGTTATTGGCAAACTCATCCTGACTGGCAGCCAGTGGTTTCCATATACATACCGCGCCCGCCAACTCCTTTACTTCGGGGGTGAAACTTTCTATCGAAATGATGCCTTTATAGCCTATTTGTTGTAACCCGGCTTTGTAAGCGGCCCAGTTAGTTTGCCCTGTACCGGGCGTGCCACGATAGTTTTCGGATACCTGGAGATGGATCAGTTTATCGCCGGCCGCAATAATGGCGGCCTCCACGTCGGGCTCTTCGATACTCATGTGAAAACCGTCTAAAGCGATATTGGCGGCAGGGTGATTGATATCGCCGATAAGCCTCAAGGCATCAGCAGCAGTATTGATCATGTCCGATTCAAAACGGTTCAGGGGCTCAATACCCAGTTTTAAACCCCTTGTTTTGGCCATATTACAAACTACGGTGAGATTTTCAACGGCCCTGCCCCATTCTATTTTACGCTGCTCGGGCGATGCTAAACGCGCCTTGCCAACAGCCGAATACATTGGCCCTGCAAAAAAAGGCACATCAAGCTGATTACAGATCTCCAAACAGGCTTCTATATAGTTAAAAGCCTTTTGATGATAGGCCGTGTCATCATGGGTAAGATCACGTTCCGGACCGAACGCGCCGCATATTACCGCCTTTAAGTCGTTTTCTTTTAAAGCCTTTTTTATTAACGCGGTATCAATAAGCGCCGGATCTTCTACCGGTATTTCTACCACATCGTACCCCATCGCTTTTATTTTGCCGAACAACGCGATGGTATTATTACAAAATGGCGATGCCCACAACCACGTGCTAACACCATACGTTACCTTTAAATTCATGTGCTTTTATTATGGGCTTTTTATTTAATTACTTTTAATATTCCGTTCATAATACGCCAGTGGCCCGGGAAGGTACACAGGTAAGGGTATGAGCCGGGCTGTTCGGGCGCGATGAACTCGATAGTTACTTTTTGCTGTGGATTAAGCAATGCCGATGACTTAAGTACCTCGGGTATTTCAGGTACATAGTTCTTATCGGCCCCCTTAGGGTCACGGGCCAGCTCGTCGGCAGCATTGCCAACTATATTGGTGGTACCGGGTTTTATCAGCACCCAGTTATGCTACATAAAGTCGGGGTTTTCAAAATTGAGGATAACCTTCTGCCCGGCTTTTACGGTAAGCAGTTTTTTATCAAATTGCATCACATGTTCCACTACCTTTAAATTGATAGTAACCGGCGGCAAACCTGACTTTGATTTTTCGGTAGTTGACCCGGTATTGGCTTTTCCTGTTTGTTCAAGAACATCATATATACTTTTATTAAGTGTACCGGCTTGCGTGCTTTTCTTAGCGTATGCCGCTAAATAGCCTGCTTTATGTTTTATTGCCGCTGCCTGCAAGGCTTTGCTTACCCATTCGTCCTTACTATTGCTCTCATTATTGGCTGCATCATATATTACGGTTCCGATATTATTATCAGGCGCATGATCGGCCAGTACCAATACGGCAGCTACACGCACACGGGCATCGGTGTCATTTAAAACATTCGCCTTAATAATTTCTTTCAAAGCGGCATTTGATAAAGGCAACACCTGTACAGCCGCCTTTCGTACAGCGGCGGCCGGGTGTTGTAAAGCCCCTACAACCGCTTGCATAACCTGCGGATTGCTGCCATCTATAACACCAAATCCTTTCAACACCCACAAAGCGTGAACAGCAGTGCCAGACAGGCCCACATTATCCTGTTTTTTACTGTTTATGATATTGATAAGCGCGGGTATAGCAGCGGTATTCTTTCCTTCAACAAGCAGCTGTTGTGCCGTCATCCGCCAAAACATGTTATCGCTTTCAAGCGCTGCTATTAAACCCGGAATATCATCTTTAGATAGTTTTATTGGTGTGTAGCTTTTGCCGTTTTTATATACAATGCGGTAAATACGTCCTTTATCATGATCACGCAGCGGGTTGATATAGGCATTCCCCTTCCCGTTTTCAAAGCCACGTGGTGTTGGGTTATGTTGGATAATAAAGTCGTACCAGTCGGCTACCCAAACGGCGCCATCGGGACCCACTTCGGCTTGTACGGGGCCAACCCATTCATCGGCACTGGCCATAAGGTTCCAGCCATCTGTTTCGGTAAAACCGGCTCCATTTTGTTTCAATATGGCCTGGTGCACTACACGCCCTGTTGGTTCGCAAACAAAGGCTATTCGGTTCCAGTAATTTTTGGGGTAATTACGTGCAGTGTAAAGGTTATGGCCTGCCGCCGCAGTAAAGCCGCCAAAAACATCAACCTGCCGAAGATTAGGGAATACCACGTGCATATCATAATGCCCGTCGAGCTTTTTAACCGATTGAAAATCCCTTTTCTGGCCTGCATCTTCACTAACATAACGCGCGGGCAAGCCTAAAAAGGCACTATGTGTATTATTGGCAGTGGAGATAAATACATCGTTCTCTTCTGAAAAGCCCAGTCCCCAGGTGTTATTGCTGGTTCTTCCTAAAAATTCAAGCTGTTTACCGTCGGGCGTAAAATTATAAACCCCTTGTCCAAACTTCATTTGCTTGCCGCCAACAGCGCCATCGAAACCTGAATAACCAAGTACCCCCCATATCTTATTATCAAAGCCATACTTTAAGTTTGATGGCCCGGCATGGGTATCGCTTTTGCCCCAGCCCGTTATGATATTTTCCCGTACATCGGCCTTATCATCACCATCGGTATCTTTAAGAAAGATGAAATTAGGCGCCTGCGCTACAATTATACCACCGTTAGCAAACACGATACTGGTAGGTATATTCAGCTTATCGGCAAAAATGGTGAATTTATCGGCCTTGCCATCGCCATCGGTGTCTTCACATATCTTTATACGATCTTGCCCGGTACCGTTATCGGTTCGTACTTCGTTCGGATAATCAATGGTTTCAATTACCCATAAACGCCCTTTCTCGTCCCATGCCATCGCAATAGGATTAATTACGTCGGGTTCGGCCGCGAAAAGCTCAACCTTAAAATCAACCGGTACCTGAACCAATTTTTGCGATTCGGCAGGCGAAAACGGTGCCTGAAACTTTGGCGCCGGATCTCTTTTTTCATAATTAGGAATATCGGCCGCTGTATATGTGCCTTGTGGAACCTGTAACGCGTTTACCTGTTTATTAACCTTATCGCCCAAAGCCCACAGTAGTCCGTTTTTCACCAGCGTTAAAAAGCCCTTATTGGTCCAGGTACTATCATTATGCCCGTAAGCTGTGTAAAAAACACGCCCCATACCTTGTTTACGTACCCAGGTATATGGCTCATGATGATCACCATCTACCCTTTCGGTAAGTACCGTTTTATCGGGGTTTATTTTATCGTGAACATATGTTTCATCCCAGGTTTCAAAAGCAGGTACATCTTTCATCACCGGGTGCTTGCTGTTTACTATTACAGCCGGGAACCTGCCGGTTGTATGCGTTTTAAATTGCCCCCCTACGGCCTGTACATACCAGTTTGAATTACGGAAACAAAATGAAGCGCAATGTAATGGCACCAGGCCCTTACCACCTTCAACAAATGCCCGGAGAGCGCTTTCTTCGGCTTTACCAATAGTGTCGTAATTGGCATAGATCACCAATGCGTCGTACTTTGCCAGATTTTCGGTATTCAGATCGGTAAGTTCATCGGTGTAGGTTATATTGATACCGCTTTTAAAAACCGCCGAAGCCAGCATCGGCGCGTATTTGTATGAATCGTGGTGTTTTGACGCGTGCCCGAGAAACAGTACCTCGGCACGGCGAGGCGCTGCATCTGATATTTGCGCTGTACTTTTATGAATTTTGCTTGAACAACTGCACACAACTATTAAGATGACTCCCGAAATGAGCCGGTTGATTGATTTCATAAATGTTTATAATTATTGGCAGAACAATTATCCAAATTATTAATGAAGCTTCATTGCTGATTTTTGCCCAAAAAAGACTATATTATATCATTTTGTTGTATGCAAGATGATCATGCTATCCTATTTTTGATATATGAGAAGCATAGTAAAGAAAAGCCCTATACCTAAAAGCAAATCTTTTGTTATACAACACCTGCAATCGCATTATTTCGATCCGCATATACACTCGCACCCCGAGTATCAATTGTTTTATGTGGTGGAAGGACGCGGCACACGCTTTATAGGCGATAATATAAAATCATTTAACGAAGGTGATATTGTATTTACCGGGCCCAATTTACCACACCTATGGCGCAGCGATAAGGAGTACTTTGACACGAAAACAGCATTGCAAACCAGCGGAATAGTGCTTTATATGAATGAGCATTTTTTGGCCGATTCCATTGGCAATGAAGAATTTGAAAAATTAAAAAGCTTGTTTGACAGATCGTTAATGGGCATTGAGGTTACCGGGGCAACAAACGCGAAACTAAAGGAAATGCTAAAGGCCCTCTTACAAATGAAGGGCCTTAACAGTATTATCCAGTTATTGAACATCTTAAACCTGATGGCCGATTCGCCCGATTGCATACTGCTCACACAAACGCCTCTTTCGGCCACTCCAAACGATAAAACAAGCACCCGGATGAACAGCATATACGAATTTGTAATGCACAATTTTAAAAGCAATATCACCCTTGCATCTGCCGCCGACCTTGTGAGCATGACCCCTACCTCATTCAGCAGATTCTTTAAATCGCGCGTTAACAAATCGTTTTCAGATTTTGTGAAGGATGTAAGGATAGATCACGCGTGCAAACTTTTGCTTGATGAAAATATCCCCATCAGCCAAATCGCTTTTGAAATAGGCTACCCTACACTATCCAACTTTAACAAACAGTTTAAAGTGTTAAAAGGCGAAACACCTTTTGATTACCGCAAAAAATACAGGGAAATAAATAACGGATTCGTAAGGGAATTACATGCCGCCTTATGAATTCTGTTCAAATCAACGCAGCAAACGCACATCATGAATTGCCGCCGTAGTGTTACCCAGTAAGGTAACTAACTTAACTACTTTACTCGAAAATTAATCATGCTATTATTATTCCTATTTGCCTTATAAAGAATACATTACATATTTATTATCATTATATGATGCATTTTAAATCACAAAATATCAATAAAAACCCTGCTTCTTCCGGAAGCAGGGTTTTGAAAGAAGCTATACTTTTAAAACGTTTATTAGTGTTTTTTAGTAAAATCTCCACCAACCAATAATCTCGTCCCGTTATCTTTCATTTTTTTTAAGTTTAAAAACCATACATGCCACCCGACACGGAAATTTGCTCTCCCGTAATCCAGGCTGCATCATCGGAAGCAAGAAACACAACAGCTTTCGCAATGTCTTCGGGCTGGCCTCTGCGACCAAGCGGTGTTTTTTCGACAAACATTTTTTCATACTCACTGCCGGCAGTTACGCCAGCGCTGGTTGCTCCTTCTGTTTCAGTAGCACCCGGCAATACAGAATTGATACGAACGTTTTTTGCACCCAACTCCTTAGATAAAGCAATTGTAAAGGCATCTAGTGCCGCTTTGGTTGCAGAGTACAACGAGGCATTTTGAAGAGGGTATTTACTTGCCCCCGAACTGATATTGATAATGTTCCCACCCTTATCGCCGAAAAGTTTCAGCGCTGCCTGGATAGTAAGAATTGGCCCCAGCACATTGACATTGAAACTTTGATGGAAGCCTTCTACCGAGATGAGTTCAATAGGTGCATACCCTTGAGAAACCGCGTTGTTTACCAAAACATCCAACGTGCCGAAAGCCGCACTGGTTTCTTCAAACAGCCTGGTTACATCGGCTTCTTTCGATACATCGGCCTGCACTGCAATGGCAATGCCGCCATTGTCGGTTATTGCCTTCACTACTTTATCCGCGCCCTCTTTGCTTGAAGCATAATTTACAACCACCTTTGCGCCCTCTGCCGCAAAGTGTTTTGCTATAGCTGCACCTATTCCTTTTGAAGCACCGGTAACTACCGCTACTTTGTTTTTTAATTTACTCATGTTTTCTAAATGTTTAAATATTCAAATTCTTCAGGTGTATTTTCTGTTCTGAAGTATATCCAAAAATGCAATCCGGTAACAGACTTTTTATTGACATGTATCATTAAGTAACTGTGATTTAGGGTAATTTATAGTTGTGACTTAAATCACATTACTCTCATAACTAATTTATTAACAACAACTTAAGATAAATTAAAGAAGCAAGGCGACAGAAAACTCAGAAAAATTACAACGGCATATTCTGCGTTGACAGAACTTTTTTTTGCATTCAGAAAGCTATATTGAGATAGAATTTTAAAGCGGCAATGGGAAGCCGGATGTTTTGCGGAAGATATATTAAGCGTGTTGTTTGCAGGAATGCTATGGCGTTTCTGTCAGGTAATTGATTATCCTAATATTATCATTTAGATACCGAATATCATCCCTGAATAAAATCTATTTGGAAAAGTTTTTCCTAATCCTGCTCAAAGTTTCCCGGGATAAACCCAAATAAGAAGCGATTATGTTTTGCGGGAATCGCTGTATAAATTGCGGATAACTGCTGATCAATTCCTCGTAACGCTCTTCAGCCGTATAACTCATAGCGGCTTGCACTCTTTTTTGATTAGCAATGGTGTAATTTTGACTAATCAGGTTCGACATCGCTGAAAAGGCAGGTATACGCTTAAGAAACTCCTCAATTTGTGCATTGGTTGATTGCAGCACCTCCAGATTCTCCAGCGCTTCAATATTAAAGCGACTTGGAGTTAAGAGGTAAAAGCTTTCAAAATCGGCCAGCCACCAATTTTCCAAAGATAGTTTCAA
Source organism: Mucilaginibacter gynuensis (assembly GCF_039541195.1). Classification (NCBI taxonomy): domain Bacteria; kingdom Pseudomonadati; phylum Bacteroidota; class Sphingobacteriia; order Sphingobacteriales; family Sphingobacteriaceae; genus Mucilaginibacter; species Mucilaginibacter gynuensis. The sequence continues at coordinate 308,849 of NZ_BAABFT010000005.1, forward strand.
CGTATGTTCGTGTCCTTTTTCATCTACTGTAAAGGTTCTGGCAGATCCTTTCACAATAAACCCAATATATTTGCATACGTCACCCTCCTGCAAAAAGTATTGCCGTTTTCGGAGTTTTTTGGGTTTGAAATGTTCCATCAACAAATGCTTATCATCATCTGAAAGCAGTTTGCCTGATATTTGCTGAATGTAATCGAAAAACGCTTCAAAATTAGACATCGTTCAAGTGTATAATAATTTGCAATTTACTCAAGTTGCCTGATAAATGACAACAAAACAAACACCGTTAATCACTCAGCACGCCTAATTGGCAACTGAGATTCTCTATTACCAATAGTAATTTAAAGCAACAAAAATCCCTGCTTCATGAGAAACAGGGATTTAAAAGAAACTTACAATGAAATTGTGTTTCTATCTGTTGAAAAGTCAGGATGGCATCGAAATTTGCTATCATTATTCATCAATCGAACTTAACCAGGTCCTTAAAGATCAGTTGCCCCCAGCTTTTTCCGCGCGCCTGCACAAGCAGTCCGCCTTCCGAAAGCCCGCCAAGTTTGATTGGCGCAAAACCGAGATTTTCCGCAAGCGCAGCAATCTCCGCCTCCGCGCTGCCATCATCGCTCGCCAGGAATACAACCCTTCTGCCGCCATGTACGGCTGGGTCTTGCTCAAGAATTGCAGCGATCAAATGGTTGAATCCTTTAACCAATTTTCCACCATTGAAGGCCTGTGCAACGACCATTGCAGAAGGCTGTCCTCCCAACTTTTCCGTAGGCACGCCGTAGGCATTGGTTACATCAACAATGATCTTTCCCTGCCAGTTAGGGAGTACCCTCGCGACATCCGGATGTGATTCGAAATGCACGGCCAAGAAGATGACGTCCGCTTTGACGGCTTCCGCCAGTGTTGCAGGAATGATCCCGGGGCCGATCGCAGCTGCTTCGGACGAAAAGCTTTCCGGATTGCGCGTGGTTGCAACAGATACTTCGATACCATTGCGGGCAAACGCTTTGGCGAGGGCCCGGCCGATTTTGCCGAAGCCGATAATTGCATAGCTCGTTATTTTGTTTTCTGACTTACTCATTTTTGGAAATTATTGTAATTATTTAGACAAATACGTCATGCCACCATCAACCAAGAGTTCGGCACCCAGCATAAACGAAGAATCATCAGAAGCGAGAAAAACTGCTGTTTTACCAATGTCAGATGGTTGTCCTATTCTGCCTGTGGGCATTACACTTGCAAAATGTTGCTTTAAACCGTCAATTTGCTCCGCAGGGACAAACTTGTCAAACGCCGGTGTATCTGTTGTGCCCGGTGTTATTACATTTGCCCTGATCTTTCTATCTAAAAGATCGCTTGAAAAGCCTTTTGCTAAATAGATCACCGCTGCTTTTGCAGCACCATAAAGCGTAAATGAGGAATAAGCCCTAAGCGCGGCATTTGACCCGATGAGGATAATAGAAGCACCATCATTCATGTAAGGCAGTGCTTTTTGAACAGTGAAGTAAACACTTTTCAAGTTTAAATCCATTGTTTTGTCATAGTCGGCTTCGCTAATATCCGCCACGGTTCCTATAGTTCCGCCACCTGCATTGGCTACGATCACGTCTATTTTACCAAATTTGTCAGCTGTTGCTTTAAACACCCTTTCCAGGTCGCCAAGGTTGGTTACATCGGCATTTATGGCTATAAAGTCATCACCAAGTTGCGCCACAGAACTATCTAAAGTTTCCTGGTTTCTGCCGACAATAACTCCTTTAGCGCCTTCATTTTTAAATTCCCGGGCAATGCCAAACCCGATACCACTGTTGCCACCTGTAATAACGGCAACCTTATTTTTCAGTTTACTCATTTTTTTAATTATTAATATTTGAGCAACGAAGGTATACTTGTTAAGTTACTTTTAGTAACTTTGTACTTAAAAATAACAGTAACACAGGTGTAACCAAGTAACATTATGAGGTGCAAAATAACAGAGTTTCAACAGGAGCAAAAGAAGAGGATGAGGTCGGTTCAGGATGCAATGGATGCGTTGAACGGGAAATGGAAGATTGCTATTATCTCGTCGATATGCTGTTATGGCAAAAGGCGGTTTTCTGATATTTTGAATGATGTTGAAGGAGTTTCTAACAGAATGCTGAGTAAAGAATTGAAGGAGCTGGAAATAAACGAGTTGATAAAGCGAACCGTTTTAGCCACACAACCCATAACTGTTGAATATGAACTGACCGATCACGGCAATACGCTGCAAACCATTATCAGCGAACTTTCAGCTTGGGGCATTGTACACCGAAAGAAAATTGTTGGGAAATAATATTTGTTCTTTGTTTGAATGTGATTTTACCATTGCTATTATTAACCTTACATCAGTCATTGGGTGTCCAATAATCTATTTCCGACTATATTGTACAGAAGTCGGCAATTACCTGGTTAGCGTGCAAAAAGGCCCCCTTAATTAAAGGTTGGCCAAAATGAAAGAACTATTTACCAAAGCACATTGCCGCAATACAATACATCAGGTAATGGTTTATTGGCAAACAGCACAAGAATTGTTTGTACATATCATGTGTTAAATACTGATGCTGTGACAGTTCCATTCGGATGTGTGTTTGATTTTATATCATCATTGTAATGAAAATGTTGCACTTGATGATCTTTTGTGTAGATTCGATTTTTAAAAAACCAATTGTCCCCTTTAATTACTTTATCGGATTCAGAACTGGCCGGCTTGATGAAGTCGGGAGACCAGCGTGCTTTCACGGTTATTTACAACCGTTACTGGAGGCTGCTGTACGGTCACATCTATAAGATGCTGAGAGATGAAGAGGATGCCAAAGATATTTTGCAGGATGTTTTCAGCGGTTTATGGCTGCACCCCGAAAAAATTCCGGAAACAAGCAATTTTGCTGGTTATCTATATACAGTTGCGCGGCATAAGGTATTGAATGCCATCCGTAAGAATAAGTATAAAAATGACTACCTCGGCGCGCTGGCAGCCTACGCTACGGAGGCCAGCGATGAAACGTTGCAATACATTGACAGCCGGGACCTGATGGCAGCTATTGAAAAAGAAATAGCCTCGCTCCCTCCCCGCATGCGACAAGTATTTGAACTAAGCCGAAAAGAGAATCTGTCAAACAAAGAGATCGGTAAGCTGCTGGGAACTTCAGACGAAACGGTAAAAAAACAAATTCACAAATCGCTTAAGGTGATCCGCTATAACTTAAAGGAATCAGGCGGGGCCGCTGTGCTGCTGCTTGCACTGTTACGTTAGGCCTGTTTTCAACCCGCGGCCTGTCATTTAAATTTATTTTCACGCCCGATACCCCCGGCACTATTTCCATGTGTCTTATTCATATACCGACCAGGTAATAAGACCAATTTCATGACCCAGCAGGAAGCAGATCAACTTATTGAAAAATATTTAAACGGAACAGCCACGCCCGGGGAGCGGCACATGGTGGAGAACTGGTATGCCTCGCTCAGCGAAAAGCAGGTGCTTTCAGATGCTGATAACTTTGAACATTTGCAAACCGAGCTTTTTGAAAAAACGATGATCAGGGCAAACCTCCCTATGAAGAAAAGCACTGTTGGGCTTTGGTCAAGGATTGCGGCTGCGGCTTCTATAGTTTTTGTTTTGGGAGCTGGTATCTTTATTTATCAAAAGAAACAACCGGTACTTACAGCCGCCATACCTCATCAGCCGGCCAAAGCTCATGATGTATCGCCGGGCGGAAACAAGGCGGTACTTACACTGGCAAGCGGGCAAAAGATTCAGCTAACAGGCGCGAAGAACGGGCGGTTGGCCACGGACAATGACGTACAGATCGATAAAAAGGCTGACGGTCAGATCGCTTACAAGGATGCTGACGTAAATACAGGGAGATTAAGTTACAATACTCTTACCACTCCCCGTGGTGGTCAATACAATATTACCCTGGCCGACGGAACAAAAGTATTCTTAAACGCTGCATCGTCCATCACCTATCCTACCGCATTTACCGGCAACGACCGAATGGTAACACTTACCGGCGAGGCTTATTTTGAAGTGGCCCATAACGCGCTGAAGCCATTCCGGGTGATTAGCAACGGTCAAACCATTGAAGTTTTGGGTACCCATTTCAATGTTCACAGCTATCCGGATGAACCGATAATAAAAACAACACTTTTGGAAGGCAGCGTAAAAATACTTTCCGGCAACCGTACGGTTAAACTTAAACCGGGCCAGCAATCACGGCTGGACGCTACTGCACAGCAGGCCGGGATAAGCGTAAGCGAAGTGGATACTGACGAGGCTATCGCCTGGAAAAACGGCCTTTTCGAATTTAAGGACTCATCTATCAGGGAAGTGATGCAAAGTGCCGCACGATGGTATGACCTGGATGTGACCTACAGCGACCAGGCCTCTGATATCAGGATAACAGGCAGCATGTCCAGAAATGTGAACCTTTCCGGCCTGATCAACCTATTGCAGTTTGAGGGTGCAAAATTCAGCATCAACGGAAAAACGATAAAAGTACTGAACTAAACAGGCGACAGCACATGAGAAGGCTGACGTTTGCTATCTGTATAAACCGATTAACCCAATTATTCACCTAAAAACCCGTATATGAAAAAAGAAATACACCAACCCTCGTAAAAGATCCGGAGTTTTTTTATAACATAAATGCAGCTTACCATCAGTTGCAAGGCATAAAAAAACCGGTAAGTGTTTGCTCCACATACCGGCTATAGCCTGGGCTCCAAATCATCAGAATTGAAGAATTGAACTTAAGCGTTTAACCCAAACTTTACGAAAGTATGAAATTTAAATTAAAGCCCGGGGCTATATGGCCGGGTATGTCCAAACTATTGCTGGTTATGAAACTTATTGCAATTATCATGTTTGTTGCACTTATACAGGTACATGCCCGGACCCTTGCACAAAACATCACGATCCACAAAAAAAATGTATCGGTAGAAAAGATCCTGCAACTGATCAGGAAACAAAGTAACTATCATTTTATTTATAACAGTAAGCTGGATCTGCTGAAAACAACCCTGGTATCTGTTGAAGCCGAGGATGCAACGGTAGGCCAGGTGCTGGATCAGTGTCTTAATGGTTTGCCGGTGAGTTATACTATCATACAGCAAACTATTGCTATTAAAGGTGTTAAAGACCCGATACAGCTGAAGGTGCAGGAGAACATCCCGGTAACGATCACCGGCAAAATAACCGATTCCAAGAACCTGCCCCTGCCGGGTGTAAGTATTATACTTAAAGGAACCCGGCTGGGTACTACCAGTAACACTGACGGCAGCTACCAGCTAAAAATCCCTGATAACAGCGGCACCCTTGTTTTTAGTTTCCTCGGCTTTTTTACCACTGAGGTTGTACTAACCGGTGATAAAACCGTTATTGATGTACAATTGAGAGATGAACCCCGCAACCTTAGTGAAGTGGTTGTGGTGGGTTACGGTACGCAGCGCCGCGGCGATATCACCAGTGCTGTTGCCAGCGTTAAATCGGAGAACTTTGTTAAAGGATCTGCCACCGATGCCGGGCAGCTTATTCGCGGAAAAGTTGCAGGTTTGGCGATCGTAACCACAGACGGAAATCCTACTGCTACTTCCCAAATCAACCTTCGCGGAATCACCACCCTTTCATCCGGCACGGCACCGCTGGTACTGATTGATGGCGTACCCGGAACCCTTACCACCGTTGCCCCGGAAGATATTGAGTCGATCGATGTACTAAAAGATGGTTCTGCAGCCGCTATATACGGTACCAGGGGCACCAACGGCGTTATCCTCATCACCACAAAAAAGGTAAAAGCCAATACCCCGCCCGCAATAGAACTTAACACTTATTTTACAACCCAGCGCATCACCAAAAAGCTGAACTTTATGAATGCCGACGAATACCGGCAGCTGGTTGCACAAAAAAAACCGGGAGCTACAGATTACGGCTATAATACCAACTGGCTGGACCAGGTAACCCAAACGCCGTTCTCGCAAGTATATAATTTAAGCTTTAAAGGTGCCACGCAAAACACCAACTATGTGGTTAACTTGAACTACAGGAACCTCGAGGGTATCATCAAGCAATCGAACAATAACATCCTATACCCGCGTATCGAGGTCAATCACACGATGTTTGACGGCAAACTGAAACTGAATGCCAACCTGAGCGGCTTTCAGCAGCGGTTTTACGCCGGAAGTACGGGAGGCGGTTATAACCCCAATGTGTATAGGAATGCCTTAACCTATAACCCTACCGACCGTGTAAAGAATGACGACGGTACATTTGTCGAGCATCCTGATAAAACAGATTATCAGAACCCGGTATCATTGCTGGAGAACTCGATAGGCCAAACCAAAAACAACAACTTCCGGACTATAGGAACAATTACCTACCTGCCTTTCGAAGGACTGAGCATCAAGGCATTGGGTTCGAGAGATTTGAACACCAGTAACATTGGTTATTACGAAACCAAAAAACAATACTCTACCATCCACGACGGTAAAAACGGATATGCCTATGTAGGCAACACCCGTACACAGGAGGACTTGCTTGAAGTTACGGCAACCTACAATAAAGTACTGGGCGATCACCAGCTGAATGTGCTGGGTGGCTACAGCTGGCGTCAGTTCAACTCATTAAGTTCAAACATGTCGAATTTCGACTTTCCGACAGACGAGTTCACCTATAACAACATCGGTGCGGGGCTTGCTTTGTCGAGGGGCCAGGCAACTCTTGGTTCAAACCAGTTTCAAAACAGGCTGCTGAGCTACTTTTCGAGGGTGAATTACACCTTTAAGGACAGGTACCTGTTAAGTGCCAGTATTCGCCGTGAAGGCTCTTCAAAGTTCGGCGCCAATAAAAAATACGGAAATTTCCCGGCCGTTTCCGCCGGATGGAATGTGATGAAAGAATCTTTCCTGAAGGACAATAAAACCATCAGCAACCTGAAACTGCGGGCTGGTTACGGTATCACCGGAACAGAGCCGGCGCTGCCCTATCAGTCACTCGACAGACTGAACTTTAACACCTACAATTACTTTAACGGCCAGTTCATCCAGGTGGTTAATCCGTCGAGCAATGCCAACCCTGATCTGCGTTGGGAGAAGAAAGCGGAGATCAATATCGGTCTCGATTTCGGCTTCTTTAACAACAGGTTAAGCGGAACTATCGATGCCTACAGAAGAAAGACCACCGACCTGCTGTTCAACTACCCGGTGGCTTCGCCGCCCTATCTGTACAGCAATATCATAGCTAATGCCGCCTCTATGCGAAATGAGGGACTGGAAGTGCAGGTTAATGCCATACCGGTTACTACAACCAATTTTCAGTGGACTACCTCTGTAAACTACTCTACAAACAAGAACAAGCTACTTTCGCTATCAGACAAGAATTTTCAGCTGGCGAGCGGGTTCTTTGATGTAGGTTACACCGGAGAACCAATTCAGCAGCAAACAGGCCGTGTGCAGATTGGGCAGCCGTTGGGTAATTTTTACGGGTTCAAAAGCTTAGACATTGACGAGACAGGCCATTGGATCATCCAGGGAGCCGACGGCAAACCGAAACCTATAGCCAATCAGCAAGCCAGCGATAAAACGATACTGGGTAACGGGCTGCCTAAACATTACCTGAGCTGGAATAACGCTTTCAGTTACAAGAATTTCGACCTGAACATCACCATGCGCGGAGCCTTTGGTTTCCAGATCTATAATTCGGCACAGTTGTTCTACAGCGCTCCGGTAATGCTTACCCGCGGAAATTTATTAAAAGGATCGTACGATAAAATCTATGACAAGGTGCCTCTGGCCGACGATCAGTCGCTGCAATATGTGAGCTATTACATCGAAAACGGCAATTTCTGGAAAATAGATAATGTAACGCTGGGGTATAACCTGCCGGTGAAACTAAAAGTGATAAAGGGGATACGGTTATATGCTTCCGCATCCAATTTAAAAACATTTACCAGCTATAAAGGAATAGATCCGGAAGTTTCCATTCTCACGTCTGACAATAGTTCAAACGTACTGGCACCGGGTGTGGATGACAAGAACCGTTACCCGGCAACATCAACCTATACCCTGGGCGCATTTTTCACCTTTTAATTAAGACATTTTATGAAAACTATCAAAAACACCGTGGTTGCAATATTACTGTCTTCAACGGTATTCACGGCCTGTAAAAACAACCTTGATGAAACTGTTTTTTCTGACGTTACCTCATCAACCTACAAATATGACAACCCCAATGCCGCTATCGGCATTGTATATGCCAACATGCGAAACCTGTTTAGCCATACCAATTACTATATGCTGCAGGAAACCACCAGCGATGAACTGGTGATGCCGGCAAACGCATCAGGCTGGGATGACGGCGGTATCTATAAACACATGCACCTGCATACCTACAATTCGCTTGACCCCCAGGTGAGTAATATGTTCAATACATTTTATTCAGGCATTATCAATGCGAACCGCATCATCGCACAGATCCAAACGGATGTGATCAAACCGCCCACCGGCGTCAGCAAAGAATCGTTTATGGCCGAAGTTCAGGTAGCACGCGCTTTCTATTACTGGTTGGTTTGTGACAACTTTGGAAACGCGCCGCTGGTGACCACTACAGATAAAACTTTACCTACAATGTCTTCCCGTAAGGATATCTATAATTTCGTGGTGACTGAGATTAATGCCGCGCTGCCTAAACTGAGCGAAAGCCAGGATAAAGCGATGTACGGCAGGTTCAATAAATGGGCGGCGAAAGCTTTACTTGCCAATGTTTACCTGAATGCCGGCATCTATAGCGGTGAAACCAAATGGGCTGAATGCCTGGCGCAGTGTAATGACATCATCGGTAAGTACTCGCTTGAAAATAACTATTCGGATATCTTCAAAACGCAGAATGAAAATTCGCCGGAGATCATCTTTGCCATACCATTCGATCAAACACTTGCCCAAGGATTTTTTACAGAAATGTTCTCATGGCATGGTGCCCTTAAAGGCAAAAAGAATATGCAGGCCACGCCCTGGGGTTCAGGTTCAGCTATGGGAGTTTCGCAGTTCATTGATACCTACAGCGCGAATGACGAACGCCTTACAGATACCTGGTTAATGGGGCCACAATTTGCTGTGAATGGATCTCCCCTGCTGGGGTCTTATGATCAGGCAGGCAAGCCCCTCAATTTCACAAAAGACCTGCCAAACGGTCTATTCACCGGTGAATCCGAAGGCTACCGCATGAACAAGTTTGAGGTTCAGTTGGGCGCGATGAATAACCTGAGCAACGACTTTCCGTTTTTCCGGTACGGGCAGGTATTATTGATGAAGGCCGAATGCTTGCTGCGAACCGGCGATGCCGTGCAGGCAGCAGCGCTCGTAACCAGCGTACGCAACCGCGCTTTCAAAAAAGCTCCGGCAGAGGCGACAGTTACAGCTGCCGATCTTGCCAAAAACTCCGTTTACAAATACGGTTACGTAGACAATTATAAAATAACAGATGCAGGAGATCAGGCAGTTGTACAATACGGCAAACTTTTGGATGAACTGGGTTATGAATTTGCCTGGGAGGGCTTCAGGCGCAGGGATGATATCCGGTTTGGGGTTTATACCAAAAAAAGCTGGCTTTCACACAAACCGCAGGGCGATACGAAGATCATTTTTCCGTTGCCGGAGCCTGCATTGAACTCAAACCCAAATCTTAAACAAAACCCCGGTTACTAATAACAAAATCACAAAGCAGCGTGAACTTCACGCTGCTTTGCTTAAAATGAACATATGAAAGCAAAGATCACCGCATTTTCCGCATTTACAGCAGCTGTATTGCTAACGGTAAGCGCCCGGGCACAGCAGGGTTTGGTTAAGATGACACCTGTAAATTTCTCTCAGGTACAAATTAATGATGCTTTTTGGTCACCGCGTATTAATACGGTAACCACTGTAACCATCCCGGTTTGTATCAATCAAACGGAAGTGATCACACCACGGATCCGTAATTTTGAAAAAGTAGCGCGCAAACAGGGCGAGAAACACGAGGGGATCTATTACGATGACTCGGATGTTTACAAGGCCCTCGAGGCGATCGCTTATTCACTGAAGAATCATCCCGATCCAAAACTTGAAGCAAAAGCCGATGAATGGATAGATAAGATAGCGGCAGCGCAGTTGCCGGATGGTTACCTCAATACCTATTATACGCTCAGCGGTATTGATAAAAGATGGACCGATATGGAGAAACATGAGGATTATAATGCCGGTCATCTGATTGAAGCCGCGGTAGCTTATTATAATACCACGGGCAAACGCAAATTGCTTGATGTTGCTATGCGTGTGGCCGATAATATCGATGCCACTTTTAAACAAAAGGATTTGCATTGGGTATCAGGTCATGAAGAAATAGAGCTGGCTTTGGTGAAACTGTACAAGGCTACCGGAAAAAGCAAATACCTTGATTTGGCCGACTGGTACCTGCAGCAGCGCGGGCATGGATACGGCAAAGGAGCCATATGGACCAACAGCGACATGGGCGAAAAGTACTGCCAGGATGATGTGCCGGTTAAAGATCAGAAACAGATAGAAGGTCATGCAGTAAGAGCCATGTACCTGTACACCGGAGCGGCCGATGTAGGCGCTGCCAAGAATGATCCGGGATATTTAACATCTATGAACCACGTGTGGGAAGATGTAGTTTTCAGGAACATGTATATCACCGGTGGTATCGGCTCATCAGGCAGCAATGAAGGCTTCACCACCGATTTTGATCTGCCGAACAGCTCTGCATACTGCGAAACCTGTGCATCAGTAGGTATGGTCATTTGGAATGAACGCATGAACCTGCTTACCGGGAATGCCAAATATGTGGACATACTGGAAAAAAGCCTGTACAACGGCGCGCTGGATGGCCTTTCATTGAGCGGAGACCGCTTTTTCTACGGTAATCCGCTGGCATCCGCCAACAATTACCAACGCAGCGAGTGGTTCGGCACGGCATGCTGCCCTTCAAATATTGCCAGGTTGGTAGAATCATTGGGTGACTATATCTATGCCTCATCAGCTAATGATATATGGGTTAACCTGTTTGTAGGCAGCAGCACTACCATCCCTTTAAAAAACGGAAAGGTTGAGTTAAAGCAGGAAACCGGCTATCCCTGGAACGGACAGATCAAACTCACAATCGGTTCATCTTCAGCAGGAAAATTCCCGCTTCATGTGCGCATCCCGGGATGGGCAAACAACAACCCGGCATCAGGAACAACCTACCGTTTTACCGACAAAAGTGACAGCACCGTAAACCTGAGCCTTAACGGTAAACCCGTGAAATACACGCTCGACAACGGGTATGCGGTGATCAGCAGTAACTGGAAAAAGGGCGATGTACTCACACTTAACCTGCCAATGCCTGTAAGAATGGTTGCTGCAACAGACAGCATCAGGGCAAACAGGAACAAGGTAGCCTTGCAAAGAGGGCCGCTGATTTACTGTGTGGAACAATTGAATGATGCCGGTACCAAACAAAGCTTTATCATTCCAGACAATGTGGCTTTCAGTACCTCTTTCAACAAAGATCTGTTGAACGGCATTGTAACCATCAAAGCGAACGTACCAGTTATCAAACCTTCAGAAGATGGTAAAAGTGTGAAAACAGAGCAGGGAGAAATAACTGCCATCCCCTACTACAGCTGGGCTAACAGGGGGCATTCGCAAATGGATGTTTGGCTGCCGGCCAAAGTAAGCGCTGTTAGCCTGAAGGCCAGTAAAGACGACAACTAACAACAGATCAGCCACAAGCTCCCGGATATGGCAAAGCAATCAAAACAGGTAACCGACAAAAGAAAGCAATCAGCATTTAAGCTGATTGCCTTCGCATTGCCGTTTTTGTTCATCCTACTGCTGGAACTTATTTTGAGGATCACCGGCTATGGCCATGATCTTAGCCTTTTTATCCCGGATGAAGAACATCCCGGCAGCCTGGTCATGAACAGGTATGTATCTGAACGGTATTTTACAGACGGGGTCAACGCCACGACAGGCAATGCCGAATCTTTTAAGGTCCGGAAAGCGCCGCATACTATACGGCTGTTTGTACTGGGAGAATCAACAACCATCGGTTATCCGTACATGCACAACGGGTCATTTCACCGCTGGTTAACTTACCGGCTTACACAAATGTATCCCGATTGGAATTTCGAGATCATCAACCTTTCGCTGACGGCTGTCAATTCTTATACCGTGCTTGACATGGCAAAAGAATTACCTGATTATGAACCCGACGGCATCCTTGTATATAGCGGTCATAATGAGTATTACGGTGCACTCGGCGTGGGTTCAACCAGTAATTTGGGCAATTCAGCCCCGTTCATCCGTACTCTTATCGCGCTGAAGCATTACCGTGTTGTTCAGTTGATCTTCAACACCATGCGCGGCTTGAGCGGCAAGGGCAAAACAGACATCAGCCAAACGCTTATGGAACGTATGGCGGCCGATCAGCATATCCATTACGGATCGGAAAAATTCAAAAATGGCGTATCGCAGTTCAAAATGAACATTAATGAAATGTGCCGCCTGTTTTCAGCCAGGAAGATCCCGGTGTTCATCAGCAACCTGGTCAGCAATGAAAAAGACCTGTCGCCACTGAGCAGTGATGCAAGAGAAGCCGACGCATCAGCAAAAAGCTATTATGACAAAGGCACAGCGGCTTACCTTATCTCGGATACCATTGTGGCCAAACGTTTGTTCATCAATGCAGCGGCTCATGATCTGTTGCGGTTTCGGGCACCGGAACAAATGAATCAGATCATCCGTGATGCAGCGTTACGATATGCCGGGATATACCTTGTGGATACACGTAAGGTTTTCGAGAATCATTCCCACGGGCATATTTTAGGAAATGAAACTATTTTGGAGCATGTGCATCCCAATTTACAGGGGTACGCCCTCATGAGCGAAGCCTTTTTCTCCGCCCTGAAAACCCGCCATATTCTACCGGTAGGCCCGCAATTCGACATGTCGCTTCATCAGCTGCAGGACGAAATGCCTTTAACAGCGACGGATTCCCTGTTCGGGGCGTATAGCGTGGCGGAACTGAAACGAGCATGGCCTTTTCATGAAACTGCCATCAAACAACCCGTACCTAACACCTTGGAAGGTGAAATAGCCATGGCCATGATCAAACAACATTTACCATGGAATGATGCCATGGACAGGCTGATGAACTATTATGAACAAACCAGGGATCAGAAGGCCGCATTAAAAGTTGCCGAAGCGGTGGTACTGGAGTATCCGCAGGATGCAGCATTTTACGCGGCCGCGGGCAAACTCTCTGCGCAGCAATCAAATCTGAAAAAAGCGATCAACTATTTTAACCGCGCATTTGTGCTGGAACCTTCGATGGATCTGGCCAGGGCACTGTTTGCCCTTGAGATCAAAAGCAGGCATCCGGAAAAAGCAGACCGCTACATCAATTACGCGCTCACGATAACCCCGGACAATCCGGCACTGGTCAAAGCCCGGGAAGTTGTTAGGCGACTGATACAACTGGAACAGGCAGGCAAAGCCGCACCGGCCGATCGAATACTTAGCAAACAATTGAACGACACCTATGCTGCTCTCCAGGCAAATTAACGGATAACAGAAATAACCTATCATGAGTAATTCAACCTATAAAAAAGAACGCCGGTTTGGCCTGTTGCTGGGCGGTTTTATCCTCAGTCTCTGCCTGTATAAGCTGATGAGAACCGGCAGTTTGAATTATTACCTGATCGGCTGCGGGCTCTGCTTACTACTGCCCGCATTGGTGAGGCCGCGGTGGCTTGTTTATCCACGAATCTGCTGGGAAAAGCTGGCTCACGGCCTGGGGACAGTGAATACGATGATCTGGCTAATACTTATTTACATCCTCATTTTTATCCCATTGGGACTGCTGTTCAAACTGATCCGGCGGGATGCACTGGCAATCATGAAGCCGGGTGATCAACCATCTTACTGGCAACCGGCGGTAAAGCGTGAACCATCATCATTAACACATCAATTTTAAGAATATGGAGGTGATAGCAGAGTTTTTTTCCTTTTTAAGATACAGGCGCAAATACTGGTTATGGCCGCTTTTCATACTGCTGCTGGTCATCGGCCTGCTGGTGGTAGTGGCGCAGTCAAGCGTATTAGGACCCTTTTTATACACCTTGTTCTGAAATGTATATCCTCGGGATCTCTGCTTATTTTCATGACAGTGCGGCTTGTCTGCTCAGGGATGACGTGATCATAGCGGCTGTGCAGGAAGAACGCTTTTCCCGTATAAAGAACGATGAAGCTTTTCCGGTAAGGGCAATCGCCTACTGCCTGGCTGAAGCTGGAATACAACTAACACAGGTGCATTATGTTGTATTTTATGAAAAGCCGTTCCTGAAGTTTGAACGCCTGGTAGAAACTTACCTGGCCACTGTACCACGCGGGCTGCTTTCTTACCTGAAAGCTATTCCCTTATGGATCAGGAATAAGATCTTCATGAAAAAGCAGATCATCACCGCATTGAAAAGTATAGCACCTGACTGGGAATACAATGGCGGCAACCTGTTATTTACCGAACATCACCAGGCACATGCGGCATCGGCATTCTTCCCTTCCCCTTATCAGAAAGCCATTATCCTGACCGTAGACGGCGTGGGCGAATGGACAACAACATCAGTTTGGCGCGGCGACGGCAATAGCCTAGATCTGATCAAGGAAATCAAATTTCCGCATTCGGTCGGATTGCTTTATGCCGCTTTTACCTACTACCTGGGTTTTAAGGTAAACAGTGATGAATATAAGGTAATGGGGCTGGCCCCTTATGGCGAACCACAGTACGAACAACTGATCTATGATCACCTGATCGATCTGAAGCATGACGGCTCATTCCGGTTGGAAATGAGCTATTTTAACTATATGAGCGGCTTAACCATGACCGGCACACGCTTTGAAAAGCTCTTCGGCCATAAAGCACGGAAAAAGGACGAAGAAATAACCCGGTTCCATATGGATGTGGCCAGTTCCATTCAGAAAGTAACCGAAATGATCATGCTGAAGATGGTACGGCATATCAAACAGAAATACCAGGCCGACAAGCTATGCCTGGCTGGCGGTGTGGCACTTAATTGTGTTGCCAATGGAAAACTGCTGGAGGAATTCCCTTTTAACAGTTTATGGATCCAGCCGGCAGCCGGGGATGCAGGCGGGGCACTGGGTGCTGCATACTTTATCTACTATCAGCACCTGAAACGTGACCGCCGGGTATCCGAACGTGATAAGATGCAGAATGCCCTCCTCGGCCCGGTATTTTCAACAGCCTCTGTATCCGCCCTGCTTACTGAAAGAAAGATCAGGTTCAGGGTATACAGTGATGAGGCATATTTCAAAAAAGTTGCCGCATTGATAGATCAGGGTAAAGTGATTGGCTGGTTCAGCGGCCGGATGGAATTTGGCCCGCGTGCCCTTGGAGCAAGAAGCATCATTGCAGATAGCCGGAATGAACATATGCAGGCCATAATTAATCAGAAGATCAAGTTCAGGGAATCGTTTCGCCCTTTTGCCCCTGCCGTGCTGGAGGAACGTGCTGATACTTTTTTCCAACTGGCACAAAAGAGTCCTTATATGCTGCTCGTCGCCCCTGTCAAACATCAACACCGGCTCATTCACCAGTCAGCTACGGAGGAAAGAGGATTTGCCATGCTGGCGCGGAAAAGATCGGTACTGCCCGCAATAACGCATGTGGATTTCTCGGCGCGGATTCAAACGGTAAGCGATGCCGAACATCCGGTCTTCCACCATTTGATCAGCACATTCTTTAACCTTACAGGATGTCCCGTTATTGTAAACACGTCTTTTAATGTAAAAGATGAGCCCATCGTCTGCACACCCGAAGATGCCCTGAACTGCTTCTTAGGAACAGAAATGGATATTCTGGCTATAGAAAATATCATTATCGATAAAAAAGAGCTTAACGGAAACAATTAAAATACAACAGAAACTTTAAATGCACAATATGAAAAATAGCTATAAACTTTTAACGGCTCTTTTGGTCATTTCGCTTCATGCGGTTTGCCAGGAAAAAAAGCCGCTTACCGAAAATTACACCGGCAGCAGGGCTCCCTTGCGGCAAAATCCTTTTATTGAACTGCCTCTCGGTGCGATCAAACCCCAGGGCTGGCTCAAAGAGATGCTTGTACGGCAAAAAAACGGCGCTACCGGTAACCTTGATAAATTATACCCCCTGGTGATGAACAAACGTAACGGATGGCTTGGCGGAGACGGCGATCAATGGGAACGCGGCCCTTATTGGATAGACGGCTTATTACCTTTGGCCTATATTCTGAACGATAAGGAACTGATTGCCAAAGTTCAGCCCTGGATTGAATACGCCATTAAAAGTCAGCAGCCGGACGGGTATTTCGGCCCTTCAAAGGACTATGGCCCTGAGCCGGGCTTACAGCGGGACAACAGCCGGGACTGGTGGCCGAAAATGGTGATGCTTAAAATACTGAAACAATATTATTCGGCCACCGGAGATCAGCGGATAATTAAGCTAATGACCAATTATTTCAAATATCAACTGAAAGAACTTCCCGCGAAACCTTTAGACCACTGGTCGTTTTGGGCAAGATACCGCGCAGGTGATAACCTGATGGTTGTTTACTGGCTGTATAATATTACCGGCAACAAATCCCTGCTGGACCTGGCCGATCTGCTTCATCAGCAAAGTTATGACTTTACCGATGCCTTCTTAAACACCCCTTTACTGTCGCAGGCAGGCAGTATACACGGTGTAAACCTGGCGCAGGGCATGAAGGAGCCCATCATTTATTACCAGCAGCATCCGGAACAAAAATATCTCGCGGCAACAACGAGGGGTTATGCTGACCTGCGTAAGTTTGACGAAATGGCACATGGCCTGTTTGGAGGTGATGAGGCGCTTCACGGTAATGACCCTACTCAAGGCTCAGAACTTTGCACTGCTGTGGAGATGATGTTTACGCTGGAGAGCACTTTAACAATAACCGGCGATGTAAATTATGCCGACAGACTTGAGAAGATAGCTTTCAATGCCCTGCCTGCGCAGGTAGCGGATAACCTTACCGACCGCCAGTATTTTCAGCAGGCCAACCAGGTTATGCTCACCAGGCAAACACACAATTTTGATGTTAATCATGCCGGCACCGACGTTTGTTATGGCCTGTTGACCGGATATCCGTGCTGCACTTCTAACATGCACCAGGGTTGGCCAAAATTCACGCAGAACCTGTGGTATGCAACTGCCGACAAAGGCATCGCTGCATTAATTTATTCGCCGAGCGAAGTTAAAGCAAAGGTGGCAAACGGCACGGAGATCTTTTTTAAAGAAGAAACCAATTATCCTTTTGACGAAGGGATCAGGTTCACCCTAACTTTGGATAAAAAAACAAAATCAGTGAACTTTCCTTTTCAACTGCGCATACCTGCCTGGTGCAAGAAGGGTTCCGTTAAAATAAATGGACAGGTGTACAAGGAAGCAGAAGGCAATCAGCTCGTCACAATTTCCCGTGAATGGAAAAACGGCGATGTGGTAGAACTCAACTTGCCTATGCATATTTTCACCAACACCTGGAAAGAAAACTCCGTCTCTGTAGAAAGAGGGCCAATCACCTATGCACTTAAGATAGAAGGGACATCGAAACAAATTAAAAACACCAAAGACTCTATTGATTATGGAAATGCCTATACCGAGATACTGCCCATCTCACCCTGGAACTATGCGTTGATCAGAACTGCTGACAACAAGTTAGCCGATAACTATAAGGTTGAGGAAACCGGTCAGCAATCCACTTATCCCTGGAGCCTCAAAAATGCACCTATATTGATAAAAACCAGTGGCAAGCGCATTCCATCGTGGCAGTTATACAACGGTATGACAGGGCCTATCCCCTACAGCGTTACCTATCAGTTGGAAACAGGATCGACCGAGGATATTGTCCTGGTGCCTTACGGCTGTACGCAGCTCCGGATCTCGCAATTTCCGGTGGTACCGAAATAATAAATCGAAAGATGCGCTACGGGATTGCCTCATTAAGTTTAGCGTAATTTTGTCGGCACGTAGCATTTTTCATCAACACTAATAATCCACATATCACAAAACAAATCCCCATTGTTTTGTGATATGTGTTAGGATAAAACAGCTAATGACAACATGGCCGGTCGCCTGTATCTTCGGTGTGTAAATGATCATTATTTGTTCTCAGCTCGTTATCGGCATAAAAACTATAGTAAACACAGCAAAGCACACAGGTGAAGATAAAAGTGATAACCCTAACCGTTTGTTGAAATAAGATGATGCATTTTAAAGCGACCTATCTAAGACGCAAATTGACTTTTTAACCTGATCTATTCAACCATACTGTTTCTCTATTATGCACTCTTTCCGTTTGGCTTTTCGGCTTATTGATGAAACTATTTCTCCATTACTTATTTCTGACTCTCTTTACTGTTAAAGCTGGTAATGGTATATCCATCATAACGATGCACCCCATCGAATGCGCCAAACCAAATATTTCCTTTATCATCTTCTAAAATTCCAAAAACCATTGGTTTATTTATTATTTGGGTTACCGTTGGCTTCTTATTAGATAAGGATTTTCCATCGTACCGGGAAAGCGCCCAAGCCCGGCTGTTATCCATTTCTGAAGTAGCCCATGGCAAGGATTTTCCGTTATACCGTGGAAGTGCCCAAGGTTCGTTAGTATCTTTTTCTGAACTGGTCCAGATATTTCCTTTTTTATCCTCGTAAATGTAACCAACAAACTTCTGTTTGAAATTGGTAAAAATACTGCCGTTGTAACGCCAAAGACCATCATTGCCGCCCAGCCAAATATTGCCTTCCGTATCTTCCATTACCGAACGAACATTCTTAAAGGGCTTGTGATCATGGGTAAAAACGGTAAATTTTTTTCCATCATACACAAAGGTATTGCCTCTTGTAGCGAACCAAAATTTGCCTGTTTTGTCTTCAATAATTGCATTAACCTCATAAGGAGGCCTATCCGAAAAAGTTGTCCCTGTGCGGTCTTCATTCATCGCATCTCCATTGATAATATAATTGTGAAAAGATTTCCCATCGTACCGGCTTGTACCTCCAAAAACTCCGAACCAGATGTTGCCCTTTTTATCTTCATAAATACTACCAACATCATTATTAAGAAGTCCATCCTTAATTGTGAAATTTTTAAAGGATTTGCCATCATAATAATAAACACCCGAACCAATAGAGCCGAACCACAAGTTGCCTTTTCTATCTTCTAAAACAGAAAAGAACCGCGCAGAACTAACTTTACCGGTAATATTGGTAAAATCTTTTCCATTATACTGAAAAACACCATCAAATGCAGCAATCCAAATATTGCCTTTTTTATCTTGTATAATATTGCGTGTAATACGGTTAGGCCCGGTGGAAATATTTACGCTTTTTGTTTCGGGCTCGATATTGTCTTTTGGCAGGTCGGTTTTAACTTGCCCATAGCCGGAAATGCAAAAAACATGCATAATAATCATCAACCCGTATAAGACAGTTTTTTTATTTTTCATAGCACCTCAAAGTTTATTCAGCGAAATTACTTTGATATCGCTCAAGCCGAGGAACCAGTATTGTAAATAAAAATGTAAACTTTGTAAATAAATGTTTCCTTATGCAGTTAACTGTTTGAAACCGTACATAAAGAGATTACAACAACCGGTTTATTGACATTTATACAGCCATTTATCCAGATCTCTTTTCTTGAGTATGGCTGTAAATCCTAATTGCGTAGCTTTCGGGCAATATTCATCCTGAAAAGTTTTTTGTGTAGTTACATCGGTATATTCTGTTGCGAAAACGGGTTTATTAAGTTTGATATAGGCCGTCATTTCATTTTGCCAGCCTTGCTGAAAAGCATCTTCAGTTAATGCCCAATCAAATTTATCAGCATATTCACTGGCAAGGTCGTTTACGTTTTTTTGCCCGATGGATAAACCATTATCATGTGCCAGCTTGATGAGATAGTCTATATATATTTTTGTGTCAGCGACACCTATACTAAATCCGGTTTCATTATCGTACGAATCAAGATTATCCGGCTCAATGCCATCAAACCCTTTTTTAATGATCATCCTGAACCGGGAGTTTAGCCATGGTTTAAGTTTGTCAACCTGCCGGATATCCAGCCATTTTTCTTTCGGCCATTCATCATACTTTTTGCCGATAACTTCTTTGGGCAGCAACGCACCATCGTTTCTGTCGCTTTCAAACGTACCAACCGATAGATAAGCGATCACCTTTTTCCCCTTGGCATGCAAGGCTGCTACTGTTTCGGCTGTGGTTGTAAAGGCATCTACGTCCACTACATCACTGCTAAAAGTGTTTGATGGGGTGATATCATCCAATACCCAATCAAAACTAATGCCCGCTACAGGCCTCCACCAGGTCGTATTTCCACCGGGAAGAGGCGTGCTGTCCACCGGATCAGTTTTATCAGCATCAACGTTATCTTTTTTGCAAGCAAATAGTAAAAGCAGGCCAA
The DNA here is from genome assembly GCF_039541195.1 of Mucilaginibacter gynuensis. Lineage (NCBI taxonomy): Bacteria > Pseudomonadati > Bacteroidota > Sphingobacteriia > Sphingobacteriales > Sphingobacteriaceae > Mucilaginibacter > Mucilaginibacter gynuensis. The sequence continues at coordinate 329,401 of NZ_BAABFT010000005.1, forward strand.
ATAATATGCCTACTGTGTTTAGTTTGATCATAAATTCCCAAATAAATTCTCCACTACGAACGCCCGGATCAATCAGATTAGTATCCAATTGTAACAAGTAATTTACATAAAAACAAGCGTCTTATTTATCAGGTGAACCAGTTTTTCCTATATATCACAATCCCGAACCAATAAACACAAAGCCTCAACCGGGGGAAAATATAATTGGGCAGCAAAGCCGAAGTTAACGAGCATACCCTTGTTCCTACCCTGTTTTATTTATAAAACACACTATTAATCTACATCCCGGAAGCATCATCTGAAAAGCTATCTTTGTTTAAAGAATAACCGATGCGCAAAAAAGTCAGCTCAATCCCTGTCAATAAATTTGGTGATGATCATAGCGTGGGAATCAGTATCGAAAGGATTGCTTTTGATTACCTGCCTCCACTCGGCGAATGGGAACAACCCGAGCGACACGATAGCCACTCCTTTTTTCTGCTCGAAAAAGGTAGTGTTACCATGGAAATCGATTTTCAAGTATACAATATTCTATCTCCCTCCATCATTTATATGCACCCGGATCAGGTACACCGAATACTTGCCTTCGAAAATGTTACCGTATGCGCCTGGGCCACACACAACCAAAACATAAACCCGGTATATCTTAAGTTACTTGATGATATTACACGGGCTACACCTATACATTTGAACCCCGAGCTATTTGCATTATTATCTGATACCGCTTCACTTTGTATTAAATTCGCAGCGCGTAAAAAAGATTATCTCTTTAAGCCTTTGCTAAATGATAACATGAATATGCTAATTGGTTTAGTTATCGCTATTTCTTTGGAAAGTTCAACACCTGCCGATAAACTTTCCAGACCTGAATCTATTAATAAAGCCTTTCGCGAAGTCGTATCAACTCATTTTATTCAGCTGAAACGCCCTGCCGATTATGCTGAAAAACTAAATCTGTCTACCGCTTATCTTAATGAATGCGTAAAGAACAGTACCGGGCATCCCGTTTCCTACCACATTCAGCAGCGCGTTATTCTGGAAGCAAAACGATTACTTTATCATTCAGATCAATCCCTAAAAGAGATTGCAGCTGCATTAGGCTATGACGACTACCCCTACTTCTCCCGTCTTTTCTCCAAAGTTACAGGTATGTCTCCTGTAAAGTTTCGCAATAAAAACCTCGGTTAATCCAAGTATTTCCTTGTTACAGCCTAAAAAGCCGAATTAAATGCATGTTCCTTTGTCCCTGTAATAATTAGAACAAAATGGGAACAACACATTATAAAAAAGTACTCATATCAGGCGCGAGCTTCGCAGGTCTTTCAACCGCCTACTGGATGATTAAATTGGGCTACCGGGTAACCATTGTAGAGATTGCCAAAAATCTTAAAAAAGGCGGTACACCTGTCAATATCCTTGAAAAAACGATAGGCATTGTAAAACGCATGGGCTTATTTGAGCAAATTGTCGCTAAAAAACTCACCATGGAAACTGTGGAATTCAAAAACGCTGACGATGTTACCCAAAGACTGGACTTTACGCAAAAAGACCACGAAGAGCGTAGCAACGCGGAATACGAGATTGAGCGGGATATATTGTTAGAGATGATGAAAGAACTGGTGAAAGATGATGCTGTGTTTATTTTTGGTGAAAGCATCACCAGCTTAACAGAATACGAAGACCAGATCAACGTAACTTTTAAAAACAGTACGGCACAATCTTTTGACCTGGTATTTGGTTGCGATGGCATCCATTCAGTTGTCAGGAAACTTTGGTTTGGTGAGGAAGCAGCGTTCTCGCATTTTCTGCAAACCTACTTTTCTATAACAATCGTTAATAAATTGCTCATTCCGAAAAATACTACCCAACTATACAGTGAACCCGGTAAAACAATTATGCTAAACGCCTATAATGGAAAGACTGATATTTGCTTTGCTTACTATTGTGAGCAGGAAATTCCTTGTGACTACCGGAACGAACAGCAGATGCGAAACATGATAATTGAACAGTTTAAAAATTCAGGCTGGCGAACGCCGGAACTGTTAATAGAAATACAGCAATCCGATTCATTCTATTTTGACAAACTTTGCCAGATGAAAATGCCCTCCTGGACAAAAGGCAGGGTAGCATTAGTTGGCGACTCCGGTTACTGCGCTTCACCAGCCGCAGGCAGAGGAGGGTCACTTGCGATAGACGGTGCCGCCGCGCTTGCAGATGCCTTTGAAAAATGCCATGGTGATTTTGAAAGCGCATTCATAGAATACAACGATAGCTTTCGCCCCTTTATTGAAGAAGTACAGGCGGGCGTGGTTCAATTTGGCCTTGACGTACTGATACCGAGAACTGAAGAAGCGATTATTAAAAGGAACAAAGAAGGCTTCAATTTTTAAATGCAAAAAGGGCGACTACTAAACAATATCGCCCTTTTTGGTACTCAATATATATAAGCTATAATTTAATCGCCCAAGTTTACCCTGACATTCCCTTGTGTATCGATGTCGGCAAGCAATTGCTTTTTTATAGCGCTGCTGTATCTTATGATTTAGGCTCGCTTGCTTTTTTATATTCCCGGAGTTTGTGTTTTGGCAAACGATAAAGCCGACTGCCATAGTAAACAGCATGTGCGGATAATCATTATATGAAACTCTTAAAAGTTACTATATACCGGCAATGTGAATTTATCCGCTTTATTTACCCCGTTTTTAGCTGTTCCTGAACGCAATAATTTTTGCAGAACGCTGCTGGCCAGTATCCTGGTCAACATACGGGCGATCTTGATGCCGAACATGGATGTAGGGTGAATAAACCGCATCATTCTTGCCGACATCTGCTGTTGCGTCATTTCGGCGAAGGGTTTAAAAATCCGTTCATATGCCTGGAAGGCGGTTCCGGGTTCATGGTTTTGCCCGAGTTCACCCGCCAGTATATAAGCGCCTATGAGCGAGAGCGCTGTTCCCATACCTGTAAACGGTGTCGGTGCGTGCGCAGCGTCACCCAAAAGCACTACATTTCCTTTAGACCACCGGGAGGCTTTCACCTGGCTCATGGGGCCGAAATACATATCCTTCACGTCATCAAGGTGCTGAACTATCCGGTCGGCAATGCCGCCTTTTCCGGATAATACGGCTTTCAGTTTCGTTTTTTGTTCAGCGATAGTTTGTGGGATGCTATCCACCCGTTCTTTCCGGAAGGAAACGAGCACCGTTGTTTCGTTTTCGTGCCCGGGGCGGAGAAATACCAGAGCGCCTCCCCTAACCTGGTATGCTTTTGCCCAAAGGTCATCTTCAGGGCTTTTCGGGATCGTGAAAAAAGACATGTAAGCACCCAGGTAATTAAAGTGGATATATTCAGGCATAACCAGGTCACGGGTGGCAGAGCCAATACCGTCTGCACAGATAACCATCGCAAATTCTTCAGTTAAGTCGTCATTAAACGTCACGCTTACACCGTCCGCATTATCCGACAAATGCTTTACAAACTTCCCGAAGCGGTAGTCGCAAACAAGCGCTGTTTTTTCATAGATGATCCGGGCCAGATCGCCGCGTAAGATCTCATAATCTGTGGTGAGGCCGCCTACAGCCCCCTTGGGGAAAGTGGAAATGACCCCACCTGTTTTGTTTATGTATTTCAGTCCCAGTTCACCGGTATTTTTCGCGTCGACCTCCCGATCAATACCCATCAGTTTTAAAAGGTCCTGGGCATAACCCTTTACGTCAACATTTTGGCCGCCATCCCGGAAGGAAGCAAATTTTTCGACAATAACCACACGGTAACCGGCTTTTTTCAGCCAAAATGCGATTGCCGTACCGGAGATACTGGCGCCGCAAATAAGTATTTTCTTTTCAATTTTCATAAATAAGCACAACAAGTAAAAAATGATGTGCAATACTAAGATGCAGGGAGCATACATATAACGGCTATCCTCGACCAGTCCAATAGGTACCGCTTCCGGTCATATAAAAAGGTTTACCGGTCAGTCCCGGTTCTTCTTTCTGAAGGCCAGCGCGGTCATACCGGTCACTTTAGCGAACAACCGGGTAAAATACGGATAGTCGTTAAATCCCAGCTCGGCTGCTATTTGTTTGACGGAGCGGTCAGAATAGTAAAGCAGGCGTTTGGCTTCCAGGATCACGCGTTGTTCTATATGGTAAGACACGGAAAACCCGGTCGCATTTTTGACACATTCGTACAGGTATGGGGTAGAAATGTTCAGCTTCTGTGCGTAATCGGCGGGTCTTTTCGCGGATACGAAATATTGATCCAGTATGGTCCTGAAAGCTTTGGTGATTTGTTCCGGTCTGGAAAGTTTATCATAAGATGTGGTACCGGCCAGGTACTGCGAGATGAACAGGCCGACCAGCAAATTACAGCTTTCTTTAACCAGCGTGTGGTACATTTTCTTTTCCGTTTGTTCATGCAGCCGGAGGCATAAGGTTACCGTGTCGGCAATCAAAGCGCAGGATTGATCGTCCAGGTGTAAGGGTTTTATGGGCCTGATGTCTTCCAATAAATTGAGCTGCTCCGGTAACAAGTTTTCCTTATCTATCAGTAAAAAGCTGACCTTGCCCGCGAAAAACGGGCCTAAGTGATGCACCTGGTCCGGGTGGATACAGATGATCGATCCGGATTCAAGGCAATAACCCTGAAAATCGATCTTCATTTCGGTACGGCCTTCTTCCTGGAACAAAAACAAGTGATAGTCATCCCGGTGCGCGTACTGTAACTCATCAAAGACCCATGTATCTGTAAATATTTTTCTGGCGATGGCAATGCCACCGTCGGATTTACCAGTCATCGTGTTAACAGGAATGGATATGTCGGATTTATGCATCGAAAAAACAAAAGTAATCAATATTAAATATGATCATGGCAAGCTACCGGATTTAGGATACCCGAGCGCACGATGTCGCAAATTGGGATTTTTAATAAAACCGATCAATTGTTATTGGCTTTACAAATCCAAAACGAATAGCTATTCGTTTTTATCCGAGCCTGCAAAACTTCTCCCTTACAGTTTTAAATTATTAGTATGAGCAACCTCTGTGTTATAGCAGGCAAAAGCAAAAAAAGTAAACCCGAATAAAATAACCAGGCCCGCTTAAAATTTGCAAAAAGTGTAACCTTGGTAATAAATTAAATTTAATAATTTAGAGGAATTTTTATTCTAAACCGTTATCTCAAATAATTGAAAAGGCTCTTTTTCACCAACACTATTGCCAAATACTGCTTCTTTGTATCGCTTATTATTTGTTTTGCGGCACTTGCAAAGAACACTGCTCCGGTTAGCAAAAGTATTACAACTAAAGTTGTAAAGCTTAGCGCAAAAAGAAAGCATAGAGTAACCGATGATGATGCTCCCAATATTACATACACCACTCCTTTACAATTAACTGTTGGCATTGATATGGCGCCTTTACTGCCCAATAATACCGGTGGCGATATACCGGCAGTTGCTTATGCAATGGTGAGTAAATTAAGCGGAAGTGGTAAACAGGGGGCCATTAACGGCGATGCCGGCTCGACTTCATTTAAATCGCCAAAAGGCCTTGCCGCTGATGCCCAGGGTAATATTTACGTGGCTGATTTTGATAACAATATTATACGGAAGGTAAGCCCTGATGGCACTACCACTACATTGGCAGGCGATGGCGTTGCAGGTAAAACTAACGGGAAGGCTGCAAAAGCAAGGTTTAATGGTCCGGCTTTTCTTGCTATGGATGCCGTGGGAAATATTTATGTGGCCGATACAAAAAACTTCCAGATCAGGAAGATCACCCCTGCAGGCCAGGTTAGTGTTTTGGCCGGCGATGGCAAAAAGGGCTATCAAAATGGTACAGGTGCAAGTGCAAGGTTTAGTGATATTGCCGCCTTAATTGTTGATAAGGATGGAAATATTTACATATGCGATACCGGTAATCACCGTATCAGAAAAATCACACCGGCGGGCGAGGTAAGTACAGTATTGGGTAATGGCGAACAATATTCAAAGGATGGTATAGGTGAACTTGCCGCCATCGGCTACCCATCAAGCATCGCTATTGACAAACAGGGGAACTTTTATGTGGCTGATGGTTATCGCATTATCAGGAAGATCACACCTGACTTTGACTCACATGTATTTGCCGGCAATTCAAATTTCAGGAACAATGATGGTATTGGCACCCAAGCCTCCTTCAGTGACATCAGTGCGATGGTTTGTGATATTACAGGTACCCTCTACATTACCGATCAGTACAACACCATTATCCGTAAAATTACGCCCGATGCTTATGTAAGCAGTTTGGCAGGTTGTTCTATTATCACTTACAGCAATGGTATTGGTCAGCTGGCGGCATTTGAAAACCCATTCGGTATAACCAGTGATAATAAGGGGAGTTTATATGTTTCTGAAGTAAAAGGCAACCGTATACGCAAAATATCAGTTACCGGCTACACAATAGATAAAGACCCGCCAGCCGGGCTAGCATTCAATGCTGCAACGGGTACTATTAGCGGTACTCCGGCATTAAAAAGGACGGCTACTAATTATAAGGTGACCGCTTACAATTTGCACGGCAGTAGCACAACCACGGTAACTATAAGTATTAAAGATAACAACCTGCCCGCCCTTCCTGCGCCCGACATATCATTCGGCACCCCCAATGTTTACCCTGTAAATAAACCTATTACCAATTTAAAGCCCGATAACAAAGGTGGTTTAATAACCCCGAATAACTATGGTGTAACATCAACCGTACCATACATAGCTGATTATAAAAACTGGAGCGTTTATGGGGCAGTTATTGATAAAAACGGCGTCATTTACACGGCCGATCCGGGTACAATGCAGATATATAAAGTATTGCCTGATGGCACCCGGACGGTACTTGCCGGACGATATGGCGGGTTTGACGGCATTGATGGCCAGGGTGAAGAGGCTGTGTTTTATCATCCCTTTGGTATTGCCATTGATGACGCTGGTAATGTTTATGTAGCAGACTGGGGTATAGATCAAATCAGAAAAATAACACCTGCCGGCTATGTAACTACAGTAGCCGGTAAAGGAACAGGCCCCGGATTTAAAGATGGTACAGTAGCGCAAGCACAGTTTAATTCTGTATTTGATGTAGCTGTTGACCTTGCCGGAAATTTGTATGTAACTGATTCTGGTAATTGTGCCATACGTAAAATTACACCAGACGGGCAAGTTACCACGCTGGCCGGTGGCTCTCAGGGTTTTACAGATGGCAAAGGTACTAATGCACAGTTTAATGCCCCTTGCGGCCTGATAACTGATAAACAGGGAAATGTATATGTAGCAGATCAGCATAATAATGCTATCAGAAAAATAACGCCTGACGGAACAGTGACAACGGTAGCCGGTACCGGTGATTTCGGCGTTAAAGACGGGCCGGCTGAAAACGCGTCTTTTTATTATCCCCGTGATGTAGCTATTGACGGCGATGGTAATTTGTACGTAACAGATACGGGTAATCATCAGATCCGTAAAATTAGCACCGATGGCATAGTGAGTACAGTTGTTGGCGCCGGACCATCATTAGATGGCATCATTACAGACGATGATGGTGTAGGCCAGGCAGGCATCGTATTACAGCCATTAGCCATAGCTTCAGATGCTAACGGAACCTTATTTGTGCCCAGCAATGACGGCTATGCATTTAGAAGGATACAAACCAAGCAATATATTATAGATAAACCATTGCCGCCCGGCTTGCATTTCGATAATGCTACCGGCATTATCAGCGGTACCCCAACATTAAAATGGCCGCCAACAGATTATACGATAACCGGTTATAACGCAACGGGCAGTAGTTCATTTACGCTAAACATTACTGTAATTGACGACACCCAGCAACCACAAACCATAACTTTTGGCCCTATGTCCGAAAAAACAATTGGCGATGCTGATTTTGATCCTGGTGCCATAAGCACTAATACCACCATACCTATAACGTATACCAGTGATAACCCCGCTGTGGCAAAAATAGCAGGCAATAAAATTGTTATTGTAGGAGTAGGCACCGCCAATATCACCGCTAACCAGGCCGGCAATAGCATGTACATACCTGCCTTACCTGTAACACAGCCTCTTAAAGTTAATCCTAAGCCATTACTGGTGCAAACCATAACTTTTGGCCCTATGCCCGAAAAAACAACGGGCGATGCTGATTTTGATCCCGGCGCCATAAGCACTAATACCACTATACCTATAACATATACCAGTGATAACCCCGCTGTGGCAAAAATAGCAGGCAATAAAATTGTTATTGCAGGAGTAGGCACGGCTAATATTACCGCCAACCAGGCAGGCAATGCTATTTATACGGCAGCCGTACCTACAACACAACCCCTTAAAGTTAATCCTCAGCCACTATTGGCCCAAACCATTACATTTCCGTCTTTACCGGTAAAAATGATAGGCGATGCCGATTTTGGCCCCGGCGCTACCAGCACCAATACAACCATACCGATAACATATACAAGTAATAACCCGGCCGTAGCTGAAATAATCAATGGTAATATAAGTATTAAAGCTACAGGGCTTGCACTCATCACCGCAAACCAGGCAGGTAACACTGTTTATGCGGCAGCTGCCCCGGTGAGCCATACACTTGAAGTTAATGCACCTCAACTACAGGTAATAACCTTCGCGCCAATAGCAAACAAAATTTATGGCGAAGTCGCCTTTAATCCGGGGGCAACCAGCACAAATAATACCATACCTGTTTTATACACCAGTAGTAGCAATGCTGTGGTGACCATTATAAATGGCAAGGCCGACATAAAAGGTACGGGGCAGGTAACCATCACCGCTAACCAGGCCGGAAACAGCAATTATTTAGCGGCTTTGCCGGTACAGCAAACCTTTATGGTAACACCCGCCCCGCTTACCATTGAAGCCGACAATAAAGATCGTAGTGAAAATACAGCTAACCCGCTGTTAACAGCCACTATAACGGGTTTTGTGTATGGTGAAGGAAGAGAAGTTTTTACCCAGCCACCTGTTATAAGTACTACTGCTAATGTTATTTCGGCACCCGGTAATTACCCTATTATGGTAAAAGATGCCCGGGCGGCAAATTATACTATCAGTTATATCAACGGCGTACTTACTGTAATACCTGCCTTTAAAGAAACTGTTGATATTAAAATACCAAATACATTTACGCCCAATGGAGATGGCGTAAATGACACATGGAAGATCACCTCGCTTGCCAGCGAACACTCCAATTGTCAGTTAAATATTTATAACCGTTACGGCACTTTGGTATATGCCAGCCGTGGTTACGCTAATGAGTGGGATGGCACTTATAATAATACCGCGGTTCCGGCCGGGACGTATTATTACCTCATCGATCTGAAAAATAATAAGCCATTTATTACCGGCTATGTAATGATAATCCGATAGTAATATTTAAAATAACGCTAAAAAAGTGCAAGTAAAGCCAAATAAAACACATTAACTACCTGATAATTAATAATTCACTTTTTATTACTTTATCGGGTTATTATATTTACTACCGGAGGGGGGCAAAAACGGATTTGATCTATTTTGCCGGATGACGGCTGGTTTGGCAACAAATATCCAAGTAATTCCAAATTGTGTTGATCTATGGAGCCATTCATTCACCTCTTTTCAAAATAGCTCAGAATTTATTCCCGAACAGATTCCCCGTATGCCGACAATCACCCGTTTAAATAAATGTTAAATCTTTTTACCAAAGAGAAAGAATATCAAATAATTATGCGTACCTTGCGAACTTATTAACAATATTATAATGCAACAAGGAACAGTAAAATTTTTTAATGAAGCAAAAGGTTTCGGATTTATTACACCAAGTAATGGTGGAAGCGAGATCTTTGTTCATGTTACCGGTCTGATTGACAATATTCGCGAGAATAATGAAGTTAGTTATGACGTGGAAGAAGGCCGTAAAGGTCCGAACGCAATTAATGTAAAAATAGCTTAATACACTATATAGTCATTTGGGGCATCTTCCTTACAGGGAAGATGCTTTTTTTATAAATTATTTCCGCATCAAACTTAACATTTAGCGTTTGATGTTTCACTTAAACTAATATATGGGTAGATCCACAGAGACATTTACTAAAAAAGAGCGCGAAAAGAAAAAGCTCAAGAAACAAAAAGATAAGCAAGAAAAAGCCAACGACCGCAAATCGCAAGCGGTTAAAGGAAAAGGCTTAGAAGACATGATGGCCTATGTTGATGCAAACGGCAACATCACATCCGTACGCCAGGAACTGGGCAACAGGCAAAATGTTTTGGCCGAAGATATCCAGATAGGTACGCCTAAACAGGAAGACATAGAAGTTGAAACGGTAAGAAATGGCATCCTGAATCATTTCAATGATTCAAAAGGATATGGCTTCATAAGAGATGTAAAAACGCAGGAAAGTGTTTTTGTTCATATTAACGCGATGACTGAGGAGATCAACCTGAACGACAAAGTTAACTTTGAAGTTGAACAGGGGCAAAAAGGGCTTACCGCCGTTAAGGTTAAAAAAGGCCATATTTAAGCGCATACCGATTCAATTTCATAGAGAGATAATTATGGATAACAACAAACAAACAGCGCAATACAAAGCCACAGAATACATCTATGAGTTAGGTAATGCTTCTGTGGAAAATGGCTTTAAGGCAGATGAACACTGGGAAGTGAAGATGGTTACCGCGAACGAGAAAAAAACACTTGAAAAGCAGTATTACCCGATCATTGTTTCTGTAATGGAAGCTGATTTATTAGCGGCTACCTTCCAATTGGTTAAAACCAGACTTAAACAAAAAATTGAAGAGATACCTGTTCCAACTGATCGTTTTGCGCCCAAACCCGAATACCGGTACATGATCGCATTCAATCAAAACAGGCAGCGCAGGTAACTATATCTGAACAACGGACTTGATATGCCCAAGAGGTGAAGTGAAAATGGGCAACTATTCATTACCGGAAACCGACCTGGGCCATTTAAGCAGCATACAATTCTTGGCTGATTAGCCAAGAATTGCTAAAAAATCTTTGACTGGCCATCTTATTGACATCCAGTCAACACTATTATTTTTATCTCTGCGTATATTTGCATATTAAAGATTCCCATCATCCTTTCTACGTAAGCATCAGTAACACGCTGAATTCTCTGAGAGAACAATTTCGCTTCCCACGCATTCTAAGGCACAGGATCTTTAACATTCACTTTTAAATTATTTAAATAAATGAGGCAACTTAAAATTAGTGAGTCGATCACCAATCGTGAGACAGCGTCGTTGAATCAATATTTGTCAGACATTGCAAAGATTCCGATGGTTAGTCCGCAGGAAGAAGTGATTCTAACTCAAAAGATCAGGGAGGGCGATCAGGCTGCGTTAGAAAGGTTAACAACAGCCAACCTGCGTTTCGTAGTATCTGTAGCAAAACAGTACCAAAGTTCGGGATTAACACTGGGTGACCTGATTAACGAAGGCAACCTTGGTTTGGTTAAAGCAGCAAAGCGCTTTGATGAAACAAAGGGGTTTAAATTCATTTCTTATGCCGTTTGGTGGATCCGTCAATCTATTTTGGCGGCAATTGCCGAACAATCGCGCATGATACGTTTACCTTTAAATCAGGTTGGGGATCTTTCAAAGATAGCTAAATCGGCTTCAAAGCTTGAGCAGGTATACGAAAGGCAGCCAACACCTGAGGAACTTGCAGAAGAGTTGGAAACTACGGTAGACAAGGTGAGCAATTCCCTTGCCCATTCCGGAAGGCATTTATCATATGACACGCCGTTTTCAAGCGATGCTGATAATACGCTTCTGGATGTATTGCAAAGTGCTGAACCGGGAACGGATAAGGAGATGATCAAAGAATCGCTAAGTATCGAATTAGCCGACAGCATGCGTATGCTTGGAGAAAAAGAAAGAGATATCATAGAGCTTTTTTTCGGATTGAAACATGGACAACCCCATAGTTTGGAAGAAATAGGTGAAAGATATTCTTTAACACGCGAAAGAGTAAGGCAGATTAAAGATAAGGCATTAGCCAGGTTGCGTGATAACAAGAGATCAGGATCGCTTAAATCCTATTTAAATTAAAATCAAGTACTAACAGCTTAATTGCTGCTTTTCGCCAATAAACTATGGTGATCTAACTGCACTAAAGAGCCCTGTAATCATGAAATTACAGGGCTCTTTTATGTTTAACAAAATTTAGGCTTAATACTATTATAAGTGCCCCCTCTTCCCATCAGCTTTTCATTTAAGTGTACATATTTCGAATGTGATCAATTGCCTTCCATCTCTATTATTAAATTATTTTGATAATGACATCTTGATGGAGCAGTTTCAAAGCTTCAGCTCTCAGCCCGGGATCGCCCTTGGTCATGGTATTTAAAAGCGCTCGCTTTTTCCGGAGATACTTTTCTTTTTTTGCGGTGCTTTCATAATTAAGCACCCAATTGATATTATAGATTAGATCGCCATATTTAACCGTCTGCGCATCGGGGCTTATGTGGGCTAATCGCTCTGCCTCCTTCCGCTTTCGTTCTGCTTTTTTTAGATCAGGGTACACCTTTTTTGTGAATTTGTCGGTAAGCTCTGTAACACTGTCGGTGATATGAACCACTTCTGCCTCACCATATCCGAAGCCAGACAACACAATCATTAACTGCCCCGCGCTGATCTTTGTTTCTTCAAACAGATCGTGGCACAAACCTATTTCATAAGCGAGCAAGGCTTTATTTCCCGCTTTTTCCGCTACAAATTCAAGGTGTTCAAAATATGGTTTGTCGGTATATTTGATCAACTGACCCGCATGTTGTTGCCTAACCCAATCCCTGAGCTGTTCTCTATCCACCATCAATCCTTTTTATCAGACGTTTTCACACAATTGGGTACTGTCTTACCGTCCTTCTTTTTAGTACCCTCTTTGTGGTAACCTGACCAGCAGGGATCTTTTTTAGTTTTTTTTGCCATGGTGTATGGTTGAATATGCCTGCATAATTCAATTATTGTTCCAAAAACTATAGCTCCTTCCTGCTTTGACGAGCAATGAGCGTTACCGGTGCCGACTGTGTTTGTGAAAACATTGGATTACCTGATAACACAAAAGCCTTTTATGCTACGGATGGATTCCTCTGCTATCCAGTTTTAATTTTTGCAAATCCTGACCATAGCGATTCAAATATTCAGCATTCACCTGTGTGGCAAAATTTTGTTCCTGATGCTTCTTTTGTGATTCTATCCGCCTCGACTGGAGGATAACGATCAAGATCTTCATCTCTTCGGACATTTTGGCCCTGGCCACAACATCGTGGTTTACAGCAGGCAGCGCAGCTAAAGCAGCAGCAGTTTTTTTACGTACCACCGCTACAGCGGCCTTATCAGGCAAGCCGACATATTGGTTAGCGGCTATCCAACTCAATACCTGATAGGCAGTCATAATATCCCCGGCATCATTGTTCTTTAAATCGTAACCCTTTGTAATTGTATTAAACGTGGCATCAAAATCATATTGCATAAAGGCCTGCCTGGCTTCGGGAATTTTCATCCGGGTTGTAAGGCTTTCCACTACCTGTTGTTTTACCTTTGTATTTGGCCGGTAAGTAAGATGATAATTACCCGGAACGTCGTCTTTTTCTTTGAGGTAATAATTTTTGGCAACCAGCTTGTTAATGTGCCCATACATGTAAGCGTTGGTAAAGGAAGTGTTGTTTTCTATATAAGTGGACAGCATGTCCTGTGCGTGCGCCTGTTGTAACATTAGCGCCGACAATAAGAGCAGGATACTTTTTTTCATAATAGCCGGTATTCTTCTTATACGTAACTAATAAGCACTACAATTAGTTAATTGTTTTAACGCAAACTAAAATCCGCCCACCTTGTTGTTTTTCAATGCGTTGCTTGCTGCCAATATTCATTTGTACATTGATTGTCATCGTTGGTTGTAACGAGCGGAAAGATCCTGATCAGAAAATACTCCTATCCGAAAAGCGCGATACCCTGCCTGCAGCCATACCCGATAGTGTAGGTCATTTTACCAAAGTAGCTACAGGAGCTTTGCAGCCTTTACAACTGGTAGCGTTTGCGAAAAAGCTTAAGGGCACTCCTTACAAATATGCATCTACAGATCCTGCTAAAGGCCTGGACTGTTCAGGATTTATCACTTATGTTTTTAATCATTTCGGTATAATAGTTCCCAGGCGATCGTATGATTTCACAAACGTTAAGCACGAAGTAAATATCAGGGATGCCCTACCCGGCGACCTGATATTGTTTACCGGTACCGACGAGCGAGATAAAGACGTTGGCCACATGGGCATTGTTGTGCTGAATAATGCAGATTCTACTGTGTTTATCCATTCCACTTCGGGGCATCATAACAAAGGGGTGGTAGAAACACCTTTAAATGCCTACTATCAAAAACGTTATGTGAAGACGGTGAGGCTTTTTAATAATAAATAGATAATCGGAACCGCATATAGCATTGCGGTCCCGATTACATTCTTTAGGCCTGCTCGTATCGTGCTTTAAATTCTTCCGCGAATTGCGCAAGCTTCACCTGGCCTGTCACCTGCGCGCCGGAAGAGAAAAAATCACGTGTGATCAAACCTGCTTTTACGCCTTGCCCAAGTTCAGTGATCAGGCCTGCTAATTCCGGGGGCAACCCTGCCGACAGCATGCCTTGTTTCAGTTGCTCATCGGGAATGTTTGTCCAGCTTAGTTCAGGCTTGCCGATAAGCGGACCAAACAAGGCTGCGATATCATTTCCGGTCGAGATATCGCTAACCACGTATTTTATCTCGAAACCGTTGCCCTCAACTTGCAATTCGTTAGCAATGGCTGTCGAAAGGTCTTCGTGATGAGTTAGCGCCAAACGCTCATCACCGCTATAATTACTGCCAAACAGGTTAATGTTTTTTATCAGCGGAATATCCCTGAAAAAGTTGACATAGAAAAACCCTGACCGTAAAACGGTGACATTTACATCGTTCAGCTCACGAAAGATCTGCTCTACACGGTGCGTACCCTGTACCGGTCCGGTTCCTTTTTCGGCATCGGCACCTACGCTGCTAAGCAACACCACACGGGGCACGCCTGCGGTACGGATAGCCTCTGCATAAGCATGCCCGGCATCTGCTATGTTTTGGATCAGGTTAGTCGCACCCATAGATGGTGGCATCATGGTGTAAACCGCATCCGCGTTTTTAAACGCTTCGGTTAAGAAATTAACATCGCTCATTGAACCAACAGCGGGTTTAGCTCCTAAAGTTTCAATTTCGGCCATGCGATCGGCTTTGGTAGTAATAACGGTTACCTGGTGCCCTGCGGCAACCAGTTTTTTTACTAAGGGTTTGGCTACATTACCTAATGAGCCGGTTGTTGTAATTTTCATTTTTTGGTGTTTTTTAAGTGATGATGAAACCGCCTTACACTGACGGCTTCAATTTGTTATCTATTTTATGCTAAATGATTAATCCAGTACAGGGTAATCGGTGTAGCCATGTTCACCTGGGGTATACAAGGTCATGTAATCGACTTCATTAAGTGCTTCGTTTTTTTCCAGCCGTTCGATAAAATCCGGGTTAGCCAAAAAGCTCCTGCCAAAAGCTACCAGATCCGCGTGCCCTTCCTGCAACTTCGCTTCTGCCGTTTCTGCGGTCAATCCGTTACAATAGATCAGGGTATTCGAGAAGGCGTAACGTATTCCTTCGTGTGTTTTCTCCGGAATAGCCGGACTGTTGGAAATGTGCAGATAAGCGATATCTAAGCGGTTCAATTCGCCGGCAAGGTGAATATAAGTTTGATGCACCTCCGCTTCGTCATAAGCGGGCATGTCGCTCAATGTAGAAAATGGCGAAATACGCAACCCTACTTTATCCGCACCTACGGCACCGGCAATTTTTTCCGCTATCTCCAATGTTAACCGGCTGCGGTTTTCAATGTTACCGCCATAATTATCAGACCGGTTATTGATATGAGGATTTAAGGATTGTTCGAGCAGGTAACCGTTGGCGCCATGCAACTCCACGCCGTCGAAACCTGCTTTAACGGCATTTTCCGCGGCTTTAACAAAATCTTTTATCACACGTTGTATCCCCTGCGCATCCAGTGTTATAGGCACCGAATGTTCTTGCAGCCCTGCACTATCTGTAAATATTTCTCCGGCTGCTTTAATATCAGATAAACCTACGGGTTGATAACCTTCCGGTAAATTGGCCACATGAGCTACCCTGCCGGTATGCATCAGTTGCAAAAAGATCTTTGATCCGCCTTCGTGCACCGCCTGCGTCACCGCTTTCCAGCCTTCCACCTGCTCATCAGAAAAAATACCGGGAATACGCGGATAACCTAAACCCTCGGGGCTTGGCGACGTGCCTTCGGTAACGATCAGGCCGGCGCCGGAACGCTGCTTGTAATAAGCGGCCATCAGGTTATTGGGGATATTATTCAATGCCCTGCTACGGGTCATGGGTGCCATTACTACATGGTTCTTTAATTGTAGCTTGCCTTTGGCATATGGCGTAAGTAGTTTTTTCATTGCTGTGTATCTTATTTGTACATAGCAAAGTTGCGGGTATAGCGGGTGCTATAATAGCGCAAAAAGGCACAAAAATAGTCCTATACGACAGGCCATAAATAAAGATTGTAGTTATACAACTAAGACGAGGAAGAAAAGCGTTTCGGTTTTAGGCCATAATGCTTTTCAAAGAGCCTGCTAAAGTGGCTGAGATTGGTAAAACCCAGCTCGTAGCCTACCTCGGCCACAGAACGCCTGCCCTGCTTTAAAAGAAATGCCGCTTCCTCCATCCTCGCCTGCTGAAAATAGTTATAGATGCTACTGCCAAAGGTTTGCTTAAAAAGCTGCTTTAGTTTGGTTTCGCTCATGGCTGCGATGTGTGCCAGTTCACCCAACACAGGGGGCACGCTAAGGTCGCCGATGATCTCGTTACGGATATGCAGCAATCTTTCCGCATCGGCACTATTGATATTTTGATGCGTGGTGCTTTCACGTTTAGAGAGCTGGTGAAAAAGCACATAAAGCAACTCCTGCACTTTGATCTGCATATAAAAATGGCTTAAGCTATCGTCCATATTCAGGCTTGCCATGTTTTTAAGCAGCAGCTTTGTTTCTGCCGTCATGCTTTCAAAAAACAGAAAAGAATTACCGCTGCTGGTAATGGTTTGCAGTATGGTATTGGGCTTGCGTAGGGTTAACATCGATTTTAACCGGGGTACCATCACCCCGATCACCGCGTAACTAATTTTGTGCTTTGCAGGAAAACGGATAGTTGAGCTAAGGTCGTTAGAGGTTACCTGAACGGCCGAGTCATCCCGTTGCGAAAACAACACATTGGGGTTGTTGTCAAATGCGATTTCCAACGATTGTTCATTGCTGTAAAAAAAGATGGTGATCAGGTCATTGCCACCTTCGAAACAATTGCGTTTAATGATAAGATCTTCTTTAAGCGTATAATGATGCAGCGTAATCTTAAAGTCTGCGCCAAAGGCCAGCCTGCGGATGTACCCCTGCCCCAAGGCTTCGGGTATCAGCATTGTATCATTATCTACAGGCACACCTACATGGCGTGCGAACTGCGTAAGAAAATCAAAATCGGCTGTTGCTGAAAAACTGAATATCATTACACGAATTTATTCGGGATTTATGATGGCAATGTACAACTATGATCCGTTATATTTAAAACAGACGGATGAGCTGAGGCCCACGAAAACATACAGGTAAAACTGCATGTAATTTAAGCCCGGTCATGTTGCCTTTATGCCAGCAAAGCGGCCACCCTGGCAGATAGATCGGCATTATCAAATGGTTTATAGATCACCTCGTCTGCACCATAATTCCCTAAAGAGGTCAGCACATTCGGATAACCCGAGACGATCATCACCGGAATTTGCCGGGTCAGCGGGTTGCTCTTCAACTGGCTGCAATACTCACCACCATTGATCACTTCAAGGATATAATCAGTGATCACCAGGTCGGGTTGCTGTTCCAATACGGTACGGACAATATCATCCGCTCCCGCAATGCCGCTAACACTGTATCCGTCCTTTTCCAATATCGCTGTCATGATCTCCATCATATCAGTATCGTCTTCAATAATCAACAAATGTTTATTTTGAGCCATGCCTGTAATTGTTCCGTCTCGCATAGCAAAAACCGTGCGAAACACGTCATTCTCCTTTTTGATGACAATATTTCGTTGAAAAACACTGTCGACGTTGCAAAACGAATAGGCCTGTTTGAACAGATAGTCGCTATAAACTCACCATGGAATAATATAAATCAAAATACCGATGAGGTTATCTAAAGACATAATGTTACGCATAAAGAAGATGGCAATCTTGATCTTGTCTATTATGGCATCAACCAAGTGCTGTTCTTTATGCTAACCTGCTTAACTAATAAATAACCATCAGTTACTTTTCGGCACATTAAATTCCTTATATTATTTTATAAAGTCTGAATGTTAATTTTAAGAAAATAGTTTGTTTGAAAATAACACACTATATTGTCGCGACCTAATTAAAAAGTACCCCATTTTTAATAATGCAGTCTACCGACTTCGATATATTTAACACGGCACCAATTGAAAAGAAAGCGTTCACTGAGTTTTACGCCCGGCATTTTCAAACTTATACCCTGCTGGCATTTCAGTATGTTAAAGATACCGATGTGGCCGAGGACATAGTACAGGATGTGTTTATAAAGTTTTGGGAAGCGCCTTTTAATATGGATAACCCGCAGGCTATCAAATCGTACTTTGGCAAAATTGTTATTAATAACTCGCTCAATTACCTCAAGCGCGAAAAGAATATACAACGCCACCACGACCAGATAGGCCAGGAAATTACCGAACAGGATGCTTACGCCAAACTGCACGAAACCGAATTAAAAGTTATACTTTACAAAGAAATAGAACTGCTACCCGAACAATGTAAACGGGTTTTTAAAATGAACCGCTTTGAAGGGCTAAAGTACCGGGAGATAGCTGAAATGTTAAATATTAGCGAAAGAACAGTGGAAAACCACATTTCTAACGCGTTAAAAACCCTCAGAAAGCGACTTTACGCCATAAAAAACGAACTCGGGATAGATTTATTAAAACACAAAGCCATAATTTTAGCTTTCGGCCTAAATTAGGCCATATTATAAACCTACAAAACAACCCAAGTAAATGGTTTAATCATTTAAAATACTCTATTGTCAAAAAAAGTTTTAATTTTTTAAAAAAACTTTAAAATCTATTAGGGGTAAATACCATTTTCGTTTGTCTAATGCACAAATAAACGAAAACAGATGGCCGAAAAAGACCTCTACCTACAACAAATAATTCTATTTCTAAATAATCCTGAAGACAAAGAGCTCGAAAACACCATTAACGAATGGCGTTTATTAAACTCAGAGAACGAAAGATACTACCAGGACATTTATAAAATATGGCAGCGGGCTGCTGAAAGCGCGCCGCTTGAGCAGGTTAATGTAGCCATAGCTGTAGATAAACTTTCAGCCAAAATCGGATATAACCCGGCGGAAGCTGAAGTTATTCCGTTACGCTCCCGCTTCAGGGCACTTAAATGGACCGCGGGTGTGGCAGCCATGCTGGCTATCGCTGTTTTGGTGTATAATTATATGCAGCCGCAAAAACCGGTGTACATCACCAAGACCACATCGGTAGCAAAGGATTCTGTTTTACTGGCAGATGGCTCAAAAGTTTATCTTGATGCACATTCTACCGTGAGGTACCCCGAAAAATTCAGCGGCAATACAAGGCCAATCTATTTCGTAGCGGGCAATGCGTTTTTTAAAATAGCTAAAGATGCCTCAAAGCCTTTCTTTATCCACATGGATAATACGGCTGTGCGTGTACTGGGCACCTCGTTCAATATCAACAAAACAACCTATCACATCAATATCGATGTAAAAACCGGCCGCGTAATGTTTATTGCCAACCGGGAAACCAAAGGCATACTTACCGCGGGCACTGCCGCCAACTATAACCTGCGTACCAATAAGCTAACTACCTATGCCAGCATAAATCAAAACAGTGATGCCTGGCTAACGGGTCAGCTGCATTTTGTTGATGAGCCGATGGCAGATGTGGTGAAGAAACTGGAACAACACTACAAGATCAATATTGACCTGGACAGCAACCTCTCCCGCCTGGGTAAACTGAACGCCAGCTTTATTAATAACAATATTGATGAAGTAATTGCCGTGCTTGAACAAACCTACCCTATCAAAATATCGCACAAGGCAGACAGGCTCATCATCCGAAGAAAATAACAAAAACAAACCCATAAACCCCTCATCTTTTCTTTAACTAACTGACACGTATGATCAAAAATTTCTACAAAAAGCGAACTTTAACGTTCTGCAAAGTTTTTTTGACCGGTATGTGCCTTGCAATAAATGCAAGAGCCGACTTGGTTGCACAAAGCTTAACCCCCGGCAATGTAAAGCTGGAACCCTACCTTAAGAAACTGGAAGATGCCTACCACGTAAACTTTATTTATGATGCTGCCGAAATTAACAAAGGCCAGGTTGTTGCCGCCAACACCAAACCATCATCGTTAAAAGATGCTTTGGAAGAACTGCCTGCCAAGGCCGGCATCAGCTATACCATTGTAGGCAACAACATCATCCTGAAAAAAACAGCCGCTGTTAAAAAAGCCGATGAATACATTACCGTGAAGGGCCATGTAACATCAAAGGAAAACAATAGCGTTGAGGCTTTGCCGGGTGTAAACGTATTTGAAAAGGGTACAAAAAATGGTGTATCAACCGATGCAAAAGGCGACTTCACCATCAGGGTTAATCAAAACGCGGTATTGGTTTTCAGCATGATGGGTTATAAATCCCAGGAGATCACCGTATCGCCTGCCAATACTACCATCAACATTACCCTCGAAGCGGAAAGCACCGCGCTGAACGAAGTGAGCGTAGTAGCTACAGGCTATCAAAACCTCGATCGTAAATTATTTACCGGTGCCGCTACCACCTTAAAGGCATCAGATGTAAAGCGCGACGGTATTACTGACGTAAGCCGTATGCTGGAAGGCCGCGTAGCGGGTGTATCGGTACAAAACGTATCGGGTACGTTTGGTGCCGCGCCTAAAATACGTGTACGTGGCGCTACCTCTATCAATGGTGATAACAAACCGCTATGGGTTGTTGATGGTGTGATACTTGAAGATGTGGTAAACATATCAAACGAGCAGCTATCAACCGGTGACCCCAACACATTGGTTGGTTCATCGGTAGCGGGTTTAAACCCTGATGACATTGAGAGCTTCGTTATCCTGAAAGATGCTGCTGCAACAGCCCAATATGGTGCACGCGCCATGAACGGTGTAGTAGTAGTAACCACAAAAAAGGGTAAAAACACATCGGGCGCGCCTATCGTATCGTATACGGGTAACTTCTCCAGCTATTTAAAACCATCGTACAGCAATTACGATATTTTAAACTCGGCCGATCAGATGAACGTGTACCTCGAAATGCAGAACAAGGGCTGGTTAAACCACTCGTCAACCGCTAATAATCCAAGCGGCGGCGTGTTTACCAAAATGTATAACGAAATGTACAAGTTTGACCCTGCCACTCAAACTTACGCGTTAACCAACAACGTACCAAGCCAAAAAGCTTACCTGCAACGCTATGCCAATGCAAACACCGATTGGTTTGACGTATTGTTCAAAAACTCGCTGATGATGGAGCACTCGCTAAGCGTATCATCAGGTACCGAAAAATCGCAGTACTATGCCTCAACCAGCTTTTTGCAGGATAACGGCTGGACCATAGGCGATAACGTAAAACGCTTTACCGGTAACTTAAGGGGAACATTCAAGATAAGCGATAAACTATCTTTCGAGTTGTTAACCCAGGGATCGGTTCGTGACCAAGTAGCCCCGGGTACTTTGGGCCGTATCAGCAACCCGGTTTTTGGCCAGTACGACAGGGATTTCGACATTAACCCCTTCAGCTACGCCATCAATACCAGCCGTGTACTTACCCCCTATGATGCCAACGGCAATCTCGAATACTTTAACAGGGATTACGCTCCTTTCAACATCATTCATGAGTTGCAAAACAACACTTTGGGCTTAACCCAGATTGATTTTAAAGGCCAGGCCGGTGTGAAATATAAAATAACACCAGCTTTGCAATATTCATTTGATGGCGCTTACCGCTTTGCCAAAACCAACCAGGAACATAAGGTAACTGAAAACTCAAATCAGGCCATGGCCTACAGGGCAGGTATTGCCGAGCAAAATTCTACCATCATCAATTCAAACAGGTTCCTGTACCGCAACCCGGATGACCCGAACGCGCTGCCGGTATCGGTATTGCCTTATGGTGGTTTTTATAATACGGTTGATGACAATATTACCAACTATTACTTCCGTAACGCGTTGGAGTGGAACAAAACCATTAACCAGGATCACCTTGTAAACATTTACGCGGCGCAGGAGTTGCGTTACATTAACCGCCAGCACAAAACATTTGATGGTTATGGTTATCAATACGATCAGGGTGGCGTGCCATTTATTGATCCTAACATAGTTAAGCAAAACGTTGAATCAAACTTCAACTATTACAGCATGAACTATAGCTACGAACGCTACCTTAACTACCAGATGCGCGCGGCCTACTCCTACAAAGGCAAGTATAGTTTTAATGCAACCGGTCGTTATGATGGCTCAAACTTGTTAGGTGAATCGCGTACGGCCAGGTGGTTACCTACCTGGAACGTATCGGGCGCGTGGAATATCGATACCGAAGAGTTTATGCAGAATAACGCCATCAGCAAAATATTAAGTCGTGCTACGTTACGTGCAACCTACGGCTTAACAGCCAGCATGGGCCCTGCAACCAACTCCAGCTTGTTTTTACAGGCACGTAACACTAACAGGCCTTACGCTACCGAAAAAGAAACCGTACTATATATAGCCGGTTTAGAGAACTCAGAACTAACGTTTGAAAAACAAAAAGAGCTGAACATTGGCGCCGATCTGGCATTCCTGAACAACAGGATCACCTTAACGGTAGATGTTTACGACAGGCGCGGATTTGACCTGATAGGTTTGATCAGAACCTCGGGTATAGGCGGCGAAGAAACCAAAGTAGCCAACTATGCCGATATGCGCTCGAAAGGTATTGAGGTTACTCTTGGCGCTTCTATCATTAAAAAGAAAGACTGGACCTGGACCACCCAACTTACCTTTGCCCACAATACCAGCAAAATTACCAACCTGAAAAATCAGCCGCTGATATTCAACCTGGTAAATCCCGATGGCGGCGCGCAGGAAGGCTATCCGCAACGCGGTTTGTTCTCCATTGATTTTGTAGGTTTAGACCATAACACAGGCGTGCCTTACTTTACCAACGAAAATGGCGAAAGAAGCACCAACGTATACCTGCAAAGCGATGTAACCAAATACCTGAAATACGAAGGCCCTGTTGACCCTACCATCAATGGCGGTTACTTCAACTCGGTTAAATTTAAAAACTTCACCTTATCGGCATTAATTACTTACAGTGCGGGTAACAAGGTTAGGTTAAACCCTGTATTTAAATCAAGCTACAGCGATATGGATGCCGTATCATCAACCTTTTTAAACAGGTGGGTAATGCCGGGCGATGAAACCAGGACCAATGTACCTTCTATTTTAAGTGCACGTGAAGTTGGCCAGTTAGACGGCTATCCGTATAACAACTACAATTACTCATCAGCCCGTGTTGCCGATGGTGGTTTTGTGCGGTTGAAACAAGTATCGTTCGGGTATTTTCTGTCGCAGGATTTCGTTAAGAAATTCGGTTTCAAAAACGCTTCCCTTACCATGGTTGCCAACAACGTTTGGCTGATCTACTCGGATAAAGCATTGAACGGACAAGATCCTGAATTTTTCGGATCGGGTGGTGTCGCTTTGCCAATCCCGCGTCAATTCACACTTTCACTTAAGGTCGGATTTTAATTTCTCCACGTCATGACAAAAAAATACACTATCATATTCACATCGGCCCTCCTTGTACTTTCTTCTTCATCGTGTAAGAAGTTCCTGGAACAGGTGCCCGATCAGCGAACCCAACTGAATACAGTTGAAAAGGTGAGCGAAATTTTAGCTACAGCTTACACCCAGGCAGATTACGCCACTTTTACCGAGGCTGCATCAGATAATGCGGAAGACAAGGGCGTAAACGTAGGTAACCTTAACCCTACCAACCAAAACCCATACCAGTGGCAGGATGTGGACAGCCGCGATACCGGTACGCCAACCTTTTTTTGGAATGCCAGTTACGCGGCCATAGCCGCCGCTAATGCAGCCCTTGATGCCATTGCTAAAGCACCCGATCAAACCCCATACTTACCTTACAAAGGCGAAGCTTTGGTAGCCCGTGCTTACGCGCACTTTATGCTGGCCTTACTGTATGCCAAGGTATATGAGCCTAATGGTGCTAACGATTCGCCGGGGATACCGTATGTTACTACGCCCGAAAAAGTTGTATTTCAACAATACGACCGTGGTACAGTGGCATCTACCTACGAAAAAATAGAGAAAGACCTGCTTGAAGGTCTGCCGCTTATTAAAAACAGCGTTTACCGTGTACCTAAGTACCATTTTAACCAGGCAGCTGCTTACGCTTTCGCGGCACGTTTCTACCTGTTTAAACAACAGTATGATAAAGTGATTCAATATGCTACTTCCGCGTTCCCTGGTAACAGCTTCGCGGCCAACATCAGGCCATGGAGCACCAAGTATTATGATGCATCGGCAAACGAAATGGAAATTATGTTTACCCAGGCAGCCGAAAATTCAAACCTGCTGTTAACAGAAGCACCATCGGGCTGGGCACGTAACTATTCTTTCTTTCGCTACGCGATGGGTTTATATTTAAACACCGAGCAATCGCAGCCTAACGTAACCGGTACTACTTTTAGCGGCCGTAAAATGTACAATTATGGTGTGCCAAACTACAGCTATCTTAAGTTTAAAGAGTTGTTTATCCGCTCAAGCCCTAATGCAAACATAGGCATCCCCTACACCATTATGCCGCAATTTACGGCTGATGAATTGTTACTAAACAGAGCCGAAGCTTATGCCAGTACCGGCAAATATACCGAAGCGCTTGCCGATCTGAATACGTTTGCCAGCACCCGGATCAGAAATTACGACGCTGCATCGCAAAGCATCACCCTTGCAAAAGTGGCAGATTTTTACGGAACCGATGACCCGGAAGCCGGATTGATACAAACAGCGCTCGACTTTAAAAAATCGGAGTTTATACAGGAAGGTTTAAGATGGTTCGACCTCATTAGGTTGAAGATACCTGTTGTGCATAACATTAAAGCAGTTAACAACACCGACACCTACGTTACCTTACCGGCAGATGATCCGCGAAGATTATTCCAGTTGCCATCAGAGGTAGCATTATCGGGCGTGCCATTAAATCCAAGATAATTGAACCTAAACATTAACAAATGAAAAAGAGATATTTTATAAACCTGCTTATTGTACTGCTTTTAGCGGCAACAAGCGCGTGTAAAAAAGAAGGCACCTTAAATGCCAACCTCGATGCCATTGACAGGAACCAGACTGCCAAAACCGATCTGGACAGGTGGATTGACGACAATTTTGTTACCCCCTACAACATCGAGGTAAAATACCGCTGGGATGCTTTTGAACTTAACCTTTCAAAAGACATGACCCCGCCCGAAGAAAGCAAGGTAATACCTGCCATGCAAACGGTGACTGATGTATGGATAAAGCCTTACGAAGTAGTAGGCGGTGCCGATTTTATGAAGATCAACACCCCGAAACAGTTTGTACTGGTGGGCAGTCCGCAGTTTAACGGCGACGGTACCATTACTTTAGGTACTGCTGAAGGCGGCCGTAAAATTGTGCTTTACGTGATCAATAACTTCAACAAAACCAACACGCAGAATGTAAAGCAAATGATTCAGGTTATACAGCATGAGTTTACGCACATTTTAAATCAAAAAATAGCGTTCGATCAGGCTTTTATACTGGTAACAAAATCAGACTATACCGCTAACTGGAACATTCCATCCTTGGATGAGGCGCGTTCACTGGGCTTTATTACCCAATACTCGCGCAGCAACCCTATTGAGGATTTTGCCGAAATGGTATCAAACATGCTGATGATGGGCAGCTACGAGTACAATAATATTGTAAACGCTTTGCCGATTGACCCGCGTACCAAACTGCGTAAAAAAGAGCAACTGGTAGTTGAGTATTTTAAAACCGCCTGGAATATAGACTTCTACGCTCTGCAACAAGCCGTTGCTGATGCTGTTGATAAAACAGCCCCGGTTATTTTAACTAACTCCATAGGGCCAAATAACACTTACAGCTCATTTAGTGCAAGCCCTACCACAGAAACGCCGCAATCGGCTGAGTTTTTAGGGTTATGGAATACAGCTAAAACCGCGTTGAATGGACAGGGTTTTACGCTCGACAGTTATGACATGTTCTTCACGGCCAGTAACAAGATGACGCTGCGCTATTACTTCATCCGTGGTACTACTACCTATTATGCCGATACCGATTACCAGATGAATTTTGACCCTACCGATATCGGTCGTGTTAAACTGGTACCGTTAAACCCGCAGCCAACAGGTGTTACCTACGGCAATATGGACTTTATAAAAGCCAGTATGACCGCTGTTGACAACTACATTAAAAATAACGAGTTCAGGTTTGACTGGGCGCCAAACCTGGTACCGGGTTCAAAAGGTGCCAAGGGTGCATTCGGCGCGTTTTACAAAATTGACGATAACAGCTCGTACATGATCGGAACATTGAATTAATACACAACAAGCAAAACATGAAAAAATATATCATATATACCCTGCTTTCGGTAGGCTTGTTAGCCAGCTGTAAAAAAGGCGTTGACCCGGCACCGGGCGAAAGGCCCGAGGAGCGCACGGAAGCAAAACTAAAAGAATACAACGACGCGCTTACCGGCAGTACCAATGGCTGGGTAGCTTACCTGTACCCTGATGGCGGCAGCGGGTTTTCGTTCTACATGAAATTTTCTACCAATAACAGGGTGACCATGCTGGCCGATATCAGCGAGCAATCAACCCAGGACGTGCACGAGAGCAGCTACCGCCTAAAATCGGTACTGGCACCTTCACTTTTGTTTGATACCTACAACTATATGCACATACTCGCCGACCCTGCCCCCGAAGTAAACGGAGGCGTGGCCGGTTGGGGATTGTACTCTGATTTTGAGTTTTCATTTGATAAGGTATCCGGCGATACCATTACCCTGCGCGGCAATTTGCTTGATAGTAAGCTGATACTGATAAAAGCCACCGCCGCGCAAGCAGAATCGTATAACAATAAAGGCCTAAACACGCTTGTAAACGATATATTAGGCTATACTGCCGAAAACCAGTACCTGTTTGTAAACTTAGGCGATGCCACGCAGGTACAGGCTACCATTAACGCTTCAAACAAAATTTTCACCCTTAACTGGTTAAAAGATAATGTGATATCAACCAGTTCATCGGCATTCGCGTTTACGTTAACGGGGATTGTGTTGAAAGAACCTGTTGAGTACGAAGGCAAGCAGATCACCGAACTTACCTGGGATGCTGCCAATAAGCAGTTATACACCACGGTAGGCGGCGAAAAGGTAATTGTGCAGGTATCGCCTACCCCAATATTGCCATTGCATTTACTCATAGGTGTTAGCTACTCAAACATAATTGTACCTTACGCAAGCAGCTACCCGGGTTGGTCGGCAGATTTTGTGAGCAGGCGTGCGGCAGCCGCGGCCACCATGCTGGCAGGTCCTTACGGTTTACGTTTGGATAGAATGCAGTTCCAGTTTGATGTATTAAGCAGCAGGCTTACCATCACCGCCGATATTTACCAAGGCGGAAATAAATTCCTTGCCGATTTCCCATACACCTACAGCAAAACAGCCGATGGCATATACAAATTCACAGCAGGTAATTTATCGGGCAATGCCTCATTGATACGTGATAATATGGCACCGCTTACCACGCAACGCCTGAGTGTAGATACGTTTACGTTAGATTATTTCTTTGATTCGGCAAGCGGCCAGGTATTGGGCCAGTTTAAAAGTGTTGAACATCCTGAATTTACATTTTCAGGAACATTAAACTAAAAATATCCTTATTAGTTAATTAGCAACGGGGCTGCCTGAATGGGCAGTCCCGTTTTGCTTTTACAGGAAAATAATACAGCGGTTTTTATGTGCTTATAATTTCATATTTACTTCATCAATTTCACCAGTTTATTATATTATTTACATAATAAACTCACCCCTAACAACCTCCGAGTCGGCATGAAGTTAAAACTTTTGCCGCTCCCGCTAAATAGGAATGGCAGCTCCACGCCAGATAATTCTCTTAAATTTTTCCCTGAAGATTTTGCACAGAATGGTGTTTTGAAAAACAGTTCGACAAAAGCATCGGACAATACTCTAACTTTCAAAGAATATATAAAAGTGGCTCGATACTTTATGACCTGTTGATATTGTGTTTAGATATCCGTCAGCACCGAGGAATCTCCAGAACGCCAAACATTATCTATCGTTACCCGCTGAATAACCCAGACATTATCCTGCCTGATAAGCTCAACATCGTATCTGTTTTTCATGAGATAATGGCGAGAGTGGTCATTAGAGGGCAAATGTTGCGCTTCGACAAGCGCATCCATCACCGCTTTATCCCCGCTTATTACTACCCTTTGATTACTCACCGAATGGGTGGTATCAATTTTTGCCAATGAGCTTGCAAGTGCTGCTACAATGGTTTCGCGACCTTCCAGTACCGGGTATTCAAAGCCAGCTTTTTTACCGGCAGGTCTGAAATC
This sequence comes from Mucilaginibacter gynuensis, assembly GCF_039541195.1. Taxonomy (NCBI): domain Bacteria; kingdom Pseudomonadati; phylum Bacteroidota; class Sphingobacteriia; order Sphingobacteriales; family Sphingobacteriaceae; genus Mucilaginibacter; species Mucilaginibacter gynuensis. The sequence goes on from NZ_BAABFT010000005.1 coordinate 358,286, forward strand.
GGATACCGCATCTTCCGCGAAAGCGGACGCAAGGAGTTCGCTGTCACGCAGGTCGATACCTGCTGCGAAACGATGAAGGGTTTCAACTACCGCGAACTTGTCTGCGGTTTCTTGAAAATTTATTATTTGATTTTCCATTTTATTAAATTTAAGATCTGATTTTTTAAGAAGTTAATAGCCAACGCCTCTGACACCGCCCGATGCCCTGATAGATTCGCCTGTTATCCAATGTGCATCGTCGGAGGCAAGGAATACAGCCAGCGGGGCGATATCTTCCGGCTCGCCAAATCTGCCAAGGGGTGTTCCAGCAATAAGTTTTTCACCAAACTCACCATCAAAATTTCCGGCCGTGGCTGGTGTATTGGTGTGGCCCGGGAGTATAGAATTTACTCTGATCTTACGGGGGCCCAGTTCTCTGGCCAAGGCCACCGTCAAGGTATCTACTGCGCCTTTTGTTGCCGAGTAAACACTTGATGCCAGGTAAGGGTCGGTACTGAGAATAGAACTGATATTGATGATGCTGCCGCCATGGCCCATTTGTATAACTGCCGCTTTTGCAGCCAGTAAATAGCCCAATACATTCAGGTTAAACTGTTTGTGAAAAGCGTATTCTGTCAAGTCATCAAGCATTTCGAAAACTGCGACACCTGCATTATTGACCAGGATACCTACAGGACCGAATCTTTCTTTAACCTCATCGAACATGCGTGTAATATCGCCTGAACTGCTCAGGTCTGCCTGAATAGCGAATGCCTTTCCACCAGCTGATACTATTTCACTGACCACCTGATCAGCATTTTTTGCACCGGAGGCGTAATTTACTATCACTGTTGCGCCTGCTTTACCGAATGCCTTGGCTATCCCGGCACCTATTCCTTTGGAAGCACCTGTAACCAGTGCCACTTTATCTTTAAGTTTTAATTCCATTTTTATTTTAATCTGTAATAAATGATGGTTCAAAGGTAGATACCCCTAACTTTACTTATGTTATGGGTTTCCTCAAGTAAAGCGGGGTGCCTGTACAGACAGACAGCAGCAAATGGCAAAGAGCAAAACGATATATGAAGAAGAGGCAGATTGTTCCAAAATACTTTTTGCCATACAGGATACGCTTGATCTGATCAGCGGAAAATGGAAGATCAAAGTGGTGGGCGTTCTGTTATATGGTAAAAAGAATTTCACAGATCTTCAGCACCGGATCAATGGTCTTGGCGCAAAGATGCTTTCGAAAGAGTTGCATGACCTGGAGATCAACGGATTGATCACCCGGACAGTAAATTCCACAAAACCTATCACCGTAACTTATGAATTAACGGCCTACGGACACACGCTTGAGCCGATCATCCAGGCACTTGCTGATTGGGGAACCGGACACCGGCACAAGATCACGGGCCGATAAGGTTGATCGAGCCCACCAATTTCAACAAATTTTTTAAAAAACATTCCGGCCAAACACCGGCAGCATTTCGCAAAGCTTTCTTCCCAGCTTAAACTTACCATCATCCGGACGGAATCTACCTTTATGCGTGTCACCGCAGCGACGATCTTTGTTTCATCAAATCATAAATACATGAAAACAAACATGAACATCGTATTAGTACATGGGGCCTTCGGAGATGGCTCTTATTGGAAAAAAGTAATACCTGCATTAGCAGCAAAAGGTCATAACGTAAGGGCTATGCAATTGCCCCTGATCAGCCTGGAAGAAGATGTGCAGCGCACCACCGAAATGGTAGATTCACTCGAAGGTCTGGTATTATTGGTCGGTCATTCTTATGGCGTTATGGTAATTACCGGTGCAGGTAACCATCCCAGCGTAAAAGGCTTAGTTTAATCGCCGCGTTTGCGCCGGATGACGGCGAAGCCGCAGGCGGGCTTTACAATTGCACCCTGCACCTGAGGGTGGTGCTTACATAGCACCGGGCGCATCCGGCCTTCTTTATCTCGATTATAATAAATACAACGAAGTTTTTTCAAAGGGCGTAGCTGACGAAGATGCTTTGGTGATGGCCGTTTCGCAAAAACCGATCTCAGGTGCAGCTTTCGGCACAACATCAGGCGTAGCCTCATGGAAAACTAAACCCAGCTGGTACCAGATATCTAACAATGATAAAATGATTCAACCGAAAACCGAAACCTGGTTCGCTGAACGCATTAAAGCCCGCAAAACCATTACTTTGGATGCAGGTCACGCTTCCATGGCATCCCATAGCGAAGAGATCAGCGCGCTGATTATCGAAGCCGCTGAAGCATTAGCCGGATGATCAACATTGCAGGATCAACGAATCCTAATTAATGTAGCCCTGACTTGCCCTTCATTACCGCATGCTTACTTTAAACCCTATTCTCGTAATAATCTTCTCTGATAATTTTCAATTTTTTCATTTTAGAATGAAGTGTTGTGGCCGGTATCTCTAACCAATCCGCAGCACCTCCATTACCTGCAATTTTTCCACTGCATCTTCTTAACACATCAATTATGTGATTTCTTTCAACGTCATCAAGTGTTTTATTTTTAAAACATTCGTTATCTCTTTTACCTGCATCGGAGTTTGCAGGCAGTATAACTTCCTTTAATACAACATCATTAGATAAAAGGATGCTTCGTTCTATCAAATGCTCCAACTGCCTTATATTGCCCGGCCACAAATAACTTTTGAGTTGTTGAAGCACCTTATTTGAAATGGAACTAACTTTAATACCTGATGATTTACTGTACACCGAAAGAAAAAAACTCGCCAATTGCGGGATATCTTCTATCCGGTTTCTTAATGGAGGCAGGCAGATCGGAAAAACATTTAACCGGTAATAAAGATCAGAACGAAAACGACAAGCCTCCACTTCGGTTTCCAGATCACGATTAGTAGCCGCGATGATACGCACATCTACCTTGATAGTTACACTGCCGCCAACCCTTTCCAATTCGCGTTCCTGAATCACCCGCAATAATTTCACCTGAAGATCGAGAGGCAGTTCACCAACTTCGTCTAAAAACAAAGTACCGCCATGTGCCAGTTCAAATTTACCAATCCTGCGGTCTGTAGCCCCTGTAAATGCCCCTCTTTCATGCCCGAAAAGCTCACTTTCAATTAAATTGGCAGGTAGCGCGGCGCAGTTTACCTTTATCATAGGTTTGTTTTTCCTGTTCGATGCCTGGTGTATGCCACGTGCAACCACTTCTTTGCCTGTACCTGTTTCGCCCAGCAGCAGAACAGTTGAGTTTGATTCGGCTACTTTATACATCAACCTGTAAACCTTTTGCATTTCAACACCTTCACCTATAATGCCCGGAAAGTGATAGCTTGGTTCAATATCCTTTTTTAATAATTCGTTTTCAATCTCAATAACGGTGATGTTATCCGACTGATTAGATACGAGAGAATGCATCGGATATCCTTCAATTTTCGGTTTTAATATTGATCTGTCTGTTACCATTATCCTGTTTTTTTATTGTAGCCGGTTACCATGTGCTAAATATGTGCCAACCGGATTGCACACCAAAACCAGTTATATTTAAATGTAAAGCGACTGCATTTCGGCTTTTCGCAGATTTGATGAATGATATATAGTCGGCAATCTTAAAAAGTTTGATATAATTATTCATCAGCAGAAAATGATCAGGAGGCTGATAAAGGTACCTCGGTTGAAAAATTCGCACATCATAGCTAAACGCAAACTAAATTAAGTATCTCATTTTGTGGAGGCGACAATATATGAGCGTGTTATTGTGGTTAATAATCTTACCTTCAGCATTTTATTTAGCTAATGAAAAAAATTCTGATTGTTGAAGACGAATCGCTGGTGGCTCACCATTTAAAATTAATTTTAAATGGTGCAGGTTACAAGGTATCTGGCATTGCAGATTCGGTACCTGAAGCGCTTTCAGCAATTGAAGATCAGAAACCTGACCTCGTATTACTTGATATTCATCTTAAAGGTTCGTTAAACGGGATTGACCTGGCCAAACAACTTACCGAAAGCAACATCCCATTTGTATACCTTTCCGCCAATTTTCAGGGTACTTTGCTCGAAGAAGCAAAATCAACACTGCCCTATGGCTTTTTGGTGAAACCCTTCAGAGAACACGACTTGCTAACTACACTGGACGTTGCCTTCTACCGTTACCGGAACAGCCAGGCATCACGACAGCTACAGGAAATGGAACTGGATACCAAGGTTAAAGAAATAAGGGCGCTTAATATTGATATTAAGCAGAAGCTTATGGCTGTAGCGCGAACCCTGCAGCCGCATGTCCCTTTCGATTATTTAAACATTTTCATCAGAAAAGCCGGCGAAGGCATCATCACCAGTTTAGGATTTTACAGGATAGGATTTGATGAGTACCAACTTATCGGCGACGATGAGTTTATTAATATCAATGGGCTAAACCATCAGAAGTTATTGGATATTTACGCTTCCATGCCTCAAATAGCAAGGTCCGGGCTATTTAACGCCAGAGGCTTTTCGGGTTTATATCAGGATAATCCTTTAACCAATATCATCGCCAATACCTATGAAACAACCTCTGCATTGTTTTTCCCGGTATTGCAAAATGAGTCGACTACTATAAGGTATGAGTTTTATAACAGGAAAGATGATAGTTACACCCGGCAACACATTACATTGTTAAGCCGTTTACAATACGCTATCAGCAATATTTTTGAAGATTGCCATCATAGCCCGGGTAAAACAACGCCTCAAATTGTAGTTCCGGCGGAAAAACAAATTTCACATGTGGGCACCCAAGATCATGCCCTGCGTTTCGACGGAATTATAGCACGCAGTCCGTCTATGCTATCGGTATTAGATCACATTGCTATAGTTGCACCAGTAGATACCTCTGTGCTTATATTAGGCGAAAGTGGTACCGGTAAAGAAAAAATTGCAAAAAGTGTGCATGCGCTTTCGGCCCGTAAACTTAAACCGCTTGTAATTGTAAACTGTGCGGCGCTACCTGCCAATTTGATTGAAAGTGAATTATTCGGCCATGAAAAAGGCGCTTTCACCGGTGCTGCAGAACGGCGTACAGGTAAGTTTGAATTAGCCCATAAGGGTACTATATTTTTGGATGAAATTGGCGAAATGCCGCTTGACCTGCAAGTAAAGCTACTTCGTGCTTTACAGGAACATGAAATAGAACGTATAGGAGGCAATAGCCCTATCAAAATTGATGTACGTATTATAGCCGCAACCAACCGCAACCTGGAAGTTGAAATGGAAGAAGGCCGTTTCCGACTCGACCTTTATTACCGTCTTTTTGTATTCCCGATAGTGGTGCCTCCTTTAAAAGAAAGACCGGAAGACATAGTGGCTTTAATAGAAAGCTTTATCGGCCATTACGCTAAAAAATATAACAAAGCAGTTACCGGGGTAACACCTGCCGTGTTAGATAAATTAATTGACTACCCATGGCCGGGCAATGTTAGGGAGCTTGAAAATTACATTGACCGTTCGGTACTGCTTAGCCGCGACAAACTGATAACCGAGATGTACCTCCCGAAATACATACATCAAAGTACAGTTCCGGAACCTGTTGGAAGGCTAAAAACAATTGAGGAGAACGAACGGGATTATATACTGGATGTTTTAAAAAAATGCAATGGACGCATTAGGGGTGCCAATGGCGCCGCCGAAGTAATGGGGCTGCCTCCAACAACGCTCCATTCAAAAATGAAGCGGTTAGGTATTAAGTAATAAGTTACATTTATAAGGCACTGTTTAAAAATACTTACAGGCCTGTTTTTTCAAAACAGACGATATATCGCCCGCTGCGATCAGTATAGCCGATATATCATCTGCTTTGCGCTTTCCATCACACACAATAACCTATAATTCAATAACATAAATAGTGGCATACAGTTCGTATAAGAATATTATCCGTTAATTTTCAGATCTCACAGCTGCAAGCCGGTACTTATTAAACATGGCTGAAATAAATGCATTATGAGCTATATCACAGCTTGATCTGAAAATTAAATGGATTAAAAATGGCGCGTGTAATTCAATTAAATAAATGATTAGGAAATTTATCATCTGCTGTATGTTGCTTTTTACCGGCTTAGGCGCTTTTGCCCAGGAAGCTGATACTTTACTTGTAAAGCTTAAAAAAACAGCATTAGATACCAACCGGGTAAATGTTCAGTTAGATTTAGCTTACTACTATCTTTTTAAAGATGGTTTAAACAAAACGGATGTTGATAGCTGCCTTTATTACGTTCACCAGGCCAGGGAGCTGGCCAGGTCCCTTGATTCAAAGGAGCATATTTTTTTGGCTTTATTGATAGATGGTCAGCTTATTCTTGAGCAAAAAGATTTTAAAGGAGCCGAGATTATTTTTTCAAAAGTTGCTGATTATTACCATAGTGTAGGCGACAAAGCGAACGAAGCTTTGGTTTGGGATATAATGGGTGAAAGCATCGGTTTTTACGGAGATCTATCTAATTATGAACAACGGCTCAGGTCTTTTCAAAAATCGCGTAAAATATATTTGGCTGGCAATTATGAGCTTTTGGCAGCACAGGAATTAAATAAGGTAGCTAATACACATTTAAGTCTTGGCAATCAATACCAGGCCGAAATTGAGCTTGGCGCAGTTATAGAAAAATTTAAAGAATTAAAGTATCCCAAAATTTACCAGGCACATTACCTCTTAGCAGAGGTTTATGACCGAAAACGCGACAATTTGAGCTCCTTATTTAGCAGAATAGAATGCGTAAAAGCTTTTGATGCCGATAAAAATCGTGTGGAGGTGGAAGGGTACATATATTATCAAGGGTTAGCAGAACATTATATGCGATATGAAAAATATGCTCAAAGCGCCTTTTACTATCAGAAAACACTTGATTTGGCTGAAAAATTCAAGGATCGTTTATATTACTACAGGTGCCTTAGAAACTTTATAAAATTGTATGAAAAACAAAAAAACCACAGCGCCGGTTTGTTACTGCTCGAAAAGGTATCTAAAAAATTCCCTCCCTCAACTGATTCCGAAAAACAATTTATGTTATCATCACAACTTGTTTTACACAATTATTTAAAAGACAGCAAAGCGACGGAAAAGATAATCCCGGAGTTTAAACAAATATTTATGAAGTGGCATACTTCACTAAAAAAGACCCCGGACGATTCGGAAGTAAACACGTTTGTTTACTTATACAATCCTCTTTTAGATTACTACCTCCAAAATAAACAATGGGATAAATTAGCTTTAGAGCTTAATTTGTATGATAAATTAAAGAGCCGTAAGCTCACAAGATCATCTCAAATATCCATTCTTCGATTTAAATTCCGGCTTGATTCCCTGCATGGCAATTTCCTCTCGGCATTTAAGAGTATACAACAAATAAGAAATTTTAACGACTCGCTTAATGCAGCAGATTTAAAAGCAAAACCAAATGAGTTCGACGCCCAATTATTATCCATAAAAAAAGAGCAAGCCATAAAAGAGCTCAATAGCCGTGCAACACTGCAAAATATTGATATGGTGAAAATAAATAAGCAGCGCAATATTACCTTAGTCGGCATTTTGGTTGCTATTGTGATAGCTTCCTTATTGTATGTAGGATACAAGAGTAAACAACGGGTTAATAATCAATTACAACAACAGCAAATAGCCATTAATGATCAAAACAACTCACTATCTGCATTACTTACTGATAAAGAAAAGTTAATAGGCGATCTGGACAATTTATTGAACCAGCAGCGAAGTTTAATTACCGATAAAGAATGGCTGCTTAAAGAGGTGCATCACCGGGTTAAGAATAACCTGCAAATTGTGATGAGCCTGTTGTATAATCAATCGGCCTATTTAAAAAATCCGGCCGCGATTGAAGCATTAAAGGATAGTCAAAACCGGGTGCATGCCATTTCTATCATCCATCAAAAGTTATACAGTAAAACTAACGTTGCTACTTTGGTAATGGCCGAGTACATTAAAGAACTGGTACATTACCTACGGGATGGCTATGATACCGGCAGAATGAAAATCAAATTTATTGAGGAAATGGATCTTATCAATCTCAATATAGCACAAGCGGTGCCTTTAGGGCTTATTGTGAATGAAGCGGTTACCAATAGTATAAAATATGCCTTTTTAAAAACCGGCGGAGATATCCGTATTGAAGGCCGTTTAATAGCACATGATATAGTTTCGCTAACTGTTGCAGATAACGGCGTTGGCCTCCCTCCTGATTTTGATATTAATAAAACCACATCATTAGGGATGGAAATGATGAAAGCATTGAGTAAGCAACTTGGTGGTACCTTTGATGTATCAACTAATGCAGGTGTGAAAATCACTATTCAATTTACAATTGATAAGAGTGTTAAAGCACTTCCGGATGAAGAACCGCACCGGTTTTCCTGATAATTTCAGACGGCTCTTCATCCTTCAGTAACATTACCTTATAACTTAAACAGTGCAACTGCCACCTTCACAGCCTGCTTCATTATTACCCGGCTCATGAAGCTTTAACTCTTTCACTGCCTGCAAGCGGTTCAACACTTCAAGAAATGTTTCAACCGGCTGTGCGCCTGAAACCGCGAACTTACCATCAAAAAGAAAGAACGGTACACTGCGGATACCCAGTTGATGAGACTGATGCTCATCGCTTCTCACTTCTGCCGAAAACAGTTCGCTATTTAAAATTGCACCGGCATGAATCCCCATATCTGTGGCTATTTGTGCTAATACGTACTTATCTCCAATATGCTTTCCCTCGATAAAATAGGCTGTAAAAAGGCGCTCCTTCATCTCCAGTTCCTTACCCAAGGTTGAGGCAAAATGGATTAATCTGTGGGCATGAAAAGTATTGGTAGTGATAACCTTATCAAAATCAATACTCAGCCCTGCTAATTTACCCGCATTCATAGCACCATCAAGTGTTTGTTGCGCCCGTACAGATGATTGGTGATATTTACGCATAACAGCCGCGTGCTGCGTTTCGCCACTGTTAATAGCAATATCGGGCTCAAGCTCAAAACTGCGAAGGATAAGATCAGGCCGATCACCCTTAAATTGTTTAAGTGCATATTCAAGGTGTTTAAAGCCGATAAAGCAATACGGGCAAGCAATATCAGACCAGATTTCAATTTTCATATATAGTTTATTGTTGCAGAAATGGCGACAAGGATACATTACCAGCAATTACTGTTTCACCCTATCAATTAATTACTAAACCCATTCCAATTGGCATGCCGTCATTTAAACAAATGACTATCAATAAATTAATAAACGTTCGAATATTTTAATGATGCTTAATATAGTGGAAGCACGGTGACAGATACGATATTAAGCGTAAGGGGTGACAGATGAATCTATTTACCGGTTTAAAGCCACCTATTTCATTATGTAGTTTGAACCGGAAAAACTCCTTGGACCCTGCATAACATAAGCACTGGACCATTTACCGACCTTTCTTTCATGCTAATTTTGCCCGAAAACGGCATTCCGTTTCTGAATATTATTTTAATAATTAAAAGGAAAAGCATTGAAAAAGCAAACAATATTAGTAACAGGTGCCTCATCGGGCATAGGTAAAGGCATAGCTACCTATTTTTTAAATAATGGCTATAATGTGGTGATCAATTCTGCCACCAAAGAAAAACTTGAACAAGTTTACAATGAATTAGGTGCAGGCGAAAGCTTAGCGATGTTTGCAGGCGATATCAGCCTAAAGCGCACGGGCGAACAAATGGTAAACATTGCCATGGAAAAGTTCGGTTCTGTAGATGTATTGGTTAACAATGCCGGGATATTTGAAACCCGCCCTTTTCTTGAAGTTGATGAAACGTATCTCGATCGTTTTATGGATACCAATTTTAAAGGCACCTACTACACCAGCCAGGCTGCAATAGCACAAATGCTTAAGCAAAATAACGGTGTAATTATTAATATTGGCTCTCCTTTAACAAATCATGGCATAAGCGGCATGCCGCATACCGCACAAGTGGCCAGCAAAGCGGCTATAGATAGCCTAACGGTGCACCTGGCTGCCGAATTTGGCAAAAATAACATCAGGGTAAATACAATATCCCCGGGTATCATTCGCACGCCGATGCATGGCGGGCAGGAAGATAACAATGCGGGTTTACTTTTACGGCGTCGTGTGGGCGAAGTAAAAGATATTGTGGATATGGTTTATGCTGTAGCTAAAAGCACCTTCATTACAGGGGCTATTATTAATGTGGATGGCGGTTTAGGTGCCGGTCATAACCTGGATTAATATTTCCAATTAAATTAAGATTTATACAAAAAGGGGGACATTGATGTATCCCCTTTTTGTATAAATCTTCTTACTAAAACAACCCCGCATCCGAAGCCGGATTATTAGCAAATTATCAGCGCGGCACTTCCCCATTAAAAGCAATAAAATCTATCGGTAACCAGCGTGTAGATCCCAAAACAGCCTGCTGCGGATTACATCAAATTCTTCAGGCCAATATTTTACAGGATAGGTCACACGTTATTTCGCCTCTTTAAAGCGCATACTCTTAATACCGTGTAAAACCCAAACAGAAAACCACACAACAAACTACATAACAGCACTTTAAGCAATGGCATACCTATTGAACTTGACTGAACAGCATACCAATAGATCATTAATTAAAAATGCAGAATTATGAAAGAAAACAGACTTTACGGAAAGTTTGAAACACAAAACGAACTTGACGCAGAGTACGACGTGGAAAAAGCCGTACCTAACTTTGAAGAGTATATCAGTAGCTATCAAAAAAACAGCGACCAGGTAAGGGCTCTGCTCAATAAAAGAATTTCGTTGCCATACGGCGCAACAAAAATGGAGACGTTAACTATCTATCCAGCAGATACGCCTAACGCTCCTGTATTGCTATTTATACATGGCGGATACTGGAGATTAGGCATAGGAGACGATTATGATTTTGTAGCAGCAGGACCGACAAAAGCAGGTTTTACGGTTGTTATAATTACTTATGCATTGGCGCCGGCCGTCAACATTCCTGAAATGACCAGGCAGATACGATCTTCCATCGCATGGACGGTAAAGAACATAGCAGCCTATAACGGCAATGCCGACCAGCTATATGTTGCAGGCCATTCTGCCGGTGCACACCTTGCTGCAATGGCATTATCTACCCGCTGGGCCGATTATGGTTTACCTATGGATATTATTAAAGGCATGTTACTAATCAGTGGTCTTTATGACCTTGAATCGGTGGCACAAACCTTTGTACAGCCTGCGGTACGCATTACTGCCGAACATATTTTATGGTACAGCCCTATACGACTGCTTAAGCCGGGAAGTATCCCTGTAATTGTAGCCTGGGGAGATCAGGAAACGGCTGCGTTTAAAGAGCAATCGGCAAATTATTCGCAGGCGCTTAAAAGCGCGGGCAACCCATGCAGCGAGCTTATCGCTCCCGGAAAAAATCACTTCAGCATATTAAACGAATTTGAAACGGCGAACGGATTGCTCACCCGGGCTATACTATCATTCATCAACGCCTAAACAAACATTTAACCATCATGACCAATAATAACAACAATGAATGGCCGGTGCTATCTTACAAAAACGGCAAGGAAACTTATGAAACACTCCAGTTATGGACCCAAATAGTTGGAAAGATAAAATTGGAAGCTTTGCCATGGGTGAACCACTCGTGGCACATAACGCTGCACATTACCCCCACCGGTTTAACAACCCAAACCATACCTTACCAAAACACTTACTTTCAAATAGATTTCGATTTTGTTAATCATGAATTAAGGGTTTCTAAAAGCGATGGCAGCGTACGGCAATTTAGTCTTAAACATATTTCAGTTGCTGATTTTTATGATAAGATATTTGCTATATTAGGTGAAATGGGCATCCATATCGTTATTAAAACCATGCCCTCGGAAGTATTTGGCGATGTTATTCCGCTTGATAGCGACCATAAGCACGTTACGTATGATGAGAACCAGGCGGCGGCGTTCCATAAAGCCTTGCTAAACATACAGCAGGTATTTATGATTTACCGCAGCGGCTTTACCGGCAAAAGCAGTCCTGTCCATTTCTTTTGGGGAACGTTTGATTTGGCCCTTGCCTTTTTCTCGGGCCGCAAAGCGCCAAGGCATCCCGGTAAACTACCCCACCTGCCCGATAAGGTTTTACAAGATGCCTTTAGCCACGAGGTTAACGATTGTGGCTTTTGGACCGGTAGCGAAGCATTCCCTGAAGCTGCCTTTTATTGTTATTTGTACCCGGAACCGGCAGGCTATCAAACAGCTAAAGTATCTCCGGCAGAGGCTTTCTACAGCCTACCAATGGGAGAGTTTATATTACCTTATGCAGCAGTTCAGCGCGCAGAAAACCCTAAAGCCAAGTTGCTCGATTTTCTAAAAAGCACCTATGCAATAGGTTCGGGGCTTGCCAAATGGGACAATGGTCTTTGGAAACAGGAAGAATAAAAGCTCGGTGTTAACCGGTGTAATCTGCTCTAAGCAGTCCACCGAAAATCTCCGGTGAACCGGTTATAATTGATAATAAAAGCGAAGAGGAGTTTTCATAATGCCCTCTTCGCTTTTTAGCACTATGCCCTCCCCGGCGTAGATACCAAACCTACGTTTCGCATTGCTTTCTTGCTGAAATAATATAGTGAAACAGACTCGATATTTCGGGTAACATGCTCGCTTTAACTGCATTTAGCGCATCAAGCTACTCCAGCATACACATATATTACTGGCTGTTAAATACTTATCAAACGGTATAGATCTTGCAACATATCGTGAAAAACACCTTATGAATTTACGAATACACAAAAGCAGATTGTGCCAGAAATTTCCGTGGCAATCCTACTATTCTGGCGGTATTCTTTTAGAAATATTGTGGTAAACCCCATCGGTAAAAAACCATCGATGAAAAATAACAGCCATGCCCGGTTCTCATTTTAAACGAGGCTAAAAAATTTAATGAAGTACTGTCCAATTCTGCCAGTACGATTGTCATTGTGTTTTCGAATAAATGCCGGTTTACTTAATTAAGAAAACAACAAATAATGCGAGATGGATAAATGTGCCAATGCTTAGTATTTGCTTAAGGCCATTAGCAAATTAACCTAAGTGCTGCCGGTTGTAGAATGCTCAAGTTTTATTACGCTACTATTAATATTTATGGATAAGAAACCCGATTTTTTAGCGCTGTTAAATGATTTCCGATCGTCAGATAGTACCGAAAATGATCAGTTGGCAACATTGTTAAAGAAAGCTACTGTTTACGAAAGAGAAAAAAACATACTGCTCGCCTTAGGTAACGATATTACTAAGGTTCGCAAAAAGAACGATTTGATCAGTTTATTCTCGTCTCGTTTAAAGGGGCTCTTTTATTTTACGCATACCATTGTTATGCTTATCGATAAAAATAAGCAAACTTATACCCCCTTTTTGCTTGATCATGCGGCTTCAAAAATCAAGGATCATCCGGAGTATCCTGTTATAATTGAAACCGTATTTGACCTTAATGCCCCCATAATACAACAGGTAAAAGAAGCGAAAGAACCTATTTACTTCGAATTAGAAAAAATTATTACTACGCCCAAACTCCCTTCATTTATCAGGGTGAATTATGAATGCGGTGTACGTGAAATGCTCATCACCCCATTGAAAAATAAAATGGAAACTATTGGTTTCGTGCTGATTTATTCAGACCGTTCCGGCAGTTTTACTAACGAGTTTAAGCAGGTTATGAACGGCATTGCCCCGCAGTTATCCAATGCGGTAACAAACATTATTATCAACGAAAAGATACGGTACAAGCAATGGGTAAATGGCGTATTGCTTGCCCTAAGTAACGAGATAGTAACCGTACGGAACCATACCCAACTGTTAGAAGCTATTAATACTGAACTTAAAAAGCTGATCAATTTTACGCATAGTATAATCACAGTGTTAGATGATTCGGCAGAAACATACCATACATTTTTGATAAACCCTGATTCACCCGCGCAGGAATTTTCCAAATATACAGAAGCTACAACCATCCCCTATCCGGTTAATGATGGCATATACAATGTTGCAGCGCTATCAGATAGACCGGTGGTATTTAACCTGAAAGCCATTGATTTAGCCGCAGCCCCCTTATGGTTAAAGTTAAACTACGCGGCGGGCGCGCGCGAAATGCTGGTAAAAGTTCTTCCGAGTAACGGGCAATGCAAACACTGTCTGATTTTACTTGCTAACCATAACAACGCATTCAGCGAAGCCTGCATCAATATTATCGAAAGAATTTCGAGCGAATTATCTACAGCTGCAACCAACATATTTGTAAACGAAGAGATAATTAGAAAGGAGAAGGATAAAGCCTTTCTGCTTAATTTTAGTAATGATATTGCAGCCGTAAGAAGTAAAGAAGACCTTACCATTGCAATGCGCGATTCATTAAGCAAAATTAACAGCCTGAAAGGGTTTGTTGTGCGCCTGGTTAATGAAGATCAAACCACATTGAGCACCTATATTCATGATGGCAGTATTGCCGCAGAAAATGATCCCTTGCTCAAAGTGGTCACCCATACTAAGCATCCTATTAAAGACGGGATACAGGACAGGGTGCTGCAAAGTAATCACCCTGTGATGATTAATGTTGACGACGAGATTAAACGCGGCCGGCAAATGGTATACCTGCGGTTTTGGAAAAACATGAACTTTCAAAACATGGTTGGCACACCCTTGCGTACAGGCAATACCACACTCGGTTTGTTATGGTTAGGCATAGAGGATATCAATATTCAGCTGCTGCAGGGTATATGCGAGCAATTATCAATTGCCATAGCTAATATTATTAATAATGAACAGGTTATAGCCTACAAACAGAAGCTTGAGATAGAGAACGATCATTTAAAGGAACAGATAACCACTGTTTACAATTTCTCGGAAATTATTGGAAGCGGCCCTGAAATGCAAAAAGTTTATCGTTTAATGTCGCGTGTTTCGCAGTCAAACGCTACGGTACTTATTTTGGGTGAAACAGGTACCGGAAAAGAATTGATTGCCCGTGGCGTTCATAATGCATCGCCTCGTAAAAACAAGGCGATGATCAAGGTAAACTGCGCAGCCATGCCCGCAAACCTGATTGAAAGTGAACTATTCGGGCACGAAAAGGGTGCTTTTACAGGCGCATTTGACCGGCGCGTAGGTAAATTTGAATTAGCCGATAACAGTACTTTGTTTTTAGATGAAATTGGTGAAATGCCGCTGGAATCGCAGGTAAAGTTACTTAGGGTAATTCAGGAACGTGAACTGGAGCGTATAGGCGGAAAAACAACTATAAAAGTGAATGTGCGCATTATCGCGGCAACCAACCGCAATCTGGAAGCAGAGGTAAATGCCGGCCGGTTCAGGTCCGACTTATTTTACAGGCTCAATGTTTTTCCCATCACCTTACCGCCGCTCCGGGACAGGGTACAGGATATAGCGCCACTGGCAGATTTCTTTTTGGCAAGGTATAGTAAACAAACCGGGATAAAGGTTACAGGTATTGCACCCAAAATAATTCAGCAATTACGGGCATACCTGTGGCCCGGCAATGTACGCGAACTGGAACACCTTATTGAACGGAGTATACTACTTGCCGGTGATACTATTTTACGCGAGGTTCACTTGCCAAAAAGCAAAACCGACAATGCCTCCCCAATGGAGAAAATTGCCAACCGCACCTTAGAAGATCTGGAACGCAGTTACATTATTGGCGTGCTTAAACGCTGCAGCGGCAAAATAGCCGGTGAAGGCGGAGCGGCAACACTGCTGAATATCCCTTCCACTACTTTGCATTCCAAAATGAAGAAACTGAATATTTCAAAAGGCGATTATTATCCCCGCTCCTAATTTCTTTTAGTAAGCAATCAGCAAACGAACATTTCTAAACTAAATTATTATGGCAAAATTGGATAGCAACGCTAAAACATATACACAAACAATTACGGCTGATGAAATGCCGTTTGAGGCGATAGAAAAACAGATACTATCATACGAGCAGGAGAAATCTATACTGCTCACTTTAAGCGATGATATTACACGCGTTAGAGAAAAATCAGATCTGATTACGCTTTTCGCGTCGCGGATGAAAGGTTTCTTTTATTTTAAACATACCATAGTTATGCTGATCGATCAGGCAAAAGGCACCTACGCCCCATTTTTGCTTGATCCTGTTAATTCGCCTATAATCAACCACCCGGGCTACCCGGACCTGGTTAAAACTACTTTTTCAATTAACGCGCCGGTTATTAATGAAGTTATAGCAGCTGATAGCCCCATTACCTTCCTGCTGAAAGAAATATTGCATATTCCGGGCCTCCCCTCTTTCATTAATATTAATTATGAATGCGGTATAAGGGAAATGATGATCACCCCGTTGAAAAGCAAAATGGAAACCATTGGGTTTATACTGGTATATTCAGACAGAACGGACAGCTTCACTAATGAATTTAAGGCTATTTTGAAGGGGATAGCGCCGCAGCTATCCAGCGCGGTTTCTAATATTATTACTAATGATGAGATCAATAAAAACGAGTTGACCAGTGAGGTGCTGCTTTCTGTAAGTAATGAAATGGTTTCCGTTAAAAACAGAAGCGATCTTTTAAATACCATTAATACCGGTTTAAAGAAGCTGATCGATTTCACCCATAATGAAATGACAGTATTAGATGAAGGAGGTGATACCTACCACGTTCTTTTGGCATCCCCCGAAATAAATGAAACATCCGACTATTCAGAAGCCATTTCAATACCGTATTCTGCCAATGACGGTATTTATAGCAGCGTAACCAATACCGATGATACTTATTTATTCGACCTCCGTTCGTTAGATCTTGCTGATGCGCCACTTTGGCTAAAGCTTAATTACGCTGCCGGTGCTAGGGAAATGCTTATAAAGGTTTTACCATATAACGATGTACCAAAGCATAAGCTCATTTTATTCGCCGAAAAACAAAATGTATTTAATGACAGAGCTTTAGGCATCATAAACAGTATTGCCAGCCAGTTAGGCACCGCTGTAAATAATATTGCAGCTAATGAAGAAATATTAAATAAAGAGAAGGATACATCTTTCCTTTTAGAGCTTAGCAGCAGCATTGCGGCAGTGCGTACAAAGACCGATCTGGAATTGGTGATCTATCACGCTCTAAAAAAGTTAAGTAACATTCAGGTATACGTTATCAGAAAAATGACTGATGACGGGCTGGGTCTTAGCGCATATATGTTCGATCAGGACATGGTATTAGTTGATGACCCTATTTACCAGGAATTGCTGCACAATAATACCGACCCGAAAAAGGGTTTAACAGGCAGGGTAATGGCCGGTAACCAACCGGTGATAATTGATGTAGAAAAAGAGTACGCAAATGGTAACCGGGATATTTATATTCAGTTGTGGCGCAATAACGGAATTAAAAAAGCTTACGGCGTACCGCTTAAAGTAGGTAATAAAGCGCTGGGCCTTTTATGGATAGTAACTGATGAAATTAATATAGTCCTGGTAAAGAGCATCGGTGCACAGGTATCAACTGCGATGTCTAACATTATTGCAAATGAAAAGATTTTGGCTTTAAGAAAACAACTGGAAATTGAAAACAGCCATTTGAATGAGCAAATAAATACGATCTATAATTTTTCAGATATTGTTGGTCAGGGCCCGGAAATGCAGAAGGTTTACGGTTTAATGAAAAGAGTTGCCGAATCAAACTCAACCGTACTGATATTAGGTGAAACCGGAACCGGGAAAGAACTAATAGCCCGCGCAATACATCATTCATCGCCCCGAAAAAGTAAAATAATGATTAAGGTGAATTGCGCGGCATTGCCGGCCAACCTTATTGAAAGTGAGTTGTTCGGCCATGAAAAAGGTGCCTTTACCGGCGCTACCGACCGCAGGATAGGTAAGTTTGAACTCGCCAATAACAGCACCATTTTTTTGGATGAAATTGGCGAACTGCCACTTGAATTACAGGTAAAATTATTACGGGTTATTCAGGAACGCGAGTTTGAGCGCGTGGGCGGCACTACCACTATTAAAGTAGATGTAAGGATAGTAGCGGCAACTAACCGTAATTTAGAAAACGAGGTAGATGAAGGAAAATTCAGGTCAGATCTGTTTTACCGCTTAAATGTATTCCCGATACATTTACCCTCGCTCCGGGAGCGGCAGGAGGATATTATTCCGCTGGCAAATTATTTTTTATCGCGCTACGGCAAGCTTACCGGCATAAGAGTAAACTCATTTGCCTCCAAAATAATAACAGAATTACAAACCTACCAGTGGCCCGGAAACGTAAGGGAATTGGAACACCTCGTTGAAAGAAGCGTATTGTTAAGCAGCGACAGCGTTATACGTGAAATTGACTTGCCCAAACCGCCTACAACCAAAGCCGACGAAGAAATAGTGATGAACAGAACTCTGGACGATCTGGAGCGGGATTACATTGTTGAAGTGCTTAAGCGGTGCAGCGGTAAAATTGCGGGTACCGGCGGTGCAGCTCAATTGCTGAATATTCCCTCCACTACGCTTCACTCAAAAATGAAAAAATTAAATATTACCAGGGGCGATTATTTTGGCGATGATGAAACGTAACAAAGGCCGATAGACGGCCATGAAACAGTGGTATGTTTTCATTCTTTTTTTAGGCTAAGCCCCGGATATTTTCCGGGGCTTTTTGCATTTCCACCAATTCATTATGGGGTTTTCTGCGGTGTATATAATTAAACACTCCGCGCAAAAGGTTAGCCGGCAGGTAATTGAATGATATGCTTTTATTATAAATGCACTGTATTTAGTGGCGGTAATCGCATTCCCACTTTATTAGGTGTAAAAAACAGCGCGCATAATTCATCAAACAACTGTAAATCAAATAAATAACCAGTTGGCACAACGCTTGCAAACCCCATAGCACAACTGTACAAACAGGTTGACAGATAATTAACAACAATGTTGAATCATAAAAATTAAACGACATGAACTTATTCTTTTTTGGCGGCCATGCCCCTACGCACAAAGACAATCAGGAAGGCGATAAATACGAAAATATTGGCGATCCTAATTTTGATGAAAGCCTTGACCAGGGTGCAGAATATATGGATGATTCTTTAAGGATGATAGATCAGCCGTTAGGTGATAATTAACAGGCTGTTAAAGCCGCTAATAACCAATAATAAATGAGCGAATTTTTATTAGTGTTCAGGAGAGACTATCAAACTCCCGAATTACAACCAAGCCCTCATGCATTGCAAAATCATCTGCAACATTGGGCTAACTGGTTTCGCAGTCTTGCAGCACAGGATAAAATTGCTCACCCGGTAATACATTTTGATGGAGAAGGAAAAGTTATAACCGGCAAAAAAATAAATCCGGGCCCGTATAGGGGCGTTGGTGGCTCAATTGGTGGTGTGCTGTTACTTAACGCTGCAAATTATGAAGAAGCTATTGTTATTGCCGGGGGCAGCCCCATTTTGGAATATGGCGGAAGCATTGAAATACGCCTGGTTTTACAATAACCACAAAAATTAAAAACAACAAACAATCAAATAACAATTTAAAAATCAACAACATGAACGAGTTCTTATTAGTATTCCGCAGAGATTACAAAACACCGGAAGCACAACCAACCGCAGAACAATTGCAGGAAAGCTTAAAACACTGGGGTGAATGGTTTGGCAAATTAAAAGCCGAAGACAAGTTAGTAGCGCCGCCACATCGTTTTGATGGTGCAGGCAAGATCCTGAAAAATGACAAATCTGTAGTAGACGGCCCATACCTTGAGCCAAAAGAATCTATCGGTGGTCTTATCATTGTTAAAGCCGGTTCTTACGAAGAAGCCATTAAAATAGCCGAAGGCTGCCCGGTACTTGAATTAGGCGGAAACGTTGAAGTTCGTCAGGCTCTTTAATTTTCTTAAAGACTGGTAATTAAAATGCCTTTGCAATTAGCAAAGGCATTTTAAAACAAACCTATAAATAACATAGCTCCAACACCTGTTAACCACATACAATCGAAGCCCTTATAATCCAAATACACCGTATGGAAACTATCGTTAAAATACTATCTGCCCAATATGTAACACATAACGTGAGGCGTTTCAGGCTCGAAAAACCTGAAGGTTTCATATACCGCCCGGGCCAGGCAACCGAACTATCGGTTAATAAAGATGGCTGGAGAGATAAGCGCAACCCGTTTACATTTACCTGCCTTACCGATGCCCCATACCTCGAATTTACCATTAAGATATACCCCGAACGCGATGGCGTAACCAACCAGCTAAGCATGCTCAATGCCGGAGACGATGTTATTCTGCGTGAGCCATGGGGCGTAATTGAATACAAAGGCCCCGGCTATTTTATAGCAGGAGGAGCCGGGATAACACCCTTTCTGGCAATTCTGCGGATGCTGAAACACGAGGGTAAAGCCGCTGAAAACAAACTATTTTATACTAACCGTACAGACGATGACATCATACTTGCCGAAGAGCTAACCGAGCTATTGGGCGATAACGCGCACTTCTGTGTGAGCAGGCAAACAGATAGTGTTTATGATAAACGAAGAATTGATGAAGATTTTTTAAAGGCAGAAGTAAATGATTTTAGTAAGCATTTCTATGTATGTGGCCCGGATCCTATGGTTTTGGGCATTACTGAAATACTTACCAAACTGGGAGCAAGTACCGACGCCGTTGTATTTGAAAAATAAATTGAACTATGCACACAGGTAAATCATATAAACTATCAGAGTTTTTGGTATGGACCAGAAGAAAAGTTTATTTACTGGTTGCGCTGGGATTTTTCCCGGTGATACTTTACGAGGTATTTGGCATAAAATGGCTGGATATCCCCTGGCCGGTTATTGCCTTGCTCGGAACTTCAACCGCTTTTATTGTGGGTTTTACTAACACTCAAACCTACAGGCGAACCGAAGAGGCACAGCAGATATGGACTAATATATTGAGTTTAAGCAGATCATGGGGCTTAATATGCCGTGATCTTGTAGATGATGCCAACCATACAAAAACATTGATCTACCGCCATTTTGCATGGCTCACCGCACTCCGGTATCATTTAAGGGAGCACCGTGTATGGGAAAGCGCCAACAAAAAGCACAATGCCGAATATCAACAATATTATTCTATCCCCGAATGGGAAACCCCTCTGGATATAGAACTCGCGAAGTATTTATCCGCCAAAGAGCTGAAGTATATTTTAACTACGGATAACAAAGCAACACAAATATTGGGGTTGCAAAGTAAAACTGTTAAATCATTATATAACAAAGAGAAACTCGTGCTTATTCAGTTTATAGAGATAGAACGCGCTATACGCGATCTGTTTTTACAACAGGCCAAAAGCGAACAAATGAAAGATGCGCCTTACCCCAGGCAATATGCTATTATCAATACATTTTTTGTTTGGCTGTTTTGCACGCTGCTCCCTTTTGGCATGATCAAGGACTTTGACAAGCTCAATGAAGTGGTTGAGGGTGCTATTAAAGGACATATGGTTTGGCTACTGGTGCCGTTCAGCACACTCATATCGTGGATGTTTACCTCGCTGGAACAAGTTGGTGAAAGTACAGAGAACCCATTTGAAGGCAGTGCCAACGATGTGCCTATCTCTCAAATGAGCCGCGCCATTGAAATTGAATTGCGGGAGCTGCTTGGCGAAACCGAACTGCCGCCGGCTCTTGAGCCCAAAAACGATATTATCTTATAATAACACTCCCCTACCATACACATTCATTAAACCAATAAAACTACACAACATGGAAACACTAAATATGGATATCAGCAATGTTACCCCTATCTTAAAAAATCTTGCTACAAAAATTAAGCTGTCTACCCCTACAAGCAATACTTACCTACGCAGGTATCGTAAAAATGAAGCTCCCTTTATTGCAGGTGTAAATGCGTTGGGCGTTAACGAGGCTCCGCTGCCCGAAATTTTGATAATGCTTGGTATCCGCAGCATGACCTTAAATACTTCGGTTAACCTGGAGGCGCTTTCTAACTTAAAGGTAACCACCCCTGCCGGCGAAAACGAGCAGCACCAATGGGTTTATTTTAAAGACGAAACGGTGCTTACAGCATTGCGAGAACTGTTTCAAAACTGTAAAACCATTGCTTTTGACGACTGGGCGGGTATGTGGGGAGCTTCTGATCTTTGGTACGGCTTGCTGAGAGATGTGATTATGCCAACCGGGAAGATAGACATAGAATTCATCTTTTATTTGGGCGACGCATTGAACAAACTCTTTTTTGAGGTGGATGAAGCGCTTGATGTAATAGGTGATTTTTCGAGACACGGCAACGTAACTTTTGCGCTCGACCAAAAAGAAGCCGTTAAATTATGGATGATGCTTAACGGTGTGAAAAACCAGGATACCTTACCCGAACAATCGTCTATAGACCTGAAACGGAAATACTTTTCAATTTTCAGAACCATGAACATCGCGCGTTTAATGATCTACTCGGCCAATGATGTCAGCATGTTCTCCAATGAAAAACAGTTTGTGCTCTCCAGAAGAACCGTAGATGCCAAAATAGAATACGGCCCCGATGCCAGGCAGGATTATATTGCAGGTTTAAGCACCGGATTTTTGTTTGATATGGATATCGCGTATTGCATCACACTTGGGCTTATAGCTTTTGGCACGGCAGGCGCGCTCGGAACAGAGCCGCAACGTAATGATCTTTTGAGCTATATAGATACATGGCTTGCAGATCTGGATAAACCCTCTACAATAGATCTTTATCAATAGTTTTCATAAATGCCGGTGTTTACCAATCCGGCGAGTCCCCACCAATTTTCACCACCAATTTATTAATAATGGAACAAAGAATAAATGTTCACGCAAAAGGACAAAAAGCCCTGAAAACTCTCTTCAGTATCGGAACTTACCTTAAAGAATCGCCGGTTGAAGAGCGTTTGCTTTCCCTGGTATATTTCCGGGTTTCACAAATAAATGGTTGCGCATATTGCCTTGATATGCATGCAAAAGAAGCGCGCCACGAGGGCGAATCAGAACAGCGTTTATATGGCCTTAGCGCTTGGAGAGAAACCCCCTATTATTCTGACAGGGAACGGGCAGCCCTTACCTGGGCAGAAGCAATTACAACATGCAATGTGCCCGATAGTGTGTATAACGAGGCAAGCGCCTTATTTACCGAAGCCGAACTTATTGACCTAACGCTGGCTATTACAACTATCAACACCTGGAACCGCTTCAATATCGCTTTCCCAACGCTACCGGGGAGCTACAGGGTTGGTCAGTTCGGATAAAATCATATTTATAAAATAGTGAATGAGGCACATCGTAGTAAAGGGTTGTTTAGGCGCGCCTCAATGTTATTACAACTCACTGATCAACAAATTTCAAACAAAAAAGATAATGAAATTACTATCACACTCACCTACCCAATTAAATGCGGATACTATTCCGTTAATCCTCCGCATCACCTTGGCTGTTGTACTTTGGCCACATGGCGCTCAATTACTCTTTGGCTTGTTTGGCGGCGGTGGTTACAGTGCATCTATGCAATTTTTTGGTTCAATAGGGCTACCTGCTATTGTTGGGTTTCTTAATATCTTTTTATTATCGATAGGAACCCTTTTTATACTTACCGGTCTGTTTACGCGGGTATTTGCATTAGCCTTCATCCTACTCGTTTTAGGGATGATATTTAAAGCTCATTTTTCATTTGGTTTTTTTATGAACTGGCTCGGAAACCAAAAAGGAGAAGGTTATGAATACCATTTACTGATAATAGGCATTGCCATTTCGCTGATTATTTCCGGTCCTGGTAAAAAAAGCCTCGATTACTTGATTAGTGGCAAAACAGATACAAACCGTCTTTCATAAATTCATGGCATTTTTAACTTAACAAGTACTTGCCCAAAAGAATAGTTTCCAAAAACCGGGTTTCTCAAAAAAGAAAGCCGGTTTATTTTTTCAATGAAAGCAGCCCTTCCATAAGCTCCGAGTTAAACTCCCCTATTGTAGTATTTTTAAGCATGCTATGTATACGGTTACGTATGTCTTTAAATTCGTTATGAAGGGGGCAAGGTTTCACTTCCGAACATTGTTTGAGGCCCAGGGCACAGCCCCGAAATAAACTATCTCCATCTACCGCTGTAACAATATCACTTATTGGCCTTGATAATTCTTCCGATCCGATATAAAAACCACCGTTAGGCCCCTTTACAGAGCTGATCAGTCCTTTTCTGCTTAGGTCCTGTAGTATTTTTGCCAAAAAAAACTCCGGGGAATCTATTCCGGCGGCTATCTCCTTAATCCCTGCCCTATTGCCCGAAGTAGAGGTTTTGGCGATGAAAAACACTGCCCTGATAGCGTACTCACACGTTTTTGAAAATATTGCCATACTCTTATTAAACAAAGATATAAAAATAGTAAAAGATATTTTTGTCTTTTATTATTTTTATCCATAGGTTTGTTTCGTCAAGCAAAAACAAGGCATAGTAATAGTTTAATAAAAGATAAAAAGGTATTAATATATTTATCATGACAACAGATCAAAAATCATTTATCACCGCAACCGTTCCGGTATTGAAAGAGAACGGTGTATTGCTTACCAGGTATTTTTATAACCGCATGTTTACACATCACCCCGAATTGAAAAACATGTTTAATATGGGTAACCAGCAAAGCGGTAAACAACAAACGGCCCTGGCCATGGCGGTATTGGCGTATGCAGAACATATAGCAGATCCATCGGTACTATTACCTGTGGTTGACCGCATAGGTCATAAACATATCAGCCTTGATATTCGCCCGGAACATTATCTCATTGTTGGCAAACACCTGATTGCGTCTATACAAGAGGTTTTAGGCGAAGCTGCCACACCCGAAATTTTAGATGCATGGACAGCTGCTTACAACCAACTCGCCGCTTTAATGAGCGGACATGAAGCCACACTATACGAACAACAAACTATCCGTAAAAACGGCTGGACCGGATGGCGTCCCTTCAAAATTGCTCGCAAAGAAAAAGAATCAACCGAAATTACCTCCTTTTATTTATACCCTGCCGATGGTGGCCATGTAACTGCTCACCTGCCCGGTCAGTTTATAAGCCTGCGCACATTTTTGCCCGAACTTAATTTAAAACAAGCCAGGCAATACAGTATTTCAAGTGCCCCTAATGAAGATTATTACCGCATATCAGTAAAAAAAGAAACCGGCGCAAAGCCTGATACCGACGGTATGATCAGTAATTACCTGCATAATTTTTTAAATATTGGTGATATGGTAGATATTACCGCCCCGGCAGGCAATTTTATACTTGCAGGCGAAATTGATGCTCCTGTTACACTTATCAGCGGTGGTGTTGGGCTTACGCCGCTTATGAGTATGCTGCATAACCTTATCGACAGGAAACACCCTCACCCGGTTACCTGGCTACACGGGTGCCGCAGTGAAGAGGTACATGCGTTTAAAGATCAGCTGGAACAAATCACCGCAGAATATCCCCTGGTTACGCAGCATGTATTTTACGACCGGCTAACCGATGAGCACAGGGCTAATGGCATTAATGAAGGTTACCTTGATATCAGCAAATTACAGGATGTTAACCTTAACCCGGATGCACATTATTTTATTTGCGGCCCGTCTAAGTTTATTGAAAAACATTATCAGGACCTGCTTTCGGCCGGAATCAGCAAGCAAAATATCTACTTTGAAGAGTTCGGGCCGCAATTACTTGCCCTGAATTAACTGTATCAACCACTAAAAAATATATAAACCATACGGAAAGGGCCTCATTTTAAATTGCCTTTCCGTATTTAAACAACCTACCATGAGCAACAGAATCAACTTAAAACAAATTCAACCGAAGGCATACAAAGCGTTTACCGGCTTACATACCTATATTCAACAAACCGCCATGCACCCCGTACAAAAAGTGCTTATAGGCCTGCGTGTTTCGCAGATCAACGAATGCTCGCTTTGCTTTGAATTACATGTAAAACAGGCAAAAGAATTTGGTTTAACCGACTTGCAAATTTACGCTGTAAGTGCATGGCGACAGGGTGATGTATTTACAGAAACAGAGAAATCAATATTGGCGCTTGCCGAAGAGATGACCTACATATATAATGGTGTAAATGAAGATACTTATGCCCGGGCAGCAGCATTGCTGGGTGAAGTTGGCCTGGCCGAGGTAATGGTAACCATAGTAACCATTAACAGTTGGAATCGCTTGGCAATATCTACCAAACAACTGCCTATTCTTAATTGATACCCAATTGCCCCTCGTTTTTAAATACACTCTATTTCGTGTAGCGGCCGTGTTTTTACTACATACAGTGTATCATAAAAAGCGCCGCAGCTATTAAGCACTAATAATCAAACATTTACAATTCGGCATGCCGCTTGTTTAAAACAGGCGGCTTTGTTTGTTTATGTTCTTCCGCTTTCTGCCGAACCATGATACAGGCAAGCCATCCCAAATAAATTCAATAATGGATATGGCTAATGGTAATAAGAAAAAGCATATAATAGTTATAGGTGGAGGCTTTGCAGGGTTAAACTTCGTTACACGCCTGTTTAATAACAGGCATTATGATGTTACCCTTATCGATAAAAACAATTACAATTATTTTACCCCATTACTTTACCAGGTAGCAACCAGTTTTCTGGAACCGGCCAGTATTAGTTACCCTTTCCGTAAATATTTAAAAAATAAGGGAGTAGCTTTCAGAATGGCCTCGCTGGTACGTGTAGACGCCGAATCTAACACAATATATTTGAGTGATGGCGGAGAACTCTCTTATGACATACTTGTATTTGCTGCCGGCTCAAAAACAAACTTTTTTGGTAATGAAAGCGTGCGTGCTAACGCTTATTCTTTAAAAGGCATTGATGATGCGCTGTACATGCGTAATGAGCTGATAAAAACGGTAGAGAAGGCCGCGATAGAAACAGACCCGGTAAAACGCCAGCAATTGCTCACCATAGTAATTGCCGGAGGCGGCCCCACCGGCGTTGAAGTAGCCGGAATGCTGGCAGAAATGAAGAAGTACATTCTTGGTAAAGACTATCCTCAACTCCGGCAATCTCCTGCGGAGATCCATATTATATATGGCTCCCCTTTCCTGCTGGCTCCAATGAGCGATAAATCTCACAAGGCAGCCTATAAAGCGCTTAATGATGAAGGGGTACAAATAACATTAAATACACATGTAAACCTGTTTGAGAATAACAGGGTGCATTTATCTGACGGCCGCATTATTGAAGCGGCAACATTGATTTGGGCTGCCGGAGTTATCGCTAATACTTTTGAAGGAATAGCGGAATCAAGTATAGGAAAAGGCAGGCGTATGCTAACCGATGCTTATAACCGGGTACATGGGTATAACAATATATACGCTATTGGGGATATCAGTATCCAGTTTAATGATCCTGCCTACCCTGCCGGCTACCCGCAATTGGCACAGCCTGCCATACAACAAGGTAAAAGGCTATCCAAAAACCTCATTCTTGAAGCCGAAGGCAAACTCATGAAGCCATTTATTTATTTTGACCGCGGCGATATGGCCATCATCGGAAGAAAAATTGCGGTTGCTGATCTTTTTAAACACAAATTCCACCTTGGTGGAATTCCTGGTCTTTTAAGCTGGCTGTTTATACACCTCATATCACTTGTAAACTACAATAACATCATAAAAACTTTCTACAACTGGACAATAGCTTACCTCACGCACGACCAGGCTCTTCGGATGATATTTCGCTCTGAAAACAGGGAAAACAGAGCAGATAAACCTTAACACTTATTCAATACTAAAAGATCACCGATGAACAACTTCACAAAAACACTTCGCTCCTCCCTTGGCAAAAAACTGATAATGGCGCTCACCGGCTTATTCATGTGCACCTTTTTAATAGTTCACCTGGCCGGCAACATGACTTTGTTTGTTAAGGATGAAGGATATAGTTTTAACGTTTTCGCCCATTTTATGACACACTTTCCGCCTGTGGAAGTGGTGGGCTATCTTTTATACATCTCTATATTAGTGCATGCGGTATATGCCCTTATACTTACCATTGCAAACCGTAAAGCACGGCCCGTAAGGTATTCCGTGGTTTCGCGGTCACCCGTAAAATGGGCCTCGGTAAATATGGGGTTGCTGGGCAGCATGCTCTTGTTATTTCTTGTAATCCACATGGCCAACTTTTGGTATCGTTATAAATATACGGCAGTGGTATACCGCGAGTACAGAACAGATCAGCTTACCGGTAAAATAACGTCTCTCCCCTATTACCCCGCCAATGCTGATTTTACTTATGCCGTAACATCAGAACAAAACACCGAGATTGTAAGAGTAAAGGACCTCTTCGCTATTGTAACCTACAGCTTCAGCCATTTGTGGTATGTATTGCTTTACCTCGTTTCTATGATTGCCGTGGCCTATCACCTGTTGCACGGTTTTCAAAGCGCATTCCGCACATTAGGCTGGACACATCGTAAATACACTCCCCTGGTTGAAAAAACGGGAATATGGCTTTTTGCAGTAGCAATACCACTTGCCTTTGCAGCTATGCCGGCAGTATACTATATAAAAATTACGTTTATAGATACAAAAACTATTGGCGCGCAACCAAGGCGCCCGGTACCTGTATGTGGCACGCCTTCACCAGCAACAACAAAAAAATGACTAAGCCGGATAATTGCAACAAATACAAGATATAAAACATGCTGCCGTACCAAAGCCTGGTATTAGTTGACAGAGCCAACGTTTTACCCGTATATAAGCAAATCTCCACCCGGTTGATAGGCCTTATACAGGATGGCATTATTCAGCCCGGCGTTTATTTTCCGGGAACCCGGCAAATGGCAGATCTAATGCACGTAAACCGGAAAACGGTGATCAGCGCGTATGATGAACTATTGCTTCGCGAATGGATTGAAGCTGTACCACGCAAAGGCTATCGCGTTAAACCTCAATTACCGGGTATCAAACCAAGATCTTTCCACCCTAAAAACAATTTCCTTCCGGCCGGAAGCCCAATTGCCAAACACAATTACGATAACATTCATACTCCCTGGAAAAGACAGATCACAAACACAGACATTGTAGTTAATGATGGTTTTCCGGACCCGGCACTGGCTCCGTTTAAAGATTTGAGTAACCTGTATCGCGATTCCATAGCCACTGAAAAAATACTGCATTTAATGTCCCTTCCGGACGAAGGCGGGTTGAATTTACTGAAGGAGGCTGCCAGTAGCTTTTTGAATGAAACGCGTGGGCTTAACATTGGCAAAGCAGATATGGTAATTACCCGTGGTGCACAAATGGCTATATACATTGCGGCCTCCATTATGCTTAAACCGGGTGATAATGTAGTGGTAAGTGACCCGAATTATATTTTCGCTAATGAGATATTTGCGGGCACCGGCGCGAATATCATTACTGTAAAGGTTGACAACGAGGGGCTTGATGTGGATGAGTTAGCACAGATACCGCTTACCAAACCTGTTAAACTGCTTTACATTGTACCCCATCACCACCACCCCACTACAGTAACCCTATCTGCCACACGCAGGTTAAAGCTGCTGCAACTCATCGGGCAGTTTAACTTTCACGTTATTGAGGACGACTACGATTATGATTTTCATTACAATAACAACCCTATACTGCCTTTGGCCAGCTCGGCCCATAATGGTAATATCATTTATATAGGCTCTTTTACCAAGCTGCTCGCGCCCTCTATGCGGATAGGCTACCTCATTGCAGCCCCGGAAATTGTTAAGAAAGCGATTCACTTACGCAGATTGATAGACCTGCGGGGAGATACCTTTATGGAGTACATACTGGCTAAAATGATCATCAGCGGCGACCTAAGCCGTCATATAAACAAGGCCAACAAGCTATATGCCCAAAGGTGCGCGTTTACATGTGATATGCTTAGCCGTAAACTTAGCCACGCGGTTGAATTTACAAAACCAAACGGGGGTATGGCAATATGGCTTCGCTTTAGGGAGCAATACCCGGTTAATAAAATAAGGGATGACGCGGCACGAAATGGGCTTTTACTCACCGGTATGGCGTTTCATCAGCCCGGCAACCCAAATGGTAATGGTATCCGATTTGGTTTTGCTTCGCTTAGTGAAGAAAAAATAGAATGGGCAATTGATATATTGTTAAAGATTTTGAAATAAAAAAGGAGATAACGATTCCGCATCTCCTTTAAACTTATATCGCTTGTGGGTTTAGGTTAAGCCTGTAACTTAAACCGGCAGGATCACTTTACGCGTTGTACCCTGTATTTCAACATAACCCATTTTACCACTGCGGTAATCGGCAGTTGCCTGTGCCAGTTTTTCGGCCGAACTCATGCTCATTGCTCCCGATGAAAATACAGCTTGTTTTAACGGAGCCCCGCTAATCAGTATCAGTTGTGTTTCTACATGGGCCGTAAAGTTTATTGTTTCTGCCAGGTTTGATGATCCTAAAGCAATAACAGAACCGCTGTGCAGCAATAATTTTCCGGCAGAGGTTTCTAAATCATTACGCCCTTCTATTGTATAGATGGTGCCATTCCAACCGGCCGGAAGCTGGTGTGAAAAACTTTTACCATCTGCCAGCCAAATATGCAGTATAGTTAAAGGGTTGGGTGTAACAACAGGGTTGCCGGTTGTACCCGAAACGCCGCTCACCACTTTTACCTTAACGCCTTCGGTTGTTATTAAAGGCATTTCATCTTTATCTATGAAGATACTTTGAGGCGCTTGCTGCTGCTCATCGGCAGGTATGGTAACAAACATTTGTAATCCGTTTACCCTTGCACCGTCAGGAACCGGGTATTCGGTATGTACAACCCCGCTTCCGGCCCATGTCCAAAGGAGGCTTCCGGGTGTAACCAGTACATCGTTACCGCGAGAGTCTAAACTATGGTAAGGAACCGAATCGTCAAATACGTAACTGATGGCCGACATTCCGGCATGCGGATGCGCGCCGAAGACATCATTGGTTAACTGAAAATGATCGAAACCAATCACCGGGTCTAAAAGACCGCCGAATTCTCCCGATCTTATTTTTCTTGCCGAAAACTCCGAATTACCGGATACATGCGGAGATATAATTTCTGAAATTTTAAGATTACTCACGTTATAAAGTTTAAATGGTGCTGTAAATCTGTTTAAAGCTGTTGCCGCCCGCTGTTCTCTTCCTGTTGCTGACCGGTTTTCACAAGGACACTGTGCCGGCGTAGGTTGTCCAAAGGTACGAACGGGTGGAAAGTACCTGCCCCTTACATCATCCGGGAAGAGCTGACACCCGTCATCTTCGTTTTAAACGGGCGGCATACACGGCTTTAAATTATGTTAAGAGTTAAGATTTTTTAGGCTGATTTTCGTACCAGTACTCAAAATCGATCTTGCCAATGCGGGCATCTTTTCCGGGTACCAATAACTGGTCGTTCAGGATAGCACCGTAGTAGCGGGCATTTTCATCAGCCACAACTTTACGCGGATCATTGTTTTTGGTAAGGTATTGTTGCACCAGGTCTGAAAGGCTGATCCTGTCCGGTCCGGCTATTTCTACTGTACCATTAAGTGGGGCTGCCAAAGTAACCACGGCAACTTCTTCTGCCACATCTGCCGATGCTATTGGTTGAATATGCGCCGGAGAAAGATGAACTTCTTCACCCTGGGTAGCCGCGTTGGCAATACCGCTCAAAAACTCAAAAAACTGGGTAGAATGCACAATGGTATATGGCACACCGGAAGCCTTGATCAGGTTTTCCTGCACTTGCTTGGCACGGAAATAACCGCTTTCCTGTAAACGGTCGGTACCTACAACCGATAACGCGATGTGATGCCCGATGCCTGCAACTTTTTCTGCCGCTAAAAGGTTATGGCCCGCAGTTTCAAAAAACTCCATTACTGCCTTATCTTCAAACGATGGCGAATTGGCCACATCTACAACAACATCGGCACCTGTAAGTGCATCAGCAAGCCCTTCACCGGTAATGGTATCTACACCAGTTGCCGGAGACGCAGCATTAACATCATGACCAAGCTGGCGAAGCTTGTTTACAAGCTGGCTTCCGATAAGCCCGCTACCGCCGATTACTACAATTTTCATAATTCGATAGTTTTTGAATGCCCGTTACACGGGCAGTTGTTTAAATTTTATATTCTTGCCGGCTATTTTACAATAGCAATGCCACTATATAACAAATTGATGTACAGAACATTAATACAATTCAATATTTCACTATCCACTTAATAGCGTGGATGTACGCCCCTGGCCACTATATTACGAGCCGCGCTAAAAACAAAAAGCCGTACACTTATGCGTACGGCTTGTAAGAGGTCAGTTGTTTTCCGGATCAGGACAAGTATTTTGCTACCCATCTGCCTTTAATTTCAGATGTGACCCGGTCATATTCCAGGTCAACACCATCGGCAATCGGATCTACAGGGGTGCGTAATGGCCGCTCTCCTTTTGGCATCCGCACAAGATTTAAAGCGGCTTCCGCAATAGCGATAGGATTTGGCTGATGCTTCATCATTGCAGCGCCCAGTTTTTCGCTAAAGGCAGCCATTTGTTTTATTGTGGCATCGCCATAAGCCTCCAAAATGCCGGCACGATCGGCATGGGTACCTTCTTTGCTGTATATCTCTGTTAAAAAAGCGCCCGGTTCAATAATAACGGTTTCTATCCCCTGCTGTAACAGCTCATCATATCCACCTTCTGAAATGCCTTCAACCGCGAATTTTGATGCATTATACGGCACCTGGAAAGGCGGCGAAAACCGGCCGGCATTGCTGGTGATATTAATGATCAAACCGTTTTTTGCCAATCGCATGGCGGGCAGCACTTCGCGATACAGGCGCAGCACACCAAATACATTCACATTAAAAATCTTTTGCACCTGTTCCAGGCTGTAAGCCTCCAGCAGGCCACTTCCCTGAATGGCGGCATTGTTGATCAATACATCAATGCGGCCATGTTTTTTCAATACTTCACCAATGGCAATCCTTACAGATTCATCATCGGCTACATCAAGCTCCAGCACTTCTACATTATCCAACTTAGCCAGGCTTTTGCCGGCTTCAGCATTTTTACCGTTTAGTCCGCGCATGGTAGCAATAACCGTATTGCCTTCCGCGGCAAAGGTTTTTACCATTAATGAACCGAAACCTGTACTGGTGCCGGTTATAACAATTATGTTTTTCATAGTTTGTATTTTTTTAAGTTAGGCTCAAGAAATGATCTTCGTATACTTTTTCATCAAAACCGAAGAACAGAAAATCACCATCTTCTATTACAGGTCTTTTTATAATGCCGGGTTGCTGCTGTAGTAAGGCCAAGGCCATTTCGCTATTGTTAATACCCGCCTTAATTTCCGGGTCGAGCTTTTTCCAGGTCAATCCCTTTTTGTTCAAGAAAACCTCATACCCTTGCTTCCAATCCCATTCCTGTAATTTTTCTTTTGCTACACCTGTTTTTTTAAAGTTTTGAAAATCATTACTGATACCGTGCAACTTAAACCAGGCAAGTGCTTTTTGAGTGGTTCGGCATGTTGTTAATCCGTATATCTTCATTTGCTTATTTTCATTGTACCAATGCCATCGGTTTCCCAACGGCATCAGTACTTATCAATACAGGTTAGTGTGCCGCTGTAATAAATGTTTTGCCTTTATCACCAATAAAATATACCAGTAATTTAGCCTCCTTGGTAGCACTTAGGTTCCTGGTTTCTGCATGCAGGCCATTCGGGTCTTCATAAAAAGCATCGCCTTTTTTAAAGCGCTCAACTTTGCCGTTAAAGGTTGATTGCAACTCACCTTCTAAAACATACGCCACCGTTTGAATAGGATGCCTGTGTGCACCTGATACCTCACCCGGAGCGAAGGTTACAATGATCATGGTAATTTGCTGGTTCTTCAGTTTTGGTGTATTGATAACCTTTTTAAAGATCACCTCGGGAGGTGTTTGAGTTACATCTACAGATTTTGTACTGTGCTGGGCGTGTGCAGTTAAAAATGCCGCGCAAAAAACTAAAAGAGATAATGCTAACTTTTTCATAGTATTTGAGTTTTAAGCAAACCCATCCATTTGAGTTTGTGCAGCAAAATTATAGCGCAAAAAAACGGCGATAATGGTCCAGCAAACAGATTCAATGGGGTCCAAAGCCATTAGGGCGACGGCTGTTATTTTAAAGCATGGCTCTTTTGCACTTTATATCGCTAAAGTTTAACCAATGGGCGTAATACAGTGGATTAATGCTTTACAAAAACACACAACTATTTACAATTCAAACACTTATGATATGGTATAATTTTTCGATAACTACATCTTGAAGCAACCCTTTATCGCCTCATAAATTATACGGTTATGACAAAACACAAACAAAAAGGCCAATGGCCTAATCTTAATTACAATAAGTTAAAAGACACCTTATTAACCGTGCAGCTATGGAGCCAAATTGTTGGTAAAATAAGATTGGTTAGCACTCCATGGATCAATCATGGCTGGAATGTGACCCTCTATACGTCGCCCAGAGGATTAACGACCGGGTTAATGCCTTATGCAGGCGGTGCTTTTCAAATAGATTTCGATTTTATAGACCATCGTTTATCAGTTACATCAAGTAACGGTGGTTCGGCCACCATGAATTTACAACCCGGTAAGGTTTCCGATTTTTATAACCAAACTTTTAATTTGTTAGAACAACTGGGCATACATGTGGTTATTTACGCCAAGCCAAATGAAATGGCCGAAGCAGTTCCGTTTGCTGAAGACCATGCCGACCGGATTTATGATAAACAGCAAATACACAATTACTGGCAAGCGCTGATAAGAATAGAAGCCGTTTTAACCCGGTTTAGGGCAGGTTTTAACGGCAAATGCAGTCCTGTTCATCTATATTGGGGAGAATTTGATCTTGCTGTCAGCCTTTTTTCTGGCAGAAAAGCTCCTGTACACCATGGCACAATGCCTAACATGCCCGAAAGCATTATGCAGGAAGCATATTCACACGAAGTGGCCGGTGCCGGCTTTTGGGGAGGAAGCGAAAGTCACCCATATCCCTCTTTTTACGCGTATTGCTATCCCGCCGCACCTGATTATGGAACACAGACCGTTTTACCGGCCGCGGCAGCTTACCATACCAATATGGGCGAATATATACTCAATTATGATGCAGTACAAAAAGCCGATGATCCGGAGGCCACTTTATTACAGTTTTTGCAGACAACTTTTAATGCCGCGGTTAAAACAGGCCATTGGAGCGAAGAGCTTAGTTACGACCTTACAGCTACGCGGCCAACACCAATCGTCACCGGATTTTATGAGTTGTAATTGGGATTCATGCCCACTTTTTTTCTTCGAAATACGCTTTTGAAGAACCACAAACAGGGCAACTATAATTCAATACATCTGAAAAGGCTATTCCAGGCGAAATGCCATTTTCGTTGTCGCCATAGGTTTCATCATACACGCTTAAGCAATTAATACACTGATGTACGGTTTTCTGTTTAACCGGTTCGCCGGTATCTTCGGTATGTGAATGGTCGTTACCTGTTTTTAGCTCGTTATCGGCATAAAAACTATAGTAAATGCGGCAAAGCTCTTCGAGATGCTTTATTATTTCGGCTTTGGGTACGCGCTTTTTGTAAACTACAAAATCTTTAGAGTTAGGGTTAAAATCGCGGGTATACATAATTTCCCAGTGTTCGCCGGTTTGTTTTTTCAGGATCACCGATCCGAACAAGCCTGTTCGCGGTTGCGTTTTTATAGCGAAGCACAAGCGGTAAGTGCGCATATCGGCTTCCTCAAACTCACGTACCAATTGCCTTTTAAGCGCCAGGCCTTCTGGGCATTGATCTTCTACCTGCCAGTTGAGCTCGTTTGCAGCATGCCGCACATTGAGGCGGTATTTATTGAGCAGACTTCCCCAGTACTGCCTGTCGGTATTATCAATGCTTTTGATCAGGATGGATTTCCATGGGGTAATGTACAACTGCCCTACCCTTGTTTGCAGGCAAAGCATGCAAACATCCTTTAAAAAGCTTAATTCAAAACATTCGTTACGGCGATAAATACCCAGCCAGTACTTATTACTGCCATACTTGTTAAAACCCTCGTAATAGGGCAAAAAGAACTCCGGCAGGTTTAAGGGATGGGTAATGGCCTGCTCATGACTCATGAGTGGCTTAAGCATATTAAAAAACAATTGCTCATCAATTACCGCCTTATCATAAAACTTCGTTTTGTTGCTATAAATAAGCCCTTCTATTACCTTGCTTACTTCCGGAATATCATCTGAGTATACAAGCGCAGGCCAGCAGCAAACCTGGTTTGTTTTAGGGAAACGTACATACAAGTACCAATAATTACTTACCCCCGACGATATAAAGTTGAGGTTGCCGGTAAAAAAAGGCACAAAGCTTTGACCGCTATCGGCAATGTTGATCTTTAACTTAGGCTGATGTGTAAACAGGTCGAATATATCTTTATAAACCCCTTCTTTCAGCCAGCCTTCGGTATTAAAAATAGTATCGGCAACGTATGAACTTACTATGTTGGGATATTCTTCGACACCAAGTTCATAAGCTATTTCGGCACCCAACATGTTATAATTCATATCGTTCAGCAGGCTATCGTCAATATGAAAATACAATTGTTGACGGGTACCAAAATAAATATTGGTTGCACCGGCCTTTTCGGCAATTACCAGTATTTCATATAAATCGCCGGCAGATACTACGCCTCCCGTTAAATTGATCTTGATGGTGTGTTGTACGCTCATATCAACTTTGTAAAATGCCATTTAAACTTTCTTCCAATAAACGCTTCACCTCGGGCCTGCACGAACCGCAGCCCGTACCCGCACCTGTTGCCGAGCAAATATCTTTTAACTCGGTACAGCCCGCGGCTATTTTGTTGCGAATGTTATCGGCACCTACATTATTGCAGCTGCAAACCAGCTTACCCATCACAGGTTCGGCTTTGCTGCCGCTGCGTAACAGTTTAAGGCGTTTATCGCTCAGTTCCGTTTTATTGGCTATCAATTCTCTAAACTCGTTAAACTCGCTTTTGTCGCCTATCAATATGGTGCCTACCAGCCTGTCGTTATGTATGATACATTTTTTGTAGTAGCGCTTGGCCTTGTCAATAAAGGTGATCTCCTCGTAAGTATCATCCGGGCATTCAGACAAGCCTATACTGCACAGGTCGAACCCGTGGATCTTGATTATATTCATAAACAGGCTGCCTTTATAATAGCTGGCAATATCGCCGTTCATGTACCTGGCAACAACTTCGGCCTGCTGCTCGGCAGCGGCGGTAATACCATAAAGCGTGCCCTCAAACTCGGCAATTTCGCCAATGGCGTATATGTTAGGATCGCTGGTGAGCAGGCGTTCGTTAACTACCACACCACGCTTGCAATCAATACCGCAATCTTTTGCCAGCTCCAGGTTGGGCGATGTGCCAATGGCCAGTATCATAGCATCGCAATTGATTTTGCGGCCGCTTCTAAGGCCAATACCCGTCAGCTTAGAGCGGCCGTAAAAAAGCTGCACCTCATCATCATAATAAATATCACAGCCCTGGTCAACCATTTCCTCGTGCAGCAAACGGCTGCCCAGTTCATCAAGTTGCCGGTTCAAAAAGCGCGAGGTACGTTGTATAATTGTTATACTAATACCAATCTCGCGTAACGAAGCGGCCATTTCTAAACCCAGCAAACCACCGCCAACAATTACCACATGTCCGTTTTTAGGCACATGCTTTTTAAAGTTATCAGCATCGGTACGGGTACGCATGCTAAAAACACCCGGCAATTTGGGTATATTTTTTGGTATGGCGGCACGGCTGCCGGTCGCCATCAGTAATACATCATAAGCGGTTCTTTTACCCCGCGAATCAAGCACGCATTTGTTCTCTCGGTCTATTTTTTCAATACTTACACCACGCAGTAAGGAGATATTATAAGCCGGTTCTTCCGAATCTTTCATCTTAACCAGTTGTTCCCATTGCTGTTCGCC
Organism: Mucilaginibacter gynuensis; assembly: GCF_039541195.1. NCBI lineage: Bacteria > Pseudomonadati > Bacteroidota > Sphingobacteriia > Sphingobacteriales > Sphingobacteriaceae > Mucilaginibacter > Mucilaginibacter gynuensis. The sequence continues at coordinate 396,293 of NZ_BAABFT010000005.1, forward strand.
GCTGATGTAATCGGGCAGCATTACCCGGTTGTAAAAAGGAAAATTCTCTTTGCTGAAAATTATTATCTCATCATCCGGATTCAGTTCGCGGTATGATCGCACAAAACCGTAAGCTCCCGCGCCTGCGCCTATCACCACAATACGCTGCTTAGGTTTACTAAACTTAACCACATTTACGGCGCAATATTTAAAATCGGGCTCCTTTGATATAGGGTCAATAATATCATTAGTAAGGTTATTGGCACGGTTAAGATCGTTGCCCAGTATTTTGCCCCAATGCATCGGCAAAAATATTACACCCTGTTTTATTTGTGCAGATAGCCTGACTTTAACATGTACCTCGCCCCTTCGGGACGTAATCACAGCTACTTCTCCCTCGCCAATGGCTAACCGTGCGGCGTCATCTGGGTGTATCTCTACAAAGGCTTGCTGATAGTGTTGATTAAGCTTGTTTACCTTACCCGTTTTACTCATGGTATGCCACTGATCGCGAATGCGGCCGGTAGTTAATATAAACGGAAAATCGTTATCGGCGCGTTCGCTGGTAAATTCATCGGGCACGGCATGTATGCGTGCCTTTCGCGATGGTGTGTAGAACTGCTTATCGGTAAATAAACGGCTACTGTCTTTTATATAGCGTTTTTTGAGATAAGGCCACTGTACCGATCTGTTCTCTTTCAGTATATCGTAGTTGAGGCCGCTGATATCGATATTGGTTTTGGCGGTGAGCTTTGCATGTTCGGCATATATAGCCGCGGCATCTTTATAATCAAAACCATTGTAACCCATCTTTCGAGCGAAACGGCAGATGATCTCTGAGTCGGGCAAGGCCTCGCCCGGGGGCTCAACTACTTTATTGAGATAACTGATGCGGCGCTCGGAATTGGTCATGGTACCCTCCTTTTCGGCCCAGGCAGCAGCCGGGAGTATCACATCGGCGTATTGAAGCGTTTCGGGTTTGTTGCTGATTTCCTGCACTACTACATACTTCGCTTTTTTAAGGGCTTCCTCTACCATACGTACATTAGGCATACTGGTAAGCGGGTTGGTACACAGTATCCAGATGGCTTTCAGGCGGCCATCGTTCAATGCCTCAAACATTTCGGTAGCGGTTAGCCCGGGTTTGGGATTAATGGTTGTGCCGCCCCAAAACTTTTGTACCTCTTCGCGATGGAGGGGATTATTCATATCGCGGTGCGCGGGCAGCAGGTTGGCTAATCCGCCTACTTCGCGCCCGCCCATAGCATTTGGCTGCCCCGTGAGCGATAAGGGCCCCGAGCCGGGTTTACCGATGTGGCCGGTGATCAAATTCAAATTGATCAGACTAAGGTTTTTATTTACACCCACTACGCTTTGGTTAAGACCCATTGTCCACATGGTGATAAAACCTTTGGCTTCGCCGATGTAAAGCGCCGCGAGGCGGATATCTGATTCGGTAACGCCACAAATTCGCGATGCTTCGGCAACTGTTCTTTGAAAAACAAGCGCACTGTACTTTTCAAAACCTTCAGTATGGTTTTGTACAAAATGGGCATCAATATCGCCGTTCTCAATCAGCACACGCCCTATGGCATGGTTAAGGGTAACATCCGTACCGGGATTGATTTGCAAATGCAGATCGGCAATGGCGCAGGTATCCGTAACGCGCGGATCTACCACAATCAGCCTTACGTTAGGATTGGCGGCTTTATGGGCCTCCACCCTGCGCCATAATATGGGGTGGCACCAGGCCGGGTTAGCCCCTGTTACATAAAACAGATCGGCCAGTTCAATATCATCATAACAAACGGGTACGCAATCTTCGCCCAAAGCCATTTTGTAACCGGCTACCGCGCTGCTCATACACAGGCGCGAGTTGGTATCCATATTATTACTGCCTATAAAGCCTTTAATGAGTTTATTGATCACGTAATACTCTTCGGTAAGGCATTGGCCCGATGCGTAAAAAGCTACCGAATCGGGCCCGTATTTATTAATGAAGGTTTTGAAAACGGCAGCTGTACGGTCAAGCGCTTCATCCCAGCTTACCCTTTGCATGGGCATGCTTTTATTGTAGCGCATTTGCGGATAAAGCAGCCTGTCGCTCTTATCGTTTACGGTATAGTGCAGGTTCATGCCCTTGCTACACAGCATACCCTTATTAACTGGGTAATTTTTATCGCCCTCAACGGTGATCGATCCGTTTTTTTCTTTATTGATCAGCACGCCGCACCCCACGCCGCAATAGCAGCAAATAGACGTAGCACGGGTATCGGTATTTTTTTTTGAGGACATGCTGATAATTTATGATGCTATTGATCCGGGTATCATTTGAGCTTCAGCCTCTTGCTTTGGGGCAGGCTGTTTATTAAAGCGGGTAACCAGTACTATTAATGAAATAAACATCACGGTGTAACCGATGTACGTAAATGCCTGTACATAAGTAATATTTTCCGACTTAAACAGCATCCCGAAGAACATACCACCCAGGTTGCCGCCTGCGCCCACTATACCACTTACCAGGCCCACATTTTTAGCATTTACAAAAGGCACTATACCATAAGTGGCCCCGTTAGACATTTTGAGGAACAACGCGAACGAGAGCATAGCCACGATAGCCGTAGTTAAAGTACCTGCCTGTGCAAAGAACAGTAAGCCAATCCCCTCTAAAAGTAATACACCTGCAAGCAGTAAACCCTTGCCGCGCATACCAAATTTGGCGCCTACCTTGTCAGATACGATACCACCCAAGGCACGGGCGAAGATGTTCATGAAACCGAATATGCCCGCCCAAAAACCCGCGCTGCTTTGCGAAAGGCCAAATGAATCAACAAAATGGAGCGATGCTACGTTGTCAAAAGTGATCTCCATGCCAAAGCACATGGCATAGGCGGCGGTTAGCGCCCATATACGCCAATCGGCCAGTACGCTCCAATCTGTTTTTGATGAGTTTGCTTTGGTGTAACCAATTTCGTCGTAGTTACCTTCAGGAGTATCTTTGGTGTATTTGTAATACAGGTAAGCCACCACAAGCATCATTACACCCGGTACGATCATAGCGTAGCGCCAGGCCTGAGCGCTGGTATAACCAAAGCCTACAATAGCCGCAAATATTAACGGCATTACCATATTGGTTACGCCGCCGCCAAGGTTGCCCCAGCCACCTGTAATGGCATTGGCCGTTCCTTTAATTTGCGGGGCAAACATCATTGAGGTATGAAACTGTGTGATAACGAAAGAAGACCCGATAATGCCTATTGCCAGCCTGAATAACAGAAACGAAGTATAATCATGCGCCAGGCCTACAAATAAAACGGGGATAGAACCGAAGATCAATAACCTGACAGCAGTTTTACGTGGCCCCCAGGTATCGCATAGTTTACCGATAATAAGCCGCGCGATAATGGTAGCGGTAACCGAGGCGATAATGATGTTGCCCACCTGCGATTTGCTCAAACCGAGTTCGGTACGGATGGTAGGCATCAATGGTGCCAGGCCAAACCAGCCGAAAAAACATACAAAGAACATTAGCCAGGTGATGTGGAAGGTGCGCATTTGCACGCCCTTAACCGAGAATATATTTATTTTGGTAAGTTGATTTTTCATTGTGATTAGTATTGTGAGTACATGTTATTTTTTAACCACGAAGTACACTAAGTTTTACACAAAGGTCACCAAGCATAGATACGATGACAGACTTTGTATTTTCTGTGTAGGCCTTTGCTAACTTTGTGGTTAAATCCATTCTACATCATTTATTTAAAAATTCAGGTTTTACATTTAGTTGGAGGTAAGCCCAAACGGGATGCAGCGCCGCAGTACCGGGAGTTATCCCCTTTGCATACTCCATACTATGGGTAGCAGCCATATAGCTGATGCCTAAATCAACCGTTGTATATTTATTGAGCTTGTAGCCTGTGGTAAAATCAATTTCGGTACCGAGGTGTTTACTCACCGCATTGCCTGCACCATCTTTTTGATTATCGGCCAGGGCAAAGTAATGCCCGGCGAGTTCGGCGGTGATTTTTTTACTTGCCGAGATGTATTTCACCTTTACAAAAGGATCATCAAGGCCGCCTGTTGGCGCACCACTTACGGCATAAAAATAATCCATATAGCCCCAAAACTTATGCGGGGTACCATAAAGCGGGTCAAAACGGTGATTGGTTTTAGAACCCGACAAGGCATTATCGCCCGACAAGCGATCCCAACCTATGGTATAACCTATAGCCGATGGTTTATAGCTTAAAGATGCAGTGTAGGTATAAGCGTTTAACTTAAGTCCGTCGCGATCATGCCCGCCCTGATAGTAAAACCCACCTGTAGCAAGCCATTCATCCTTACCACCCCAAACAGGGTTTACCAGTAAGCCTGTGGTATAGCGTGTATTTACACCGGCTTGGTTAAAGCGTTTGCCATAAATATAACCAACGTCGTCGCCTGCTACATTTTTAACCGAATCGGTAATGTATTTTCCAAACTGATCGGCCAGGAAGAGCGCCGACACCTTAGTTTTGCTGATCTTTTTAGCTACGTATATATATTGTAGTGATTTATAGTTTTGATTGAGGGCATTAGTACCCGGCGAATTAAGAAATGCCGGACTGCCGTTTTTAGCGCTCACTCCCGCTGCGTTAACAAGCGGAATAAAGCCTGCGGGGGTATTGGCTAAGTTGCCTTTACTATCTTTTACGGTTGCAGGTACATTGGCGGGCGTATAATAGGTGCCATTGTAATTAATAGCCTCCGAGCTTTGGTTAAAGGCGAGGCCTACATCTGCCTGCCAGCCATTATTTAATAATTTGAATATCAAGGCATCATGACGGCGAGCTTGCTGTAGCCAATCGGAATTACCCAGCAGGCGGTCATCGTCATAAGACAATTCCTGGCGGCCAATTTTTATGGCGAAATAATCAAAGGGGGAATTTTTAAAGGAAGTATCTTTTTTGTTGGAGAGGATGAGTTCGGCCCAGGCTTCGTGCAGGGCAAGTTTATTGCCATCGGCAGGTGAAATAGTTGAAGCATCCTGCCCCCATAAGCGTACATCTTGTACAGATGCCTGAAAAATGAGTTTACTGTATTTGTAATTAAGAGTGAGCCTCGTTCGCTGTGAAATAAAAGCGGCAGCTTTGTTGTCTTTTGGTTTGAGTGTACCGTAGCCGTCGCGTATTTCGCCGCGTGGTCTTAATTGCCCTGTAAAGGTTAATTGGGCATTTGCTTTGAAACCGGCGGAGCAAAAATAAAAAGACAAAAAAGAGGCAAAGGCATAGCGGTTAAATGCAATTTTGTACATTTGGTTTGGTTTTTTATCTGTTAAAGCAATAAAAACTATCTAACCCTGGCCGGGAATGCGACCTCCCGACAGGGCTTTTTTATGTGGTTACTTTTCTATTTTTTCATCCATTGGCAGTAATTGTTTTGATGGGACATCATTCTATTTCATTTTCTTTTATAAATATATCTTATTTATGACAAAAAAGCAATTTTAATATTCAAAAACAACAAATTTTATTAAATAAAATAGAAAAAAGTGAATATTATATAAGAATATCAATTTACAAAAGTCAAAATTTCATCACAACAAGCAAATCAAACAAATCAAACATAAATAAAACTTACAATTACCTTATGAAAGGTAAAAATCATTGACAAATTTCAATAATAAAGGTACTATACTATATAAAAACCCAAACAATATCTTAAACAAACCATAAAAAATCACAAGCACAACTACAATATCAAAAAGAAACACCCTAATTATCAAAATCGTCTATAAAAAAAAGCATTAACAAAAAAAAAGCATTACCGAAGTAACGCCTTTAACAATTTTATAAAGCTTATTCAATATTTACTAAGACACACCTACATAAACCTTACCCTCTGTCACCTTAATAGGGTAAATCTTTATGGCGCATTCATCTCCGCTTAAACTCTCGCCGGTAAGCAGCGAAAAGGTTTTTTTATGAAACGGACAAGCCACTTTCGGCTCGCAGGTATCGCCGCTACTACCTATCATCCCCCTCGACAAAGCCATTTGCTGCTTATGCGGACATAAATTTTGTGTAGCAAACCACTCCCCTCTACGGGTAAAATTATATATGGCAATTTGCTCACTGCCATGCTTAATACATGCGCCGCCATTTTCCGGAACATCATCGGCGTAGCAGGCCAGTATCCATTGTTGTGCTATTTGCGTTTCCATATTTGCTTCTATTTTTTTCCGGCAGGTGCCGGTGTTTTCTTTAATTAATAACAACCCTTACCAGCTTGCCTTTACCTGGCCGCGCATGGTTTCAAATTTCACGTTCGGATCTTTTTCGTCAACAGCGTTTACAAAGTGAGCGAAACGCTTGCGCAAAGCCGGATCATTAACAGCTTCTTTCCACTCGCAGTGATAGGTATTTACCAGCCCCTGCATCTCCTCCTCCAACTGATCGGCTATGCCCAAACTATCATTAACCACCACATTTTTAAGATAACTCATGCCGCCTTCCATTTTATTTAACCAGGTGGCGGTACGGGTTAGCTGATCGGCTGTTTTTATGTAAAACATCAAAAACCTGTCGAGATACTTAATACAAGTTTCCTTATCAATATCAGCCGCGAGCAATTGCGCATGCTGGGGCTTGGAGCCACCATTACCACATACATATAAATTCCAGCCTTTTTCGGTAGCTATAATGCCAAAATCTTTCGATTGCGCCTCGGCACACTCGCGGATACAACCGCTAACCCCTCCTTTTAATTTATGCGGCGAGCGCACACCCTTATACCTATCCTCTACCTCAATGGCAAACGACACGCTATCGTGCAAACCAAACCGACACCACGTACTACCTACGCAGCTTTTCACCGTACGCAAGGCCTTACCATAGGCATGCCCGCTTTCAAAACCGGCATCAATCAACTCTTCCCATATCAGCGGCAGGTCGCCCACGTGCGCGCCAAACAGATCAATACGCTGCCCGCCGGTAATTTTTGTGTACAATCCGTATTTTTTAGCCACCTGACCAATAACAATTAGCTTATCTGGGGTAATTTCACCTCCGGGGATGCGCGGCACTACCGAATAAGTACCACCCTTTTGAATATTCGCCAAAAATCGATCATTACTATCCTGTATGGTATCCTGCTTAACAATTACATCATTCCAAAGGCTCGATAGAATGCTTGCCACAACCGGCTTACACACCTCGCAGCCATCCCCCTTGCCAAAATGATCGAGCACGAGGTCGTAGTTTTTCAGCTTATTAATTTTCACCAAATCATACAGCTCCTGCCTCGAACGATCAAAATGCTCACAGATCACATTTTTAACATATTGCCCGTTCGCTTTCATTGTACCGGCAATCAAATCTTTCACCAAAGGCACACAACCACCGCAACCCGTACCCGCCTTGGTGCATTTCTTCATCGTGTCAATCCCGGTAACACCCCCATCGGTAACCGCCGCGCAGATCGCGCCTTTGGTAACCGCCTCGCACGAGCAGATCAGCGCATCGTCGGGCAAGCTCATTACACCGGCACCTGCATTAGCCTCGCCGCCACGCGCACCGAGCACCAAATCTTCAGGATCGGGCGGAAGCACTATTTTATTATTTACCGTTTGCAGCAGTATATTATAAGCATCGGCATCACCTATTAAAATACCTCCCAACAAATACTTACCATCGTTAGTAATATTAATGCGCTTGTATATTCCCTTGTGCGTATCTTCAAAAACAATAGTGCGGCAATCGGGCTCGGTAACAAAAGGATCGCCAAAGCTGGCCACATCTACGCCTATCAGCTTAAGCTTGGTACTCATATCAAACCCATAAAAGGCTTTATCACCTTCGGTTACACAAGACACCACCACTTCGGCCATATCATAACCCGGCGCTACCAGCCCGTATATCATGCCATCATACAAGGCGCATTCGCCAATGGCAAAAATACAATCGTCGCTGGTTTGCATTTTTTCATTTACCAAAATACCGCCACGCATGCCTACCTGCAACCCGGCCAGCCTCGCCAACTCATCGCGCGGACGAATACCGGCCGATATTACCAGCATATCTACCGCAAGCTCCGTGTCGTCATTAAAACGCAAGGCCTTTACAGCATGCTCGCCGGTTATATTGGTGGTACTTTTATTAAGATGAATATTTAAGCCGAGCTGCTTTAACTTTTGGCGTAACATTTCGCTGCCCGCGACATCCACCTGGCGAGGCATTAGTCGCGGTGCAAATTCAATTACATGCGTATCTTCAATACCCAAATCAATAAGTGCCTTAGCCGCCTCTAAACCAAGCAAACCACCACCCATCACGGCGCCTGTTTTTGATTTTGCAGCGTAAGCCTTTATCAACTCCAGGTCTTCAATGGTACGATACACAAACACCCCATCCTTTTCAATCCCCGGAATATCGGGCACAAACGGCGCCGATCCTGTAGCCAACACCAGGTAATCGTATTGCAGGTTAAGGCCTTTTAATGAATGTACTGTTTTTTCGGCGCGGTTTATTTCCTGTATAGGATCATCAAGATGAAGGGTAATACTATTTTCGACATACCATGATGATGCAGAAAGAGAAAGATCATCAGCTGTTTTACCCGTAAAATATTCACTCAGGTGAACCCTGTCGTAAGCGCGCCTTGGCTCTTCGCCAAAAACAATGACATTAAACCGGGAGGTTTTGGATACAAGTTTTTCACAAAACTTGTATCCTACCATGCCATTGCCAATCACTATAATGGTTGGTTGCAACATATAAAGTTTTTTAAATGTTAAAGCTCTTTTTAATCTAACAAATCAATTCCGAATGCGACCTCGAATGATTTACCATAGCAATAGTAGCAATTAATTATTTTAAATCATATTTTTTGATGTTTTTATTTTTTATAATACATATTTATATTATTTAAGATATAAAAATTAGATATTTTAACTAAATAAATCAATAAGATTGCAGATATTAGCAATTATCAATAACACCAAACATGATTTTTATAGCATAAAATCAAAATAGATGAGAATAAAACACGAATTACATATAAAATCTATAGAAAAGCAGAATAAAAATGATAAGGACTGATACAAAACTGGAATTATATGTAATTGGAGCCGGCCCGGGTGATCCGGAACTGATTACAATGAAAGCCTACAAGGTATTGCAACAGGCACGTGTTGTATTATATGATAATTTGGCTAATCAGCAATTATTAGATCTTGTGCCTAAGGACTGTGAAAAAGTTTACGTTGGCAAGCAGCCTTATGGCGAATACACTCCGCAGGAGACCATACACGAGCTGATAAAACAGTTCGCTTTTAAAAAAGGCAGCGTTGTAAGGCTAAAAGGAGGCGACCCTTTTATTTTTGGACGTGGCTTTGAAGAAATTATATACGCACGCGAGCATGGCATTACTACACATTATATACCCGGCATTACCAGTATGCAGGCATCGGGATTTGAGGATATTCCATTAACACACCGCACCATGAGCGAGGGCGTGTGGATGATAACCGGAACCAAAAAAGATGGCAGCCTATCTGCCGATTTGCGCCTGGCCATGCAAAGCAATGCTACAGTAGTTATATATATGGGGATGAAACAAATAGAGTCAGTTGCGGATACCTATATTAAGGAAAACCGGGGCGATACACCGGCAGCCATTATTCAACATGCCTCACTTCCGCATAAAAAATCGGCAAGGGGATTGGTTAAAGACCTGCCTGCGTTAGCGAAAGAGCAACAGCTTACCTACCCAGCGCTTATTATTATTGGCCAGGTGACAGCCCTGCCACAACAGTATTTATCAGCATAAATAACATAATAAAATTATGAAGATCCGCATTAAAGGCAACTCGGTACGCTACCGCCTTACACGCTCGGAAGTTGAGCGCTTTACCGCCACAGGCTATTTTGAAGAAGCAACTTCTTTTGGCGATCAGCAATTGATATACGCGCTGCAACAATACAATGAAGCTGAATTATCAGCAAAATTTGAAAATAACAAGATCACTTTATTAATGCCCCAACTATTGGCGAAAGAGTGGGCCACTACCGATCGTGTAGGATTCAACAACAACAGCAGCACTTTATACCTGTTAATTGAAAAGGATTTTGTGTGTATTGATGCCATGAGTGAAGATCAAAGTGATAATTACCCCAATCCTTTGTTGAAATAAAAGAGTGCATTTCTTAAAGTGAAAGCGCCACGGCTCGCTATTGACTTTTTAGTCAATTCATTCAACTAATTGCATAGTTTATTTATCGTGTATTAGTTTCGTTTGATTCTTTGACTTATTGTAAACGAATAATTTTTAAGTATTCTTTTTGCAACTCGGTCACTTACCGATACAGAAAGAATTTATATACTGATAATCAGACAATTACACAAAACTGGTAACAAATAGGTAACAAAAATCACCAAAGGCACAAACGCCTTATTTACAGGTAGTTAAGCATCAAAAATGGGATATTTGATAACATTTACTATTAATCCAAATATCGCAAAATAAATCGAAAAGTCCAAAAGCAGTTGAGACCTCAATAATGCCCAGTTATTCTAATGATGTGAACGCTATCCGGTATGAACAGGCTATCCCGCATTAATAGTCCGGAGCAAGTAATCCCGCCGTTTAGATCCTAAAGAAATGATCGATTCGATGTTTGGGATCCTTCCATCCGATACCGGTAAATTCCGTAACGTGGTCCCTAAATTCGTAGAGGGTATGTTGAAAAATCACCAAGTGAGAGCTTGGGAAAATACGATCTAAAGTCCAACAAATACTATAATGTTCTTTAAAGCCGGCTTACTGCTGGCTTTATGCTTTATATTTAAAAGTTTTTGTTTATCCAATTGTGTAAATTTTTTTTGCTCAATAAATCTAATATCGAATCCAAAAATTAGAACTACAGAATAACGGTGTAAACTGATTCCAGTATTACTATTCAAAAACGACAAGTAAAACCAGGACGAGACAGTTGGTCTATATATTCCAAGCACATTAACCACCGCTTTCCGAAAAAATAGGCTAATGTGTCCCATAACACATTGACCTCTTCTGTGAAACTCTATGATCAATGGCTCCGGAAAGTCCATCCCGCCTCCGGAACTAAAGGAAATGAAAATGCCGCAACTACTAAGCAGTCTGCGGCATTTTACTATAGAATATATTGATCTGTATTAATTTTTGAGGAAGCTGTTCGCTGTAGTGACGAACTGATCATGGTTCTGAGAAAAAGAAGCATGGCCCGAGTCTTTATATACTATCAATTTAACATTAGGAAAACTTTTGGCCATGTTTTGCGCATTGATCACAGGCACGGGTATATCATTTTCACCTTGCGCTATCAGTACTGGCTGGGTAACTTTTTTTAATTCATTTAATGCTTCCGGGTATGGCTGGGCCCAACCCAATACAGCAGTGAGTTCCGCCAAACCTGTTTCAGGACTCAATGCAACATCACGATCTACGGTGCGTTTTTGTGAACGCTTCCAGGCTGCTTTACCTGCTGCAATACTTGCAGGAGAGCTGGTGAATGCAAATTTTAAAAAGCTTTCTTTTGGGCTCAGGCCAGCCGCTGCGCCTAATAAGTTCGGCAAGTTGCTCAGTCCCTGGGCACCCTTTGGCCCGGTGCCAGTCAGAATCAGCTTATTGACTATACCGGGTTCAGTAAGTACTATTTGCTGTGAAATGAAACTCCCCATAGAAAATCCCATCAGGTTTACCTTGGTATAGCCTAATGTTTTGATGAAATTTACTACGCCCTTAGCCATATCCGCTACATTATCTGGCGTTTTACCGGTAGAGGATGCAACACCTTCTATATCAAAAATAATTACCGTATTATTTTGTGCCAGTCCGTTGGTAACAGCCGGGTCCCAATCATCCATTGAAGCACCCAGGGATGAAGCCATTATTAATGGAATGCCCGGCTTATTGCCTAATATTCTATAGGCGAATTTTGCCTGACCGACCAAGGCGAATTTAGTTGGAGCTTTCAAATGATAGTCGACCTCTTCTACTGGAGGCTGCGTTGGCTGATCGTCTTTTGTACAGGCAATAAAAGCCAGGCTCAGCAGGCATATTAGTCCTAATTTTGTTAGTGTTGTTTTAGTTCTTGAAGTTTCCATAGTACTTGTTTTTGAATTATATGATCCAAAATTAGCGGCTATGCTGCCCTGCTAACAGCCAAAAACAGTTGAACAGGACATATAAAGGTATGATCAGGGCAATTGTTGTGGTTAAGCTGATAGCCGGAAAGTTTAGCCGAAAGTTAACTACCCGGTTACATAAGGCAGGTGGAAAAATATAACAAGCCAAGCCTTATATTAAAGCTTATCGCATTGATAATTATTGCAAATACAATGTGGGTTTAGCGCTCCTCCATCCATGTAAGGAAGCTGTGGGATTTTTCCTTGTTAATTAAAAGCTTTTCCGGTGTTTCAATAAGCAGTTTAACGTACAATTTACGCATAAAATAATGTTCAACTTCCTTGATTGCTTTAAAGTTGACCAGGTATTGGCGGTTAACTCTGAAGAATTGTCTTGCAGCTACCGAAGCTGTCACCTGATCAAGTGATTGGTTGAGCGCAAATTCCTGCTTATCAAAACACATAATAGAAGTGCTGTCATTCCGGATATAAAAAAAGGCAATATCATCGGTTTGAACGGTGGCATACTTCTGGTTTTTAAATACCAAAAAACTCGTTTTCCCGCTCGGCGTATTTAATTTTGATAGCAGATCGCCAAGTTCAGGCACCACCTTTTGCTGAAAAAAATTCTTCAGTTCGTCCACTTTACGCAGCGCCTGGCTAATATCGTCTTTAGAGAATGGTTTAAGTACATAATCAATGCCTTTACTTTTAAAAGCTTCCAACGAATATTCGTCAAACGCGGTGCAAAAAACAACCGGGCAGGTGATGTTTACCGATTTGAAGATCTCGAAGGATAAGCCATCAGCCAACTGGATATCCATAAAAATGAGGTCAGGCTGCAAACCACCTAAAAGGGCTGCTACCGAACCTTCGATACTTTGATACTGCCCGAGGATCTTTGATGCGGGGCGCAGGCTTAAGATGATATTTTCAAGCGATTTTGCTGTTTTTAGCTCGTCCTCAATGATGATGATATTCATTTATTAATGGTAGTTTGATTTGAAAAAATTTACCGTCGTTGATGATCTCGATTTCTTTTTCGAGTAAATGGAAATAACGCAGCTGAATATTTTTCAGGCCCACGCCCAGCGAATTATGGTCGCCCGATTTCAGCCTGATCAGATTCTCCACTATGATCTTTCCGTCTTTTTCATACAGGCAGATATGTAAAGGCCTGTCGAGAGAAACCACATTATGCTTAATGCAGTTCTCAACCAGTAATTGTAAGGTGAATGGGGGTATTAATGTCTGCAACACATGCTTGGGTAAATCCTCTTTGAAAGTAAAGCCGCCTTCAAACCGCGCGTTTTGTAAAAACAGGTATGCATTCACAATCTCCATTTCTTCGGAGAGATGAATCAGATCCAGTTTACGGCTTTCCAGGGTGTAGCGATAGAAATTGGATAACTTAATGATAAAATCAATGGCATCTTCGTCTCCGCTTTCTACCATGGCCTTAAGTGTATTTAAACTATTGAACAGGAAATGGGGGTTAACTTGTTGTTTTAACAATTCATACTGTGCACCCAGGTTATCGTTTTTAATCTGTTCCAGCTCCATGCTTACTGTCTGGTTTTCATAGTTTTGCTGAAGCAGGTGCAGAAACATGTAAAATACCAGATTGATGAGAATACCCCGTACCTCTACCATCAGCATAACCGGGCCGAAATTGATATGAGAGAGGATCAACTGTTGTATCCAGGCCAGGCCCAGCATCAGAATCAAGCCAAAAAGCAGGCTTTCGATCAAGCGTTTGTAGGAAATTGTTTGCCCTGTTTTTTTATCAGACTGGCGGGACAACATGAAAATGTTAAAATACCACATCACCAACGCAAAGGCTGCAGTGATTGCGGCGTTTACCGCTGCTTCTGCAACATTAAAATGAAGTGCGGCAATTTGAGGAACAGAAGATAAAAGGCCCAAAAATATCGAACTGCCCCAGATAACTGCAGGCGCGATCTTTATTTTTTGATGTTTTGTTTTTTGATCCATTACTGAGCTTGCCGCTACTGGCGATTAATAAACTATATTTTATGAAGATAAATTTACCTGATTTGAAACGGATACGGAGCATTTTAAACCCTGAACCGGACACATTCCGCCTTGAACAAGACAAATCGGTACTCAAGAAAATCTACAGCCAAATTAGGAATTATAATTTTTATTCAACAATTTTGTTGAATAAAATATTGCTTCCATTCACCATTTTCGTTCTGGTGATCAAACGTTAAAAGTAATTGCTTATGAGTATCATTATCAACTCGGTCAGCTTCATCCATCCGGATAAAGAAACTTTATTCAGGCAACTTACCCTGAGTATCAGCAAAGGCGACAAAGCATCCCTGGTGGGTAATAACGGTGCCGGAAAATCTACCTTATTGCAGGTTATCGCGGGCAAGTTACGGCCTTCATCCGGGGAAATAATCTTAACGGAAAAACCGTGGTTCGTCCCCCAGCACCTGGGTCAGTACAATGAATGCACCATTGCAGAAGTACTCGAGGTAGCTATCAAGCTTAAAGCTATTGATGCTATTACTTCTGGTGACCCGGATCTGAGCCTGTACGATCAGTTGGAGGATGACTGGACAATTGCAGACAAAGTATCGGCCGCGCTCAGCGAATGGGGCATCGGGCATTTGCTGCCTGGCCAACTGATGCGTGAGTTGAGCGGAGGGGAAAAAACGAAAGTGTTTTTAGCAGGCATCAGCATTTGGGAACCCGGTATCATCCTGCTGGATGAGCCCACCAACCACCTGGACAGTGCCGGCCGGGAAAAGGTTTATAAATTAATGGTAACAAGCAAGGCGACGATCCTGCTGGTAAGCCATGACCGCTTATTATTGAACCTGGTCAATAAAACCATTGAACTTAACAGCTCAGGGCTGGAGGTTTATGGCGGTAATTTTGATTTTTTCAAAGAACAGCAACAGATAAAAGCCGATGCGCTGCAAAACCAACTGGATGACAGGTCCAAAGTGCTAAAGCAAACCCAGCATAAAGCACGTGAGTTGGCCGAACAGCGCCAGAAGAAAGAAATCAGGGGAAAGGCAGCCGGCCAAACCAATTCGCTCCCACGTATCATTGCCGGAGGACTAAAAAGCAAGGCCGAGCAAAGTACCACCAGGGTATTAGATAGACAGCACGATAAAGCGGAAGGAATTACAGAGCAGATACGGCAGTTGCGCAGCCAGATACAGCAGTACCAGGTTTTGCAGATCGATATCAGCAGTTCTTCCGTTCATCGCGGAAAACTTTTAGTTGATGCCCGGCGGATCAATTTCCGGTACGGAGAAAAGTGGTTATGGGAACCACTCAATTTCCAGATAAGATCTGGTGACCGTGTACAAATCTCCGGCGATAACGGGAAAGGAAAGACGACCTTGATCGGCCTGATCACGGGTAAGCTAACGGCTACGTCGGGCATTTTACAGCGGGTTAACTTTAAATATCTTTATCTTGACCAGGATTATACGCTGATTCGCGTAGAACTGACCGTGTATGAACAGGTGTCATATTATAACAGCCGGAACCTGGAAGAACATGAATTAAAATCCCTGCTGATCTATTCACAGTTTCCGAGGGAAGCCTGGGATAGGAAAAGCAAAGATCTGAGCGGAGGAGAGAAAATGAAACTTTCCCTTTGCTGCCTTGCCGTAAGCAATTACACACCTGATATGCTCATACTTGATGAACCGACCAATAACCTCGATGTTCAAAGTCTTGATATTTTAACGGCCTCAATAAAAACTTACAACGGCACACTCGTTGTCGTTTCGCATGACCGGCAATTTGTTGCTGATATCGGCATTAGCCAGTCAATCAGTTTAAATACTAAATCATAAAAAAGATGCCACTTAAAAACACAGGCACTGAGCAGTTGATTAAGGAGACTACCAAACGGATATTATTTGCCGAAGGACGGCTTTATGCCACTACACAGGAAATTGCTGATGCAGCCGGCATCAACCGTTCGGCGGTTCATTATTACTTTAAAACCAGGGACCTGTTAATTGCAGAGGTTTTTGAAGAATCGATGACCGCTCTAAGTGTACGGCTGGATCAGGCGATGCAATCCAAATTAACGTTTGACCGAAAGATCGCTGAACTGATTGATATTTACCTGGCAGAAATGATCGCCTATCCCTACGAGGAAACTTTTATGGTTACAGAGATCAATAGCGCAGGCCAAAAACTGGTGAGCAATATCCGTGAAGCGCCGGTGGCCTCTTTTTTAAGGGAGGTAGCCGCAGAAATGGAAGCTGGCCGGCTGGAAAAAATGGACCCGGTCCATTTTTTGATCAATTTATTCGGGTTGTTATCCTACCCTATTATTATGGCTCCATTATACCAGCAGTTTTTCCAACTGACCAAGGATGATTTCGACCGGATCATCCATCAAAGGCGTCAATTGGTTTACAAAATGTTGCTTAAGGATAGTTACAGTAAATTAGAAGGTGCGCAGGAATAAATCGTGCTTTCTCAAACAAAAAGAGGAAATACAATGCATTTCCTCTTTTTGTTTATGTATCGATGTGCTTACAACACCACGTTAATCTCCACGTTGATGTTTCCGCGGGTAGCTTTTGAATAAGGACATGTTTGATGAGCAGCCTCTATCACCACTTTAGCCTGGTCATATGTTAAACCGGGCAGGCTTACATTTAGGCGGGCCTGAAGCGCGAAACCATCCGGGCCGGTTGCCAAATCAACCTCTGCATCCACAGCAACATCTTCCGGCAAGGGTATTTTTAAAGCGGTTGCGTTGTGACGCATTGCGCCAATAAAACAAGCCGACCAGCCAGCGGCAAACAATTGCTCAGGGTTTGTTCCTTTACCGGGCCCGCCGGGTGTAGAAAGCGCTACGTTCAAATGTTCATCAGTACTTTTAGCAGCACCTTCGCGGCCACCTGTAATATGTACCTTGCCTGTATAAAGGACTTTACTGATCGGGGTTCCCGCGTTATTGGCTGAGCCGATGATCTGTTGATTGTTCATGATATTTTGTTAGTTTATGATGAGTATTTATAATAATTAAACTACTGGTGCTTATTGGCGTACCATTGCAGCGGCGGCAATAATGGCCCCGGCAAAATCTTGCGGTGCTTCTTGCGGAAGGTTATGACCTATGCCGCCGGTAAGCGTACGGTGTTCATATTTATTTTTGAAACGTTTGGCATAATCCTCCGGTTTAGGGTGCGGGGCGCCGTTAGCGTCACCTTCCAGCGTTATAGCCGGCACCGTGATGTCCGGGAAAGTTGCCAGTTTTGTTTCGTAGGCATCATATCTGCTTTCTCCCTCGGCTAACCCAAGGCGCCAGCGGTAGTTATGAATAACGATATCAACATGATCGGGGTTGTCCAGAGATGCTGCCGAGCGGGCAAATGTAGCATCATCAAATTTCCATTCAGGAGATGCCGTTTGCCAAATTAGTTTAGCGAAATCATGCGTATTGGCTTTGTAACCCTCACGCCCTCGTTCTGTTGAGAAATAATATTGATACCACCAGCTTAACTCTGCTTTTGGTGGTAACGGTTTTTTGTTGCCCTCCTGGCTGCCTATCAGGTAGCCGCTAACCGAGATGAGCGCCTGGCAGCGTTCGGGCCACAGGGCCGCAATAATATTGGCGGTCCTTGCGCCCCAGTCGAACCCACCGATGATCGCGTTTTTGATCCTCAGTGCATCCATGAAATCGATAATATCTTTGGCAATCGCGGCCTGCTGTCCATTCCTGGCTGTTACTTCTGAAAGGAACATGGTGGTACCATGTCCGCGCAAATGAGGGATCAGTACACGGTAGCCTTTGGCGGTCAGTAACGCAGCCGTGTCGGCAAAACTATGGATATCGTAAGGCCAGCCGTGCAACAGAATCACAACCCGTCCATTTACGGGCCCTTCATCGGCATAACCGATATCAAGCAAAGGGGTGCGGACCTGCTTAATGGCGAAGGTACGCAGCCCGGTGACGGAGTTTTGTGACGCTATTTTATTGTTTTGTAATGATTTGGCCTGCAGAATATTGAAACCTGCGAACTGAGTAGCCACTGCACCAAGCGCGGTAATGCTTAAAAAACGGCGGCGATCAAGATTTTTATTTTCCATGGTAGCTGAGTTTGGCTTTAATTTATTCGTCAGACAGCCGGTATTTACCGTTTGACAGAACAAATGTAGCCTCACCCGGGTACATCAGGAATGAGAGATGAGTTGAAGTGGACAAATCGGCTCGCTGATCAGGCATATAACCCGCCGAACACCCCGGCCTGCTGTTAGCCCTGCCTCATTCTTTCGCGGTGCATCTTGCCCCAATTGATCATTTCCAGGATGATACCACCGAAAGACATACAATAATCGGTTTCGGTATATTCCACCAAAACAGGCGTTCCCGGGAATACCGTACGCTTGATCAACTGGTTGGCTTCCATATCTTTTAATTCCCGTGACAACATCCGCGTGGTGATACCGGGAATGCTTCTTTCAATCTCTCTGAAACGTTTATTACCGTTACAAATGGAATTAATGATCAGCAAACGCCATTTTCCACCAACCACATACATGGTATCCTGTAAGGCCTGTACCTCCTCTTTATGGTTTCTCGGATCGGAAAGTACTTCCCCGGCCTTTCTTATCATTTCTTCATTTACCATAACGACCAATATTTGATGGTTACAAAATTATATCATCCCGGTCAATTTCATGTATCACAACAAAGAAATTGTAGTGGTTGCTTAAATGCCAAAAGCGCAGGTGGATCACACCCGCGCTTTTCCCTTTTAACGGTACGCACACTTCTACGCTATCGCTAATTCAATTCTGACCGTCAAACTTTTTTCAGAACCTCATTACAGGCTGAAACCACCGTCAATGATCAATTCAGCACCAGTAATGAACGTTGCCGCATCTCCTGAAAAGTAAGAAACAAGTTTAGCAACGTCCTCGGCAGTTCCTAATTTTCTCAGCGGGGTTTTAGAGATCATGTGATCGTCCAGGCCTTTACGCGATGCGTCGTCTAAACCAAGTTTATTCAATATCTCAGTTTGTGTCGGGCCGGGGCTGATCGCGTTCACACGGATCTTACGTGGTGCCAGTTCAGCCGCAGCTATTTTCATTACTGAATTTATCGCGGCTTTGCTTGATGAGTAGATCGACGCGTTTGCGGCGTTCATGCTGGCTACGTTAGATGACAAGAATACAACTGAAGCACCATCGTTAAGTATCGGTATAAAACGACTTAAGGTAAAGAATGCGCCTTTGAAGTTAACATCCATTACATAATCAAAATCTTCTTCTTTTGCACCCTCTATACTTGCACCGCCCAATACGCCGGCGTTGATGAACAAGATATCCAATTTGCCAAATTTTTCGGCTACCTGAGCTGCCAGATCCTCAATAGCAGCAACTTTTCCCTGATCGGATACGATACCCGTTACTCCCAGATCAGCCGCAGCCTTCTGAACTGCATCTTCGCGTCTGCCGGTGATGATCACCTCCGCGCCCTGTGCTTTTAACTCTTTTGCGGCAGCGTAACCGATACCACTATTTCCGCCTGTTACCAGGGCTTTTTTTCCTTTTAAAGTTTCCATTTTTCTTTTTATTTATTAATATTCATCAAAGGTAATGGCTAACTGGTATAACTTTGTTACCAGTATCACTGATGATACCAGTCGGCACTATTCTATATGACATTATTTTAACAATTTGAAGGTTTCCCGTATCCCTTCAATAAAAGCATCCGGGTTTTCCCAGGGGCCGAAGTGTCCGCCTTTGGCGAAAGCTTTCGCATATACGATGTTGAACTGATTGGCCAGCGGTCCCCCGGTCAACATACCCACCCGGTTTTCCACAGTGGCAAATGGCGGGTATACCTCGCCGGTCAATAACGAAAACCCTGCAGGTGCCTCAACTGTCGGCATACGGTCATGCGATGGTTTCCACGGATAGCGGCTCGCATTGGCGTAATTGCGGATAGAACTGCCTATGGCCTGATTCACCCAGTAGATCATGGCAAATGTGATCACATCATCCTTGGTGTAAGAATCTGTAAAAGGCGCATTCTTATCGCTCCATTTTTTCCAGCGCTGCAGTATCCAGGCCAGCATTCCAATTGGCGAATCATTGAGGGCATGCGTCAGCGTTTGTGCATCCAGCATATGGACGGCTACGTGTGAAGCAAACGTTTGCTGAAAATGCAGTATCTCCTTGCGTACATCGTCGGGAAGGCCGGCAGGTACCAGGTTACCTTCGGTAAGGTCCCAGGGGCGTTCGCTCTGAAAAATAGTGAGCGGCATCTCGTGGCCTAAATGGATACCTATCAGATCAGCTGCATACTTATGCCCTAACTGCGCGGTTACCAGCATGCCGTAATCACTACCTGCGGCTGCAAATTTTTTATACCCCAGCACTTCGGTCATCAGTTTATGCCACAGATCGGCAATCTTCCAAAAATTAAGTTCGCCGTTAGTTACCGGGGTAGAGAAGCCGAAACCGGGCAACGAAGGGATGATCACATCAAAAGAGTTGGCCGGGTCGCCGCCATGGGCTGCCGGGTCGGTCAGCGGCCCAATCAGTTTGCTCCACATCCAATAGCTCCATGGCCAACCGTGCGAAAGGATGATCGGCGTAGGGTTAGGGCCTTTACCTTTCTCGTAAATGAAATGAATGGGTTGACCATCTATCTCTACCTTATACTGGTTCACTGCATTCAATTGTTCTTCTGCTGCTCGCCAGTCATAATTGTTTAACCAGTGATCTCCGTATTCTTTTAAAAATGCAGTGCTCAGTCCGTAGTACTGATCTTCGTTGTTAAGATCCTGGGCCCAGCGTGTTCTTTTTAATCGCTCCTTAAGGTCGGTTAAAACATCATCCGGAACATGGATTCTATAGGGTTCTAATTGCGTTTTCATATAAAATATTTAATAGGTAAAATCAATTTTTAATCTGGCAAGTATCAGCCGCGAAATGTACCATCGGCCATCGTCTTTGATAAATTCACCATGGTAATGGCCATAGCCATGCATGGTTTTGAAATCAGTAATGGTATCGCTTACCGTCAGCTCTTCATTCGGGTCGATCGGCCGGATCAGGCGGTCTTCCATGGAGAATACACCACGGGCGCTTTGCTCATTTTCCACTTCAACCTGATAGGAAAAGAGGTGATGTATGGCGATGGTTTCGCCAATGCTATTGAATATGGTTTCCTCAATCTCATTCCTGCCTTTCATTTCCAGGAGCACCTCACCCGCTACGTTTTTTGGTATAAAGGTTCCATCAACAGTAAAAAGTGCTGCCAATTTATTCCATTGCTTTTCATCGGCATACCTTACATACGCGGCCATCAATCCTCTTATTTCATCCTTGATCTCGAGGATATGTATCGTTGACATAGTCATCCTGAATTTATTTAATTGACGGACGTAAGGATTTAAAAGCTTTACGCACCTCTTCAGAAAATAACTGGGGCTCCTCCCAGGCAGCAAAATGCCCGCCTTTGCTTACTTCGTTAAAATAGATGAGGTTATGGTAAGCCCGGGTAGCCCAGCTTTTTGGTGCTTTGTAGATCTCACCGGGAAATACGGTTACTGCAACAGGAAGATCCAGGTTCACTGCATTAAAATTATTGGAGTGATCTTCCCAATAAATTCTTGCTGATGAGGCGCCGGTATTAGTTAACCAGTATAATGAGATATCATCAAGCATTTCATCTTTGGTGAGTGATTTTTCCGGGTCACCGCCAGAAAATGTCCAGCCTGCAAATTCATCATACATCCAGGCAGCCTGGCCAACCGGCGAATCTGCCAAACTATAACCTATGGTTTGTGGCTTGGTCACCATCATTCCGGAATAACCGGTGCTTTTGCGGTAAAAAATATCAATGGTTTTATAGGCTTCCAGTTCTTTGGGAGATAAACCGGCAGGCGCTTTTTCACCATTGGTCAATGCTTTTGCAATTTCGGCAGGAATGGTTGCCGGCATATTTACGTGGATTCCGATCAAGCCCTTTTCATGGTTTTTGGCCATGCGCTGGGAAATAACCGAGCCGCAGTCGCCGCCTTGTGATACGTATTTGGCATAACCCAGCCGCTCCATCAGTTCGGCCCAGGCATGCCCGATGTGGTCAGAATCCCAGCCGGTGGTAGCAGGTTTACCGGAGAATCCAAAACCGGGTATAGAAGGAATAACGAGGTCAAATGCATCTTCGGCTTTTCCGCCGTAAGCTACCGGGTCTGTTAGCGGGCCAATTACCTTTAAAAGCTCAAAAACCGAACCCGGCCAGCCGTGTGTCATGATCAAAGGCATAGCGTTGGGATATTTTGACCGAACGTGGATAAAATGAATATCAAGACCATCAATTGTAGTCATGAACTGTGGATAGGCATTAATTTTAGCTTCTGCTTTTTTCCAGTCGTAATCTGTTGCCCAATAATTTGCCAGTGTTTTCAATCGTTGTAGTTGCACACCCTGCGAAGCGTCGTTAACGGTTTCTTTTTCCGGCCAGCGGGTATCCGCTATTCGTTTTTTCATATCCGCAATAGCGGCATCAGGAATGTTTACGGTGAAGGGTCTGATAGACTGATCGTTTTTGCCTGCGGTAACCGATTGTGCAGATGCAGAGAAGCCCGCGCCGATCAGGATAATTCCTGCGATAGCCTTGCCAAAGTTTTTGAATTTAGTTTTCATTTGTAATAGGTTAATATGATGCATAATTGCGTTGTTAGATCAAAAGTATCTTTACAGCAGGCCTGCATCCATTAGGAAAGGGTTTAAGCGGACGTATTAGGCGGTGTATCGGGCAATACCAGCCTCGAAGCCAGCAAGGGTGCCTTGCAGCACCCGCAATGGTTATCCCACAAAAGGTAAATATTGATCACTGCTTAGATGCGGTTACCTTATGCCGGTCGCTAAAAACAGAAAAAGCGTACCAGGTACGCGAATGGCCGGAAGAAATTCCAGCCATTAATTATTAAAAAATACACGCTGACATCACTACTGCTTTCAACGTAGATAATTGCGATAGCCGGACCTCTCCCGACATTTCGCATTTAATTTTTTAATATTTACCGTGCGGGTTAATTGCGCTCATTCGCTAAAATGGAAAAACCGCTGCCACCTGCCTGGTAATCAAATTTATCCTGTCAGCCTGATGAGACTTTGGTTTAATAAAGGGTGCTGCCGGACCCTGTTTTAGCGCGTATTTGAAATTTACACCATTGGCTGTGCCGGCATTTACCTTTACCGTTTCTATGAATAAGATTCTGCCGTTCATATTCGTTCCATACCAATGGGGCATAGGCTTTTGTTCCCAGGTTACCATTTCAAATTCTTCGCCGGGCTGGTGACCGTTAAGCGTATCGCCGGAGAATCTTAAAGCTTGTTCGTTACCATACAGGATGGAGATAGTACTATCCTTAGTGTTGATCATGGATGTGATTACTTTTAAGTTTTTTACGTTATGAAGGTATTCGGGCGCAAGTACCGGCACATCGGGACGGTTACAGGAAAAAAGTGCAAGTATGAGGATAGCCGCAGAGGGTGTTTTTACTAACATGGTATTAAGGTTTAATAATTTATTTAGTTGGAATATTAAAAACGAAATCACTTTCAGGCACCAGTAAACGGTGGCAATTAATACATGTTTTGGCAAAAAGTGCCGTTTTACCGAATGGTTTATGGTCCAATCCGTCAAACTTGGCGAAGCCCCAGCCTTCGGTTGAAGCATATTTTTTGCTGTCCTTGATCATGATCTGAACATTTTGAAAATTACCGGGGTAAACAATGCCGTCTTTATCTTCCTTTTGTTTCCCCCAAACTACCTTCACAATCTTCGTCCCATCCGGAAAGGGAAACTTCCGGCTTTTAATAGCCTTTATCATTAGTTCATTACCGTAAACCACCCGCATACTGCCGCCGTCATATTTATCTGTAGTGCTGATAATTTGCCAGGTTTTAAAATCTGCGAAATAGGCTATACCGTTCAGTGATACAGGTACAGGCGGTTTAACCTGCCGGGCAGTTCCGGGTTTTACGATGCTTGCAGTATCTGTTTTATGCCTTCCCGGCAGGGTATTTACATAGTTGCGGAGCGTTGTTAATTCCGCTGCCGAAATTTGGGCTTCCGGATGCATGGCCAGGTAAGACGGCAGCGGCATTTTATTTTCTGTTATAGCGTTTACCATTTCCCACAGCAGCAACTGCTGCACTGCCGGAGGATTGGCATCCCAGTCTGAAAAGTTAAATCTTGAGCGGCCCTCCTTAATATCATGTGCTACCAGGTAGGATGCCGGCGCTATGCGGTCGAACCAGGCCGGCTCAGCCTGGTTGGAATGGCAATCATAACATGCCCTTTTCATAATCGCTTTAACATCTGCAGGCAGTATTATCTCTTTTTTAACCGGTGGATTTTCAACAGCCGGTGAAAAAAACTGTAAAGCAGCCAGCAGTATAACTGGTCCGATCAAGATGATCAATGATCTTTTATATAATGTATTGCCCGGGGTTTTCATAGCGTTGCTTTGTTATTGATTAAGCATAAAAGTAACTGCCGGTATTGCCCTAAAAAATTATTAAAGCGCCGATTTGGACAAAGCAAGTATCGAAACAGGCATTTTTGACTGCGAACCAGACCCGGGTAACATCATCACCCGTATTTAATAGTATTGTTGTATCAATCGTAATTGGGGAAACCTAAATCAATCTCAACCTTAATGATTTCCGGTGTTTGCCACGGCAAAATTAAACAACCGAAAATAGGTCAGCCGGTGAAGTGTCTATCTGAAGTCTCAAATCGCCCGGTTCGGAGCGATTACGCTGTTTAAACACGCCAAACGGCCTCACCTTTACATCATTAAACAAATAAAAAACGTAAGCCATGACACTTAAAACAACAAAAACAATTTACTGGATCGGTGCAGCATTAACTTCATTATGGTTCGGCGCAAGCGGAACAGGTGAACTTACTCACAACCAGGTTATCTGGGATATTACCGTAAAACTGGGTTATCCTCCACACTTTATTTATATCCTGGGCGTAGCTAAGCTTTCGGGCGTTGCCGTACTGCTTATCCCTAACCGCCTGTTAAGGTTAAAAGAATGGGTGTTCGCAGGGATCTTTTTTGATATCACGTTCGCTTTCTTGTCAAAAATCGCCGTATTGGGATTTCCGGCAACAACAGATGCGATCGTCGCATTCGTTATGGTTGGCATTACCTATCTCATGTTCCGCAGATTATACCCTGCCACTTACTCGATCGCAAACGGGATCAAATAATTTTACGGGTTTTACTGTCAATTCCTGGCGGATTAACAAAGGAATTGGCAGTAATTTAATCTCAAAAACTCCTTTAAACACCATTAGTATGAATAATCTTGTCCATTAAAATTACACAGAAGCTACCGATAATGCCACTATCGGGTTTACGCTAACCGAACTGTTACAGGAAGACTGCGAAAAGGGACGTGACGGGCTATTATGCCCCGATGCCAAAAAGACGATGGCAATATTGCCGGCAGATCAGTTGGTGACCGAAATGGAACTGGCCATATTATTTCTGGACATCAGGGATTTTACAGGATTACTTCAGCATGGATCGGAAAAGGAGAACATACAAACCATTAAAAAGCTGCTTGATCTGTTTGTCAAGATCATTACCAACTTTGGTGGCAATATCATTAACCGGGCCGGCGATGGTTTATATGCGGTGTTCGGTTTGGATACTACGCTTCGTACGGCCGCTAAGCAGGCGCTGCGCAGCACGAAAATGCTTTTTGAATCATTAGAATTTGTTAACCAGGAATTTGCCTTATCCAAGTTTGGCTTTCCGCTGGAAGTAGGTATCGGGCTGCATACCGGCAAAGTTATTGTAGAGCATGAATATAGTGAAGATATGCCATTGTCAGTTATGGGGCTTCCGGTAAATATAGCCGCGCGGTTACAGGCTCATACCAAAAAGGTTGATAACGACCTGATCTTGTCTGATGCTTTTTACAGTCAACTGGCCGTAGTTGAACACGAAAAACTCGGAAAGAACAAAAAACAAGTAGCGATTCCCGGCGTACGTGCTTTACAAACAATTTGGCTGGCCGGCCGCAGCTACCATAAAGTTTGCAATAATTATACATTGGGAATAACACTTGACCATCATATGGCTATCGCCGGATAGTATTCAAGGTTATTGTAAAGTACATGGTTTTGTTTGAAAGCTACTGGTTAGTGTCCGTTTGAAGGCTAAAATTGCCCGGTTCGCCTATTTGCCGCTCTGCGTTAAAAGCAGATATAGATAATTTCAGTCGAAGTATAGAGCAGGTAATCATGTCATCAAACAATCATTAACCATATTAATTGCAATGGACCAACATCAATTAACTACACGTGCCGGTGCGCCGGTACCCGACAATCAGAACATTATGACCGCCGGACAGCATGGGCCGGCACTCTTACAGGACGCCTGGTTCCTAGAGAAAATGGCACATTTCGACCGGGAGGTTATCCCGGAAAGAAGGATGCATGCCAAAGGCTCAGGCGCTTACGGCACCTTCAAGGTTACGCACGATATAACGCCTTACACGCGCGCAAAATTATTTGCTGAGGTTGGAAAAGAGACCCCGATATTCGTTCGTTTCTCTACTGTGGCAGGAGAGCGCGGTGCTGCGGATGCAGAACGTGATATTCGTGGTTTTGCCATTAAGTTTTACACCGAAGAAGGTATATGGGACCTGGTTGGTAACAACACTCCGGTTTTTTTTCTAAGAGATCCTATGAAATTTCCCGACCTCAACCATGCGGTCAAGAGGGACCCGCATACGAATCTGCGAAGCGCGGATAACAACTGGGATTTCTGGACATTACTACCGGAGGCGCTGCACCAGGTAACTATTGTAATGAGCGACAGGGGGCTGCCCAAAACTTATCGCCATATGAATGGGTTTGGAAGCCATACTTTCAGTTTCATTAGTGCAAACCATAAGCGGTATTGGGTAAAGTTTCATTTCAAAACCGCACAGGGTATTCAAAATTTATCTGATCAGGAAGCCGGGCTGCTGATAGGGGCCGACCGGGAAAGTCATCAACGCGATCTGCTTGAAAGTATAGCGCGGGGCGAATTTCCAAAATGGAAATTCTTTGTACAGATTATGGATGAGGAGGCCACCGCAAGCTACCCGATAAATCCGTTCGATTTAACCAAAGTATGGCCCCATGCCGATTACCCACTGATTCCAGTAGGTGAAATTGAGCTTAACCGCAATCCTGATAACTATTTTGCGGAAGTAGAGCAGGCCGCTTTTAATCCGGCTCATGTTGTTCCCGGTATTGGTTTCTCGCCGGATAAAATGTTGCAGGGGCGGCTTTTTTCATATGGAGATGCCCAACGTTACCGCTTAGGAGTAAACCATCACCAAATTCCGGTGAATTCACCAAAATGTCCGTATCATGCTTATCATCGCGACGGCGCTATGCGCACGGATACGAATTACGGCGGTGCAAAATCATATGAACCGAATAGCTTCCGGGAATGGCAGGAGCAGCCGGATTTTAGTGAGCCGCCGCTAAAAATAACCGGAGATGCTGCACACTGGAATCATCGGGAAGATGAAGATTACTACAGCCAGCCCGGGGCATTGTTTAGGTTAATGAACCCCGAGCAGCAGCAATTGTTATTCAACAATACTGCCGCATCAATAGGCGGAGCGCAAAAATTTATTCAGATACGTCATATCAGGAATTGCATTAAAGCGGATCTGAACTATGGAAAGGGCGTAGCTGCCAGCCTTGGTTTATCGCTTGAGGAAGTGAACAATTTTGAAGGTTATGGAATGTATAAAATAAGTTAGTAAGCCTGGAAAAAGTATTAGTCAACCCCGTCTTTCGGCAGGGTTGACTGTTCAGCTTAAATAATCACTAAGCAGCTCAACAAAGTATCAATCGGCAAAACTTTCTTCTAACCCGCATCTTGTTTTTTTTTGACCTGGCTGCCGCTATCAGAAAGCTTGCGAAAAAATTATATTTTAGATGACGTGGTATCATGAAGGGAACCAACATTTTTTTTGATATCGCCTATATATTTGAGGTAATTGTTATCTTATTGTATAATAAATGGAAAATGAAATATTATGAAGAGCAAGGTACTGATTGTAGAAGATCAATTTATTGAAGCGAATAATTTACGCAAGATGCTGGAGCCGGCAGGATATGCTACTTGCCCCATCGCACGATCTGTTGACGAAGCGCTAAATATCCTACGATCTGAAATACCTGATCTTGTATTGCTTGATATTTTTTTGAAGGGGCCACGAACCGGCATTGACCTGGCTCCCATCCTCAAAGAGAAACAAATTCCCTTCATATATCTTTCAGCAAATTCAGATAAGCAAACCTTTTCCCTGGCAAAGCAAACCCAGCCATATGGCTTCCTGGTTAAACCATTCCGTGAAAAAGACGTATTGGCCATGCTGGATATTGCTGCAGATTTGCACCAGGAACATCTTTCTCTCACCCGGGCATCTATGCTGCCGAAAAACCCGGCCGGTACCAAAAGCACCCTTGCTTCCAACTTCGGTATGGCAGGCAAAAGTTCGGGGCTTAAAGAAGTTGGCCGGCTAATACAAATTGCCGCGGCGGCAGAAAGCCCTGTGCTTATTCTGGGTGAAAGCGGAACAGGTAAAGAATTGGTGGCAAAAGCTATTCATGAACATTCGGGCCGCAGTAAGATGCCATTGGTGATTGTAGATTGTGCAGCTCTTACACCGACGTTGATCGAGTCCGAACTTTTTGGGCACGAAAAAGGGAGCTTTACGGGAGCAACCGATAAACGAACCGGCAAGTTTGCGCAAGCGGAGAACGGCACCATCTTTCTTGACGAGATTGGTGAAATGCCGCTGGAGATACAGTGCAAACTATTACGCGTTCTGCAGGAAAAAGAAATTTGCCCCATCGGGGGAAAAAACAGGAAAGTGAACGTTCGCATCATTGCTGCCACCAACCGAAAGCTGGAGGAAGAAATTGAGGCCGGGCGATTCAGGCTCGACCTGTATTACCGGCTATACGTATTTCCAATAGAACTTAGCCCGTTACGGTACAGAAAAGCCGACATTATGCCTATTGCGGAGCATTACTTACAGATTTTTGCAAAAGCAAATCATAAAACTATTTCCGGTTTTTCAGATTCTGTAAAGCAGGCGCTAAACGATTACCCCTGGCCGGGCAATGTGCGCCAGCTTATCAACCTTATTGAGCGTTCTGTATTACTTTGTAAAGGCCATGAAATTGACCATATATTATTGCCGGTTCTTATACAAACCGGCGCTACGGGAACCGAATCTAAATCTATCAAAAATATAACCGATAACGAGCGGGACCACATCCTCGGCGCACTGGCAAAATGCAACTGGAAGATCTATGGCCCCGGGGGCGCGGCAGAGTTGCTGGAAATAAATTCATCCACCCTTAAATCACGAATGGTTAAACTGGGCATTTCTAAACAATTTGGTTAAAGCGCACTCATCATTTCATCTGTGTTAAAAACATTATCCGGCGCGTTCTGATATGCTATTAAAGTACCCATTCATGAAAATTTTCACAGCTTTATTTTGCTTGCTTTTTGTTACCGCTACGACTATAGCGCAACTTAAAGATTCTGTTTTACAGCAAATATTAAAGATTGATACAGCCTATCAGCAAGACCCGTCTATAGAAACAAAGAAGCTGCTTATGCCTATTGCTCTGCAATGCAAAAATGCAGGGGATGTGAGGAACGAATACAATGCCTGGCTTTACATCGCCAGGGACATACCTGTAAATCCAAAAAATAATATTTTCCGTCTGGAATGCTATCAGCAAGCTTTGGACCTCATTAGAAAATTGAATGACCTGCAGGAAGAACTGGAAATCAACAGGCAAATAGCTGATATCTATTTACAGCAACAATCTTTCGTTTCTGCCGAGCATGAATTATTCCAGATCATCAACAACCCAAAGGCTTCTGATCATAATTTAATGCTTGCGACCGATTTGCTTTCATCAGTGTATTCCTATTCCGGAAAATACGACAAATCGTTGTTTTATGCCTTGAAGACCGTTAAGACTATGCGCGGTGCTGACACGATTTATGCTTTGACATTTTATGATCGCCTTGCCGTGATCTATTTTGACCTGAATAATCCTAAAAGCAGCTTGCATTGGTCGAAAAAAGCTTATGAGTGTGCAAGGCGGATCAAAAATATTTCTTTGATGTCTATCATTCGGACGACTATAGTGATCAACCTTATCGATTTAGGCAGGCCTAAAGAGGCACTCTTACTTGTAAAAGCAGATATTGAAAA
The DNA here is from genome assembly GCF_039541195.1 of Mucilaginibacter gynuensis. NCBI lineage: Bacteria > Pseudomonadati > Bacteroidota > Sphingobacteriia > Sphingobacteriales > Sphingobacteriaceae > Mucilaginibacter > Mucilaginibacter gynuensis. The sequence continues at coordinate 426,725 of NZ_BAABFT010000005.1, forward strand.
GTTTCCATCCAATGATCCCAGTATCCGCAGAGATAACATTTCCCAGCTTGCAATGTGCTACGAAGCTTTAAAGCTGTTTAAACTTGCTGATAACAGGAACCAGGAAATAATTGGCATGGTGAAGAACCCCGAAAATCATTTTTCGCTCCATGAACAGGCCGTTAGCTATCATCACGTTGGTAAGTATTATTTAATCAGAAAACGCCTGTTCGCTGCCAAAACGCTTTTGTTGGAAGCGCTTAAGGGTTATAAAAAATCGGGCAACGAAACGGAAAAGAAGAATGTTTACTTGCTGCTCTTTAAAGCAGATTCGGCAATGAAACACAATGAAAGCGCAATTAGCTGGTTACAGCAAAATATTCGCATCAAAGATTCCATCTTTAACGATTCAAAAAATAAACAGATTGAAGAGTTACAGATCGCTTACAATTCTGAACAAAAAGATAAAAAAATTCATGACCTGAACAACTCGGCCAAAGTCCAGTTTCTGAATCTGAAACAAGCAGAATCTACCAGGAACTGGATCATAGCAATTTCCATAATGCTGTTAGTAATAGCCGGTCTGCTTTTTCGCCAGGCCCGGGTTACTAAAAGAACCAACCACACCATGGCCCGTAAAAACAACATGCTGGAACAGCTGGTTACAGAAAAAGAATGGTTGTTAAAAGAAATACATCATCGGGTGAAAAATAACCTGCACACGGTGATTTCGTTGCTGGAAACACAGGCAAAGTACCTTCACGGCGATGCGCTCAAGGCCATGCAGAACAGCCAGCACAGGATATTTGCCATGTCGCTCATCCATCAAAAATTATACCGTTCCGACGATATCAAAACCATCAATATGGGGGAATACATCCCAGAGCTTGTTCATAATCTGGAAACGAGCTTCGGCGTAACCAATCATATCAGTTTTAAGTTCGATATAACGCCAATCACGCTGAACATTTCTTATGCCATACCGTTGAGCCTGATCATCAATGAAGCCGTTACCAACGCCATCAAATACGCATTTCCGGACCGGTACAGAAATGAAATTCATATCAGTTTATTTTGGGATGAGGAGCAGGTTAAACTCAGGATATCTGATAATGGCATCGGCTTTCTGAACGATCCGTATGAATCAGCCAATCACTCACTCGGGATCGAATTGATGAAAGGGCTGTGCTCAGACATCGATGCCACAATAAGTTTCGAGATCGCTAACGGCACGGCCGTTATAGTAAGCTTTAATCCAAACCTAGAGCTTTAATCACCAAGATAACAAATATCCTTTTGACTAAACCATCTTACCGATCGCCACCAGTATAGCCACCACTCATCAAATCACTATACTGCAAGTACGTATCATTCTGTCGTGCTGCACTCCATTTATTTAAGCAATTTTTATCCTGCAGCAACCCACGCTGTAAAATCATTGAATTTCATCTTTTACCCTTGAAAATCATGAAATATCATGATACCGACTTTGGCGCATTAACTTATGTATCTGTATTTCAAATATTTAAATACAGGCACAAGCTTTGTATTTAAGCCCGGGAGTTTAAACAATAGTTAATTCTGGCAGGGATGTGGCGGAAAGTAATACCAAATATTTAAAATCATCTGAAATGGAACTCATGTTCATATTAACCCACCTGGTGATGCTCGACTGTATAGTCGTCATTATTATTTGTGCAGCCCGTATCAAATACCCTGCTGTTACGAGCTATTCTCTTAAGCCTAAGCTGAACACGGTTGACTACCCGTTTCCGCTTGCTGAAATTGTAAAGGAAGAATCCGGAGCATTTGACATAGCCACAACTAAATAATACCCAATAAATACCAAATAGCATAAGATCCTTACCCAATACACATTTAATTATCTGATATGAATAACTTATTTAAAAACGCAACGATAATCGATCTGCAAAGTACGGGAGTTGGAAGAGAAGTCCTGTTCATCAAAGACAAGTTCTTATTTCTGCCGGAATATAGCTTGCCTGTAATCAGCGAGTTTGGCCGACCCGATAACTTATTTTTTAATAATGTGCTGACGCAGCCAATACCGTCGCTTTTTGTACCTAAAGCAACAGAAAAAGAAATGATGGCAACCGAGCCTGACGCATCACCCATAAAACCATCCACTTACAAAACAAGCTTTTTGGTATTTAAAAATCAGAAGTATACAACCGTACAAACTGATCATATCGCTTTTTTTAATATCCGCAATAATGCGGTTTCACTGGTGGGTTTCGATCAGCAGGAATACACACTCAATCAATCACTCGACCAAATCACTAATTCAGTATCTCCGGATCAATTCTTTCGGGTCAATCGCAAATATCTGATCAGTTTCAAGGCCATTAAGGAAGTAGAACATTACTTCCTGCGTAAACTGTTTGTAAAGCTTGTTATTGATACGCCTGATAAATTACTGATCCATAAGGAGAAGACCAATACCTTTTTATCGTGGATGGGTGACAGGTAAGCATATTGAGCTCGGGCCGGATAAATCCCGATTGAAGGCTGAAGATGTCCGCTTCGGCCAATAACTGCTGAAAGCCGGTTAAAATGGCTGCTACTTTTGAATCAAAACAAAAAATAAATATCATGAAACCGATCAAACTTTCAACAATATGTGCTTTTGCAGCACTGCTTATTATTACCGGGGCATTTTTAGCAAACAGCAGCTTCGCGTCTAAATCAAAACAAAGTGTTGCCGGTGACGGCTTTGCCGTTCTCGAATTATTCACCTCAGAAGGCTGCAGCAGTTGTCCGCCTGCCGACGAACTTTTGGCCCGCATCCAACAGGAAGCCGGAAATAAACCGGTTTATGTGTTGGCCTATCATGTAGATTACTGGAACCGTCAGGGCTGGAAGGATGTTTTCAGCAATGCGCTGTTCAGCAAACGTCAGTACCAGTACAGCCGTCAGTTCACCGGCCAGGTATATACGCCGCAGGTGATTGTTAATGGTAAAGCAGAATTTGTCGGATCAGACGAAAATGCTGCAAATTCTGCTATAAAAAGCGCTTTAAACACCCCTGTCGCACAGGATATTGTACTTAAAAGCGACCTATCGGCCGGTAAAATAAAAATAGATTACCAGTTAAAAAGTAAAGCCAACGGCGATCAGTTACTGCTGGCAGTTGTAGAAAAGCATGCAGTAAGTAAAGTAACTAAAGGCGAGAATGAAGGCAGAACCCTGCACCATGCACAGATCGTCCGAAACCTGTACACCTTCGATCTGAAAACCGGGGATAGCGGATCCGCTCAAATCGATCTACCGGTAGCTTTTAATGCAACAGATTGGGAGATTGTAGGCTTCTTACAAAATGCAGATACCGGTGTGATCAGCGCGGTGGGCCGGGCAACTTTAAGCAACGCAGGACATAACCAGTAATCATACAAATCACATAACTAACATATTAATCAATTCACCTTATAAAAATCAAATCATGAAAACACAAGCGAATCTGTTACACGGTTTTAAATTAACGATGATCGCCGCATTGCTGTTAACCGGGCTGTTATTTGGCCCGGTAAAAACTGCCGAAGCCCGACAAAAGCCAATAAAGAACATCGTACTCGTACATGGCGCCTTTGCCGACGGCTCGGGCTGGAGAGGGGTATATGATATCCTGATCAAAAAAGGTTATCACGTAAGTATAGTACAAAACCCGCTCACCTCGCTTGCGGCAGATGTTAATGCTACTAACAGTGTTATTGAAAACCAGAAAGGGCCGGTGGTACTGGTTGGCCACTCCTGGGGAGGCACTGTGATTACACAGGCTGGTGTTAATCCAAAAGTTGCCGCCCTGGTTTACGTTGCAGCCTTTGCGCCTGATGCCGGCGAAAACACCGCCAAATGGGTAGGTGCGGCACCTGCAGCGCCTGAAGCAGGCTTTACCGAACCCGACAAATTAGGCTTTGTGTATTTCGTTCTGGCCAAATTTCATAGTGGTTTTGCCGCTGATGTTCCAAAAGCACAAAGTGATTTCATGTGTGCGTCACAGGCCCCTATCATTGGCCATTGCTTTGCTGAACCAGTGAGCAAAGTTGCCTGGAAAACCAAACCTGCCTATGGTATTGTTGCAACTGCCGATAAGGCGATCAATCCTGGTGTGGAGCGGCAGATGTATAAAAGAGCCAAAGCTAAGATAACAGAAATAAAAGGTTCTCATGTCGTGTTCATCTCACAACCCGAAGCAGTTGCCAGGGTAATCATGGCAGCAGCAAATCATCAGTAATACCCACAAAAGGCTTCGCGCACTCCAAGACGAAGCCTTTTTTAAATCATTAAAAAATGAAAACCATCTTCAGCCAAATAAAACGAACATTATCCGGTTGCCTGATTGGATTGGCATCCCTGTTCAATGTAGCATCCAGCCGCTTCGAAACAAATGCCCAGTCTTGTGGAATGATCATACTGGGACAAAGGAAAAAACCTGAATTGAATGACGGATCTCGCGTTAAAAAGATATTTTGAGAATACCCTGACCCATCAACGTTATGAAAAATATCTTATTTAGCGTGCTCATCTTGTTGTTTGCTGTTATAACCAAAGCTCAGAACGCCGGGCCAAACGAGTTGCATTGTACAGAGGAAGCCATCACCATCAGAACCAATAGCCGGTCGGGATGGCATTTTAGTCCGATTGCTATTGGCCGCCAGCAGTTTATGCCTGCAACCCATGCGAACCAGGTAAATATAGACCGGGACTTAGGGAATTTATTACCTAACCCGCTTTGGTTATTGAAGTACCTGGCTGCTGCGGATAGCATTAAAAGAAACTCCGTAAGCAGGCACCTGCCCACTTACAAAAATATTTTCAGCATTACAGGCAGCTGGGCGGCAGACGCACGGAAGTATAACCTTTATTTGCCCGCTATAATCACTTACCAAACCGACGTTACTACACAGTAAATCGTTTCCTGCTCAGGGAGGCAAATGCCTTTTTCAGATATTAATGAGCCCGTTTCGCTCTATTATGGTTGGATTTATATACCGGGACAAATATTTTTACCTTATTGACAATCTAATGAATCATGGCGACAAGTACAGCTCATCAGCAGATAATTGAGAAGAGAGACAACCTCTCAGCAGAGCATAATAACTGCGACCTAATGGCCTTATTGAGCCATGAACTCAAATCCCCTCTTTCCGTCATAAAGTTATATGTTCAGATGGCAAAAAAACTCAACATCCGTAATGACCATGCCGAAAGCCTGCTGGAAAAAATAGACCATCAGGTAATCGAAATGACCGCAGTTTTAGATAATATGCTGGATATGAGCCTGGTTTTTTCGGGAAAGATCGTACTTCGTAAAACCTGTTTCAAAATTAACGATTTGCTGACCGAAATTTTAGATGACTATTCTCAATACTTTAGAAGCCATCATTTTACTATGGTTAGCAATTACGAGTGTAGTGTTTACGCTGACCGTGGAAAGATCAAACAGGTAATAGTAAATCTTATTTCTAACGCGGTGAAGTATTCATCCCAGCAGAGCGAGGTCAACGTTTCGTGCAAATATGCCAATGAAGTAATAACGCTTGCCGTTGTCGATCAAGGTATCGGGATCAGTCAGGAAAATCAACAAAAGCTTTTTGGCCGATATTTCCGGGGTGACTGTGATCAGGTTAGACTCAAAAAAGGCTATGGTATAGGTTTATATATCGCAAAAGAAATTGTTTGCCACCATGGCGGACAAATATGGGTAAAAAGTAAAGAAGGCAGCGGTTCAACCTTCTTTATTTCTTTACCGGTGCCTTTACCTTTCACATTAACTTGAGAGAGCAATCTGCAGAACATTCCTGCATGCTTCACCATTCTATTCCGTGCTAATCAGACCATGGTGTTGTGTTGTTAAAAATAAATTCCAACTTTCAAATCAGCTACTTAACATGGTCAAAGTGTAACGGAACACCTTATCCTCTTTTTCCGAACACGGTGATCAATGACTCCGGATGTCCAGCTTATGCCCGAATACAAAAAAGAACAGTTAACCGCGACGCTGTACTAAGTCAGGAAACAGGTCTGGCCGAAGTTACAGCGGTACTGGGTTGGGTTCAGCCTTATCCTGAGGCGCTTAATGATTTAAAAAAAGTCAATCAGCCGGTTTTTATTGCGCAGGGTGAGAACGACATCTCAATACAGATAATCAATGCGGCAAATATTTCCAAGAGTTTACCTAACGCCACTTTAGTGGTTTATCCTGATGCAGGCCATTCTTCGTTCTTCCAAAATCATTAACAATTTGTAGCTTCTGCCAATAGCTTTCTTAAAAACTAACACACATATGTCATTATAAAAAAAGTGCTGCAAGTACCATATACTGCAGCACTTTTGTTGCTAGAAGACTGCTATTTATGCAAATAAATTTAATTTATCTATATTCAACTTGATTTTGTTAACAGTTTGATTTTTCTTTTTGTCGACAACCTTCGCATAAACCTGGGTAGTTTTAATATGTTTATGGCCGAGCATTTTTGAAACGGTATATAAATCAGTTCCAAATTCAAGTTGTAGGGTTGCATAAGTATGCCTAAAACTATGGAATGTTATATTTTTTTTGATCCCTGCCTTAGCGAGCCATTTTACCAGGAAAATACGAATGGATGAATAAGGCAGGTTTTTAAAGATTTCTTCATCTTCGCACCCCCTCACTCCCATTAATTTTACGGCATCGTCTGAAATTGGCAAATACTCGGCAACCAGTGTTTTTTGTTGACGATATTGAAAATAATATTTGCCTGAAGTTCCTCTCAGTTCCGACCATTTTATCGCTTTAACATCAGAAAATCTCAGGCCGGTCAAAACTGAAAAAACAGATGCACGTTTCATTATTTCAGGCTGAATTGGTGTCGATATTAATTTCTGCAGTTCCTCTAATTCTAATCGTTCCCTATGTGTTTCATTAACTTTGATAGGCTTGACCAATGCATATAGGTTTTCCGGGAGTAGACCCTTATTAAATGCTTCTTGCAATGCGGATCGAAATTTTGCGAAATAATTATCCGCTTTCCAGCCCAATTCAGGTGAGGCTACTTTTCAATGGATTTTATCAGTATCAATAAAAATATACGTTAGTAAATTACGGAGGTATCCCTTACTACGGGGCTACCTCCGTAATTTCTCAAAAAATCTAATTGTATTATTAACCATGAAACAATCGACAAAAAAGCCGGTTCAAAACTCAAAGAATTTGATATATCCTTTTTGATAGTGGCTGCATAAGTTGTGCATTTTTAAGCCGGTGATAACACTGTTGTTTGAGACTAAGGTATATCTACTTTAATCGCGTTGGTGTAATTATACCGCCTGGAAACATTGTCTTCAGATCGCGCTCCCACCCTTATATAAAAGCTGCGCTTGGCCGGCAGGGTGAGGTTAGCTGTATAAGTGGTTGCCAATATCACATCATCAGCAATACCCTGCAAATCATTTGTTTGACTTAACTTGTTATCGAAGGATGCATTAGTGGCTTGCGAGGTGGTTGATACAAACACCTTCGCATCCGTAATTTTAAACGTTGCAGAAGGCCTTTCGATCTTGTAGCTTACGGTGACTGTAGTGCCATTCACTGACGAATTCAGTAACGTCACTCTCAAAAAAGGCACTACCTTGAAAGTAACATCTGCCTCGCCGGTTAAATCAATTTTTTGAGGTTCGGTAAGCGGCACAAACGGTCCGTCCACCGGGGTTACATCATACTTACCTTTAAAAATTTTTGTATTTCGGAAAGTACCATCTGATTTGGCCCAAAAGTATTGCGGTATGGGGCTTTCGTTCCAATCCGTTTGCAATAGTCTGATCCTCGTACCATCAGGTTGTTCGGTATACAGCGGCTCGTTGGTTTCCGCGTCAACAATTTTACCTGTAAGGGTTTTGTCGGGCTCCGGGTAGTTGTCTACTTTGTTGCAGCTTACTGTTAACATTGCAGCTACGAACAGAAGCGTGATATAAAATCTATATTTTTTCATTGTTTTTTAATTGGGTATGTTAGTAAAGCGGATTTTGCACCAGTAATGGGTTTTTGTTGATCTGATTGCCAGGAATCGGCTCGTAATAAAATTTAACCTGGAAAGTAAATCTCGACTTCGTTATATCGTCATCCTTTTTAAAGATGTACTTGTTTTCATCGAATACGTAATAAGGATACAGCACTTTGTATATTCGGTTGTTAAACTCCTTATCCGCCACTCTCCATCTTCTGTTGTCCCACCAGCTGTGGTTTTCAAAAGCAAGTTCTTTACGTCGCTCTGTCCGTACCGCGTTGAGGGTAAGTTGCGCCGGTTGTAATGACACTGCGCCGGCACGATCTCTGATATCATTGATGGCTTCCAATGCTTTTGCCGCTGCATTTGAAGTGCCCAGTTCTACTCCGGCTTCTGCCTTATTTAATAAAACTTCCGCATAACGTATGTCTATCCAGGCCTGGTCAGAACGCCACAAGTTTAAATCAGCCTGTGCTAAATTGGGATTTAGATATTTACGTACATAAAAGCCCGTTCCTGTAGATCCGCCTATACCCATCCCACTCAGGCCAACCACCCGTTTACCATTGTAAAGCACATCTGTACTACCAGCAGTTTTGAGTACGGCGTTATTAGCTGACTCGTCACCATTTTTATACGTTGGGTAGATACCACGCTGTACGTCTATCACGTCACCACGAAATGTGTCGCCGGGTAAAATAACCGTGGCACGCAAGCGCGGCTCCACATCTTTAAAAAGATCAACCCGCTGGTCAAAACGTATCGGGTTACCATTGTCGTCGTTAACTTTCAGGGTGCCATACAGCTCCACATAATCCAGTGTCGGGTTGATAAATGAGCCGTAACCACTCACAAACTGCTTGGGGATGTTAAGGGCATCCCATGAATGTGTTCTTTCCGGATATTTATAATCTTTGATAAAAATATTTTCAGAACTGTTCCTATCCAGAAACAGGTTTACATAATTCTGGTATTTATCCGCATTTGCACGGTACAAGGTATATTTCCCCTCCAGCAAAATCGCGGCATCGTAGCTCTTCTGAAAATAATTTTGTGCCTGCGACGACGGTATACCCAACAGGCCATTCAATTGGATGCTGCCATACTTCGCAATAGATCCTGCATACAACATGGCCCGCGATTTTAAAGCAAGGGCAACATTTCTGTTGGCGCGCCCTTTAACAGCTTCGTCTGCAGCAATATCCGGCATCAGCTCAATGGCCTGGTTCAATTCTTCTTCAATAAACTTATATACATCTTCTTCGTTACTCCGTGGAATGCGAAGAGCTTCAGGCGTTGAATTGAAGGGATCCTGTGGTGTTTTCGCAATAGGCACCCCGCCGTATCGTTTCACCAGATCAAAGTAAAAATAGGCCCTCAAAAAGTGCGCTTCACCCAGGTAAGCGTTAACCTGTGCTTGAGAAAAACTGGATGAATTTTTTGGCAGTGCCTCTAAAAAATAATTGATCTTACGGATATCACCATAAGGCCAATACCCAAAACTTCCGCTTTCTATAGAGCCCCTGAAAACATAATCTATCTGAAGCAGTTCGGCCGTGAAAAGGCCCAGTGCAGGAAATGCAGGGAACGCGTTAAAGCCATCACTAAAATTATACCTGAAATCTTCTATCGGCAAATTTGCATAGATTGGTATCATATAAGCGCCAACCCCGGCGTCTGTGCTAAATACCTCTTCATCCTTAAGGATATTTACAGGAGCAATATCCAGTTTGTTGCATGCTGTTGCTGTAAACAGCGTTAGCAGTACTATAAATCTTTTTAAATATTTCATGGCGTTGTTTAAAAACTGATGTTGATACCAGCGTTATAGGTTTTGTTCATTGGATAGGTATATCCGTAAATGTCTGAGGTATGTTCCGGATCAAGGCCCCTGATACCTGTGAAAGTAACCAGGTTATAACCGTTCAAATAAAATCGTGCGCGTTTGATGCCGATTTTACTTGTCCAGGCCAGTGGGAATGTATAGCCGATCTCCAAACTTTTCAAGCGGAGATAAGAGGCATTTTGGACAGCCCGTTCAGAATTATTTGCGGCAACGGTACCTGTATAAGCATAATAGCCCGGTATCCATTTAGTGTTAGGATTATAGATATCCGCCCCGGGTACCTCAGGATGCCATCTGTCCATAAACATCTTCAGCGCGCTGGCGCTCCCGCCAAAGGCAAGCGGTTCTTTCAGCATTTCAGGGTAGTCAACATTTACCAATGCAGCTCCCTGCCATAACATACTGAGGTCAACTCCTTTATAAGTAGCAGAAACGTTGATACCATAGTTTATCTTAGGTATGTTTCTTTGTGTAACATCGTTTTCCTGAATGCCTCTTGTAGCGATGGGATGCTCATCCCAGCCGTCAATTACCCCATCCTCATTCCAGTCGGTGTACTTGTAATCGCCGGGCAGTGTACCGCGGTTACCACCGCCATAATTAACCGGTGAATTATAAATTTCATCGTAGGATTGAAATTGGCCTTCATATCCCAGCCCCCACCAAATATCATTGTAGCGATTGTTGGGATTGTTCCGCCAGTTTTCATAAGCGTTACCAAATATACCAACCTCCTGGTATCTTAGTTTTGTACGGGCATAGCCAATATTGGCACCAATACTATACCCAACCCCACCTATCACATTACGGTGCGTCAGGTTTAATTCGAGCCCCTGTGTACGGTCGCTGTTGATATTTTCCTGCGGCAGATCAGCGCCTACAGAACCCGGTAATGTCCCCAGCCTGTTGCCTAATAAGTCTTTACCATCTCTTCTAAAAGCATCAACCTGCACTCCCAGTAACCCTTTCCATATTTCCAGATCAATACCTATGTTTGATGTGGTATAGGTATACCAGGTTATATTTGTATTCGGCAAACCCTTATCAGCAAGGCCGTTCGTCAGTTCGCCATTCCATAAGTAATTACCAGACGGGAAGTTATAACCTGACAGGAACTGATAATTTACGGCATCCTCGTTACCAAGCTTACCGTACGATCCCCGGATCTTAAAGTTGCTGATTGCCGAAAGGGCTCTGCTATTTTTAAAAAATGATTCTTCCGAAACGCGCCAACCTAATTCAGCGCTTGGAAACAGGCCCCATTGCTGCGAATTCCTGAATCTCGAAGATCCGTCATAACGAAAGCTGAATGTTGCAAGGTACCGCGAATTAAAATCATAGTTCACACGCCCAACCACTGCTTTCCTTGCCCAATCCGATAGCCCGCCAACGTCTTGTGTCGCGGTTTGATTGGATGAATTACCGGCAAAGAGCTGGTCAATTTTAAAAGCCAGTTCCCTGTAACCGTTAAAATTATCGCCCTTACCTGTCGTTTCCTCGTAAAGGGCCAGTGCGCCAACCGTATGTTTACCAAAGGACCTATTGTAATTAAGCTGGAATTGCATCAGGTAGGTAGATCCACGGCTAAAACCCCTGGATATGCCCATTGGTGTAGAAAAAGTTCTTGAGCTGTAAATCTTACTTTCAGGATCGTAAGTATACAGGTCATACGGCAGCTGATATCCTTTATATTCATTAGAATTATAATCATAACTGTAGAAAACGCGGGCGTTCAGGCCGCTGATAAAAGGAATTTCGTAATTCAGAGCTACTGAACCCTGAAATAAAATATTGTCGTCGCGCTTGTAACCTGTCTTATCTGTCCTTGTAGTAACCAGAGGATTGTTGTCATCCCGTGCGGCGCCTGGGTAGGCGGGGTTATTATTGGCGTACAGGTCGGTGAGCGGCAGTTGTCCAAAAAGGCTTTTAAATAATACCCAGGTATCGGTCCATGGCTGGTTCTTTGTGTCCTTTAATCCCGATAGGCGCATCTCTGCTGTAAGGCCTTTTGCAATTTTTGCGGTAACATTTGAGCGCAGATTGTATTTTTCATAGTTCAGGTCGCCGCTTTTCCAAAACCCCTTTTGGTTGCTGTGCCCTAAGCTAAGGAAGTAGTTTGAACTTTCGGAACCGCCTGTTGCCGTAATGTTATGCTGGTTTTGCGGAACCGAACGATCTAATACCGGCGTATACCAATCTGTGGTGATTTTCGTGCCGTTCCTGTACAGGTTAAAGTCGTCTTCAGTATAACGTACAACCGGGTTGTCAAGGCTATGTCCGAATTTCTCATTCATTAACGTCATGTATTCAATGGCATCTACAGTCCGTTCAAGGCCTACCGGGCGCTGAACGCCATAATTGCCGGTATAGGTAAGTTCAGTTTTTCCTTTCTTGCCTGACTTTGTGGTAACAAGTATTACACCATCGGCAGCGCGTACACCGTAGATAGCCGCTGACGCATCCTTGAGTACAGAGATATTATCGATATCATTGGGGTCAAGGCGTTCCAGGCTACCGCGGGGTACCCCATCAATGATGATCAGCGGATTCCGGCTTGAACCCCGTATACTTAGAATGGTGTTGAATGAACCGGGTTCGCTGCTTTTTTGAGCTATGTTTAACCCGGGTATCTTACCGGTTAATGAGTTAAACACGTTCTCATTTTTAGTAGTTACAATGTCTTTACCGGCAATGGATGCTACAGCTCCGGTAAGTGATACCTTTTTTTGGGTACCATAGCCCACTACAACTACTTCCTGTAGTCCTTTACTCAAAGGAGCCAGGGTTACCGTGATGGTATTACTGCCGTTAAGCGGTACTTCCTTTGTTTCAAACCCTACATAATTGATTGTAAGGGTAGCGGAGGGATTGATTACTTTCAGGGTAAAAACACCATCTGATGAGGTAGCGGTTGCCGCCGACTCTCCATTGACTTTTACAACGGCTCCAATCAGCGGCTGACCTGTGTCATCCAGGACTTTACCATTAATGGAGGTGCTTTGCCCATGAACTTTCAGGACAATACACCACATCAAAAAGATAAATAAAAATTTTTTCATGCTTTTGGGTTTAATTTGGTTTATTACTGAATAGCAAAGAAAATGTCAGAGATTAGTAAAGAATTAAAAAAGAATTAGCTGTGCAGCAATCGATTGCAACAAGCTGTATAACAACCAATTAAATTATTATTAAATAAAAATAGTTTTCTTATTTCTATGCGGTGATGTATTGGGTACACTATTCCGGCGGCTTCAAATATGTGGAACCCGTTAGCAGAAACCGGTTTGTATATCGAAGATATTTTAACCACATACATAATCACAGCGGAAGTAGTGGTTTAAGGAAATCAACCATTATCTAAAGCGTATTGCCAGGCATGCCGACATCTGTCAGCACATAAAAAAAAGGGCAGCTTTATTGTAAAGCTGCCCTTTTAAAATGCACCTGCTGTCAGCTATTTTTCAACTCCCCATTGTTTATTCGGTTTGGGGCCCATTACCAGCACCAGTTCGCCTCCGGCCATGAGGTCCTCATGCTTAAAAAATGGCGTATCAAGTACTACACCATTCAAGGTAGCATGCTGAATATACTTGTTGATGACCGAACAATTCTTCGCAATAAGTTTGAATTGTTTTCCATTTTGCAAATCGATAACAACACTTTCAAAAACAGGGCTGCCTATAGTGTATACCGGCACGCCCGGTGTTACCGGGTAAAATCCCATTGACGAAAAAACCACAAAGGCTGTCATGCCACCGCCGTCTTCATCCCCGGGAATACCAAAAATATTATCCTTAAACCAAACATCCAGCAGCATGCGGATACGTTTCTGCGTCTTCCATGGCGAACCGGTGTAATTATATAGATAAGGGATGTGAAAACTTGGCTCGTTACCCATTGAATACTGTCCTACAATTCCTGTAAAATCGGGAAATTTTACCTGAACTTCCTGTTTGGAGCGATCAAGCCCTTCGCGAAACAACTGATCGAGCCGGGCTTCGAAATTTATTTTTCCGCCCATCAGTTCCATAAGGCCAGGTATATCGTGCTGCACCTGCCACATATACGTCCAGCCGTTATTTTCGTCAAAATAATCCCGTCCGCCCATTCCCCCGTCATATTTGGGGTCAATATCAATCCAGTTACCTTTATCGTCTTTTGGCATAAACATCATTTCTTTATTGCTCCAAAGATTCCTGTAGTTAAGTGCCCGATGAGTAAACATTCCGGCATCCTTTGTTTTACCGATTTTTGCTGCGAATTGCGCCAGCGCCCAGTCATCATAACTATGCCCTAACGTAACTGCGACAGCCTGCCTTTTTTCAAAATTGTGCACCATTGCGAACGTTTCCTTTTCTTCCGGATGCAATGCAGGGAAATAACCTTCTTTATAATAGAAATCTTCTAAAGGGCCTTTTGGCCCGTTTTCCCATGGTAGCATGGTAGCCTGTGTTGCGTTTTTAAACATGCCTTTATATGCCTTTTCAGCATCGAAGCCACCTATACCTTTATTAAGTGCATCGGTAAATACAACAGCCGAATGAAACCCATTCATACAGGCATGGTCACCGAACAAAACCGGAAAAGTAGGCATCCAGCCACTCTGTTCAAACATGTTAATATAGGAATTGAGAATATCTTCTTCTTGGGCCGGGTTCAGTATTGTTCGTAAAGGATGGTGTGCCAGATAGGTATCCCACATCCAGTCATCCACGTAAAAAGGGCGCTTACTATCGTGTACCTTTTTATCATAACCACTATAATATTTTCCACCTTCGAGGATATTAACCGGCCGTTCGTAACAGCGATAAAGTGCCGAATAAAAACTGCGCTTTTGAGCCTCCGTACCGCCCGTTACTTTTATTTGGCCCATCACCTTTTCCCAAGCCATCTGACCGGCTTTTTTAAGCTGGTCGAACGTTATACCGGATAGTTCCTCCGCATAATTCTTTTTTGCCTGATCTGCACTTATAAATGAAACCGCATATTTAACACTAATCGTTTTTGATTCAGCCCCGGGGAAACGGACCCAAGCTATGGACTTGTTTCCTGCAACCTGTTTTGTTTCGGTAATTTTGTTGCCGGTTAAAGTGCCGAAAGTACCTCCCTCGCTAAGTACAGCATACACAAAAATCTTAATATCACCATGATAGGTTTCAAAACCTGTAATTTCGTTGTGCGAAATAAATTTCCATTGAGATGGCCCATCGTTAAACATGCTTAGTAAAATATGCTTCTCTCTATTTTCCGGAAAATCAAATTGATA
This sequence comes from Mucilaginibacter gynuensis, assembly GCF_039541195.1. Taxonomy (NCBI): domain Bacteria; kingdom Pseudomonadati; phylum Bacteroidota; class Sphingobacteriia; order Sphingobacteriales; family Sphingobacteriaceae; genus Mucilaginibacter; species Mucilaginibacter gynuensis. The sequence goes on from NZ_BAABFT010000005.1 coordinate 441,819, forward strand.
AATGCCTGCTCTTTTACCGGGAACATATTTTACGGTAATATCATCATCAATCAGGTAAGTAGAATAATGCCATGGCTGTAGCACCTCCAGGTCATGATCATAGGTCATCCGGGCATTATAGCTATCTTCATTTACGCCGCTCACCGTAGGCTTAATGGAGAATGCCTGCCCTAATCGATGCGACACAATTAATAAAGGGAAACTGGAAATTTGATCATCGATATAGTCTTTCCGGATGGGGTACATCCGCATCATCTGATTGGGGAGCTGTACCGTAGGCCGGGTAGGCTCCAGTAACTGGCCAACATTACCTATTGAAGGATCAACGTACCCAAGATTACCATCAAATTTATCGTTTTGTGCCATTACCGAAAAGGAAATACCCATCAATAACAAAATAGATGAAACAAGATTTTTAGTGGATTTTTTTGAAAATGTACTGGTGAACATATTAGGTTTAAATTAGATTGCTGATCACTTAACTAAGCATATTACGATATGCATACAGACGACAGGCTGTAATAATTATAGCAGCCGTTGCCTAAGTACATTTAAATCATTAAAAAAAGCTTAATTATAAATTAGCATTTGAGCAAATTCATGGAACAGGCAAATAATTTTTTAAAACAGGCAGCAAACCCAGGCTATTCGTACTGTACTTCACGCCCATTGATATAATTTTCAGTACTCGGCAATTTAAATATGTAGTAGCAATAACATGTAATTGCTTAATGAGTATATGACGGTAGTATTGAAGCGCTTATTCTGTAAACAACTTAGTACGGTAGTTCGCATTAACCGGCTACCGTTGTTGTGTCGCGGTGGGAAAACGAAATGAGGATAAAAAAGACATAAATTTAATGCCAAAGCGACCGGTTAATACAACTCTGTTAATGCCGCCTTCACTATAAATAATCGTTGAATTACCCCTTCAAATTGTAGGCATTTTCGAGTATCGCTGAGAAATTTTTTCCGAAAGATTTATCATACATGTGTTTGTAAGCCTTTTCGAAATTCTCAAAAGTGCCTTTGGCAAGTGAGTGTTTTCCTAAAGCCACAAACGACTGGCATTTTAAAGTCATGGCCTCTTCATTAACCGGATCAATATTGAGGATGTAATTGGCTATTCTAATCAAAGATTCAGGATCGTTATGATGCTCAGGCTTATGTAAGTAATGCAGGTAGGTATCAATAATATTACCGGATATTTCCGACTTGAAATTATCCAGCCATTCATACTCACTGGTAGACAAGAAACTTCCGCGCTGAACGATACTTGAAAGATGCTTAATGGCGTCGTCATCTAACTTTTTACGGTTATTGATAATATTCAGATAACTGTGGTAATCAATATAAAAGTGCTGATAATCAATCTCCATCATCCAATAGCCTGAATCTTTGGAAAGCGTACAGAAATCCAGCTTCTCCAACAGCGATTTCAGTTTCACAATAGCCACTGAACGATTGTTGCGGGCACTTTTTTCCGATTTATCAAACCAAAACATCTCGTTCAATTTATCAGAGCTTACACCACGCCCAAGCTTAACCGAATGAAGTAGAATAAGCAGGAATAACTCCCTGATCAGCGGAGTAAATTGTTTGGTAATACTGTTTCCCGTTGCGTCAAATACCTGCAGATCGCCAAATAAGAGGATTGTATTTTTAAATGCCGGAACCTTAGCCGTTTGAACTTCGAGATGCTCCGCGAGTTCCATTTCATTAAATTGCTCACTTACAGGCTCATGATTTGCGTGATTGTATTCACTTTCTGCTGTTTCGATCTTCAGCTTTCTTCTTCGGTAGCCTTTAAAAAATATGAAGAACAGGCAAAAGAGCACAATGCAGGCAACGGTGTACAAAGCATACCGGACTTTATTGTTATGCTCCGGGATAGTTTTAACCGGCGCAATATAAGGCGGCCCCAATAAGGTATAAACATTTACAACTGATTTGTTATTATCCGTTCTCAACAAAGTAACCGCAACAAACTTATTGCTGTTTTTGCAATAAAAGAGGTCCGCAAACGAGTGCACGTCGTGAAATGCGTAAGGAATCACACTTCCTAAAAGCTGAAACGAGGGGTCTTGCAATGAACCTCTGATCAATTGTAAAGAAGAATTATACTTATGCCTTGGATAAATTAAACCGTAGTATATCTTTTTTTTGCTGTCCAGTATTAATGAGTTGGCCAGCGCAAAATCTTCCCTGTTAATTTTCAATTCAAAAAGCCTGGTAAAAGTCTTATCTTTTACCGTAAATCGCATCATATCATACAAGTTTCTGGGGTTGAGGATTTGCTGACCGCTGGAATTTCCATACCCTCCTAAAATATAAGCCGTATCTCCTTTTTCTGTCGCGCCTAATCCGGCCAGGTATCGCGGCGTAAAAAAGTCACCTTTATATTTAAGATTACTCCATTTATGGCTATTAAAATTATAGCGTTGCACACTGTTGCGATATACCAGATAACCGTAACCACCGAACAGGTATAAGGAGGAATCAACGCTTGAGAACATTTTGTTGGCATGCCAATAACCGGTCACCTCGCCAAGTGGGAAGTTTCCCTGCCAGTTACCGTTTTCAAACCCATGGATCGCAGGCGTTTCCTTACCGAGGATATAGTTATACAGGCGCTGATCAGCAGGGTTAAAAAAAGAGCGATTACCTTGATTTAAATTAATCTTATCATTGGTATTTTTCATCAGCCATGTGGCATTTTTTACCGCATAACTATATACTGTATCTTCCGCAACCACGTAAACTGCTTCGTTTTTTTCATCAAAGGCCACACTGGCTATCCCATTAACTGTAATCGATTTGCCTTTTTGCCATTTGGAGTGCAAGGCTGTTTGCCATGACGGGTTGTGTACCATCGCTTTGGCATTTTTTACAAGATCAACAGCGACCGTTCCCTCCACTTCATCTAACGGCCAATGATATTCGAGACGTCCTTTTTTAAATATCTTGACGTTACGTACTTTCATCGGAGGGGTATCAGTAGTGGCAAACGGTTCGAACTGGTTAGCGCCGAAGAGTAACTTATAACAGCTGCCTTTTGCAGGGTGTATCTTCTTTTGGGTGTATCTTTTGCCGTTGCTTATGATCGTTAGTTCACCTGCATCGCCGTTGAAACTGATGGTAATATTATTCCACCGATTATACAAGCTTTCACGAGATACACTAAAATTTATACCGCAAAGACTATCCCCTGCAATTACATTAAACTGATCTTTAGATGTATTATAAACCAGGTCGTAATTGCGTTTATTATCTTCAATAATTCTTACCACATAACCAAAATATACTCCCTGATGAGCTTCGAACGACAGATCAAATGATACCGTAAAATTATCAGAAAGACACAGCCCCTTTTCCGATCCGAGGTTAAGAGATGTCCGTTGATCCTGCTGTACTTCATGACTTAAAAAACCCAGACCATAGTTTTGACCCCAGCTGCAATGATGGAATAAAATTATACATGCAAAAATTAATATACTTCTTATTAAGTAAATATTCCTCATATGAAAAACCTCGTCAGATTTTTTAATAATTACTGTTACGGAGACGGTTTATAAAGGACTTTATCCGTTAAACGATACCAAATTTAACTGTAAAAATACAAAACCATACTATGCTATTTTAATTATTAATTTCTTAATTCAGTTACTAATCAGTATGTGGGAAATCAGGCATCGGCGCCCATGAATCTGGTAAATATTTGGCAAATAATCCTAAAAAAGACAGGTCAAACTGATTTCTGCCTTTAATTAAGGCAATGCCCAATATCTTGTTTTACCAAGCTAAATTACCTCAACTGTTTACAGCGATAAGCTACCCCGCATTAATCTTTTTACCTATTATTTATCCCTCAATCTGACAAGAATTACCCCCCATATCGGGTATGGTATCATATCAGGCGTTTATCGTCCTTTGCGCTATAATTTAACGCAAATGAGCACAAATCAAGTAATTCCAAATGGCTTCATCATAACGATCAGTAAGGTCGCGGAGAAAGAAAAAGAAATAGCGCCCATGCCCGTTTCGGCAAGGCAGTTAGGTGAGCATATTGTTAGCTTTATCGAAAGCCGCATCCCTGATACTGCGCAACTCAATGTTAAGCTTAACCTCGAAAGCTGGGACGAAACTTATGACAATGAAGAATTTATGCTACAGTTCGAAAAAAGTGCCGGAACAGTGGGCGATAAAGATTTCAGCACAAACTACTGGATAGAAATATAAATAAGATGTACAAACGAATCATACCAATAGCTGTATTATTTTCATTGATAATTAGCGCCTCCAAGGCACAGGAGAATAAAACGATTGATCAGGCAGTTCCAGAACATGCGCTGACACATGCGGGGGAAATTGTGGGGCGTTTGCGCCCTGTTATCTTAAATTACGGAAAAACAAAACCCGTGCTCAAATTCGGGCTCGATATAACAGCAACAAAGGAAACATTGCCGGAAATCATCACCAATGTTCCTGTTTGGAAAACCCGCGGCAAAAACAATTATTACAGCGTGAATGAACCGGCCCTGGATGTGCAGCAATTAGTTTCGATCCTGACCGCAGCCTTGCAGGAACAGATGACAAAATTAACCGCCCTGACCATGGAGGTTGAACAATTGAAAAACGAGATTGACGCCGCGCAAAATCCAACGACGAAGCTCAAATAAACGCTCCAAAACTTCGCATCAGTTAACCGTTTTCAATTATTAACTGAAGATGCTAACCAAGTAAACCGAAAGATGGCGTTAGGCCGTGTAGTTTTTCTATACGGCCGCCGTCTATTTACAACCACGTCTTTACCCGTTCCGGCATGTTATCACACTGCTTATGAATTATTCACGGATAGTTTATTACTTCACCTTTGTGTAGATACCAGTAAGAGTTTTCGTCATTACGCAATCAAGATCATTGTAGACCCCGAATTGCGGATTGCTATGCATGTTGGGATATAACATGAACATTTAACATTACAAATACCCTTAAATAACTACCTGATGATCGTTAATTATACGGAAAAAGGCTGGGAGATTGTCACTCAGCGCGCGCATGGTATGCTGGCGGGTATGTTGGCTTCTTATTGGCATCAGAGCGTTCGGTCTCAACGCTGGTTCGAAACAATTCTTGCCATTTCAGCACATGATGATGCACGTATTGAGCCGGGTGAACATCATTTGCTTACGGAACAGGGCGGGCCGATAGATTTCCGTATGTCCGCTTATGATCACGAGCATTGTATCCGCACCATGGAAGCCTCGCCGTCCAAAAGCCGGTACATCGCTCTGCTGTCATCCATGCATCTGGCATTCGTTTACGGGCAACTGGCAATCGGCGTTCCGGAAGGTGTAAAATTTATGCAGGAGCAAGCAGCATTGCGTGAATGTTGGCGAAAGGAGCTTGGAATCAGCCAATACCAGGCAGAGTGTGATTACCGGCTCCTGGAATGGTGTGATGCCTTATCACTGCTGATCTGTAAACGGGAATGCCAGCCCGAAGCCAGGGCCATCGAAATCAGCAAAGGTCCTAACGGTCAGCGCCACCAATTAATTCAATCACCAACCGGTACGTTACACATCAGCCCCTGGCCTTTCTGTAAACCTGCATTTGATCTACCTGTTGAAAGCCGTTTACTTCATCAGTTATGTTTTCGTGATAATAAAGAATTCAGTAGCGCATTTCATGAGGCACCGGTTATTCTTACAATTTGGAGATTCAGTCGGTATTGAGCCGGAAAACCCTGGTATGCCTATGAAAATTGCCCGTAATGGCAACAAAAAAGGCTGCTCTTAATAGCAGCCCTTTTGTTGAATGGATAACATCTTCTAACGCGTCTTTATAGCTCTGAATTTTGAGACATCCGTCAATGGTATATTCGATTGATACTTTTCATTAATTACTTTAATTATTCTATTAGCAATGTGCGCGTATCCTCTTGGCGTAAGGTGAACCCCATCTAATGAAAACAAATTTCCTGTGATGAATGCACCTGTAAACTTAATGCCGTTTTCAGTTATGCCTTCAGTGCCTGCTGCCTCATTTAAGTCGCTAAAGGCATCGTATAATGCCAGATTCCGGGCTTTTGCAACCCCTTTAATTGTTGTATTATAAGCATCTGTATATTCTTTAACAACTACAACTTCACTTTTATCCAGCACAAAATGGTTTTCTATAGGGTTGCCCGGATGTAAGCCGTAAGGCAGGCCCTGCGCATTAAGTTTGCCCAAAACATTAGCTGCACCCAACGACAAAGTGAAGAGATCCTCAGGCGTGGCCGCCCTTACTTGGGTATCCCCTGTTTGTATGTAGAGATCTTTAATTTGTGGTGCTGACAATTGAATCCTTTTCAATAAAGAGGAATAGGTAAAAGCTGTAAAAAACGCACTTTTCGTAATATCAGGTATAGTTGCTATTACTCCCTTAGCGCCCTTTGAGGTCAGTTTTTCGGCTACTAGGTTATATAATTTATCAAAGTTAGCTTTATCAGTTGGAAATAGTTCTTTCGATGCTCCGCCAGTAGCTGCATACTGCAGCACATCATTACTGCCCAACCAGCAAGTAAAAAAGGTAAATGGCTTTTCCGTAACAAAGTCCATATACGAGATTTTATTCGAAGGCGGGTTTCCGGGAAGCAATCGCTCGAAATATTCATTCACATTTCCAAAGCCTGTAGAAGTAACATCGGCAAGCCGGATGCTTGGAACGCCGTAATTATTAAGCGGACCCTGGTATTTGGTTAGCAGGCTAACCTTACCTATTCCGGGAATTGTAATTTCTCCCCGCACTGCCAGGTTTGTTTTAACTTCCTCCAACTGAGGTATGCCGTCGGTACTCAGTCCCTTCAGCAACAGATAACCGCTTCCGTTCTCCTGGCCTGCACTGAAAAAAGGCGTCGAAAAGCTGCCACCACCTACTGTTTTCATTTGTGCGGCCAAAATTTCCGGGTAAGAATTCTGCTGTCCCTCGAGATATAATCCCTTATCGGCCGAACCCGCAGTAAGGGAGTTTCCAATGGCAATATACCTGGAAAAATCCGCTTTATCTGCCGGCGTTCCATCCGGTAAATTACGATCGGATTTACAGGACGACAAGCCGGTTACAGCAATTATAAAAACGTTAAATAAGGCAGATGGATAAAATTTCATTTTTAATTAATTGATAAAAGATGATAATAATTTTCTAAAACGAAGCACTTGTGGCCTGGAATATTTTGATATCCATACACAAGGCTTAAAAAAAGCCTGCAAATGCAACTTTGCAGGCTTTTGTAGTTATGAAACAAACGGGTGATGCCGATACCGGCACCGCATTAAACCGCCAATTCCTGATTTATAGCGCAGGCGCTGGTTAATGTCTGCACCACAGCTTCAAGAAGCCCCTCAATAGGATTGTCACTTGTGTTGGTAAGGCTCAGTGAGTCGTTAGTGCTGATCGCTCCGATAGTCTGCTCCTGCCCTTTTCCCGAACGTACCATTGGGCCATAAACCGCTTTGAGTTTGAGCTTTCCGAAATTGGTTTCATATTTCACCTTTCCGAGATTTGTTACCATAATTTCGTGGTTGAAGGCATTTTTCAAAATGTCGATCATTTTTTGAATATCGGCGCTATTGAAAGTGATATCCCGGAAAAAGTTGATATAGTTTTTCACATGCTGCTCTGTATCGGTGCCTGCAAGGCCGGCTTTAGCCTCACGGGCTACCTCCCAAAATGTTTTTTGCTGTTCGCCCTCAAAATACACGGCATGTGTTGTGATATTCAGTCCATAGTTATCATCCAGGCGGAGTGGTTTTCTGGCGCATATCGGAGAAATAAGTTCAATCTTCCTGTCAGACCATGTTGCACGCTTTGTTCTGGTTGCGAAAAGTACTGCTGCACAGATAGCGCCATGAACGGTGGTTCCTTCTTCGCGGGCCTTTTCAATCAGCCTACGCGAAATCTCTTTATTGAGCCTGATGCTGGAAACCTTTGGCGCAACTTTCTTAAACTCATTTTGTAGTGATGCAGTCTTATCAGAACCCGCGATTGCAAGATCTTCCGGAAGGCCCAAAGTTTCGTCATTCGATTGCTGAGGAGCCATTGGCTGTAATTCCCTACCGGTAACAGCGGTTAGGATATCCCTGAATAAATAGCTGATAGAGGTACCATCAGCTACTGCATGATGTGCGGCCAGCACCAGGATCGTAGTTTCCGGTTTCTGGATCAGAACAGCTCTTAAAAGCGGACCTTCTGCGGTATTAAATCTGGTGGCGAGCTCTTTTTCAACCTCTTGCTCCCAACGGTAATCATCCTTTACATTCAATACCCTGAGCGGGATCGTCATATCATCAACGTGTTCAAGTACAGGTCTGGAGAACTGGTCAATAACGATTTTAACTGAAAGATTAGGGTGACGCAGTTGTACCATGTCTATTGCCTGTCGCCAGGCCTGAACAGCTTCAGTACCGTCAATTTCTGCGGCAAGTACAAAGTCTTTGGAGTCAATTTGGTCCAAAAGCCAAAAGGTTTTTTCGAATGCACCTAAAGTGCGGTTTTGCTGATTTTTCATTTGATTTATTTTTATTTAAGTGTAAAGGCGTACACGGCCGACAATGCGCTTACCACTCATTTGCCAGCGCGAATACTTTAATTATCACCGTTGTAACGCCTGAAATTGCTACTGCAAAGTTGAGGAAGGCAAGCGGGCCGGGGAATGGAGAAAAGGCACTACATTAAGTACATATTTCCCTGTTACGCCAAAGCTTCATTTGATTTAACCCCTACACTGTTTCATTGCGGCCTCAAAGCCGGATCAACAGGCTTTTGGGTTCGCTGTAGAAGAAATCGTCCATGGTGACGAGGTCTGTCGCAACGCCATCTGTTATGCCCGGAGCGATGACCTTATTTCCCGAAGTAATCCTCATACTGGTGATTTTTCGCTTTTGTGTATGCATGCCTACAAAAGAGAATTTCTTATCTGCTGCCGTAGGATTAAAGGAGTTGGCTTCCCCTCATCATCCTTGTCACACCTGGTAACCGTCAGGCATGCAAATGCCAGTAACGCTAAATTTGATTTAATTTTCATAGTCATATCTTTAGCGCAAAGATGGCAGGACTCAGCGCGTCAAAAAATCACCGATTGCGGTAGCCTTGTAACTCAATAGGGGTAGATCAGCTTAAATCACCACCTGTTAAAAATTATATGGAAGGGGAAAAACAGCGCCAGCATTTTCGCCCAAGCTATTCAAGGCTTGCCGCGTGCCGGCAGCAATACATTTGCTGCTTTTACTTGAAGAAACCTGTCCACTATGGGTGCCAGACAGACCTGAGGCGAGATCAATTCTACTAATACTGCCCGGTTGCCAGCAACACAAGTGTACAGGCATAATCGATCATGATATTCTGTTCGGTGGCCAGCTGCTGAAGCATTTGATTTTCAGTGCCGGGATTGAAAATAATACGATTGGGTTTAGTGGCTAAAATATAATCGTATAACGGTGGTTGATTCTGCGGGCTTAGATATAGCGTAATAGTGTCAATATCGTTATAAATTATTTCGGGTTTTTCAATGGGAACGCCGGCAACCATACCCGTTTTAACGCCTATATTTACAATGGTATGCCCATGGCTTACCAAGCTGTTGGCCGCGAGATAAGCGTACCGGTCCGGATCTGCGGATGCGCCCAATATGAGTGTCTTCTTATTTTTCATGGGTCAAAAATTCTATCAGTTATTTTTTAATTTAAAAGAAGAACCGGAAGGTGATTGATCCAGACGCATTGTCGATCTCCCCTTCCGGTTATGTTATGGCACGGTTGTTTTAGTAACAGCCTAAGGGAAATTTCTTCATGATTTTGCGAATTTTTCCAGTTCAGTATTGAACTTATCCATTTCCTCCAGGAACAGTGCATGGCCGCTGTTTTCAAACTTTACGATGTAGGAGTTTTTAATGCCTTTATGCAGTTCCTCGGCAAATACAAAGTCACACAGCTTGTCTTTTGTACCGTGGAATATCGCTACCGGAATCTTGATCTTTGACAATACCGGGCGCAGGTCAAGGTCACGCAGTGCGGTGATTGATTGGGTAGTGGCATAAGGTGACGCATCAAGGTTGATACCGGCAAGCCACTGTGATTGTTCTGCCGACAGGCTGGTTTCTGTTGCACCAAAGCCTTTGCCGAAATCTGCTATAAGTTGCTGCCTGTTGGTTTCTGTCGTTTTAATCAAGCCTGCCGCGGCCTCATCCGTTGCACCATACGGAAAACCTTCGCGTTGTTTCCATGATGGGGCAGCTGCGGCAAATAAAGCCAGTTTGCTTACATGCGCGCCGTTATACTTGGTAACATAATGCGTTACCACTGCGCCACCCATTGAAAAACCGCCCAGTACCGCATTTTCTATGTTCAGTTTCTCCAGTACTACTTTAATGTCATCAGAAAAAACATCAAAGTTATACTTCCCGTAAGGCCTGTCTGATTTTCCGAAACCTCTTAGTGAGATACCGATCACCCGGAACCCTTTATTAACCAGATACTGGTACTGATACTCGTACATAGCATCGTTTAACGGCCAGCCGTGAATCAGCACAACAGGCTTCCCTTCGCCAAGGTCCGTTACGTGCAGTTTAACGTTTTTCTCTACTTCGATGTACTCTGCGCGCCCGGCTGAAGCGGGCGTTCTTTTCGCCTGGGCGTTAACGGTTTGGTTGAAGGTTAGCGCGGCTAACAGGCTGATGGTTGAGATAAGTGCTTTCATTGTTTTGGTGTTTGATTAAGTTTTTGATTTATGTTATGTTTTATATTGCTATTGGTTAACAGTACAAAGGTGACCAGAAAACAGGCGCCGGGGAATGGACAAATAGCGGAGTGTCTTGCAGATTTTTCCCGGATGACCGAAATAAACGGTCTGCCCGCCGCATCAGGTGGCCTGACCGCCTCTACATTCCATGTCCCCGTTTTTGGTTATTTCCTCCGGCAAGCAGATGCTTATTTTTGTGTCTCATTCAAAATAATGACAATGGAATATTCAAAAAGCTATATTGTAAAAGATGAGCACATTGATGTGCAGGGAATAATGGACGGCCTGTATTATCCCTTTTATATGGAGTGGTGCAGGCATGATTTTATTCGTGATGTGCTCGGGTTTGATTTTGAAACCGAAGCGAAAAACGGCGTATATATGGTTCTTTCAAGTTACAGTCTCCACTTTTTAAGATCGCTCAAAAAAGGTGATGAATTCACTGTAACCTGTTCTGTTTATAGGGATAGAATTGGAATGCCCAAGCTACATTTCAAACAAGCTATTCTGCTGAATAATAAAGCAATGGCAAAGGCCGTATTTTCAGGAACCTGTGTACCTGCCAGCGGAGGCCGGCCGTACTTACCTGAATCAGTGCTTGTACGTTTGCAAGACTTTTCTGTACTTGAAGACTAACCGGAAAAGATCATTTCAGCATATCATATTTATAACAAAGCAAAGAGGCGCAATTGTGCGCCTCTTTGCTTTGTGTCACTTAAGTAGCGGGTTCTTTTCTTTCGAGAAAACGCGGTATGCTATTTTATCCAGAAGCACCGGTAAAAATTTGCTTAACGCTACGGTAAATTTCCCCTGGCCTGTCATAATAAGTGTCCGCGAGCGGTTTTCAACCCCATTCATGATCATTCGCGCAACTTTTTCACTACTCATCATTTTACTTTCGTTCATAGAACTTTCCCCTTGCTGGGTGCCGTCTTTTGACAAAGCGACATTCCGTATGTTTGAGGTAGTAAAACCCGGGCAGGCGGTTAATACATGAACACCAGTTTTCAAATTTTCCACCCGTAATGAATCTAAAAATCCATTCATCGCGAATTTAGACGAAACGTACCCTGTACGGCCGGGTAAACCTTTGTAGCCGGCTATGGATGATACCCCTACAATGCTCCCTTTAGTTTTCAGGATTTCGGGGAAGGCGTACTTGGTGCAATATACCGTACCCCAAAAGTTAACATCCATTACCCTCTTTAGTACATTTAGCTCAACATCCTGAAAAAGAGCGCGCATAGCAATACCTGCATTACTAATCAGCACATCAATTTTGCCGAAGGTGGCCACTGCCTGTTTAATAAGGTTGGCGCAGTCAGCTTCTACAACAACATCGCATTGTACGGCCAGTGCTTTAATCTGATATTGCTTTTCAAGATCCTGCCCAATTTTACAAAGCTTATCATACTGCCGGGCGGCCAAAACAATATTTGCACCGCGGCTGGCACATTCGACAGCTAATGATTTACCAATGCCGGATGAGGCACCGGTGATAACAATAATCTTGTTGTTTAATTTCATAAAATGATGATTGAAGAAAGGGCACCCGCTAATTTTTTATTTCAGGCACCCTGATATTGATGAATTCCATAAAAAACTGGCTGGGATCACTCCCTTTGTTCAGTCGAGTAACCTGTTGAACCGGTTTTACTCAAATTCATCCTTTACTATTTGAGACACAAAATACGGGAAAGACTATTTTCAGAACTATCCCCAAACATGGGGATATTAAAAACCAATTCTGAGACCTATCGAAATAATCACACGATCGCCGAATGGCATCGTGCAGTGTGCTTCAAACATGACTTTATTCACGTTCTTGCCATGGCAGACGGTTAAAGCTATACGGCATTAACACACGGTAATGACGCGACCGGACATAATCGTTAAGGAGGCTGATTTACCCAGGGTTACTTCAGAATTTATTCCCCGGAACAGTGACCGGTTCACCGGTATTGGGGATGGATTAGGATCGATTTTAAATCCACCTTTGAATTAGTTAAATGATGATTTTCAAAACAACTCAATAATGAGTGGGGAGGCCACTATCTAAACAAATTTTATGGAAAGCATATTTTTAAGTTTTTTATTGATTACGGCATTTGCCTGTTATGCGCAGCAATGCAAAGTAAAATATGTCAGTAGCGTCTGTCAAAAAAATCTTATAACGGAGAGTACTTCAGGTAATTTCATGCTAAATCAGGCAGTGAAACTTTTGGAAACAAAAATGAAAGCTTTGAATGCCCGGTTTGTATTCGAGTATAATTCCGCCGATCATTTTACCGTAGACGGGAATGCTTTTGTAGCATAAAAATATCTGGAATGGAAGAAAAACAAATAGTAGCCGATACCTCCTACCCGTACAATATTACTTGCGCTATAATTCATGAAAAATCAATTTAAAGGAAAGAGAATATTAATCGCAAATGTTCCGACAGACGGCCATTTTAACCCACTGACAGGACTCGCCAGGTATCTGCATGAAACAGGGTATGATGTGCGATGGTACACTTCAAAAATATTTAGTGATAAATTAAGACGGTTGGGAATTCTACATTACCCTTTTGTAACTGCAAAAGAGCTTAATGGTGAGAATCTCGTTACCGAACTACCAGAACTTTTAACTGCACCCGGTCATCAAAAGGGGAAAATTTATCTTAAAAACCTTTTCATTGACCGTGCAACGGAGTACTTTGCAGACATCAGGGAAATATATAATACATTCCCGTTTGATTTGTTTATTGCCGACAGCATGTTCTCCGGAATGCCGTTCGTGCGTTACAAATTGAATGTGCCGGTAATGGCTATCGGCATAGTACCCCTTATTGAAGATTCTGTAGATACGGCCCCGGCTGGCAGGGCACTACCACCAGCCAATAACAAAGAAACACATGTAGCTTACGCTGAAATGTACAGGCAGAAATATACCGGCATTAAAGAGTTAATTAACTTATATAAAGCTGATTTGCATCGTTACAATATAACAGTTACCGGTTCTTTCATTTTCGATACATTAGTAAAGGAAGCAACAATATATCTGCAGATCGGCGTACCCGGATTTGAATATACGCGCAGTGATATCGGTAAAAACATCAACTATATTGGTGCCCTGTTACCTTATGCTGCGCCGCGACAACAGCACAAATGGTATGATCCGAGACTGAAAGAGAGTGACAAAATAGTGTTGGTTACACAAGGAACAATAGAGGGCGATGTTAGCAAAATATTGGAGCCAACACTCTTTGCTTTTGCCGGAACGGATGTATTGATTGTAGCTACGACGGGAGGAAACGGGACGGAGCAGCTTCGAGAAAAATATAAGCATGAAAATATTATTATTGAAGATTATATCCCGTTTGATGATATTATGCCTTATGTGGCTGTATTTATAACCAATGGTGGTTATGGTGGAACTATTTTAAGCATTAAGAACGGCGTTCCGATTGTAGCCGCAGGTATACATGAACTCAAAAATGAAATTTGTGCGAGAATCGACTACTTTGGTTTGGGGATAGACCTGAAAACGGAGAAGCCGTCTTCTGATGCCATTTTCGCGGCAGTAGAGCGAATTATGATTGACAAGAATTATAAAGAGCGGGTGATATCACTTCGTGATGAAATGAATCAATATGACAGTTTAGCGTTATGTTCAATGTATGTTGAAAACCTGCTGCCCCCCGATAGCTCAATGATGTAGCAGACCGTCAAATAGAACAATATTCCTGAGACAATTGCAAGTATTAATTCTTACCATCCCCATCTTCAATATACAAGAAAAACAAAGGGGATATCATACCTGATCTGTCTCAGAAGTTAATACTTGCGGTATTTGACTCAGGATCGATCGATTTAAAACAAAACTCAAACAAGCATGAATGACGTAGCAAATTACATTATTCAATTTTTCAAATGGCCCAAAACTGGACATGACAAGTTAGCAAAGTTCATGGTGATGATGCCTGATTCGTCATACGATCCTTTGATTAATGGCCTTAGCTACCACTTCGGTTAGTGAGGCTACATGCAGTTTTTCATAGATATTTTTCATGTGACTCCGTACAGTTTCATAGCTGATGCCCAACTCATGCCCTATCATCTTATAACTTAAACCATTTACCAGCGCCGTTAGTACTTCCTTTTCACGTATGGTTAGTTTATAATCATCGCTTACTGCTTGTTTCTTCCCCTGGTACCCCTGCTGCAATATATTCAATACTCTACGGGCTATTGATGGGCTCATAGGTGATCCGCCGCTTTGTAATTCTTTGATAGCATCTGTTAAAGAGCTGGTAAGCTGGTTTTTCAAAATATACCCTGATGCACCCGCACAAATGGATTCGAACACCCGCTCATCGTCCTCAAAAACAGTTTGTATCAGTATCTGAATGTGCGGAAACTCCTTGCTTAACAGCTTTACGGCTTCAATGCCATCAATACCCGGCATTCTGATATCCATCAACACCACATCCGGTCTTGAGGTCAACACATTTTGAACGCAATGCTGTGCATTGCTAAAATTTCCCACCACCTCAAAAGCCGGGTCGGTGTTTAGCAATAAGATGATGCTATTACGAATATTTTTATTGTCATCAAAAATAGCTACTCGGATACACATATTTTTTAAATAAAATTTTGATAAAATGTATAGTTATAAGTAAGCCCATCAACTGATTAGCTACTGAATGCAACATGCAAGGTTACCTGAGAACCGTTTTTTTTTCGTAACGATGCGAATGTTTATATCACCACGAAATCATTAACTGTAGGTTTGCCGGGCTAACTCTTTAAGCTATGAAGCGTCATACCAAGCATAACCAGTGCTATACCGGCTACGCCATAGGCATCAGGCAGCGCACTGCCGAGGATGACAACCTCGCCAATAAGAGCAAACAGTACCTCTGTTGATTGTGTGGCTTCTACTGCCGCCAGCTGCTTTTCGTCAGCACGTGCTTTATCAGTAGCAGAGAAGAATAAGATCGTTGCCAATACGCCGGAAAAGACGGCCACAACAAGCGTCTGGAGATATTGATCAACTGACGGTGTGCTTCGGGCTACCACTATTTCATAAATATTGAGTATGAACCAAAACGGCATGCTACACAAAATCATGCCCAACACACGCTGATAAACGTTTAACCTGCCATTGGTAAGCTGCATCATCTTCCTGTTTCCAAGCGGATAAGCAAAAGCAGCTATTATTACAGGCGTTACGCCTTTTAAAATATTTTCGGCAGGTATTATTTGCGCGTGTCTTACCTGCATAATGATGATCCCTAAAAGAATTATTCCTGAAAAAATTACAGACGAACGAAAATCATGTTGTATACCGGATGCGTTCCTATTAATAAAAGGTGCCAGAATTATTCCCGCAATAATGGTGACCTGCCAGGTGCTGGCCAATAACCAGGAAGGTGTATATGCAGCGGCGAAAGTTAGTGGCGCATAAAAAAAGCCAAATCCTATTGTGCTCCAAACCAGCCAGGCACCAAAATCTTTTTTGATCTCTGCCAACAATCCCTTTAGCCC
This sequence comes from Mucilaginibacter gynuensis, assembly GCF_039541195.1. Lineage (NCBI taxonomy): Bacteria > Pseudomonadati > Bacteroidota > Sphingobacteriia > Sphingobacteriales > Sphingobacteriaceae > Mucilaginibacter > Mucilaginibacter gynuensis. The sequence continues at coordinate 458,130 of NZ_BAABFT010000005.1, forward strand.
TCTCTGACAGGCGACAATGATAAGAAAGAAAGGAAGCATCCAATAAAACCGTAACGATGCACTCCAAATCCAGCCACCGCCATGTAAAGACATCAACCGGTTGAGGATAAACGTTATCGAAAAAAGCAGCGAAGCCGCCAGCCCCAAAAAGATAGCTCGTTTTTTGCTTAATTGCATGATAATACTTATAAATTTCTTAATGACTGTCGCTGCCCTTTACCAGGCATCGTGTTATTGAGCCTGAAGCCCGAGGAAGAATGATTTGTTTTTGATAAAGAATAAGCGGCTGAAACAGGCCGGATCTTCATATCCTAATTCATAGGCAATTTCCCTGGTTGTCACTTCTGTATCTACCAGGAAGCGTTGGGCTTTCAGGATGATGCGGTTCTTGATAACTTCGTTTGGCTGCGGAAAATTGAGCCCTTTAATTTGTATATGTGAACGTTTTCGGCGCTACATTTAACTTCTCGCATAGCAAGGTAATCACCTGCAGAGCTTTGTAAGCCTGCAGGTGATTATGAACCTTTATGATTTTGCGAATTTTTCCAGTTCAGTATTGAACTTATCCATTTCCTCCAGGAACAGTGCATGGCCGCTGTTTTCAAACTTTACGATGTAGGAGTTTTTAATGCCTTTATGCAGTTCCTCGGCAAATACAAAGTCACACAGCTTGTCTTTTGTACCGTGGAATATCGCTACCGGAATCTTGATCTTTGACAATACCGGGCGCAGGTCAAGGTCACGCAGTGCGGTGATTGATTGGGTAGTGGCATAAGGTGACGCATCAAGGTTGATACCGGCAAGCCACTGTGATTGTTCTGCCGACAGGCTGGTTTCTGTTGCACCAAAGCCTTTGCCGAAATCTGCTATAAGTTGCTGCCTGTTGGTTTCTGTCGTTTTAATCAAGCCTGCCGCGGCCTCATCCGTTGCACCATACGGAAAACCTTCGCGTTGTTTCCATGATGGGGCAGCTGCGGCAAATAAAGCCAGTTTGCTTACATGCGCGCCGTTATACTTGGTAACATAATGCGTTACCACTGCGCCACCCATTGAAAAACCGCCCAGTACCGCATTTTCTATGTTCAGTTTCTCCAGTACTACTTTAATGTCATCAGAAAAAACATCAAAGTTATACTTCCCGTAAGGCCTGTCTGATTTTCCGAAACCTCTTAGTGAGATACCGATCACCCGGAACCCTTTATTAACCAGATACTGGTACTGATACTCGTACATAGCATCGTTTAACGGCCAGCCGTGAATCAGCACAACAGGCTTTCCTTCGCCAAGGTCCGTTACATGCAGTTTAACGTTTTTCTCTACTTCGATGTACTCTGCGCGCCCGGCTGAGGCGGGCGTTCTTTTCGCCTGGGCGTTAACGGTTTGGTTGAAGGTTAGCGCGGCTAAAAGGCTGATGGTTGAGATAAGTGCTTTCATTGTTTTGGTGTTTGATTAAGTTTTTGATTTATGTTATGTTTTATATTGCTATTGGTTAACAGTACAAAGGTGACCAGAAAACAGGCGCCGGGGAATGGACAAATAGCGGAGTGTCTTGCAGATTTTTCCCGGATGACCGAAATAACGGTCTGCCCGCCGCATCCGGTGGCCTGACCGCTTCTATATTCCATGTCCCCGTTTTTGGTTATTTCCTCCGGCAATCAGATGCTTATTTTTGTGGTTCATTCAAAATAATGACAATGGAATATTCAATCCTTTCAAGGTGGCGTTCAGTTGAAAAAGTCGAAAATGATGTGTGTAAAATCCACGATTTCGTCTTTTACACACATTTATATTACGCTTTTGAATAAAAATATTTTAACAACCATAAACGTCGCTGAAGCAAGGCTGATTTCATAGGTTCATAGCTAAAAACTTCCTTCCCATTTTTAACGACCACAAAACGGAAGGGCTGCTTAAACATCTGATTCAGATGATAAACTGTAAGCAATTCAGCGAGGTCCTCATGCCAGCTGGCTGTGCCGTAAAGTGACATGAATGGCGTTTGACTAAGCCCCTCATAAACCCGGACCGCTTCCCCGGTCAGAAAACGGCGTCCGCCCGGCCGGAAACGACTCTTTACCATCAGTGAATCCTTAAAATGCCAGTCATGGATGCCAATATTCTTCCATATCCCCCTGGAAAAATCAGCAGTAAATTTATTAGGTTGAGGCTTACCGCCTATAGTATCGATTGCAAGAAGTTGAAGTGAGCCATCCACAACATGCGTGCCTTCATGTAACATCACATAGGTAATTGCACTCAGCATACCTGCCTGTATGGATACAGATACCGATGAGTCGCCCGCCGTATAACACGTTCGCTCTTTTTCCGTAACCCATTCAGAAATAGTTTGATGAAGGATACCTGCCCGAAAGGTAATATGGTAGAGATTAACACCTTCATCTTTTGTAACGGGAGATGTTAACGCGGTGTTAGGCATATTATCGAGAAAACTGATACTTTTTAAGTGTTGCCTTAATACCCGCTGATGTAAAGGTGGCAGAGCGGCAATAGCCTTAGAGATCACCTTCGTCTCTTCTTTGGTTAGCTGATGCTCCGTAGGCGACATACCGGCTTCCCTGAATTTAATGATAACATCGTCAGGGGTCACGGCGATCCGCGAAAGCAATGGGGTGTTGGGATCGAGGCCATATTGTTTCTGAACTGCTTGCAATTTCGCGTCGGTCTTTTTATGCTGCGCATTACTTTCCGAAGCGGTTAATGAAAGGATGGTAAAAAGACCTGAGAATAAAATGGTCTGGGAAAATTTCATAAGATAAATAATAACTGTCAAAAATTTTGAAAACTAATGATTGAAAATGGATGCCCTTCCTCCCGGATAAAGCGGCTGAGCGTGTTAGGCGTTAATTACGCTTCCATCATAATTTGGGGAGCAGCTACAGCAGTACTTTGCCCGAGATACTTAGACCTGAATCCCGATGGCGAATCTCCGGTTTTGATGAAAAATAAACGGCTGAAATATGCCGGGTCGTCATAACCCAATTCATAAGCAATTTCTTTCGCGCTCATGGCAGTATGTACCAAAAGTCGTTTCGCTTCCAGAATAATACGGTTTTTAATAACCTCGTTTGGCTGAGGCAGGTTCATCCGTTTAAAACGGTGGGTAAGTGTTTTAGGTGCGATTAATAAAAGATCAGCATAGTCAGCTACCGTATGTTTCTTTTTATAATGCGCATCTACCAATTGCGTAAATCGTCTGAAGGAGTCGGGGTCGTTATTTTGATCAGTAAGTACACCGTCCAGATGTTGTTGTTTCCATAACTGGGTTGATTTGATCAGCAGTTGCTTCAGGTAAGTACGGAGCATTTCCTCCTGTGATGAATCTTTAAGCCTGAACTCACTTTCAATATGCATAAAAAGATGATTGATAAATGCGGCATCCGGCTCAGGCACAGCGGTCATGGGCATATTGTTGATATTATTAAACAGCAAGCCGTCACAGGCTACTTCGTCATCATGTATCTGGATGCAATAAAAATCACGATTATAAAATATAAAATAACCAGCTTCAGTACATACATCCTCTATACTAAGCACCTGGTTAGGGCTGATAAAAAAGAGCGCAGCACCATCCGTATGATAAACAGTAAAATCAACCTTAATTTTACACCCCTTAGGCAGATACATGATTTTGATATATGACTTGTAAGCGTCAGAATTGATGACGTTCAGGCTATCGCCGTTTACATGTACTAATCCTATTGTTTTCAGGCTGGCATCAAATATATTGTTCATCATAATCCTGTTTTTAAAAGCTGCCCGAAGGCATTATGCCGGTTAATAATTTAATACTATTGTCAATTTGTTAACTTATTTACGGTTTGAAATCGTTCCGCAAGTAAGTGCTATGAGAGCACGGTTAATTCCCGGTTGAAATATTACGCCATCTAAGTCTTCAATCAACTGAAGGGTTTCGGTCCGTTTCCGGAAATCTTATCCTGTGATGCGTTATCGCTTTGCCGGCCCCTTTCGTACCGCCGGTTACCAGGGCGATCTTCCCGGATAACTCTTTGTAAAATTCAAATTCGTGTTCCATGCTTATTTGTTTTGTACAAATTTCGACAGTAGGCAAGTACCTAACAAGTACGGGCTTACGAATCAAACAGGGATAAATTTATCCCTATTGCTCACTTATTAATGTGGGTGTATATTTGTACTCATGTACGAAAAAAAAACTACACCCTACCTTAATTGCGGACTTGACCTTGTCGGTGAGGTACTCTACGGCAAATGGAAGATCCGGATAATGTGGTTCATCCATGAGGGTAACAAGCGGCCGAGCGAACTGCAACGTAAGATCCCGGATGTTACAAGGCGGGTTTTGAACGTTCAGTTAAAAGAGCTCGAAGACCATGAACTGGTTACCAAGAAAATATACCCGGTAATGCCTCCAAAGGTGGAATATAACCTTACAGAATTCGGCAAAACCCTTATTCCGCTGATCCATTCGATCGGCCTTTGGGGCGACGAACATCAGGATCGGCTCAGAAGAGTAATTATAAAGCAGTTATCGCCTAACGCCGTAAACCCTTAATTGCGAACAGCCTGACGAATCGAATAAATTAAGGAGCAATACACCATGTTAAAAATTATTGTTTTTGCTATGCTTTTAATTTTAATTAATTACTAAGCAGTAAAGAAAACAACAGAGATTAGCAAAAAATTAAAAAAAAATTAGCTGATCGATCACCTTTACCAACTCACTGTATAACAACATGTTATTTTTTTTCGATTTTATAGATCGCCTAATATTTTAGTCCATATTGAGTTAGTTCGGCATCCTAATAAAATCAAATCAACAGTATAAACAATGGGGAACGGGTTCATTTACCAGCAATACTTAAAGGCAGCGATACCGGTTACATAACGTAATCAATATTAATAAATCAAGAATCAATTAAAGCTGATAAATACAGGGCACCAATGCAAAAAACATGTTAGTTTTATCGTAGAACCGCATTCAAAATGCTCCCCTGGTTTCTGAGTTTTTCGCAGACGCTTGTCGTAAATATCTATTAACTATACCACACATAACATATAGAGCCATCAAAAGCGGGCTAAGTTAACATGCCAAATCATAAATTGGAAGCTCTAATATCTTCTCAATTTTAGGTAGTAAGCTGGTAAAAAACACCTGTCGCGACGAATAGCCACCGTCTTCCATAAGCGCTATCTCTCCATTACCTGCGTTGTTCCCCAAAAGAGTGATGATCATCAATGCCTGAACATCAGAAACAGGATGTCGCTTTTGATAACTTAAATAGCCTATAAAGGGCTGAAGCAGCTTGCGGAGATTAGCCCGGCTACCCGTACCATATAGTGCAGAAGGGTCACGCAGAAACTGTTGAATAAAGGTTGCTTCTTTCGCATACCTGTTCGAAAACAGCTGGTAATTCAACCAAACCGATTGCAGCCCCTGATTTAGCGTGCTGTCGCGCAGGTTTGACCGGAATAAAATTGCCGTCATTTTTGCGAAGCATTGAATACAGCTGCCAAGAAGAACCTCCTGTTCGTTAACGAAGAGCCCTTTAGTTGTGTTTGCCGGTACGCCTGCTTTTTTAGAAAGCAGCGAGAGTGTTAATTGATTAATACCCATCTCTTTCACCAGGTCAATTGCGGCTACCTTTATCATTTCCCGGTGTTTTGCCCTTATGCCCGTGTCAATTACTATATCATTCATATCGTGTTTTGTTGAGCCAATTTTCACCGGCAAAAATGAGTGTGCCGGCAGTTCTGTTCAATCACCTATTGGGTTAAGGCGTTTGCTTGTAAAAAGAGGGTTAAACAGTGCTATTACGTAATGGCTGTAGTTTCCAATAAGTAAGACACCTCCATATCCACTCAACCGGCCCAAAGCGAAAATACCTTAGCCAAATCCAGCTAAATATTAAATTAATGAACCAAACACACCCTACCACACAATACCATTGGTAAAACTCCAATTTTCCGTAGAACTTGAACGGCCCCCAGGAGAATACCCAGCCACATATTAAACTGGTGAGTATATAATTAGTCAAAGCCATTCTACCTACGTTTGCGAACGGCATAAATAGCCTTTTCAGTAAATTGATCCTGAGTAATAACAAAATCAGTGAGAGATTTGCCAAAGTACCTGCGAATACTTGAATACAATAAGGTATCCACAACCATTTAGCAAACACTAATGCAGAATAGCCGGAATGCTGAAGTTCCCACAAGCCAATACCCGTTAAGAGAAACGTTATTGCATATCCCCCAATCATCACCCAAGAATATTTAGATACAGACTTTTGATTGGTAAGGAAACCTGATTTATATAACCCCATCCCGAAGATCATCGCACCGAGATAGGAAATAAACAAGCCGCTGCTTTTAAACATCAAAAATCCAATTTCGCTATTCGCCCTATCGGCGAAACTATCCCAATACCCAACGTGGTCCGCTTCAACCTGTTGCTTTACTCCTGATGTGGCTGCCTCCGCCGCCTTAACTGCCTTTTCCAACAAAATTTTTTGTGCTTTATTTGCATGCGAACCGGCCTTTATTGCCGACTGAAACTCTGTTTCTGCCTTCAGGGTATCATTACTTATACCAAAGGCATTTAATATACCTGCTGTACCGAGCACTACCCAAACTATAGTTCCGATGGTGAGCAGGTAGCGAGCTGGTATCTTCCTTAAAAAAAATAGCACCAGCATAGCCAATATTGAATAATCAACCAATATATCGCCGGGGAATAGCAGTACCCCATGACATAAGCCAATAACCAGCAGCCATATATTTCGACGATAAAAAATGCTTGCCGCTTTAGATAATTTGCCACCCTTTTCGTAACGTTCAGTTATCATAATAACTCCGGCGCCAAATAAAATAGAAAAAAGACTGCGCATCTTCCCTTCTGCAAAAAACCACGTTAACCAAACTATACAATGATCCAATATAGCGTGCGAGCCCGTAAAAGCCTGCTTAGGTATCCCCACAGGCACATCAAACAAGAGCGATGGGGAGGCAAATGGATATATATTGAGTAACAGTATGCTCAACACTGCTATTCCTCTGAGTATATCAAGAGTTATTACACGTTTGCCGGGATCAGCCGGGCCATCAATTACACTTATCGGATTGGTATTTATTTCCTGTTCTATTAAAAAGGCAGAAGCGCCATTTGATTCAGTTGAAGCATTTTTTTCGGTATACATGATATTTTTTAAGTAATGCGGCAAAATTATAGTTATCGCCTATGAGCACATATCCCCTAAAGTGAGGATATCGGTACTATACGCATTGCAACAGGCAGGTCGCTTGATTTCAGGAAAACCCGAACACTTTTTCGTCAAGCTATTTTACCTGCATATACTGCCACCCACGCTGGAGCGACATTGAAGGGTTTATGAAGCAGCTGAAAGCAGGCTATCATCATGTTGATGTTGAGCCATATCTGGTAAACCTGTGTTTACAGCCAATCCATGATCGGGCTCATTCAATCCGGGCTAAAAGCTGTTATATTTTTGCCGGGATAAAAGCCGGAACAATATTTTTAACCGGTTTGGTGGATTTCAAATAAGCGAATATCGCTTTGATATCTTCGTCTTTCATATTTTTAAAATTTTGCCAAGGCATAGGCGGCATTATCGGCCGGGTATTTTTCAGTCCTTTAAACCACCCATGCGTAAGGGCGTTTTTAAATTGCTCTTCTGTCCAGTTGCCGATACCTGTCTCATCCGAGGTGAGGTTAGCTGCGAATGACGTACCCCAGGGTCCCATAGCAGCCGTCAGGTCGTTGTTAACTACCACCGCGCCTGTTTTGATCAGCTCTTCAGGGAAATCAGGTATCGGCCGCTGCGCCTGGTAACCCGATAACATGGAGAGCGTATCAATTTCCGGTCCTCTCGGGTCCATACGCTTTGGTGAATGGCAATCGTTACAGCCAGAGATCATCACCAGATAGGCCCCTTTTTTGATCAGGCTATTGTTCGAAGCCCTTATTATTTCAATTTGCTTATTGCCACCGGCCGAACGGCCACAGGAAAATACCGTGGTAATAACTATAGCCACAACGGGTATAAATAAATAGCATATTTTTTTCATAATTATATATTACTCTTTGTTTTTTGAGAGCAGCACAAAATTAGCCAGCGATAGTACGGGCAGGCAATCCCCTGATTTTGTATATCACTAACCTAAAAGGGGGGAGTGTCTTTATAACTAACAGATGATATCAAAAAATCATTTTCAGGCAGAGCCTAACTGTTTTCGGGAATAGGCTGATTTTGCAATGCCGCCGACATTTTTACGGCCGGGGAAAATACCGGTGAATTATATGATCTTATAGAAGGTTTAGCACAGCCGTAAGCGCAAACACCGCCGCATATTCATTACCAATTTGCAGAAACAGAGTACGTTATTGACGTGTCAATGACCCGCTTTTGCCCCTCCGGTTTTGCGGGTGTGATTCGTACGGTAGTCTTTCCCGGTAACTGGAAGATGGCATTCCTGCCAAAAAGACTGATATAGAATTGTTTAATCAGTTAACAGGCGAAATTGGCGATGTCTCCATTAGGCGTCCGGGAACTATGTTTCAGATCCTGTTACTACCAAATCGGGTGAACATATTCCTTATTTAGGTGATTGTTGAAACCACGCAGGCTGGCCACATTTGCCAGATAATTTTAATAATACTTATATGAAAATTTTCAAACAAACCGCGATGATCGTGATGATGGGCTTATTAGCCGGCTGCGATAAGGACGACAACCAAACACCGGTAACAACACCTGAAGAAGATCTTGAAATTACACAAGCTGCGGGTGATTCGGCAACGATAATTACTAAGCTGAATGCCTTCAGGGAACACGCAGGTAGCCCGGTTAACACCACGCCTGGTGCTACAAAGGGCAGAAGAGAGATCAACTGGGATGCTGTTCCTGCCGAAGTAACCAACACCAACACTTTCCCTGCAGATTTTTTTAATACAATTGACCCCGCCGCTGCCGCAGGCAGAAAAAGAGGTTTACTTTACATACCCGCCAACGCCACGTTACGGGTGAGCGACAACAACTTTGCCGACATTGACCCGGCATTCGCAACCCAGTTTAAGGCATTCAGTAAAGCCAAAACCTTTAGTCCATCCGGCACAAATATTTCTGAAATCAAATTTCAGTTGGCCGGGCAGGCGAAAGACGCTTATATAAGTTCTTTCGGTATCGTATTCTTAGATGTTGATAACGCACAGGCGACTATTGTTGAAGCTTACGAGGGCAACAAACTGATCGGTAAAGCAACCGCCACCCCATCAGATAAGAAATACTCATTCGTAGGTATTCATTTCCACAAAAGCAAAATCACGCGTGTAAAGATCACCTCCGGAAATACTGCCTTAAAGACCGGCGTTACCGACGGGGCAACCCAAGATGTGGTAGTGATCGACGACCTGATCTACGACGAACCTAAAGCTTATTAATTTCAGCACATAATACATTTAAAGTGAAAACAATAAAAAGAAATATAGCTTACCGCATACCGCTGGTTTGCCTGTGCACAGCGCTGATACTAACTGCCTGCAATAAAAAAGATGATAAGGCAGCAGCGCCTGACATCAGTTATGGCACCTATGTGCAGGTAGGCAAAGGCAAAGCCCGTTCATTTGTTATTAAAAATGCCGATGGCTCACCAAAACAGGTAGGTTTTACTTTCGGCGAAGATGCACTGGAAGGCCTGCCCACTCAAAATACAGCTTTTGTGCTGCCAATGCCTAATGGTCATCAATCGTTGGTCAATCATATATCATTCGATTTTTCGGTAAGAGGACATCAGCCCGATTCGGTGTATACTGTTCCACATTTTGATGTGCACTTTTATATGATCACCGAGCAAGAAAAAAATGCCATCACGCTTACCGATCCCAAGATCGACATTTTGCCGGCACCGGAGTATATTCCAAAGCATTACGTACCTGGTGCCAATGAGCCTAAAATGGGTAAACATTGGGCCGATACCACGGCGAGTGAATTTCATGGGCATCATTTCGAATCGACCTTGATCTATGGTTCATACAATGGGAAATTCATCTTCATTGAGCCAATGATCGCGTTGAATTACCTGAAAACAAAACCGAACAAAACGCAGCCCATTACCCAACAGGCTAAGGTGCAGCAGCCCGGCAAATACCCACAAACCTATTCAATACTTTGGGAAAAAGATCGTAGACAATACACCGTTTCCCTCAATGAGCTTACTGCAAGGCAGTAATTTATTTAAGATCAGTTAATAGTTAGCAAATGCCGGTGAAAGCCGGCATTTGTTTTTTTGGGCTAATTAAAACTGTAACTATTGCGGTTGGGGGTTGTAGGCGATTCCCGGCTTCTTCAAACTATATGCTGGTTAATTGCTTTGGCTACCACTTCGGTAAGCGATGCCACATGCAGTTTTTCGTATATCTTTTTAACATGGCTTCTCACCGTCTCGTAGCTGATGGTCATTTCCGCAGCGATCATTTTATAACTCAGGCCATTCACAATATGCGTCAGTACCTCTTTCTCTTTCACGGTGAGGTTATACTCGGTTACCGGCTGGCGTTTGGTTTCTTTGGATTGGTAGATCATGTTCAATACCTTCCGTGCTACCCATGGTGTCATGGGCGAGCCGCCTGCCTGTGTTTCTTTTATGGCGTTACCCAGTTCTTTGAGGCAGGTTTTCAGGATGTAACCCGATGCGCCGGCTTTAAGTGAGTCAAAGATCCTGTCTTCATCTTCAAAAACCGTCTGAATGATCACCGATACATTCGGCGCTTCCCGTTTCAACAACGCTACCGCCTCTATGCCGTTAATTCCGGGCATTTCTATGTCCATCAAAACCACGTCGGGCCGGCAGGAAAGTACGTTTTCAACACAGTTCTTGGCATCGGCAAAAGTACCTACCAACTCAAATTCCGGATCGGTGTTCAGCAAAAGGATAATGCTGTTCCTGATATTCTTGTTATCGTCAAATATGGCTACTTTAATGCTCATAATGATTGGTTTTAATGGAGTTTTATGTGTGTTTAATTTCTTAGACTTGCCGCTTATTTAAAGCAGATTCTGATGTAAGTACCCATGCCGGGTTCTGTTTTATATTCAATGGTTGCCTTCATTTCTTCCGCTCTGCTTGTAATGTTGTTCAATCCGTTACCTGCATTACGGCTATCATCAATATTAAACCCTATTCCGTCGTCCCTGATCACCAGTTCCACCAGTTCATTATTCCCGTTAATACTCACAATCAAATTGCTGCATCCCGAATGTTTAACAGCATTATTGATCGCTTCTTTCGTAATCAGGAAAAGATTTTTACGGGTATGCATACCAATGTTACCCGAGGCTACACCTGGTGTATATTTCAATACAAAATTGATCTCTTTTGCCGCGCACAACGGCTCGGCGTAACGGCGTATCCGGTTAAACACACTTTCCAGATGATCATTTTTCGGATTGATCGCCCATACAATATCGGCCATTTCAGATACCATTTCATTTGCGGTAAAGCTGATTGTACCCAACACCTGGCTTAGCTGGCTTTCCTGTCCGTTCTCCTGGTATTTGCGGGCTACTTCACTGTACACCGAAATACTGCTGAGGGTAGCGCCAACCTGATCATGAAGATCCTGCGCAATGCCATTCCTGATGGCCTGCTGTTGCAATATACTATTAATACGGTATCGGTAAACCAGGTAAACAATACCGCATATCAATAGTATTGACAAGATATAAAACCAGGTTCGTTGCCAGAACGGTGGCGTGATGACGATAGTGATCTCGGACTGCCTGTCCGTAAAGGTACCCTTCCAGTTGGTGGCCCGCACTTTAAATTTATAGGTGCCTCCTTTCAAGTTGGCATACTCTGCCGAATTACGTTTCCCGGCAACTATCCAGTCCTTATCAAAACCTTCAAGCATATAAGCATATTGCAGGTTGTCGCCGCTATATTCGGGCGCAGCATAATCAATGGTGATCTGGTTTTGTAAATAAGTAAGTTTTATTTCTTTATTGTAGAGATATTCATTCAAAGAACGATCGTAAATCTTAAAATCGGTAAAGTAGATAGGCGGGTCATGTTTGATCTTCGAGATGCTTTCCGGGCGAAAGGTTACAAAATAATTGATACCCGCAGCGTATAATGTTCCATAATGATCTTTAAACAGATATCCCGATAAGCCACCTGTTGGCTGCAGCTCAGGTACGTCGTAACAACTGTAAACGTGGCTTAATGGGTCGTATTTATGCACATGCCCATTACACAGCATCCACAGGTTGCCTTTGCTATCCAACCGCATGCCCTCTGTAAGGTTACTGGACTCTGTGAGGTGGTAGAACTTTTGCTTGTTACGGCTGAAATAATTCACCCCGCCACCAAAAGTACTGATCCATAAGTTGCCTGAATAATCTTCCTGAATATCGAACACATCGTTACTGCTAAGCGAATATTTGTTTTCGATATCGTTAACTAAATAATGTATCGGTTGCCGCCCCTTTGCCCAAATACCCATGCCGGTTTTATAGGTAGCCAGCAACATATCGCCTCGTTTATCCCGCACAAGTTTTCGGATCAGGTTATCTTTTATATTATACTTTTTCACAATAGCCCTGACAGAGTCGGACCGGGACACCCATTTGTTTTCCTGCAGATCATAATAGGTAAGATAATGGCCGTATGGTGATACCAGCAATACCGGGTGCCCGTTAAGGGTATCGCGTATAATGGAAACGATGCGGGAACTGATCAGTTTCTTCATCACAGGATCGCTTTCGGTACCGGCAAGTACCTGTACGTTTTTTTTAAGGGCATTTAGCCGAAACAAAGTATAATCCGTTCCGATATATAGGCTGCTGTCAACATCCATATAAAATTTTGTAACGGCAAGTTGCTGTCCTTTGTAGCTCAGCGGCAAATGTTTAAGATTTTCAGATTGTGGTGCTTTTATATAAATGCCATTACTGGTTCCCACAAGTAGCTTGCCATCCTTCAATTCATGAAAATCGTAAATAATGATATCGGCAGCGGCTTTGGGCAGGCGGTGCTGCACAAACGGGGTGAACAGTGGGTTGAACATGCTTATACCATTATTGGTTGCTACCCACATCACACCGTCTCTGTCACGATAAACCGCGTTCACGTGATCATCGCTGAGGCTACCCTCTTTGAACTCATCATGCCGGTAATGCGAAACTATGCCCGACCTCATATTGTAAATGGCAAGCCCGGTGTTTTTGCCGGCCATCCATATCTGCCCGTAATTATCCTCGGCAAAAGATATGTAGTCATCGGGCGGGATATTCGCCTGTCTTAACTTCTGCCCTAAATTTACTTCCTTGTTGTTTTGCGGATTTAAGGTATATACTGTTTTATCCCATGAACCCATCCAAAACAGCCCGCTTTTGTCGCGGTACATACTGGTAATGGTAACATGGGGTAATTTATCATACAGGTTTTCGTAACGAGGATCAGATTTGCTCACCAGTGTGCGCGTGTTCATCTTGAGTAATCCGCCGCCGGCACGACCGATCAGTAACGTATCATTTAAGGACATGGCGAGCGTATAGGCACACCGGGTACCCTTTTTTACAGGAAAATCAAATTTTTCTGTTTTTTTATTGACGCGGATAGCGTAGTGACTGCTTGTGCCCAGCCATAGGTAACCAAAGCGGTCGCTGGTGATCTTGTTAATCCCGTTCTCGGGTATTCCTGCCGGGTTATGCACGTTGTGCCTGAATTGCTTAAACTGGCGCGCGGCTGGCAGCCGGTAATCATATCGGGTTATGCCGCCATCTTGTGTCGCTATCCAAAGTATACCTTCTGTATCTTCATATAGGTCGCTGATGATATTACCGGAAACGCATGTTTTATCATTGTGCAGGTAACGATAGTTGACCATGTACCGTCCATCATAACGATTGAGGCCATCGTTGGTGCCGAACCACAGAAAGCCGCGTCGATCCTGCAGGATGCAGTTGACTTTGCGATGTGAAAGCCCGTTCTCTATACCTATCTTTTTAAAATAAATAGCCGGCGAACCGGCAAGGCCGATCATAGGATATAGCAACAAAACGAAAAGGCAACAACTTATTTTAAATAAACCCACTGTTGCTAATAATATCTTTGTTGCGTTAGATACCAATGATTGATAGGGCGCCATGGCCATGCTCGTTTTTCATGTAAAGATACTGCAAAAATACACAGACGATGCAATGGCATTATCACCCGCTACGGTTAGGTAATATCCCCAATATTGGGGATATTATTGTAAAAGGCAGGCAAATTACTGATAGAACCTGGAATAACAACAACATTTAGAATGGCCACTTAGCGATGTGCCATAATTGTTCCCACACGGGTTCGCACCATCTCAAAAAACGAAAAAAAACTTTCACCTGGATATGTGTATTTATTATACAATTAATTATTAAGAGAGGCTGCGGGTACATCAGTCGGGCCGTGGTTGTTAAGCAGGTCGAAAATGGTTTGCAGTATGACCGCACCAGGTTCAATACTGTGTAATTTTTCTGAGAGTGCCGAAACTCTTACCTTATAACGAGGATCAGTGACCATAGCCCGAAAAGCACGCCTGATACTGGTTGCAGAAGGCGTTTCAGTTTGGAGATCGATACCAACACCAAAATGCCTGATCCGGGCGCAGACTTCGTTTCGGCCTTCCCTGAGCCCTGCCGCCACAATGGGCAGGGCACTAACTATAGCCTGCATAACACCCTCATATTCACCGTTTGTTAAAAAAGCCGTACAAAAAGGCATAAGCGCTGCCATATCTGATCGTGAAGTGAATATCACATTATCACGGGCATGCGGTTGCTGTGTAATAAGAAATTGGTGTTCAACTTCATCACAGCAAAAAACCAACAAAGTATCGGTGTGATCAAAAGCGTTGATAACTGCCCTGAACTTGTCTGTACTTACATCTCCCGAAATGAGCAATACCTGTTGGAAATGAGCCAGTTTGTTAACCGTAGCCTGGTTAAGCTCTGTGTGATCGTCAATTTGGGGTAATCTTCCGATAAACCGGACATTTTTTCCCAGGTCGGTACGCTCATATTCAAAAGCTGCTGTTCCTTGTTGCAGGTAAACGTCGGCGTAACGTGTAATAACGTCGAGAATTGTATGCCCGTTGTAGGCTACGCCGTGATCATATAATTGCTGACAATAAACCTGCTGAGCTCGGCGCAAAGTGAACCGTGTGAGCAGGTAATTCCAGATGTACTGTTTCAGTTTACCGCCCGCGGATCTGCCTGGTTGCAAGCCGTAGCCGAAATGATAAGTATCTGCAGAACTTTGCGACAGGGGTGTCATACCTACAATAATTACCGGCAGTTTCATTTTTGCTTTGATAAATGGAACGCCACTGAACAGATTATCACTAATTACCAACTCAAAAGCGTAGTTACGATGAATATATTTCAGATCCATATAGTAATTTGCCGCCGGTTCGGCGAAAACATGAGTAAAGTCATAGTTCATTTGCCGCATCAGGCTGCTGATCTCTTTGCGTTCGCGCATAACCCGATCCATTTTGTTTGAGCTCATGTCCGTTGCCAAACGGTAAGGAAAATGCATCACCCCCAGCTTACAGATGACGTCTGAAAAATACGAAGGAGCATACCAGCCCACAGATGCGCCCTGGCTCTTCAACAAAACAGCCAACCCGGATAACTGCCGGATATGGTTTTCAAAAGGTACAGATACGATCAGTATCTTTTTGCCTGTTAAAGGAACGTATTGGTAATGTGTATTCATGACATGCCTGCACAGGGGGGTATATTTCCTGA
Source organism: Mucilaginibacter gynuensis (assembly GCF_039541195.1). Taxonomy (NCBI): domain Bacteria; kingdom Pseudomonadati; phylum Bacteroidota; class Sphingobacteriia; order Sphingobacteriales; family Sphingobacteriaceae; genus Mucilaginibacter; species Mucilaginibacter gynuensis. The sequence continues at coordinate 473,936 of NZ_BAABFT010000005.1, forward strand.
TTGCCTGGTGCAAAACTATGCGCAAGTTCGTTGGGCAACAATTACCTAAAATGTGCCTTGCGTCACCAATTAAGGTGATAGGGCTTGCAACCCATATCACCTGTTAAAGCAAATTTTTCACCGCTAATGGTGATTGCGGTACACAGCAGCGCGGGGTACTTTTGTATGGTTCAAAAATACCTTAAAGCGTAAAAAGCAGAAAAACTATGGAAGAACTACTTAATAAAAACTTTCATCTGATCTTAAAAACATTCCTTCTGATGAGGTTATGTTCTGTATGCATTTCCGCATGGAACGAAACCAGATTGAGGCGTTTGGGCGTACTGGAATATGGCAGGCAAAATTCAATGATGTTGCTGCTATTACATGTTGCCTATTATATGGTTTGCTTTATGGAAGGTGATATCGCTATTGTCCCTGCAGATGTTACTTCCTGCATTGGGTTAACGGCATATACATTTTCCATCCTGATGCTGTATTATGTGATCTTTCAGATCGGCCATTTGTGGACAGTGAAACTACTCGTTGCACCCCGCCCCTACCATGTGATCAATAAAAGTTTTCTGTTCAGGTATGTAAAACACCCTAATTATTACCTGAACATTATTCCCGAACTCTGTGGCTTAGCACTCATTTTTCATTCGTGGTATACGCTTTGTATCGGACTGCCTGTTTATCTCATTCCTTTAATCATTCGGATAAGGCAGGAAGAACAGGTTATGCGAACCGAATTTGATAATTATTAAGCATTAAAACGGTGTTAAAGTAGTTAAAACACAAAGTGGCTAACAGAACTTTCACTAAAAACCGCCAACGGATCGAAAAGAGTGTTTATTCAGAAAAGCGTACCATTCATATTGCCGTAAACCGTTTCCGTACCCGCAGTTTTTTATAAAAATATTTTTGTTCAGATGATGTGATTGAAGAAAGCCGAAGGGTATATTTGGCACCGGCTTTCTTATTTTAATATGCTTTTACGGGCTTGCCTGCTTGTACAGCTTCAACGGTTCCCAGCAGCGCTTTGTAATCGGGGACAATATCTGCATAGATATTCCTGAATTTCTCAGCTTCCGGCCTATTCCAGGTTTGCTGCATTTCAGCAGCGATGCTGTTGACTGTTACCGGAACAATTCCTGCTTGTTGCCAGCGTTTTACTGCGGTGTCATGCGCCTGTGCACTGATGTCGCCGCTGGCATCGTCTACCGCGAATACCTTGTAGCCTGCGTCAAGAGCAGAGAGTGCAGGAAAGGTTACGCAAACGCTGGTCCATATACCCGAAATAACTAGCGTACGTTTACGGGTGCGTTTCACTGCTTCCACAAACGAAGGGTTATTCCAGGCGTTGATCTCAAACTGCCTTTCAATATATGTGGCTTGCGGAAATTCCCTTTTTAATTCGGGAAGAATGGGGCCGCTTGCTCCCGTAATATCGATACCGGTAATAATTATTGGAGCTCTTACTATTTGTGCAACTTTGGCCAGCGCAGTAATCTTTGTGCGCAATTCAGTCAGCGACACGTATGTTACGGTCTGAAGCAGTCCGATCTGGTGGTCGATAAATAAAAAGGCGGTGTCTCCGGGTTCCGCCAGGTTAAGCAAATTTGCTGATTCCATTTGATTGATGATTTTGATGAAAAATATTTTTCTCAAATTTTCGGAAAAACACCAATTCTCTCTATACCTGAATCACACAGATCAGCTCCCCATTTCCGGTTAGTGAGGTGCTCAATACGTTGGTTCTACAAGCCAGAACGACATTCAGATTACCTATTGATAAACTGTCCGCTCTCTGCCGAGGAGATAAAATTGCTTATAAGTACAAAAAGGGACCCATGCAGTTGCGGGTCCCTTTTTGATACTACGGGTATCTTTAACGTTTACTTGGCGCAAATTTTTTATCACACGAAATTTAATTCATCTATTGGCTTACCATCCAACAGCCCTATAATATAACGGGCGCAAAGATTGTTAGCGTTATATCTTTCCATTTGTAAAGAAAGCCGAATTACATTGTTTTTGTAACCTTTTTTCGATGTCACTTCTTCCACTGCGCCTTTAATCATTACGGCAGTCGGCGTTTCAGTATTCAGGTTGATTCCATATTTGAAAAAACCTATCCTCGAACAAACTTCGGCTTTTCCTTCATAAATACCTGCAGCAACTATAGGGAGTTTGTTTTTGATACTGAGCAGGGTACCGCTATAACCACCATTAGTGATATATACATTGGCATACGGCATTACGTCAGCAAATGGCAGATAGTCTTCTATGATCAGATTGGCGTATGGATACTTCGCTCTTAAACAGACCGTTTGATTACCGCCTGTGGTAGCGATCACTAAAGTCTCCGACGCTTTAAAAGCTTCCAGTGTGGGTTCAATAATTTTGGTAATATCGCTTTCTACTGTACCCTGTGTAACTAATACAACCTGGCTGTAATCATTCAGCCTTTCATCAAACCAAGGCGTGTTTTTATTTGAGGCAACCTGGGGTAAAAGCGAACCGATAAACCTAACATTTTCCCCGATATCACTACGTTCGTATTCGAATGACGGGGTGCCAATTTGCAGGTAAAGATTTGCTTGTCTTATCACTGCATCAAAAATCATTGTTTTCTGATGCGGCACATGATGTTTTTCAAGTATAGCCGAATAGGTGTCAATAGCCTCTTTAAAAACTATGTTATTGAACACCTGTCTTAAACCGGCATATTCATTGCGTTGTTCTTCGTTAGCCGGCGGGCATAATCCGGGACCGAAGGGCCCCAGATCTACAGATTCTTCGGCCAGTGGGATAATACCAATGGCAATCACCGGCTTTTGTAATCCATGCCTGATAAGCGGAATTGCAGTAAACGCGCTATCGGCAATTACAATATCAAACTGGAAAAACTCATGGATTTCCTGTATATCTTTATATGCTCCTGATGCCATTTCTGCGAAAATATTTTTCATGTCAAAGTTCGCTTTGGCACCCACATCGGTAATTGTCTTCCTTTCAGGAAACACCTTATCAACATTAGTACCATTAATATCCGGTGCATGATTATAAGGAAAAAAAGGAATGTCTAATTTTTCAATTTTGTTTCGGTATAATTCAGAGGTGTACCATCGCACATCACAGCCCCATGATAGTAAGAAACAGGCCAGGCCTGTAAGGGGGTTGATATGACCATCTGCAGACATGGTGGCAAACAGTATCTTTTTTCCGGATAGTTGGTCTTTTATATTCTTTTTCATAATGTCGATGTATCATTTATTTTTTAATGCAAAGCTGATAGTTTACCAGGGCAATACCCATACCCTAAAATGGGATATAGGTCACCTATTTTTGATGCAGTTTTTTGATGTATAAACCAGCTTATCTCAGCATATAATTAAACCGTTTTGAAGAAATTACCAATTATCTGCGAATCAATATATTCGCTAAAAGCTTCGTAGATATGATCTGCAAACAGGGAAGTATTATAATAATTTCGAATTATTGAATATCGATACGAAAATGCTCTTCATTGGGAAGAATAGATATTTTATCATTTTCTGCAATACATTCAATATGCCCTTCTATAAAAGCTCTCTTTGCTCTCAGCTTGATTTTTTGTCGAAAAATTATAGAACCTTCAAAGTAGTGCAAGTCCATTTTAAAAATATCACTATAAATGATACTTGGTTCCGGCTCAATGATGGCTCCCATCAATTCGTAAGATTTTGAAGGGCTAAATATTATTCGGGTTTTGAGAGGGCCATTCTCTTTCATTTTTGTTGAATATATGCGAAAGCCTTTTTCAACACTTGCGGTAATAATTAACTCAGCTTCGCCATTGGATGATTTCTCAAATGTGTAAAACCACTTAACTGGAGCATTGATTTGCGCATCTGCCTGATGACAAATGAAAATTACGAATAGGGTAAGCAAAAATTTGTTGATCATAATAAAGTTTTTTTTGGGCAAACTTATGAACTGCAATAAACCACTGAAATCACCAAACATGGGGATAACGAGACTGTGTCAATCACGAAAATGATTACAATTTCAATTTCCCTCATTCCGGAACGCTGACCAAGTTAGTCCGTGTCAAGTTCAAATCTTATAATCAGATACGTAGCGTGGGCATCGGTTTGGGTGGACTGGTTAAAGAAATTGAGGTAGAAAAACATCGGAACGACTATTTAAGAAGGGTAAATTTTCTTGCTATTATCGCTGTACAATTAATATTTTGTGCAAATTTCGACTGTCGTCAGGTAATACATAATTACGGATTTACGAATCAAACAGGGATAAATTTATCCTTATTGCACAGATGTAGAGGCTCATGTACATTTGTAATTATGTACATTAACAAGACTCCTCCCTCCCTCAACTGCGGACTTGACCTGGCTGGTGAAGTGCTGTATGGCAAATGGAAGTTCCGTATCTTGTGGTTCATCCATCAAGGCAATAAAAGGTCGAGCGAACTTCAACGGAAGATGCCCGATGCGAATAGCAGGGTGCTTAACATCCAACTTAGGGAACTTGAGTGTCATGAGTTGGTAATCAGGACGATCTATCCGGTCATGCCCCCTAAAGTCGAGTACACGCTTACTGATTTTGGAAAAACACTGATACCTGTATTATCTTCTATCGGCAAGTGGGCGGAAGAGCACCAAAACCAATTGAAAGAGGTCATTTTACGCGACCTATCTGGTTCATCAGATAATACTCATATAGACAAATAAAAGATCATGAGTTGTTGTACAGCGCTCAAAGTACATTACCTTGATATATGTTTTATACCTGTCCGAATTGATGTCGTTCAGGTTATTGCTATTAACAAGCAATAATCCAATAGTCTTAAAATTATTGTCAAAAATGTTGTTTTTCATGCTGATCAGTGTTTACGTCGGTCTGCATGGGCAGCTTCAATAAGAACTAAGAAAACCGCCTTATCTAAGATAAGCGGTTTTCAGATGATCTTTATCAGGCTGCCTTCGGCCACAATTATCCGGTTACTTTTAATGAATCGATAAGATCATCATTCAGCCCCAAATGGAACTGCAGCACTATTGGACTGCCGGGAAATGTACCGGATACCTCCGCGGTAAGCGTTCCGTTCAATCCTGACTCCTCGTATTGAAGAGGTTTCATGACAGACCGATAGTTCTCATTCGCCTCCTCGATCCAGTGGCGTATCTCTTCTTTGCCGGTGTGGATCCTACCTTCGTCATGAACGATAGCAGTCTCAGTGAAACACGCTGTGTAAGCCTGGCTGTCATAAGTGTTTTGCGTCTCTACGAAACGCGCTACTAATTGTGGTAATTCCATGATCTTTTTTATTTAGTTTTAAATTGTTGGTATTGTTCCTCCGTCGATAACGTATTCTGTACCGCTCAGGTAATTAGCCCTCGGTGAGGCCAGGAAGCCGACAAGTTCCGCCACCTCTTCCGGTTCTGCTGGTCTTCCGGCGGGTATTCCACCCAAGGCAGCTATAACGCTCTCCTGAGCTTCTTCGATAGTACAATTTGAACTCTTGGCAATCCTTTCCAAAAAGAATTTGACGTTCTCTGTCTTTATCCATCCCGGGGAAACGGTTAATATCCGCACTCCTTTAGCGGTTACCTCTTTAGCTAAGCCTTTACTGTAATTGATCAGGCCAGCCTTTGCGGCCGCATAAGGGAGAGTTGCGTCATATAAGGGAAGCCTTCCCTGGATAGAAGCGATGTGAATGATCACCCCGTTGCCCCGCTCAAGCATCTGTGGCAGGAATGCCCTGTCTAATCTCACCGGTGCAAACAGATTCGTGCTGATCGTGGTTTCCCAGTGCTCATCATTCAGCGCGGCGAAACCGCCCCCCGGTGTTTCTGATGCGCCAAGGTTGTTGATCAGGGTATCCAGCCTGCCATAGCGTTCTAATATAGTTTTGGCGACTTGATCTGCAGCGCCACGCTGGCTCAGGTCGGCCGGAATAAAGAACAGGTCGGGATCTTCCTGCTCGGGTTTGTTCCTTGCTGTGATCACCACGGTGGCGCCTGCGGCCTTTAAACGTTCGGCGATCGCTTTTCCGGCACCTTTGGTACCACCAGTTACCAAGGCAATCTTGCCGGATAATTCATTGCTGTAATTGATTTGCTGTGTCATAATTATTATTGTTTTTTTTGTCCAAATCTCAACAGTACACAGACATCAAACAATTACGGACTTATGAATCAGATAGGGATAAATTTATCCGTATTGTTCACTTATCGAGCCTGTTGTATATTTGTATTTATGTGTAAAAAAAGACCATTCCCACTTTGAATTGCGGACTTAACCTGGTTGGTGAGGTCCTGTATGGCAAATGGAAGATTCGAATTAGGTAGTTCATCCACGGGGGCAACCTTAGGCTGAGTGAATTTCAGCGGAAGATACCGGACGTTACCAAGCGCGTGCTGAATATGTAGATGAAAGAACTTGAAGACCACGAAATGGTCACTAAAAAGATCTTTCCGATAATGCCCCCAGGATAAAGTAGCGAAGCGCACAACCAGAAATTGAAAACGCCTATCCGGAAGGTGCAAAGATTCGCGCATTAGCCTGATGATTCGTAGCCTTGAGCGCTCAGTCAGGTGGACCAACATAGTCCTGATAATGTTCGGGAAGACATATGCAGTAACCGAAGTAAAATATCAGTTCATCATTGTATGTGAACTTCCATTTATCCAAGGTGGGGCTTTCTTCGGCCCGGCCCCATGTATCGGCCGGGTAAAGAGTATTGATTTGTGAACTTTTCGATACGCCTCCTGAAATCTCGTGGGCTGTTGTGACCCGATCCAATCCAGGTGCATTTCGCAGTTCCGGGGGCAGCGTTGCTAATTTCATTGTAATAAGATGATCTTGTTTGCGCCTCCATTGGAGCACCTTAGATATCCATGGGCCCGTGGTTACCTTTGCCAACAGGATAAAGCTATTGGTTACTGCAATTCCGGCGATCAGCAATACAATAACGTTGTGATATTGACTGACCAATGTTCTCTTTTCGATCTTATTCCATGAATAAGAACTATCTACAAAACCCGAAACAACAGCTATTAAAACGATCAGCAATTGCGGGTTCAAAATTATTTCAATAAGCAATATTAAAGCAGGTGTTTTCAGGAATGCTAAATTTCTACAGGTGTATACATGTACCAGAATACTCATAGTAGCTATGATATTAGCAAATGCAAGGCTGGTCATTAGTTGCAAATAAAGATCGCTCTGCAAAACCGGAATACCTGTCAAAAGACTAACAGGGATCGGGAATACACGCAGCCAGGTGAAAGATGTTATCACCATCAGGAACCAGTTGATGATATATCTGTTTACAGATGTTTGTTGCAGATTCATGGCGTTTGTTTTAATTACATTACAAATCTCGGGTATATCAACATGCCGGAACATGGCCGGATACGGCCTAAATATGTTCAGATCTCCCTACTAAAAAATGGCTGATCAGGCCGCATTTGACAAATAATCACTATCTTTTGAACTCTATCGTGTTGTATTGATGATTAAATATTTACGATAGTGCCTATTAAGTACTATGAAAAAGAGGAAACAGACGATTGAGAAATTAACGATAGATATTTTACGGTCCCGGTTGGATATCAATACAACATGTAATGGGTTATACGTGTTCGATACCGATGCTGAAGAGATGGATATATCGGCTCTTTCGCCCTATCGTTCTGATCATAATTCCGTACATTTAATAACCGCAGGACAGGTAAATGTGAAGATCAATTTGCTGGATTATACATTAAAAAAGAATGATCTGGTATTGTTCACATCCAATATGATCCGTCATTTCGGGACCGTGACACCGGATTGCAAGGCCATCAATCTGCTATTTTCCAATGACTACCTTTTAAATTCAGCGCTGCCGTCGAAGACCGCTGAGGCGTTCGATTATTTGTCCGGCATCATTGATCCGGTGGTGGAACTCCGAGAAGATCAGTTCGAATTGATTGTAACACAACTTACCGCGCTCGGGTTAAAGATCAAACATACCCGGACTAACACATTTTATGCTGAAGATATTTTGCGGCACCTTTTTTCCGCACTTATTTTCGAGGTCGGCGCATTATATCAGAAAGTGGCAAAGCCATATGTGGTGTCCGGTAGCCGAAAGGAACACATCGTGCACCAGTTCCTTAAACTTGTAAGCAAGAAGTTTAAAGACGAAAAAAGTGTTCAGGCTTATGCTGATATGTTAAATATCACGCCCAAATACCTGACGACCGCTACCCGGGAACTTACCGGTAAAACAGCGGGGGATCTGATAGATGAAATGCTGATTGTCGAGGCAAAGGTGCTTTTAAATGAGTCGGGGATGCCGATCGCTCATATCGCAGAAACGTTGAACTTCAGCGACCAGTTCGTATTCAGCAGGTTTTTTAAGAAACATTGTGGTCTTAATCCGAGTACCTTTCGCCGCTCCGTTTGACGGCATTAGTTTAAAAGACAGAATGCCAGGCAAAGATCGACCTTCGGGCACTGCCCCCTGAACAAGAGTAAGGTTTTGATCTGAGTGGCGACATAACGGCACCTTGATAAAAGGCTCGATCGAGATCGCATATTTTTTGTCCCCCGTTGCCACCAACCGATCGCAAAACTATAAAGTCATCATCCCCAAGGCGTTGCTTAAGTTGTTTCTCAGGTATACTTTCGATAGAAAATTCATCGACCGTTTCTGATCGCATATTTCGCTTGCCGCAAAATCGGGTGACAGTGGTTTTAGCATCGGATGTTCGTTTACAATGCACACATTTTCTTTGGATGGTGAAATTTGAACACATGTATTTTAAACTTCCACAATTTAATTATCCACATTACTACCCGCCCCAACAAATCATCGCAAAGATATCAGTCGTTGTATCTCCCTAAAATTGTAGTGTTTTGTAACATTTAGTGTCATTTAATGCTATTTAGTTATCGATTGAGAGATAACCTACGTCTATGACACTTAATGCAAGTTATTGAAAATCAGTTATTTACCCTATGCATAAAGTAATTCATATCTGATTATCAGTAGTTTATGAGATTTCAGCACCAAATTAGAAACAATTTTTTCGACCTAAATTCAGGTCATTTTTGGCACTATCCTGTTACCTGGGGTGTGGATAACTTTGCGAGTTAAGCATTATTTTTCGATACTTGTAATTTTTTTCAAAAAATGGCTAAGGCAGAATGTTGGGTTTAAAATAGTTAACTATTCTCAATTTTATTTTGAAACCAATGTAGAGGAAGCTATCGGCGATAAAAAAATATTATTTGGTTTGCGAAAAAGTTGAAGGATAGCATTTTTATTTTACCATTCCCAATTAATCTACCGTAAAATATTGCTCCGAAAAACAAATCTCGGCGCCATATTCGTTTTACAGCCTGTAAATCCTTACCTGATACAAATCTTCATAAACCTTGAATTTCGCGCGATCATCTTCGCGGATACTAATCCTATTATTTTTCTCCAAATAGGTTGGCCAGTCCTCGCAGCAAATCTTTTACCCATTACTATGAATTTGTGCTTAGTCGAAATTAATCGAAAGGGCAAAGCTAAATCTGGGTAGCCGATTTTTTCTGTGATGTATAACTCGGCACAAAGGAATATGTTTCACAATTTAATAAATAGTAAAAAATATAAACTTTAATTTAAAATACTGAAACTATAAGTTCGGTAACCTGTTGCCCTTGCACATCAAAAGATCTATTTATGAAAGCAGCAGTATTTCACAAACCCGGCGATATCCGCTATGATACCGTTGAAGATCCGCGCCTGGAACAGGACACGGATGTTATCTTAAAAGTTACTTCTACCGCGATCTGTGGTTCTGACCTGCACATCCTGAGCGGCGGTGTACCGCAGCCTAAACCAATGGTGATGGGCCACGAGTTTATGGGTATTGTCGAAGAAGTGGGCAAAGGCGTTAAAAACCTAAAAAAGGGCGACCGCGTAGTGGTTCCGTTCCCGATCTCCTGCGGGCATTGTTTCTTCTGCCAACATGAAGCTTCGCCTGCCTGCGAAAATTCTAATTATAAGCATTACGGGCCCAACGGCGATATGGCCGATCAGAAGGGCGCGGCTTTGTTTGGTTACACCGATCTGTACGGAGGTTATTCCGGTGGGCAGGCAGAATATGTGAGGGTTCCTTATGCGGACATCAGTCCTCGCGTAGTACCAGAGAACATGACCGATGAACAGGTGCTTTTCCTGACCGATATTTTCCCTACGGGCTGGTCAGCAATTGACTGGGCACAATTAAAAGGTGGCGAAGTAGTCGCCATATTTGGTTCCGGCCCGGTTGGGTTGATGGCGCAAAAAGCCGCGTGGTTAAATGGTGCCAGCCGTGTGATCGCTATCGATCCGCTGAATTACCGTTTGGAGAAAGCCAAAGCGGTGAATAAAGTAGAAACCCTGAATCCCGACGAAGTGGATGTAGTCGAGGCTATTCGCGCGATGACCGGTGGACGCGGTGCCGATGTTTGTGTAGATGCGGTAGGCTTCGAGCCGGAACGTAACATCGCCGACAAAGCGAAAGCGCTGATCAATTTTGAAGTAGGCAGCATGAAAGTACTGGATATGGCTTTTAAAGCTGTCCGCCGGATGGGAACAGTATCTATTATGGGCGTATATGGTTCTACCTATGATAATTTCCCGCTGCATCGCCTGTTTGATAAAGGAATCACCCTTAAAATGGGCCAGGCGCCAGTGTTAAATTATGTCGACCACCTTATTGAATTGGTAAAAACCGAAAAAGTGGTTCTGGATGACATCATTACCCACACACTGCCATTGAGCGAAGTAACCCATGGCTACGACATCTTCAATAAAAAAGAAGAAGACTGTGTGAAAGTTGTGCTGAAACCTTGGGAACAACGCAAAGAAATCGAAAGTGAACCTGTTAAAATAGAAAACTAATGGAATATCAAAAAACAGCGCTGATCACCGGCGCGACCAATGGTATTGGCTATGAACTGGCCAAATTATTTGCGGCAGACAAATATGATCTGATCATTGTAGCCCGCACCCAGGCAGAACTGGATAACAAGGCGCAGGAATTTAAACTCAACTATGGTGTTAATATACAAACCATCGCTAAAGACCTATCCAAAATGGAAGAGGTCAAATCGCTATGTGAAGAGATCACTACACCGATCGATGTACTGGTTAACGATGCAGGCCAGGGAGTTTATGGTTTGTTTACCGAAAATGAACTGGAACGCGAACTGGGAATTGTTCATCTGAATATTTGCGCTACGGTTATCCTGACAAAACATTTCTTAAAAGAAATGGTATCCCGTGGTGATGGTAAGATATTAAACCTTGGCTCCGTGGCTGGCAAGTTGCCTGGGCCATGGCAAGCGGTTTACCATGCGACCAAAGCCTTTGTGCTGTCCTTTACCACGGCTGTCCGTGAAGAAGTGAAAGACAGCGGCGTAACGCTTACCGCGCTGATGCCCGGCGTGACGGATACCGATTTCTTTAACAAAGCCGGTATGAATGATAGCAAGGTGGTACAGGATAAATCGGCTATGGCTGACCCCGCTGATGTAGCCAAAGAAGGTTATGAAGCGCTGATGGCCGGTAAAGATCGGGTGATTGCCGGTTGGAAGAACAGCGTGGAAGTACATGCCGCTAACTTATTGCCGGATAGCGCAGTCGCGCACCAGCTTTACGAACAACAAAAACCAACTGAAAAATAAAAGAAACATCATCCTATGAAAAGCATCGTATTTATACATGGCATGTTCCAAAACCCCAAGAGCTGGGAAAAATGGATTGCCTATTTTACAGAAAAAGGTTACAACTGTATAGCTCCCGCGTGGCCTTTGCACACAGGAGATCCTACCGAATTGCGTAACGATCCGCCTGCGGGCTTGGGTGATCTCGAACTGCAAACCATTGTTGACGAAATGGAGCGCGTAGTGACTTCGCTGCCTGAAAAACCGATCGTAATCGGTCATTCTGTTGGCGGCCTGATTACGCAATTGTTAGTGCAAAAAGGCATTGTTAATATCGGCGTCCCAATTGATTCGGTTGCACCAAATGCCATGCTGGCCTTTGATTGGGGCTTTATGAAAAACAGCGCCCTGATCGCCAACCCATTTAAAGGTAACGAGCCATTCTTTATGGACCTGGAAAGCTTCCATGGCTCGTTCTGTAATACGATGTCTGACGCGGAAACTGAATTAGCTTATAATGATACAGCTACGCATGACAGCCGCAATGTATTGCGCGATTGCATGGGCGAAGCAGGTCAGATAGATTTGGATCTGCCACACGCGCCGCTATTATTTATCGGTGGCGTGGAAGATCAGATCATTCCTTACGAGCTGAATGAACGCAATGCAAAAGCCTATACTGATGAGGTGAGTATTAGCGAATTTAAATCATTTGACAACCGTAGCCACTGGATCTGCGGCCAGCAAGGATGGGAAGAAGTAGCGGCTTATATCAGTGAATGGCTATCCGTTCACAAAGTACATCAGTATCATACCAGTTCAGAAAATTTATAAAAATAACAACCATGGAAAACAACACTTCACCACGACGTGACTTCATCAAAAAGTCTGTTGCAATGAGCGCGGGCTTAACCTTAGCAGGAAGTTTGCTGCAATCTTTTAACGCGGAAGCAGGCCTTGCCCCCGGCAGCCCGATGGCTGCCAATGAAAAAGAATTTCGCATGGGTGTGATCGGCCCGGCCGAACTATCTCTGGCCACCAGCCAGATCGCTGTTAATAAAGCTACCAACAAAAACGCCAAAGAATTTGCCGGTTTTGAGTTGGGTGAGGCAATAGCCGTTACCGGTGTGCTGAAAGACTTAGGCACAGCAGTACCGCCGATGGACGCTAAAGCGAAAGCCACGTTAGAAAAAATCAAATCAACACCCGCCGGTCCTGAATTTGATAAGATCTATATCAAGGCTCAATTAGAAAACCACGAATTTTTACGCGACTTAGCACAAAATTATATCAGTAAAGGAAAGCTGGCCGGAGCTGCAGAAAACCAGGGCAGGCATTTGGCTACTTTATCGCTGGCAGTTTTCAAAGAACACGTAGCGATCACCAGCCGCATATTAAAAGAACTTGGTGCTTAAATATCAGCAATGAACGACGAAAATAAAATCACCCGGCGGCAGGCAGTCGCCGGGTTAGGTACGGCCATTGCAACTGCCGCAGTAGCACCGGTTTTTGGTGCTGTAAACGATAAAGTTATGGACAACGTAAAATTAGAAGACCCGACGACCAAATACCCTAAACCACCATTTAAAGAGCAATCGCAGGAATGGCCTGGGTTGGCCAGTAAAATGGATCCTAAGCCTGATCACGGCGAAACAAGCTACAAGGGTTCGGGGCGTTTAAAAGGCCGTAAAGCATTGATCACCGGTGGTGATTCCGGTATGGGTAGAGCAGCAGCTATCGCCTATGCCCGCGAGGGTGCGGATGTAGTTATCAACTATTACCCCACAGAAGAACCGGATGCGCAGGAAGTGATCGCGCTGATGAAAGCAGCAGGGGTAAAAGCTATTGCTATTCCAGGCGATCTACGTGAGGAGAGTTTCTGTAAGAAACTGGTGGAAGATGCTATAAAAGCTTTGGGAGGGTTAGATATAGTGGTCAGTAATGCCGGACGGCAGCAAAGCCATGCTTCTATATTAGATATTTCTACGGAACAGTTCGACTGGACAATGAAAACGAATATCTATGCTCCGTTTTGGATCATCAAAGCTGCTTTACCGCATTTGCCTCCTGGTTCGGCAATCATCGGTACTACTTCGGAACAGGCTACGGATCCTACGCCAGATTTGTATGATTATGCGCAGACAAAGGCTGCGACCACCAACTATGTGCGCTCTTTGGCAAAGCAGTTAGCACCCAAAGGTATTCGGGTGAACGGTGTTGCGCCGGGTCCTATCTGGACACCATTACAAGTTAGCGGCGGCGCGACGATGGAAAAATTAAAAATGTTCGGCGGGCAAACACCAATGAGCCGACCTGGACAACCTGTGGAACTGGCTTCAATTTATGTTCAGTTAGCCGCCAGTGATGCCAGTTACGCGACCGGGCAGATATATGGTTCAACAGGCGGTGCGGGTATGCCGTAATTGATACGGAACTTCAAATCAAATATTATAGACCATTATACCTATATAAAGATTTACTTAGTAGCAGGACTTTATATAGGAATAATAATTTTTTGAGTATCACATGTCATTATAAAAAAAGTGCTGCAAGTACCATATACTGCAGCACTTTTGTTGTTAGAAGACTGCTATCTATATAATGGTATTTAATTCACCTATATTCACCTTGATTTTGTTTACAGTTTGATTTTTCTGTTTGTCCACCACCTTAGCATAAACCTGCGTTGTTTTAATATGTTTATGGCCAAGCATCTTAGAAACGGTGTAAACATCCGTTCCAAACTCAAGTTGTAACGTTGCATAAGTATGTCAGCAACAATGGAATGTATTATTTTTTTTGATCCCTGCCTTAGCGAGCCATTTTACCAAGAAAATACGAATGGATGAATAAGGCAGGTTTTTAAACATTTCTTCATCTTCGCAACCCCTCATTCCCATTAATTTTACGGCATCGTCCGAAATTGGCAAATACTCGGCAACCAGTGTTTTTTGTTGACGATATTGCAAATAATATTTGCTTGGTGTTCCTCTCAGTTCCGACCATTTTATCGCTTTTAAACCTTAAAGAATAAACATGACGGGAATAGCTTTTAAAACAAAAAAAACCGGCCTGCAATGGCCGGGTTTTAAATACAACGCGTCGTTGTTTTATATTGTGGTGGTATCTCTGCGCAATACACCCAATACAATAGAAATAATGGCGATAACCAGTAACACGTGAATTAAACTACCTGCCGCATAAGCGAAAGTTCCGATGGCCCACCCAATGATTAGGATGACGGCGATGATATACAATAATGATCTCATAGTGTTATTGTTTTAAATAAATAGCTACCTCACCTTGTACAATTCACATACCATTTAAATTTTGAAGGCAGGTACGCTTAAAAACGACTTGCTGATCCGGAAAACAGAACAGTTTGAAACGCAAACGACCATTAATTACCACTATCCAGCGTCACCGCTGCCGGGTAACCTTTGCGTTGTAAAGCTGTGATCATCACCTGTGTTTCTTTTTCTCCTTGTACGCGCCTGTTCACTTTTCCCTTATTGGAGCGGGCGATCTTGCTCGCCGGTACGCCGTCTTTTGTTTCCGGCAGACTGTCCGCGGCAATGGCATTGCCTTTGGCATCCCGGTTCATCTCTTTCAGGACACTGTCAAGATCGCTCTTTTCCTGTTCAGTTAGTCCATTGTAATCAACGCCATAAATCTTCAGAATGGCTTTCGCGTTTTCCAGCGTGTTCGTGCCCCGTTCATACACATCCCGGTAAATATGCAAAGCGCCGTTTTCAGCCACAATGGTTTCATAGCGAAGGTCTACAGGTACACGGTTTTTGAGTTTAACCGATTTGGTATTTCCTGCTTTCCGCAATTGGCTGATAGCTGCGGCCGTCAATTCTGAGCCACCTAACTGCGCTACTAATGCTGTAAGATCCTGCACTTGTTTATTGGTCATGCCCACACAACCATGTGACGCGAAATTGCCAATTTTCTCCAACGGCTTGCCGCCGTGGATCAATGAAGGCATCCCGATAGGTATTTTGACCGCGCCTAAAGGATTATCTTCATTGGCTCCGGATACCTTCCGGCCCGGTGCGAACTTACCTCTTACCCAGGGTTCATCGGGCGGTGTCCAGCTTGGGTTAAAAATGAGCGTATCCGCGCTCCGCATGCCCGTAGGCAATGGAAACTCCGGGTAACCAATTCCCACCCGGTAGGTTTTAACCAGTTTGCCATCCTGAAAAACATCTAAACGGAATGCAGGCGCATTAACAACGATCCGGGTATCTTTCGGGACGAAGTTCGGTTGGGTCGGTGCCAGCCCTTCCAAACCTTTACTATAACGGTCATTCACTAATTGCAGCAATTGCTGTGCTTTCGCTTCGCCGATAATCTCTTTGATTTTTTGCTCGTAAGTTTCCGTAGCCGCTTTTGCCGAACCTGCATCCACCCCATCTTCGCTTAAATCGCGTACTGAAGTATGCGCCGTGGCCTTGAGTTTCCCGATCTCGGAAGCGGTTAACCCTAATTGCGATTTTAAAGAAGCGCTAAATTCTTTATCATAAAACAGCGCATCCAGCGCCGGCAACGTCATCGCGTTTTGCGAAACCGGTGCAACGGAATTGCTTTTAGTCGTATCCTGCCGGGATTTATCCTGTTTAGTCTTGGGGTTATTGCAGCCAACAACGGCCAAAGCGGCAATGGCAGCCGCCATTATCATCCTATTATTCATGCTTGGGTAACAGTTTGATTTTGCAATTGTTCGTCAGTTTATGAACTTGCATCTAACCAAAGCTCAAGATTTCTTAAAGACTGGTAACAACAAAGAGTCTATTCTTTAAAACATTATGTACGGTTGTGCCTTTGAATGTAAAAGCTAACAAATGACCAATTACAACGACGTACTAATACATGCAGCCCGCAAAGGCGAAGTGCCCGTGATCAAAGGATTATTAAACCAGCAAACAGATATAAACGCACGTGATGAAAAAGGTTATACACCGCTGATCATAGCTTGTTATAATAACCAGTATGAGGCTGCAAAGCTGCTGCTGGAAAATGGTGCGGATGTTAACGCGGCTGATAACGGCGGTAATACCGCATTGATGGGTGTTGCCTTCAAGGGCTATCCTGATATCGCCGATTTGCTGATCGGTCACGGTGCCGATCTGAACCTCCAGCATGGCAATGGCGGCACGGCCCTAATGTTTGCAGCCATGTTCGGCAGAAATGATCTGGTGCGACTGTTAGTCGGGCATGGTGCCGATAAAACTATTGTTGATACACGTGGTCTGTCGGTTACTGATCTGGCGGCGCAGCAGGGCAATCAGGAAGCACTCTCGCTATTAGCATAAATAAAAAGCCGCCCCTGAAACAGGAGCGGCTTTTTGGCAGGTTAGTTATGCCGGGATTTTTCTCGGTTTCTCGCGCTCCCAAAAACGGTGCTGAGCTATGGTCTTTATAAATAAGGTGGCTAATTTCTTAGCGTCATCGCCGACCAGGATACCCTCTGTAAGTACGGTTTCTTCGCTATAGTCTTCAGGCAATTTCTTACTGAAGTATGTCGCTTCCAATACCTGCGCCGCATCACTGTCTGCGGCAATGGCTTTACAATGTTTAAAGGCTTCATTCAGGAAATGCACCGCATCTGCGTCCGCCTCCAGTGTGGCGACGCTATTGGTACCGCCGGGCACATAGACTGCGTCAAATAGCACGGATGCTGCACCCAGTAAACTTTCATCCACATGGATCTTAGCATCATTATCAGCCGTAATAAATCCCAGGCGCGGCGCGATCACTTCAATCACACCGCCAGCGGCTTCAATAGCTGTTTTTACAGCTGTTAATGATTTTTCATTAACGCCGTCTGCAGCCAGTATAGCGACCTTACGCGTTTGAATGGAATCTTTTACGGTGTTCGCCATGCTAAGTGCCGGTGATTGCGCCAAAGAACTTTCTACCTGCAAAGAAGCATAATCTGCCGGGTCGCCATCTGCCGGGATGTTCTGGTTCAACTGCTCAGCCAGATTCTCCGGGATATGTATGCCCAAAGCATAAGCAACTGCTGCTGCCAAACCTTTATCGATCTGTGCCAGTACCACCAGCATGCGCTCCCGGATAGCCACGGTTTTTACTTTGCCCAGTTCAAAACTCAAAGCGTCGGTAATATGGTTCTTTTCCGGTTCCGACTGGCTGTTAAAAAATAACCTGGCCTGGCTGAAGTGATCAAAAAAGCTTTTGCTTCTTGCCCGTACTTTACTGGCGGAAATACGTTCAGGATAGCTTACAAAACCGCCTTCGGCTTCTTTGGCTTGCCTTGGGTCATTACCAGAGATGGCGTTCGGACTGTAACTGGTCTTACCTTTGTTGATGGTCTGACGCATAAAGCCGTCACGCTGGTTATTATGTACGGGCACGATTGGCCGATTGATCGGGATCTCCTGAAAATTCGGGCCGCCCAAACGGGTCAGCTGGGTATCTGTATAAGAGAACAGCCTGCCCTGTAACAATGGGTCGTTACTAAAATCGATGCCGGGTACAATATGCCCTAAGTGAAAAGCCACTTGTTCTGTTTCAGCAAAGAAGTTATCCGGGTTACGGTTCAGTGTCATTTTTCCGATAAGTTGAACCGGCACCAGTTCTTCGGGAATCAGCTTGGTCGGGTCGAGCAGGTCGAACTCGAACTTGAACTCATCTTCTTCCGGCACGATCTGTACACCCAGTTCCCATTCCGGGAAAGCACCGCTGTCGATGGCATTCCACAGGTCGCGGCGGTGGAAATCCGGGTCTTTACCCGAGATGTTCTGCGCCTCGTCCCAGGCCACAGCGTGTACGCCCAATAGGGGCTTCCAGTGAAATTTGACAAAGCTGGCTACGCCTTCGGCGTTTACAAAACGAAAAGTATGCACGCCAAAACCTTCCATCATGCGGTAACTGCGCGGCAACGCGCGATCGCTCATCGCCCACATGATCATGTGGGAAGATTCGGGTGTCAGGGAAATAAAGTCCCAGAAGGTGTCATGCGCCGAAGCCGCCTGCGGAATTTCGTTATCCGGTTCCGGTTTAACCGCATGAATCAGGTCCGGGAATTTAATAGCATCCTGTATAAAGAATACCGGCATATTATTGCCTACCAGGTCAAAGTTCCCTTCCTGCGTATAAAAACGTACGGCGAAACCACGCACATCACGCGCAAGGTCGGTCGAGCCTTTTGAACCGGCCACCGTAGAGAAGCGAACAAACACTGGCGTTTCTGCTGCGGTATCGTTCAGAAACAAGGCCTTGGTTAAAGCTGACTGCGATTCATAAACTTTGAACACACCATGGGCGCCCGAACCACGGGCATGCACTACCCTTTCCGGAATACGTTCGTGGTCAAAGTGCGTAATCTTTTCACGCAGTATAAAATCTTCCAGCAAGGTCGCCCCGCGGTCGCCCGCCTTTAAAGAATTTTGATCATCATTGATCTTCAAACCTGTATTGGTGGTCATAAACTCACCCGTACTATCCGCGGTATGGGGAGCGAGGTTTTCTATCTTATCGTTAACGGGTTGCGTGCCTTTGTTAACATTTTTTGTATCGGCGGTTTTATCTTCACCTTTCCCGGTGACTTTTTTTGTTGCCATTATCTTATGTATTGGGATTAGGTTAGGCTTCTTCTGAAGCTTTATAGTTCACGTCGTTTTCAGCGACATCGGTCAATAGCTGATCGGCTGCT
>NZ_BAABFT010000006.1:0-339136 GCF_039541195.1 Mucilaginibacter gynuensis
GTTTATTATAATTGGGAAAGACCTCATCAAGGTATTAATGGTAAAAAACCTATCGATATGGCCTCCCTAAACAACAAAAAATAAAAGCTAATTCTGTTACCGAATTACATAACCCTTACAGCAATGACGTGCCTTTTGAGCGCCTGTTTTTAAAAATTCCTATCATCTTTGCATCTCCCCTGCAAATAAATATTTCGCAATTATACTCGCGTTATCTTGAGCTTTTATTTACGATGCTGCCCTTCTTTTACCATTCCAATATTTACTTTATTTTAAACCCCGGTTACCAAATCGCACCCTAAATTATTTTACAAAAATCAACACATTTTATTATTCGGGTGGTTGTTAATTAAGGCTAAATGTTACTAACTTATGCCGAATTATAACCTGAAATGAGAATATTCCATTTAAGTGCCGAGTGTTATCCTGTCGCCAAGGTTGGCGGCCTTGCCGATGTTGTAGGCGCCTTACCTAAATACCAGGTACTGGCCGGCTTACAGGCTGCTGTTGTTTTACCGTATTACGATCGTAAGTTTACACAGCAGCACGAATTTGATATTGTTTTTCAGGGCCTTACCTTATTGGGCGATCGCCGCTTGTATTTTGAGATACTGAAAGAGAAAACCAACGTACTGGGTTTTGAGCTATTTTTGGTGCGTATACCCGGCCTGCTCGACAGGCAGGAGGTGTACTGCTATCCCGATGAAACCGATCAGTTCATCGCCTACCAAATCGCTTTTCTCGATTGGATAAACTGGAGCGGCCAAACGCCCGACATCATCCATTGCCATGATCATCACTCGGGTTTAGTGCCGTTTTTAATGCAAAACTCCAATTCGTATAAACGATTGGCCAATATACCTACCGTATTTACCATTCATAACGGGCAATACCACGGTTCGTTCAGCTGGGAAAAATTGAATTACCTCCCGGAGCTCGACCTAACCAAAACCGGCTTGCTTGATTGGGCCGGCGGACTTAACCCTTTAGCCGCAGCTGTTAAATGCTGCGCACGCTACACCACGGTGTCGCCGAGTTATTTGAACGAACTTACCATACAATCGAACGGGCTCGAATACCTGTTTTATATAGAAGGGCACAAAGGCCAGGGCATACTCAACGGTATTGATACCGAAGTATGGAACCCCGCTGCCGACGCAATGATAGCCGGAAAGTATAACACAACACGCGCTGCCGCCGGTAAAAAGAAAAACAAAGAAGCGCTTTGCACACGTTTCGGCCTGTCGCCCGAGTTACCGCTGATCACCTTTATTGGCAGGCTGGTAGGCGAAAAAGGTGCCGACCTGCTGGCTGCCGCTTTTGAGCGTAGCTTGTACGAACACCCCGGCAAGGTTAATTTTTTAATGCTTGGAGCGGGCGATAAGGATATGGAACTTGCCTTAGCCGCGCTTAAAGATAAATTCCCGGATAATTACGCGGTGTTTATTGGTTACGATGAAGCATTGGCGCATTTAATATACGCCGGGGCCGATTTCCTGCTGATGCCATCGCGCGTGGAACCTTGCGGTCTTAATCAAATGTACTCGTTACGGTACGGCACGCTGCCAATGGTGCGCAGCACAGGCGGTTTAAAAGATACCGTGATAGATTTTGGTGACGAAGGCGGCTATGGTATCCGTTTTAATAATGCCAGCGTTGATGATATTTGCTATTCGATAGGCCGTGCGCTCGAACTGTACCAAAATACCCCTCACTTATTACAATTGCGTAAAAGGATGATGTCACTCGATTTTTCGTGGGACCGATCAGCTAAAGAATATAAAAACCTGTATGACCAATTAACAGCTTCTGTATGACATCAAGAGTAATTTCCATTGTACTTGGCGGCGGCCAGGGCAGCCGATTATCACCACTAACCGCTACGCGTTCAAAACCGGCTGTACCTATTGCTGGTAAATACCGGTTGGTTGACATCCCTATTTCAAACTGCCTGCACTCGGGTATTAACCGTATCTACGTGCTTACGCAGTTTAACTCGGCATCGCTCAACAAGCACATCAAAAACACCTACCACTTCAGTAGCTTTGATGAGGCCTTTGTTGACATTTTAGCGGCCGAGCAAACCCCGTCCAGCGTATCGTGGTTCCAGGGAACTGCTGATGCGGTGAGGCAGAGCCTGCACCATTTGGCCGTGCATGAGTTTGATTATGTGCTCATCCTCTCCGGCGATCAGCTGTACCAGATGGATTTTCAGGCGATGATAGATCAGCACATTGAAAAAGAGGCTGATATTTCTATCGCTACAATTCCTGTACATGCTAATGATGTACCGGGCTTCGGTATCCTGAAAACCAATGAAGACAACCTCATCACTTCCTTTATCGAAAAACCGAAGAAGGATTTTGAAAGCTGGGCATCAGAGGTAAGCGATGAAATGGCCGCGCAAGGCCGTTATTACCTGGCATCGATGGGTATCTACATCTTCAGCCGCAAGCTGTTGTTTGATATCCTGCAAAATACCGATCACCCAGATTTTGGTAAAGAGATCATCCCGCAATCAATTACGGATCATAAGGTGGTTAGCTACCAGTACGAAGGCTATTGGACAGATATCGGTACCATCCCATCTTTCTTTGATGCCAACCTGGGCTTAACCGACGATATTCCGCAGTTTAACCTGTTTGATAAGAACAGCATATTTACCCGTGCGCGCATGTTGCCGCCGTCGAAAATATCAGGTACACTGATGGAGAAAGCCATTGTGGCCGATGGTTGCATTATTAACGCCAAGCATATTAAGCGCTCTATCATCGGTATCCGTACCCGCATAGGTTTCGATACCGAAGTTGAGAATTGTTATGTTATGGGTAGCGATAACTACCAAACACTGGAACAAATTGAGGCTTCGCGTATAGCCGATTCACCTATTATGGGTATCGGCGACGGATGCTGCATCAAAAACTCCATCATCGATAAAAATGCTTACATAGGCAACAATGTAACCATTAACTGCGCCGGCATACTACCCGACGGCGACTTTGGCACCTATACCGTGCAAGATGGTATTGTAGTAGTTAAAAAGAACGCTATTATACCTAATGGTACTGTGATATAAGACTCTTTCTTAACTGATTGGAACGGTGAAGTATTTAATACTTCGCCGTTTTTTGTTTTACTCAATTCTTCAATTTGTCATTGCGAGGTACGAAGCAATCACGTAGCTATTCAAGTCTGCTCTGTATACGACGAGATTGCTTCATCATTCCTCCTCGCAATGACAAATTTTATAAAACCCGGATTTTTCAAAAATTAAAAAACTATCGGATGGGTTAATCTGTAGATATAGTAACTAAACTACTAAAAACCAACCACCATGAAAAAGACACTTTGTATGTTAGCTCTCGGGGCTTTCTCTTTCGGCAGCATTTACGCGGCGGGCGTACCAACAACTACTATGCAACAGGATACCACCAAGAAAGTGAAGAAAGACAAGAAAAAGATGAAAAAGCATCACATGAAAGATAGTACCGACATGAAAATGAAGGATACTACTTCAAAAATGTAATGCCGCCAAACAACAGAAAAGCCCGGACATTGTCCGGGCTTTTCTGTTGTTAAAGAATCTTTATAATCGCTTATTGGCCAAACAAACCGCCCATGCCGCCAAGCATTTCTTTGGTCATGGCGGCCATTTCGCTTTGGCTTACGTTTTCGGCTTGCTCAAGGGCTTTGTTAACTGCTAACTGCAGCAACTCTTCCAGTTCCTCTTTATCGGCTTCTTTATAAAATTCATCCGCAATGGTGATGGATTGTATCACCTTATTACCGTTAGCGGTAACGGTGATCTTGCCGCCTTCGGCTGTGCCGGTTACGGTGATACCGTCTAATCTTTTCTTTACTTCGCCGGCTTTTTGCTGGGCTTCAAATAATTTATCAAACATGGTGCTTGTGTTTTTAATTAATCCTCTGTGTTATCGCCGTTACCGTTATACGCGCTTTTACGCACTATCGGCATGCCCGCCGCTTTAAACAGGTCGTCCAGTTTAAGCAAGCTGCCATTGGCTAAGTTTGATAACAACACAATGGTTACATCGTTTTTAAGATCGCGCAAATATATGTGCCTGAAACCATGCCACCAACCGGTATGGTATACTACCTTTTGCCCCGGGGCATCAAAAGTACGCCAGCCGTAGCCATAACTAAAGTGGCCATGCAGCATCGGGTTGCGGGGTACGTAGGCCGAGTCGAGCGTTTTTTGTTGAAGTAGCTTGCCCGCGCGTAAAGCACGGTCGAATAGGAACAGGTCGGCAACGGTGCTGTAAATACCTTTATCGCCCACAGGGCCATCTAAAAAGTTTTGCGCTACCGAATAACGCCACTGGCCCCTGTCATGCCCAACCACATCCACCGGAATTTTTTCGTACACCGCTTTTGAATACACTGCCGTGTGCGACATGCCCGCCGGTTTAAAAACGTTCTCTTTCATAAACTCGGCATAAGGCTTACCGCTTACCTTTTCAATAATAGCGCCTAATACCATATAGTTGGAGTTGTTGTACAAAAAGCGGGCGTTAGGTTTATTGAAAGGATTGGGCTTGTATTCTGCAATCAGCTCCATTGCCTGGGCATTGGTAAGGCCCTTCCGCTGATCGAGGTGTTGCTTGCGGTACAAATCATCAACAAAATAAACATAGTTCATCATACCCGAGCGGTGCGTAAGCAGCAAGCGGATGGTAACACCGGTATAAGGAAAGTTCGGGAAAAACTCTTTTACATCCTGATCGAGCTTTAGCTTACCTTCTTCCAGCAACATCAAAATGGCGGTACCCGTCATGGTTTTGGTTACCGAGGCCAGTTCAAACTTCGAGCTTAACTCCAGGCTATCGCGGATGAGGTAATTAGCCCACCCGAAAGATTTCTCGTAAACTATCTTTCCCTTTTTAGCTACCAGCACGTTGCCGTTAAAACCACGATGCTTATGCAGATCGTTCATAACGGCATCAATATTTTTATCCTCGTTTTTAGGGTCGTATTTTAAAAGCGCGGTGGTATCAAAGGCTATTTCGGCCTTTTTTTGCTGGTCGGTTTTGTTTTTGTTTGATGAACAGGATGCTAATAAAAGCAGGGCGGCGGTAAATGCGGAAACGTTTTTAAACACTAATCTCATATAAAATATATCCCTCGATAAAACGAGGGCGAAAAATAGAAATTATACATCAGGTAAATAACAATTGTTTTTAAATATTATTAACATTGAGTTGATGTTGAATATTGCTGATAATCACCATAAAAATAACAGCACACTATTTCACAAATATTTTCTCAAATACACGTTGCACCATTGTTTATTTAAAAACCTGTATTTACATTTAAGGCATGAGAAACCTCTATCGCATTATTCAAGCTACAATCCTTATTGTGCTTTTCGGCACTACATTCGCAATAGCGCAAACTACCGCCCAAACAGCTAAAGAACTGGTACAGGAAGGCATAAAATTGCACGACGAGCAGAAATACGACGAAGCGATAGCCAAATACAAAGAAGCCCTAAAAGTAGAGCCCGACAACTTGCAGGCAGATTATGAACTGGCTTATACCTTGTATTCATCAGATAGAATGGCCGAGGCTATTCCCTATATAGAAATTATAATTAAATCGCCCGGTGCATCCAAATATGAAGCGTATGAGATGCTGGGTAATATTTACGATTTACAGGGCAAACCGGATGAAGCCATTAAGGCCTATAACCTGGGTATAGCCGAAAAACCCGATCACGCGCGCTTGCGTTATAACCTGGGTATTTTATACTTACGTTTAAAAAAATACAGAGAGGCCGAAGATTGTGCCATTAGAGGTGTTACTTTGGATGCGAAACATCCAGGCAGCCAATGGTTATATGCCACGATAAATGCCGAGCAAAATAAAAAAATGAAAGCCATATTAGGCTTTAGTAGCTTCCTGCTGCTCGAACCATCGGGCGATCGTGCAGAGGCAGCATTTATACGTTTACAAGACCTGCTGACCTCCGGGGTTACCAAAAAGGACGAAAAAAACTTCAATATCACTTTATCGGCATCAAGCTTAGATGCCAAAGATGAAAACTCCCTCTCGAACATGGCGCTGCAACTTTCGGCAGCGAATGTTATTGGTAAAAACCTGGCACCTGTTGAGCAACTGCAGGAACTTTTAAAATCGGCATTTGAGCTTGCGAGCGAAAAGCAAACAGATCCGAGAGATGGGGGATTTTTTAAAAGCGGGTATATCGACTATTTCGCGGCCCTGGCCAAAACCACCAATATGCCTGCGTTTACACGCTACGTTAGTTTTTCGGCCTATAAAGATGAAAACCTGAAATGGTTTGATGACCATAAGGATGCCTTGCCTGCTTTTCAAACCTGGTTTAATACCAATCCGCGCCAGTTTTAGGTATTGGGCTTTCTGCCCGATAAATTGTTATAAAAAGTTTACCTGTACAGGGGTTACTCACATAGGATAAAACCCTAACTTTGGGGCTGCAAAAACACATCCTTATGAGTTTCAGAATTGAACATGATACCATGGGCGAGGTACAGGTACCTGCCGACAAATACTGGGGAGCACAAACAGAGCGCTCACGCAACAACTTTAAAATTGGGCCCGAAGCATCAATGCCGAAGGAAATAATTGATGCCTTTGCATACTTAAAAAAGGCTGCCGCCTATACCAATACCGATCTGGGCGTATTAACTGCCGAAAAACGCGACTTGATAGCACAGGTTTGCGACGAGATTTTAACCGGCGCGCTGGTAAGTGAGTTTCCGCTGGTAATATGGCAAACAGGCTCGGGTACGCAATCAAACATGAACGTGAACGAGGTAGTTGCCAACCGCTCGCACGTATTACAGGGTAACAAACTGGGCGAAGGCAAAACCTTCATCCACCCGAATGATGACGTGAACAAATCACAATCATCAAATGATACCTACCCTACCGCCATGCACATCGCGGCATACAAAATATTGATCGACGTAACTATTCCGGGGATTGAAAAACTACGCGATACGCTGCAAGCTAAAGCCGAAGCATTTAAAAGCGTGGTTAAAATTGGCCGTACCCACCTGATGGATGCTACACCGCTAACATTAGGCCAGGAATTTTCAGGCTATGTATCACAGTTAAACCATGGCTTAAAAGCCTTGCGCAACACGTTCGATCACCTGAGCGAACTCGCTTTGGGTGGTACCGCTGTTGGTACAGGCATTAACACCCCTAAAGGTTATGATGTTAAGGTAGCCGAATACATCGCGCAGTTTACCGGCTTGCCGTTTATTACTGCCGAAAATAAATTTGAGGCCCTTGCCGCACACGATGCTATCGTAGAGAGCCATGGCGCGCTTAAGCAAATTGCGGTATCCTTAATGAAGATAGCTAACGATATCCGTATGCTGGCTTCTGGTCCGCGTTCGGGTATTGGAGAGATCCACATTCCTGATAATGAGCCGGGTTCATCTATTATGCCGGGCAAGGTAAACCCTACCCAAAACGAGGCTGTTACCATGGTGGCCGCACAGGTAATGGGTAACGATGTGGCTATTTCCATCGGCGGTTCAAACGGGCATTACGAGCTGAACGTATTTAAACCGGTAATGGCAGCTAACTTCCTGCAATCGGCACGCCTGATTGGTGATGCCTGCGTATCGTTCAACGATCATTGCGCGGTTGGTATTGAGCCAAATTACGAGGGTATTAAAAAACACCTTGAAAACTCGCTGATGCTGGTTACCGCGCTTAACCCGCACATCGGTTATGAGAACGCGGCCAAAATTGCCAAGAAAGCATTGAAAGAAAACCTGTCGCTGCGCGAAGCGGCGCTTGCCCTTGAATTGCTGACCAACGAACAGTTCGACCAATGGGTGCGCCCGGAAGATATGATCGGCAGTCTGAAATAAGAAAACACCTTCGCCCCTTTCCGGTATACGGAGAGGGGCTTTTTACTTTATATGTTTAAACCCCGCGATACTTTTCGTTTTTTGTTAACCGGCTTTCCGCTTTTGTTTTTGGCATTAGGGTTGGCACTTAGCGGCTGCCATATAAACCCTGCTGTACAGGGAAGCGGCGAAGCTTATTTGCAGGGCCAATGGCAGCAGGACAGCTTAGCCGGACGGGAAAAACTACTCACCTACGCTTCGGCAGATTTTACCTTTACCTGCGACTCCTTTTACGTACGTATAAATACCACCACCAAAGTAAAATACGTTGCCGACAGCTGCATGGGCAAAGGCCAATGGACCGAATACGCTAAAGGCCATTACGAACAAAAGAATGATACCCTGCACCTCAAAGGCCTGTTTTGCAATGCCGATTACAGCATCAAATCGCCGGGCACTTGCTTGCGCGTGGGTGTGTATGAAGATTTTTTGAGGGTAACCAAAAAGACGGATTCTGTTATACAACTATCCGGCTCGGCCGATATGATCCCGGTTGACCTGCACCTGATTAAACGCATCGCCTGCAACCCTAAGCCGCTGTAGTTAAAGGCTTCGTAACAAAATATTAACAATTAATTGCGTAACCTAAGCTTTATCTTTACCGCATATTAATTCCCTTTCGTATGAAAATCAATTTCTTAAAAAAGATGGTACTGGCTATTGCCGTACTTTATATTCCCGTGCAAAGCATGGCCTGGGGTGCATTGGGTCACCGCATCAGCGGCCAGATAGCCGATAGCTACCTTAACCCTAAAGCCCGCAAAGCCATACAGGCCATATTAGGTACCGAAACTATTGCTATTACCAGCAACTGGGCCGATTTTATAAAATCAAACCCGGCTTACGATTATCTTTACAACTGGCACTTTGTAGATTTTGATAAGGATTATACTCCTGTTGAAATGCAGGCCTTTTTAAAAACAGACACCACAACAAACGCGTACACCAAATTGCAGTTTTTAACCGCCGAGCTTAAAAAGAAAAATCTCGCCGCTCCTAAAAAACTGCTTTACCTGCGCATGCTCATCCACATTACCGAAGATATTCACCAACCTTTTCATGCAGGGCATGCTACCGATAAAGGTGGTAACGATGTTAAACTTACCTGGTTTAAAGCGCCAACTAACCTGCACTCTGTTTGGGATACAAAACTGATAGATTTTCAGCAATTGAGCTATACCGAATATACTGCCATGATTAACCATACCACCGCCGCACAACGTGCCGTATGGCAAAAATCACCGTTAAGCCAGTGGATCTATGAGTCGCATCACCTGGCAGAAAAGCTATACAGCGAAGTTAAAGCCGATGATGACCTGGGTTATAAATACAACTATAATAATATAGATATTGTAAACCAGCAACTGCTTAAAGGCGGCGTACGCCTGGCCGGTTTGCTTAATGAGATATTTGGGTAATACTTTGGTTGTAAGGTTGGAATGTTTTAATGTTGTAAGGTTACCAAACATTCCAACCTTATAACATTCCAACCTTATAACTCCAACATTTAAACATCCCACATGAAGATACTAATGGTTTGCCTTGGTAATATTTGCCGTTCGCCGCTGGCGGAGGGGATTATGCAGCACCTGGTAAAGGAAGAAGGTTTAAACTGGACCATTGATTCGGCCGGGACAGGCAGCTGGCATGTAGGCGAAGGGCCCGACAGGCGTTCTACCCGCGCGGCGCTTAACCGTGGGGTGGATATCAGCAAACAGGTTTGCCGCCAGTTTAAAACCGGTGATTTTGATAATTTCGACCTGATACTGGTGATGGACCGCAACAACCTGAGCGACGTGGTAGCCAAAGCCCGCAACGCCAATGATATTGAAAAGGTACGGTTACTATTAACCGACAAAGAAGTACCCGATCCTTATTACGACGATAATCAGTTCGCCCCGGTTTACGATTTAATAGAAAATGGGTGTAGGAATGTGATCAGGGAGTTGACGACTTAAGCCCTTTGCTTTTCAGACTTACGAAGTTTTGAAAACTTCGTAAGTCTATATACCTTCAGCAATCTCAAAAAGAAAAGCCGCTTGTGAAATTCTCACAAGCGGCTTTTCTTATATTATCACAATTGCAATCTGATCGTTACGATCCTAAATACGGCTTAATGGCCTTTTCTGCTTCTTCTTTGTTTTTTGCTGACGACCATTTTTCTTTTACTGATTGATCGCCGAGTTCAAACAACTGTTCGAACAGCAGCTTTTTATTCACCTTTGAGGTAAGTTTTATCGAGGCATTCTTAGCGAAGGTATCGGCCCATACTTTACGTACATCGGCCCAATAGCCTTTTTGTTCGGCCCACCAGCCTTTGGCGAAAGCAAATTTGGCTTCGTCGGCCTTGGTAAATTCTTCGTAGCCTTTTTCCTGTGCCAGCAGTTTATCACCGTTTTCCGAGCGGATGATCTTCTTGTTATCCTGCTCAAACATCCAGCCTTCCGGCGTTAGGTAAACACGGTTACCACGGCGCAGTACATTATAATCGCTGCGTTTGGTAAACTCGCGGCGCGGTAGCGGTGAGTCAGTTTCGCTTTGCCATTGGTGGCGGCCATCCACGTGCACCCAGGTGCCTATGCTCTCATAACGCGGACTATCATCTACCTGGAATACCTTTTGTACCCAGCGGCCTTTTACTTCGGCTGGTTTAAGGGTTACTTTGGTCCAGCGGTTTTCTTTATCAAAGGCCAGCATGGTTGGTTGTTCGTACTCCCAATCCTCGCGCCAGTGCTTAATAACCATACTATCGGCAACTACCAAAAGGTGCTGTATCACTATTCTTTTCGGCGAGTCTTCTTCAATTACCGCCCACTCGTAGCCCCAGGAGTTGTAACGTGGGTGGAACTTATAAGCAGTATCAGGCGCGAAAGTTTCGGCATAATTGAAGGTCACCTTGTAAAAGCCCGCAAGAGCTTTTATAGTCTGCCTGTCCTGTTCCAGTTTTGATTGAGCCGAAGCACCAACCGCGGCAACACAAACCAGCAGCAGTACGATGTATAGTTTTTTCATTTGTTATTTAGAATAATTCCACACAAAGAAAGCAAGAAAAAACAATTATTCAAACCCCGGCAAATAACAGACAGATCAACAAGCAGTTAACACATCCCCCAACTCTACTTTAAAAGCGGTTTTTGAAAGCTTTCTCCTTTCAGCTTTCAGCTTTTACCTTTTCAGAAGCTTTAACCTTTAAAATGCCTATCCGCCCATTTCTTTATCAGCGCTACTCGACCTTTGATGAAGCCGGTGGTGAAAAATATGCTCGACCAATCGTCGAAATTTTCATAATGAAAACCGAAATAAAACACCCAAAACGCGAAGCCGAGATAAGGCACCGCAGCCAATTCTTCATTTGATAATGGCCTTACTGTACGGTAGGCCGCCACAAATACGGCGAACTGTTCATCGGCTTTTTCCTGCGTTAGCTTGCCATTCATTACCTCCAAAAACAAATGGATATAGAACGAGGCGATATCATTGGCCAATAGTCCGTACCCGGCAAAGTCGAAATCGAAAAAGATGACATTGGCGGCATCGGTAAAGTGAAAGTTTTTTGGCAGAAAATCGTAGTGGCAATAGCCGGTTCTGAATTGGCTAAGATCAAACGCTTCGATATGCGCCGCTACTTTTGCCGAAGCCGACGACAAGTACGCGTATTCATCCGGAAGCTCCTTAAACGCGGGCGCAATGGTCGCTATCGGTTCACGAAGCATGGTTTCAACCGTGTAGGGTTTGCGGGGATACTTCAGCTTTACCGCTGAGGTGATATTATGTACAGCGGCCATTTCACGGCCTATAGTTTCGAGGTGTTCATCGGTAAGATCAGCCACTACTTTACCCTCGGCATACGCGAACATTACGCCGTAGCGGGTGCCCTCAATGGCGTTAAATTCCTGTATCTGCTGCCCCGAAAGATCTGTTAAAGGATACGCCACCTTTGCGCCGCCTTCTGTTAAAGCATTAAGTAACTCTACTTCCGCCTTTATTTCATCGTGCTTACGGTGGGCATCACGATATATCTTGAAGATATACCTCCCGTTCGCGTCCTCCAGCAAATAAGTATCACTCACATTACGCATCAACAAGCGGCAGGTGCTACCGGTTAAGCCATACCTCTCCTGCAAACGAACATTTAAAGCAGATGATGATAAGGTAGAGTATTGGGCAGGGAAGGTCATGATGTGAGAGTTGTTGGAAAGTTTAAAGGTTGAAATGTTGTAACGTTGCTCTAATGTTGTAAGGTTTGAATGTTGTAACGTTGGCTCAAAGATAAAAAAGTTGGAACACTGCAAAGCGAAACACAACATTTCAACTTTGCAACATTCCAACCTTTAAACGATTATCAGAACATTTCAACCTTTAAACAGGTAAACCCCGCTTATTTTACCTTCACCATCACTACACCGTGCGGTGGCAGGGTGTTGCTGAACGTGCTTGTTACGGCGGTTAAGTCTTTTTGGCGCCAAAGATCGCGCACTTTTTTGGGAAGGCTCAGTTTAATATCGCTCCATTTAACTGAGGCTTTGGTGTAGGTTGTTTTCATATTGAAGACACCTATCGCTTTGCTGCCATCGGCCAGTTCCTTTACATATACCTGGAAATCGTCATTAGCTAATACCCTGTGCGCTTGTTTGCCCAGCACATCCTGGTTAACAGCGATCACTTCATCATTGGTCAGCAGGCTCAACGTAAATTCATCTAACTGGCTAATGTCGCAACCAATCAGCAAGGGCGAAGCTTGCAGGCTCCACAAGCTGATGTGGGTATATTGCTCGTTAGGTGTAAGGCGGGTATTACGAAGGCTTCCGCTCCAGCCCACTTTACCTACTATCAGCATATCAGGGTCGTTCCAGCGGCCGGGTTTAGGGTAGTCGGCAATTTTATATTGGCTAAAGCCTATATCGTGCAGACTCTCCCAGGTATCGGTGATATCACCGGTAGTGCGCCAGCTGTTGGCATCAACCTTGTCGCCCCATTTCCAAACATCTTTCATACCGTACTGGCACAAGCTATAGTAAATATCACGCGGCTGGGCACGCAGGGCCTGCTCCATTACACGGTAAGGTTTCACAAAGGTTTCCAGCGAAGTATCGTTGCCCGCTACTGATGAGTAAGAACACCAGTCGTGTTTTAAATAATCCACACCCCATTTGGCATAACTTTCGGCATCCTGCAACTCGTGTTTGTATGAACCTAAATAACCGCCGCAGGTAAGGTCGCCCGGCGATGAGTAGATCCCGAACTTTAAACCGTGACTGTGCAGCCAGTCGCCAAGCGCTTTAAGATCAGGGAATTTTTCGTTAGTGCCGATGGTGCCGTCATCATTACGTTTTGCCGATTCCCATCCGTCATCAATGTTGATGTACGTCCAGCCGTGATCGATAAGGCCTTTATCAATTAAGGCTTGTGCCGACGCCTTCACTTTATCGGTGGTAACAGAAAGGCCCCAGCAGTTCCAGCTATTCCAGCCCATGGCCGGGGTTAAGCCCAATAAGCTGCCCACTTTAATGGTAAGCGTGCGTTGTGCTTTACCTAACTTATTGGTAACGGTAAGTTTTACGGGGTAGTCGCCCGCTTTGCTTACCGCGCCGGTGATAATACCGGTTGCTTTATCAATAGTTAAGCCTTCGGGTAACTGAGCGGCTGCGTATTGAATTGGTTTTTGACCTGTTGCCGCAACTTTGTACAGGAACGGCGAGTTTGGCCTTACCCCGGTTACTTCGGCACCGTTTATACGAGGTGTAAGCGGTGCTTTAGGAGTAAGTATGTATGGAATTTCTTCGCGCTGTTCTATCTTTTTACCTGTTGTTTTTTCGGTGAAAACATAGTTAAGGTACGCGCCCTCTTTGTTGGCTTCTTTTACCTTGAATACCTTTTTTTCATGGGCGGCAAGGGTAAAGGTATAAGGGGTTTGCTTTAACACTTTATCCGGACCGTCTTTTAGCTGAACGCTTAACGAACCACTTAAGGCTACGCTATTGTTGTTCTCTAAAATAATGTCTTTAGTAGCGAAAGCGCCGGCAAAGCTGAAGCCTTTGCTTGTATTTACAACTACGCCGTCAATATAATCGCGCATGGCAAGGTATGGCTTTTCGCTGTACATACCGCCATCGCCGCCGCCGTCATATACCTTTACGGCAATAACGTTTTCTTTATCCCAGTTTACGGGTACTTTGTTGAGGGCGAAGGTGTATTTTCTTTCGGCGCCAAACATGCCGTTATAGCCCTGCGCGTCTTCAATTGTGGTGCCGGTTTTACCTATTTTAACGCCGTTAAAGTAGGCCTCGTCAGAGTCGTCGATACGGGCAAGGTATACGGTAAGTGAATCTTTTAAAGCTGATTTTTCTTTTAACGATGAAGGGATAACCACATGGAAACGGTACCAGGCAAAGCCGGTATAATCGTAGCCTTGTTTTTCCCAAAGAATGGTTGGGTCGATGGTTTTCCACGAAGCGTCGTTAAATTTCGGATCGCTCCATTCAGTCTGGTTTCCGGTACTGAATTTGGGCTTGCTTAAATAAAGCTTTTGCTGGGCTTGGGCGGTTAAACCGCACGCAGCAATACAGAGGATTGATAAAAGTTTACGCATTGGTTGGCAATTGATTGCCGCAAACTACATAAAAAAAATCAAGCTTTGCAAGCCTTCTAAATAAAAACTGTTAACCAAACAGTTCTACCAATCTTTCGAGTGCCATACCGCGCGATCCTTTAATTAAAATGGTTGAATTTTTTATCTGTTTTGCCTGCAATGCCACTATTACATCTTCCACAGTTTTATAAAAACCCTCGTGCCCCTGCGGTGCCTGGCTGTAAAAATCAGGGCCGATAAATATGCGCTCATCTACGGGGGTATCCATCGCTTTATCAATAACGGCCTTGTGCTCGGCGGCGGCTTCATCGCCCATTTCAAACATGTCGCCGAGTATTAATACCTTGCGGTCGGCAGTAATTTTGCCAATGTTATCAATAGCCACAAACATGCTGCTTGGGTTGGCATTGTAATAATCGCAGATAAGGGTGTTGGTGCCGGTTTGTACTATTTGCGAGCGGTTGTTTTTAGGTTGATATTCGGCAATGCCCTTATTAATTTCATCTGCCGAAAGCCCCAGATAAGTACCAATACTGATGGCCGCCAAAATATTATCGAGGTTATACACACCTGTTAACTGCGATTTCACCGTATAGCTTTCAGCAGCATCACCTTTAGTCCACTCCAAAGTAAGGTGCGGCGAGTTTTCGATAAGCTTACCGGTGATGATATTGCCTTCACCTTGTGTGCCGTAATACACCACATTTTCAAAGGAACGGGCGCCGGCCATTGTTAGCAGCGTATTATCATCATGATTAATAAACACGGTACGCAGTTCACGCTCTACGCCGGGGTGGATGGCCAGGTAATCGTATAATTCGCCTTTTGCTTTTTTAACGCCTTCAATACCGCCAAAGCCTTCAAGGTGCGCCTTACCTACGTTGGTTATAAGGCCAAGCGTTGGCTGTGCTATACTGCTCAGCAATTCAATTTCGAGCTGATGATTGGCACCCATTTCTATTACGGCGGCTTCGTGGGTGCTGTTAATAGTAAGTATAGTTAGCGGTACGCCAATATGGTTGTTTAAATTGCCTTGCGTAGCCTGTGTGTTAAAATGCTGGGATAATACAGCATTAATGAGTTCTTTGGTGGTGGTTTTACCATTGGTGCCGGTAAGACCAACCACGGGGATATTTAATTGCTTGCGATGGTATCGTGCCAGATCCTGCAAGGCTTCCAGTACATCATCTACTAAAATATATTGTTCACTTATTTTATAGGCCGCGTTATCAATTACCGCGTAAGCCGCTCCGGATGCAATGGCCTGCTCCGCGAATTTATTGGCATCAAACTTATCTCCTTTCAGGGCAAAAAACATACTGCCGGGTGCTATTCTGCGGGTATCGGTACTAATTACAGGGTGTTGCAAAAATAGCTGGTATAGTTGTTCGGTGATCATAAGTAATGGTATTTCGTAAGCTTGTTTACCCGGCTTAAGGGTTCGCGCTTTTGTATTATAAACAAAGTTAAAATTTATTGTTCCCGGTTCAGCCAGCTTATTACAGCTTTTATTTCGCCGTAGCTGTAATCGTCGCCCAAAACTTCTTTTAACGGGGCCAGGCGTTCTTGTCCGTAACTTTCAATGGCATCTTTTATAGCGGGAATTTTGCTCTCAACCACTATTTCGGATACATTCATCTCGCCCGTCTGCACAAAAAAGGCCAGGTGCCCTTCTACCGTTGTAGGTGACAAGCCCCTGTCTTTGGCTATCTCGGGTATAGTTTTACCGGCACGATACAAGTTCAGGCTTTCCTTTTTGGTATCGTTCACCTTTTCGCTGCGGGGCTTGGCCTTACGCTCACGCTTGGCCGATTTTTGGCTGATGCGCGACGATAGCTGCATTTCGTCGCAATAGACTTTTACGGGCTTTAAAAACTCACGTCCGTACCTTGCCAGTTTAATATCGCCAAAGCCGGAGATCAACCTTAGTTCATCCATGCTTTGCGGCAGGTAAGTGGCTATCTCCAATAAGGTGGCATCAGATAACACCACATAAGGCGGCACGTTTTCCAGTTCGGCAATGCCTCGGCGTACGTCTTTTAACTTATTGAGCAGATCGGCCTCAAAGTAAGGTGTTTCGGTAACTTGCTCTTCTATAATTTGCGCTTCGGTGAGTTCTACCTTTTGCAGGCCTTTAAGCACGGCCTCACTTTTGGCGGTCAGTTTTATTACCGGGTAGGCATCGTCCGTTACCTGCAAATAGCCAAAGGCAATGATTTCGCGCAGGTAACGCTGCCATTGCACCTTGCTTACATCGGCACCAATACCGTAGGTTTTTAATTGCTTATGCTCCTCGCGAATCTTTTCGCTTTTTGAGCCGCGCAGAAAATCGACCACATAAGTACTGCCAAAACGCTGCCCCAAACGGGTTACCGCCGAAAGCGCTTTTTGGGCGACAAGCGTACCATCGAACTTTTTAAATTCGCTCAAACATATATCGCACGATCCGCAATGATCGCCGGCCGGCTCATCAAAGTAATTAAGCAAAAACTTACGGCGACAGGTATGCAGCTCGCTGTAGCTCACCATGTCGTTCAGCTTTTCGAGCATGATGCGGCTTTGCTCTTCATTGTTCTCCAGCGCTACAAAGCTTTTCAGCTTAACGGCATCGCCCGGCGAATAATACAACATCGCATCTGACGGCAACCCATCCCTGCCCGCCCTACCGGTTTCCTGGTAGTAGCCCTCTATATTTTTAGGCAGATCAATATGAACCACATACCTCACGTTCGATTTGTTGATGCCCATACCAAAAGCGATAGTGGCCACCATTATTTTCACTTCGTCGCGCAAAAAGGCTTCCTGGTTTTTGGCCTTAAGGGCAGTATCCAACCCGGCATGGTACGCGCTTGCGGAGAAACCTTCATCGCGAAGATCGGCTGCCAATGCCTCGGTAGATTTACGCGAGAGGCAATAGATAATGCCCGAATCGTCTTTTCTATCCTGCAAGAAAGCCAGCAGCTGGTTAAAGCTTTTGTTTTTGGGCATTACCCGGTACGTGATATTGGCCCGATTAAACGAGGCCACGTACACCGCGGGCTGGTGCAGGTTCAGTTTTTCGAGGATATCCTTTTGGGTGAGCTTATCGGCCGTGGCCGTAAGGGCTATCACCGGTATTTTGGGGAAGTGCACCTTCAACCCGGCGAGCATCAGGTATTCGGGGCGAAAATCGTGCCCCCAGTGTGAAATACAGTGCGCCTCATCAATAGCGATCTGCACCACGGGCAGCGATTTCAGAAAATCGACCAGCTTGTTTTCCGAGCCGAACAAACGTTCCGGGGCAAGGTATAAAAGCCTGATCTGGTTATCTCTCAATTTTTGCACTATCACCCGCTGCTCATCGGGGCTTTGTGCCGAATTGATAAAAGCGGCCGGAATGCCCGCCACGTTCAGGCTATCTACCTGGTCTTTCATCAGCGCGATAAGCGGCGAAATAACAATGGTTAAGCCATTAAGCAACACCGCGGGCAATTGGTAACATAATGATTTACCTCCGCCCGTTGGCATCAGCGCCATTACATCGCGCCCGTTTAGTACTTGTTGTATAATGGCCTCCTGCTCGTGCCTAAACTCACTGTATCCAAAATATTTTTGCAGGGCCTGTAATGGGGTCATAGTAGCGGTTAAGTATCCTTGTATTGTTTTATTCGTTGATAAGCCCTTGCGCCAGCGCGGTTTCAACCTGCTTTTTCAAAGCCCGGTTCTTCCACGCGGTAATCAGCAACAATTGCAGATCGGCCGGGTTTACGGTGGCTAAGTTAACCAGCATATAGTTGTAATTAACATAATGGTCGGTTATAAAAAATGTTTCGGGGTCGGCCTGCATCCATTTGTCGCGCTCTTCGGTATACATTACCCACGAAAGCCCGTCCTCTTTAAGCCTGCTGAATATTTTTTTATTGGCGTAAAACGCGGGGGTATCAAAACATATTTTTTCGGTTACACCGGGCAGGGGCATAACCACGCTACGCGCAAACTGAAGGCTTAAAAAGGCATTATCATTAGGCGCGTTCATGTGGCTAAGTTACAAAACCGTGCAGCTATAAAAAAGAAAAACCCGGCAAACTAATGCCGGGTTTTTCAGAAAACTATTCATTACACTCAAGGCTTTATTGCACCTGGAACATATTGTTAAACGCGGTACCATCAGGATAATAACCTTTTATTACCAAGTGACCATTGCGCAGATTAGTGATCGCCTTATCAATATCGGCAATGCTGTTTATTGGCTGCCTGTTGATATTGGTGATAATAGATCCTTCAGGAATTTCGGTATCGTCAAATAAACGACCAGGGCGAACCTGTGTTACAATTACGCCGCTGCTTACACGGTATTTAGCTTTTTGCGCGTTACTAAGCGGCTGAAAGCTGGCGCCCAAACGGTTAAACAATTCCTCGGCCGATTTTGATACGGCTGCTGTTTTCGGCGCAGGGATATCACCTTTTAAAGTAACGTTAAAATCTTTCTCCGCATCATCGCGCAGTACAGTGATCTTCAGCTTATCGCCCGGAGTCAGGCGGCCTACACGTTCCTGCAAGTCTGACGATTCGTAAACCGGTACACCTTCTACCTTGGTAATAATATCACCTTTTTTAATACCTGCCGCGGCAGCGCCACCGCCGTCAACAATGTCGCTAACGTATAAGCCGGTAGTCCTGCTGATGTTCAATTCTTTCGCCTTATCCGGATCAAGATCTGTAAAGCTGATACCTACATAGGCACGTTTTACCGAACCATATTTTTGAATATCGTTCAATACTTTTTTAGCCAGGTTGATAGGGATGGCAAAGCCATAACCTTCGTACGAGCCGGTGTGCGAAGCGATAGCCGAGTTAACACCGATCAGTTCGCCTTTGGTATTTACCAGCGCGCCGCCGCTATTGCCCGGGTTAATAGCCGCGTCTGTTTGGATGAACGACTCGATAGCCTTATTCAGCCTTGGCTTTTGCGACATTTGCGTACGGCCAAACGGATTTTCATCCTCGTCGTTATTCTCGCTGCCGATGATACCGATGTTACGGCCTTTAGCGCTTACTATACCCGCTGTTACGGTTGAAGTAAGGTTAAAGGGGTTACCCACTGCAAGTACCCACTCGCCTACTTTCACCTCATCAGAGTTACCCAACTTTACGATAGGCAGGTCTGTTGCCGAAATTTTGATCAGGGCGAGGTCGGTATTAGGGTCGGTACCTACTACCTTCGCTTCAAAGCGGCGGTGATCATTCGTGTTAACGGTGATCTTATCGGCCTTTTCAACTACGTGGTTATTGGTAACGATGTAACCATCCGGAGAGATAATAACACCCGAGCCCGAAGCCTGCTGCACACCCTGCGGGCGCTGACGCTGACCCAGCATATCGCCAAACATTTCTTCGAGTGGATTACGGCCACCACCCTGATTTGATGAATAACTTGTGCGTATATAAACCACCGCGGGCGTTACCGCGCCCGCCGCTTGTGTAAAATCAACCGCGCCGGCAGATGATACCGTTGCAGGGTTGTTTGTAAAATAAACTTTCTGGCGATCCTCAAAGGACATATTATCAGCGCTCTTTTTCTCGAACACTTTGTATGTGCCTAACGCCATTGCACCGCCTACAAACGCGGTTAATAATGTTAAACCAACTTTTTTCATATCAATTATTCTTTCTTTTTTTAGGGTTAAAACCTTTAGTTCAAATATAATACCATATAGACGATATGATACCCCGTATGTTATTGCCTATTTTGTTAAAAAATGTTAAACTTAATTAACAGGTAAATGACAGATATATTTGTAGTTATTGGTAATATTAAACGCTGAATATTATTTAAAAAATATAGTGAAAGTACATTTCTATAAATACCAGGGTGCCGGTAACGATTTTATACTGATCGATAACCGCAAAAACATTGTAAATCATAACGATCCGCAGCTGTTGGAGCGCCTTTGCGACCGCCGTTTCGGTATTGGGGGCGATGGTATCATGTTCCTGCAAAAAAAGGAAGGTTTTGATTTTGAAATGGTATACTATAATGCCGACGGACAGCCAAGCAGCATGTGCGGCAACGGCGGCAGGTGCATTGTAGCCTTCGCTAAGTTTTTAGGGGTGATAGACAGCGAAACGGAATTTTTGGCGGTCGATGGTCCGCATTATGCCAAAATTACAGCAAGCGGCGATTGGGTGAGCCTGCAAATGATTGACGTGAACAGCATCACCAGCGATGCCGATGCCTATGTACTAAATACCGGCTCGCCGCACTACGTGCAATTAACCGACGGGTTGAAAGATAAAGACGTGTACCACGAAGGTTCTGCCATACGCAATAACGATACTTACCGCGCCGAAGGCATTAACATCAACTTTGTTGAACCTAACGATGAGGGCTACTTTGTACGCACCTTTGAACGCGGCGTTGAAGACGAAACCTTTGCTTGCGGAACAGGCGTTACCGCAGTCGCGCTGGCCATGGCCAAACACCAAAACCAGACAGGGCACATCACCACCCCCATCAAAGTTTTAGGCGGCGACCTCAACATCCGCTTTAATTACGACGGCGAACTGTTTACCAATATATTTTTAGAAGGCCCCGCCGTACTGGTATTTGAGGGCGATATTGAAATAGCGTAAAATAAAAGGGTGGCAATGTGCGATTCCCTCCCCTGGGAGGGTGTAGGGAGGGGTTCTTCACCTTGTTTTCGCATTTGAAATAGTGTACAAACCCCTCCCTGCCTACGCAATTCCCAACGCACCCCTCCCCAAGGAGCATAGTCGTCAATTTAAATATTGATCAATGAAATATTTACTTGAGAGAGTAAATATTATAGCGGCATATCGACTCACCCCGACTTTGCTTCGCTCGTCACCCCTCTCTCCGCAAGCGGAAAGAGGGGTTCTTGTTTTTCTTAGCCCTCTTTGCGCTTGCGCAGAGAGGGCAGGTCCAGCGAAGCGTAGACCGGGTGAGTTAACTATGCGGTTTGCTTAAAACCTTAAATTGACGGCTATGTCCCCAAGGAGGGAATTAAAAAAACCTGTTTAAAACTGGTCACCCCGTCCTGTACTCTTCAGAATCTTCTCGCCGTAACAATGGGGTGTACTACCTCCCGAATCTTAACTGTTACTTCTTCTAACAATATTTTTAGCTTTATCTTGTTAAACCAATATGAAAACCAAATTAATAATCCTTATTACATTTCTAAGCATATCGGCGCAAGCCATAGCACAGGATGCAACTACCATTTGTAAGCAGATAGACCAGCTGAATACCGACGTGTTGAACAATATCATCAGTAAGAAAGCAGCAGCAACGCAATTCGCCCCGCTTATATTAAAACTTAAGGCAGCGCCAACAGTTGCCGTAAAACATACATCCTGGGTTTTCCCGCTGCAAGGTTATGGAGCCAGCGCGATTGGCGGCTATAAGGGCAATGGGTATTCGGCCAAAGGGTATAGCTATTTTGACGGTAACAAACATTCGGCACACCCGGCACATGATATTTTTATTAAGGATAAAAACCAGGACGGCATCGACGACAATACCCACCAACCCGTTAATGTACTCGCGGTTGATGACGGCATCGTGATCGCGTGCAGTAATGTGTGGTCACCGGAGAGTACTTTGCGTGGCGGAAAGTATATTTGGGTATATCATCCGCAGCAAAACATCATTAGCTATTATGCCCACAACAACGCGATATTTGTTAAGCCGGGCGATGTAGTTAAACAAGGTCAAAAGATAGCCGAAGTTGGTCGAACCGGGTTAAACGCTTATAAAAAACGTTCGCCTACACATCTGCATTTCTCGGCGTTCGGGCTTAATAATAAGTTCCCCGAGCCTTTTAACCCATATCAGCAACTCATCAGCAGTAAACGATCATGAAAACTATCCTTGCCTTAATCACACTACTTTATTTACCGCTTGCTAACAACACCATTGCCGATAGGTTTAAAGCACCATCGGGCTATACAGTAGCGAAAACAGAAAGCGGCTCTTTTGCGCACTGGCTGCAAACGCTGGCGCTGAAACCGGCAGGCACACCGGCCAAAACTTACAAAGGTGATATTGCCCGTACCGATGTTTACACTGCCGCTATAATCGACATGAGCATTGGCAGCCGGGACTTGCAACAATGCGCTGACGCGGTGATTCGCGTGCGGGCCGAATACCTGTACAGTAAACAAAACCATAAAGGCATCAGCTTTAACTTTACCAGCGGTTTTAAGTGCGATTGGGTACACTATGCCAATGGCTACCGTTACGCAAACGAACGTTGGGTACTAAAAGGCAAAAAAGACTACGGACACGATAACTTTTTACGCTACCTCACGCTGGTATTCTCTTACGCCGGAACGTTGTCGTTAGATAAAGAATTAAAAACGGTCGGCAATGCCGATCAGTTGCAAATTGGCGATGTGTTTATAAAGGGCGGTTCGCCGGGCCATTGTTTCATCGTTCTTAATGTGGCTACCAACAGCCAGAACAAAAAGGTATTCCTGCTGGCGCAAAGTTTTATGCCCGCGCAAAACATACAGGTATTACAAGATCAGCATGGGCCATGGTTCAGTCTTGATAAACAGGCTAATATCCCTTACGGAGAATTGGTGGATAAAAAGTATCTGAAGCGATTTTGATCTCTTCATAAAAATTGGGGCACAGCTTATATTTTGAACATCTTAGGTTATTTAAGGTTATATCAACATGGCTAACAGCAAAATAAAACTAATACAGGGCGACATTACCGAACAGGCCGTTGATGCTACAGTTAACGCGGCAAATACCTCTTTACTTGGCGGGGGCGGCGTGGATGGTGCCATTCATCGCGCAGGTGGTAAAGCCGTTTTAGATGACTGTATAAAAATACGCGACCGGCAAGGCGGCTGCAAAACCGGCGAAGCGGTAATTACCACAGGTGGTAATCTCCCTGCTAAATATGTGATACACACCGTTGGTCCGGTTTGGAATAGCGGCAGTGCCGCAAAAGCAGAAAAGCAGCTGGCCAATGCCTATCGAAACAGCCTGCGGCTTGCGGTGGAAAACAATGTTAAAATGATCGCCTTCCCCAACATCAGCACCGGGATATACCACTTCCCGAAGGATAAAGCCGCCGAGATTGCTATTGCCACGGTAAAAGATTTTTTAGCGGAGAATGACAGTATTGAGCAAGTGATATTTGTTTGCTTTGACAATGAGAATTATGGATTATATGAAAGGCTGATTTAATAGCTAATCAATACAATCCTCTTAATCCCATAAATCAAGGTCAAAATCGGTGAAATCAACCCCCAATCGGTGTAATCCAAAGAGATCATCTGAAATCACAACTCGCCAAATGATCATTCACCATGCCGGTGGCTTGCATATAGGCGTAACAAATAGTGGTGCCGAAAAATTTGAAGCCGCGTTTTTTCATATTCTTACTGATGGCATCACTTTCGGGTGTGCTTGCAGGTACCGAACTTACAGGGTGATTAATAATTGGTTTGCCATCAGGCATAAAGCTGTACAGGTATTTATCGAACGAGCCAAATTCATTTTGTATGCCGATGAACAGTTTGGCATTATTAATAGCGGCCAGTATTTTTAGGCGGTTGCGAATAATGCCGGTATCCTGCATCAGTCGCTCCACATCCTCATCGGTAAAAGCGGCCACCTTGTGGACATCAAAATTGACGAATGCTTTACGGTAACCTTCGCGGCGGCGCAAAATGGTGATCCAGCTTAAACCTGCCTGTGCCGATTCGAGCACCAGGAACTCGAACAGCACCTTATCATCATGCGTTTCCTTGCCCCATTCCTCATCGTGGTATTTAATGTAAAGCGGATCGGTGCCTGCCCAGCGGCAGCGTGTAGGTTCTTTTTTACTCGTGGTCATGGTGTTATCGTACTATGCGCCCTTTCCAGGCATACTTGCGGGCATTGCCCATTAAACCAATATATATCAAATATAAGGTGTGTAATGGCGAGAGCGGAATAAGCAAAGCAATAAGGCTAACCCGTTTAAGAAACGACAGCACAGGCAGCAGGAATATCGCCTCAAATACCGTTTTCAAGGCAAACTGCACTAAAAACAGGTAAAAAAAGTAAACATCATAAAAGCTCAGCAAGGCATTCACCAGTAACGAGAGGTTGAACAGCCACATGCCAACAGCCAAAGCCACTACCTTTTTATCTTTATATCGGGTTGATTTTGATGCCCAGCGGCGGCGTTGCTGCATAAAAGCAGCCAGATCGGGCTTGGCATGGGTATATACGATGGCTTCGCGCTCTTTTAAAAAGCCGATATGGTTGGGGTAAATGGCAGCTACCTTTTGCAGCAGCAGTTCGTCATCGCCCGACGCAAGATCATCGATACCTTTAAAGCCACCCACCTCGTAAAAAAGATCTTTTCGGTAAGCGAAGTTGGCCCCGTTGCAGGTTGATGCCCGGTTGTTGCCAATAAATGAAGCCCCTATGCCTATCAGGTAACTGAACTCCAATGTTTGCATCCGCTCAAAAACAGACCGCTCCTGGAAATAGGTTACCGGCGACGAGATCATGGAAACGCCACTGGTTTGGTAATAACTCACAATGGATGATAACCAACGCTTACCCATGCGGCAATCGGCATCGGTAGCCACCATCAGTTCCCCTTGCGACATGCGGATAG
This sequence comes from Mucilaginibacter gynuensis, assembly GCF_039541195.1. NCBI lineage: Bacteria > Pseudomonadati > Bacteroidota > Sphingobacteriia > Sphingobacteriales > Sphingobacteriaceae > Mucilaginibacter > Mucilaginibacter gynuensis. The sequence goes on from NZ_BAABFT010000006.1 coordinate 25,146, forward strand.
CATCGGCAATGGCTTTCTTTTTATAGGAGTTGAGCACTTCGCCCTCGTTCATCTGATGCAGGCGTACCCCCTGCGGCGCGTAACTGCGAATAATGTCGGCAGTGCGGTCGGTAGAGTGATCGTCAACAATAATGATCTCTGTTAAATGTTTGGGGTAATCCTGCGCTAAAATATCTTCAATAGTAAGGTGTATGCCATCCTCTTCGTTACGGGCGGCAATCAGCACGGTTACTTTAGTGGTAAAATCAGTAGTGGTGGTTTTAGGGCGCCTTAAATTGCTCCAGCCCCGTATCAGGTAAAGTACAACAATTAAATATAAGGAAGTAAGCAGCAACGAGGCCGCGCTATGAATTGCGATCAAAGAATTTGAGTTTTAAAACGAATACCGAGCCTAAAATAGCGGGAATTATTAAATTAATGAACCATATTGACGAAACAGCGGCAATAACGGCCACCGGTTGCTGCGTTACATAGCTGAACAAAGTGGTAGCGGTGAGGCTGCGTACGCCAATATCTATCACATCGAGCGATGGTATGGCCGATTGGATGAACAGAAACACAAAGATGACCAGCATCATGGTAGCCAATGAAATTTGAGGGATCAGCAAATGGATCACCAAATAATACTGGAACGAGAACACGAAGAAACGCGCCAGCGAAAAGAACATGATATTAAGCAGGTCGGCTTTTTTGTAGCGACCCATTATATCAAAAAAGCGGTGATACTTTTTAAGGAAACGGATGCTGTTCAGAAACCTTACCAGCCAGTTGATATTAAAGTAAAAGACGAGGAAACCCGCTATCAAAAAGAACGCGCCAACACATAGGCCTGCAAAAAGCAAAGAGTTTACCGATACATATAAGTAAAGGAAAAGGATGCCAGAGCTTGCGCCCAGCACATTGGTAATTACATTTTGAGCGAACGCCCCCACGGCCATTGCGAAAACACCATGAATACGTTTGCGCGGCGGCAAAAACATAATGCGGCCACCGTATTCGCCAAGGCGGTTGGGTGTAATAATGGCCCAGGTTAAACCATGGAAAACCCCTTCTATGGCCTGCCATATAGTAAGGTTGGCCAGTTCGAGGGTAAGGTAGCACCATTTAAACGATTCGAGCACCCAGTTAACCAGCATCAGCAACACTACGAAGCCAAGGGTGATGATCACCTGGTTTTGGCCTACCGTTTTAAGGTGATTGGTAAAATCGTTAAGGGCATCGTGCTTTTTAACAAACTGGTGGTAAATAAAATAGAAGGTTAAAACCAGTATAGCGGCTTTAATTAACCATGATAATATCTTTTTCGCGTAGATGGTCAAGAGCTGAATTTTGGCAATATTACTAAAAAAGAAAGGGCAAGTTATAAAACATGCGATAACAAGCGTGTATTATAGTTATTTACAAAATGCTTTGAATAGACTGAACAAAGGCACTATAGCTGAATAAAACCGGGACGCAGGGTAAAGTATTTTTCATGAATGGTAAATAAAACAAGAGGTATACAGCCGCTAACGATTTTTTGTTTTGATTTATTTACCGCGTTTTTAAATATTACTTTTACTATATAAACCTATAAACCCAATGAAAAAGTTCAGCTACCTTATTATGCTATTGCTATTGGTGTGCGCCGGTGCCAGCGCGCAGGAGGCAGATACCCTCGCTTTGCCCAATACCAAACTCATCCGCAATATCCCCTATGTGGCGAACGGGCACCCGCAGCAAAACTTCGACCTGTATATCCCCAACAATGCCAAAAAGCCAATGCCCGTTATTTTATGGATTCACGGCGGAGCCTGGGAAGGCGGCTTTAAAAAATGGATAGATGTAGCTTACCTGGTGGGACAGGGTTACGCCATTGCCAGTATTGATTACCGCTTTTCGCAGCATGCCATATTCCCCGCGCAGGCTATTGACTGCAACGAGGCTATATATTATATATGGAAGAACGCCGCCAAATATAACCTCGATGTTAACAGGTTCGTCATCGGCGGCGGATCGGCAGGCGGGCATTTGGCATCGTTAATTGGGCTAAGCTATAATAATAAGGTAAAGGGTTTTTATAACGATATTAATAAAAGCAGCAAGATCCGCATCAGGGGAGTGCTCGATTTTTACGGTCCGGCAGATTTTAACGTGGTGCACGGCACCGCCACCCTGTCTTTTGATTACGATGACGAAAAATCGGCAGTAACCCGCCTGTTAGGCGCCATGACGCTGGACAGGCCCGATATTGCGGCCTACGCCAGTCCGGTTACTTATATTGATAAGGATGACCCTCCGTTCATCATCTTCCATGGCGATAAAGACCAGCTTGTTCCGTTTTGGGAAAGCCGCCAGTTTTACGCCCGCCTTAAACTGGCCGGTGTAAAAGCAGAACTGGTAAAGCTCCCCGGAGTAGGCCATGCCGGCGGTGAGTTTTCTGCACCCGCCATGCAAAAAAAGGTGATCGACTTTTTGAATGAGGTGTTGAAGTAATTGGGGAGAATCAACCATTAAATTTGAATGTCACATGCTTAGGTAAGCTGATAGGGAGACTTACGAAGTTTTGAAAACTTCGTAAGTCTGAAAGTCCCATTATTGTCTGTCGTCCTATCTTTTAAAACCATACTTCAACATTATTTTCAAAAAAACTTCACTCCTCAATTTCCTGCTGACATAGGGCTGTCACCGGCGCATGGTTACTTTGAATCATAAACAATAACAAAAACCAAACGTCATGAAAATTATCCCGATCCTGTTAAAAGAAATGAGTGAAGAAGCGGTAACTACCCGCAAAATGCTGGCACAAATTCCGGCTGATAAATATGATTGGAAACCGCATCCAAAAAGCATGAGCATTCGTGCCCTGGCTTCGCACATTGTTGATCTGCCTAACTGGGTAGGCCTGGCACTTAATACTGCCGAACTTGATTTTGCCGCAGGCGACTTTAAAGAAGAACAGATAGATAACAACGCGCTCCTGCTCGAAAAACTGGAGCAATCATTAGCCGGCGCTAAGAACAGCCTGGAAAATGCCACTGAAGACGACCTGCTGCCCGACTGGACATTGCGTAACGGCGAGCAGATCTACCTGGTGTGTACCAAATTAGAAATGATCCGTACCGCCTTTTGCCAGATAGTGCACCACCGCGCACAATTGGGTGTATTCCTTCGTCTGCTTGATATCCCTATCCCGGGCAGTTATGGTCCAAGTGCCGATGAAATGGCTTTGTATGATCTGCCGCAGGAAAACGTTGCCTAATACAATCACCAACGCCGAACCACCGGTGTTAAATAACCAAAGAAGTTGTTAAAAAATAAAAAAGCTGTCATTGCGAGGAGGAACGACGAAGCAATCCCCGATCTGTATAGTTTGGGATTGCTTCGTACCTCGCAAAGACGCGTTTTTTATTAGTTGTAATGACTGATCACTCTTAACAAGGGGCGATAGATAAATCATCTACGGCCCCTTGTTGTTTATACACCTTACTTATTCCACACTGCCGCGCAAATACTTGCTATTTAATTAGGTAATTATTTTTTAGCTTAGCCTTTATCATATGGCTAAAAAATTTTACGTTCTGCTGGTTTGCCTTGGCTGTGTTGTTTCGGCCTTTGCACAAAGCATACAATCCCCTTCCGCGTTTTTAGGATATAAACTTGGTTCGCAGTTTACCTATCATGCCCGCATTGCCGAATACTTTAATTATGTAGCCAAAACGGCTAAAAATGTAAAGCTGGTACCTTATGGTACCACCAACGAAGGGCGGCCGCTGATGGCCATGTTCATCGCGTCCGACGAGAATATTGGCCGGTTGGAAGAAATCCGCAACAATAACCTTCATCTTGCCGGTATTGGCGGCAGCGGTACAGTTAGCGCAAATACACCTATAATAGTATGGTTAAGTTATAACGTGCACGGCAACGAGCCAAGCTCAAGCGAAGCGGCTATGCAAACGCTGTACGATATGGTTGACCGCAGCAATACCCGTACACAAGCCTGGTTGAAAAACACGGTGGTGGTTATCGACCCTTGTTTAAATCCTGACGGACGCGACCGCTACGTAAACTTCTATAATGCCGTTAAGGGCGAAACACCAAATGCCGATCCCGCGGCCCGCGAACACAGCGAACCATGGCCGGGCGGCAGAACCAACCATTACTTTTTCGATCTTAACCGCGACTGGGCCTGGCAACTGCAAAAAGAAACCCAAGGCCGTGTGGCGTTGTTCAATAAATGGCTGCCCGAGGTGCACGTCGATTTTCATGAACAGGGCTATAATTCACCCTACTACTTCGCACCGGCAGCAGAGCCTTTTCATAAAGACATTACGCCATGGCAGCGCGAGTTTCAAACCCTCATAGGTAAAAACAATGCCAAGTACTTTGACCAAAACGGCTGGACGTATTTTACTAAAGAGATCTTCGATCTGCTATATCCATCGTACGGCGATACTTACCCACTATATAACGGTTCCATCGGCATGACGTATGAGCAGGGAGGAATAGGGGCTGGCCTGGCAGTACAAACGCGCGTGGGCGATACGCTTACCCTTGCAGATCGCATCGCGCATCACCATTCCAATGGTTTAAGTACCGTGGAAGCCGCTTCGGCAAACGCGCAAAAGGGACTGACCGAGTTTAAAAAGTATTATGATAACAGCCGCACCAATCCGCCGGGCGAATACAAAACCTTTGTTATTAAAAACGATAATAATGACAAGATAACCGCCCTTGCCCAATTGCTAAGCAGAAACGGCATTGAATATGGTTATGGTGTTGGTAAGCCGGTTAGCGGTTACAGCTATACATCGGCTAAAACAGAGCAATACAAACCCGGCGACGGCGACCTGGTGATCAACGCGTATCAGCCAAAATCGGTATTATTAAATGTACTGCTGGAGCCTAAAACCTTCATCGCCGATTCAAATACGTACGATATTACGGGCTGGTCGTTGCCTTACGCGTATGGCCTAAAAGCTTATGCTTTAAAAGAAAGTGTAAAACCAGTGAACGCTACCTATAAGCCGACAGCTGTGGTTAATGCCACCAATGCGGAGCATGCTTATGCGTACGTTTCGCAATGGCAATCGGTAAACGATGTTAAATTTTTGGCAGAGCTGCTGAAAAACAAGATAAAAGTACGCTACTCCGAAAAACCTTTTGAAGCAGGCGGCAAAAAGTTTACGGCAGGGTCGCTCATTATTACCCGTGCCGGGAATGACCGTGCCGACTTTGACAAGGTGATCCATACCATTGCCGATAAAAACCAGCGTTCATTGGTCGCGCTAAATTCCGGCTTTGTAGATAAAGGTGCCGATATCGGGTCGGATTATATACGCTACATCCATGCACCTAAAATTGTATTGGTGAGCGGCAGCGATGTATCATCAGAAGCGATGGGCGAAATATGGCACTTTTTTGAACAGCAAATAGGTTACCCCGTAACATTGGTGAACTATGATAACCTTAACCGTGTACGCTGGGCCGATGTGGATGTAGCCATCTTCCCCGATGGTGATTATGATGATTTCCCGACGGAGAGACTGCAAAGCTGGGTACAGGGTGGCGGCAAGCTGATCGCTTTACAGAACGCGGTATCACAACTGGCGGATAAAAAAACATTCGCCATTAAAAAGAAGGAAGAAAAGAAAGACGATAAAGGCAGCGCCCGTATCTACGCTGACCGCGATCGCGAAGCCATAAAAACGAATGTACCGGGTGCCATATACAAAATGGCGCTGGATAATACCCACCCGCTGGGCTTCGGCTTACCAAGCGATTATTATACCATTAAGTTAAATGATGAAGTGTACGATTACCTTGGCGATAACGAAGGCTGGAATGTAGGCACTATTAAAAAGAACGCCTACGTATCGGGCTTTGTAGGCCAAAAAAGCAAAGCCAAACTGGTCGATGGTATGCTGATCGGCACGCAATCATCGGGTCGTGGCACTATCGTTTACTTAGCCGACGATCCCCTGTTCCGCAGTTTTTGGGAAAATGGGAAGCTGTTGTTCGGTAACGCGGTGTTTATGGTGCAGTAGGTTCAGTGGCCGGGTTCGGGGTTTCAGGTTCGGGGAATAGTAAAGAGCCTTTACGCCTTCAAACCCTCGAACCTGAAACCAGAAACCTCGAGCCTCATATTAATTCCCCGACTTCACCCTGCTGCTTTCTTCGTCGGCGCCGGTGCTGCGGTTTCTTTGTTTTATTTTGCTGTTGCCAAAGTTATAGGTTACTGTTACACGGCCTACGCGGGTATCATTGTTCTGCCTTATGGCAAGGTCTACCGCGCGGTAATTGCTGTTTATATTGTTACGGCGGATGTTGAAAATGTCGGTTAACGCCGCTTTTACGTTAAGCTTTTTATCTAGGAACGAACGGCTTATCCCGGCATCAATAGCATACTGCGGTTTAATATCATAAATACCAAATACCTGCTTAGAGCGGTAAAACGCGAAAATCTCACCCTTAAACCCTTTCAGAAACAGGAAAGTTTGCGTTAACCTTAACTGGAAGGCCGCTTGTCCCTTATCTACATTGCCGCCTAAAACAGAGTCGGTTTTAAAGGTGTTGTAAAAGCCATTGAAGTTAACATCACCGCTCCACCATTTATTAATAGTGAATGGCGAACTAATGTTCAAAGAGTATGAATCTTGCGTTTTAAAGTTCAATGTGGTTTGAAACGTCGCCTTTTTAATGGTATCGGTTAGTATGATTTCGGTGATAGCATCGGTAGTGTGGCTGTAGCCAATGCCTACGTTGATGGTTTTATTATAGGTATAGTTTAATTCAAACGAGTTGGTGTATTGCGGTTTCAGAAAAGGGTTGCCTTGTGAGTAAGTATATGGGTCGAGATAATAAACAAAAGGATTAAGGTTATCATAGCTTGGTCTATCTATACGGCGACTATAGCTAAAACCCAGTTCGTTCTTTTCAGATAGCTTTTGGTTGATGAACAAAGTAGGGAAGAAGTTAAGGTAGCTGCGCTTTACCACGTTGTGGGTGGTAACCAAATCGCCGGTTGATGAGGTGTGTTCGGCGCGTAAGCCGGCTTGTATCGATAGCTTTTTAAATTCCTGGCTCAGGTTAATATAACCAGCCTTTATCTTTTCGTCGTAAACAAACAGGTTTGACCGTGTGGTGTCATTTATAAAGGTATCGCCTTGTTTTATCTCTGCCTGTAGATCGTTGGTGGTTTTTACCGCGCTAAATTTGGCGCCGGTTTCCAGTTTCAGGGTTTTGGTAAGCGGCTTTACATAATCAACCTTTTGGGTATTAATGGTGATGGTTGATGGCGATAGGTTGCGGATAACTAACGAGCCATCGGGTTTGCCGGGTACAAAAAAGCGGGTGTCATATAGCGCGTACGAATTGTTCTTGAATTTTGAATATACCACATCAAAAGTTAGTTCCTGCCCTAAAGTGTCTATCTGAAATTTGTCGTTGAGGTTTAGTGCGATGTTGCGGTAAGTAGGGTCAACCTTAGATAAGGTAGTTTGGGTAGAATCGCTGCCGCCGAAAATATGGCCAATTTTTACCGCGCTGATATTGTCGCCGTACTCATTGGTATAGTCGCCGTTTACCAAAAAGCTCAACACGTTTTTGGCCGATGTATTATAGTCGACCCCAAAACGATAGTTATTATAGTGTACGCTTTCTAAAAAGGTGGTTTCCTGGTCGAAAAAGGTTTGTTCCTGCGAGTTGGTAACCACCCGTTTTATATTCATCAGTTTTTCGCGGGTTTGATCGCCGCGGCTTAGATTGGTAAAAAAGTTCCAGTCGCCGTTTTTATAGTTAAGCGAGAGGCTGGTATTGTCTCTGAAATGTTTACCCATGCCCGCGCCGGCTGTAAGACTGCCGTTTGAACCCGATAGCTTATTCTTTTTAAGTTTTATGTTGATGATGCCAGAATTTCCGGCCGCGTCATATTTTGATGATGGATTGGTAATGATCTCGATGGATTGTATGGTAGAGCCATCGGTTGATTTAAGTAGCGCCGCCAATTGGTTTGCCGAGAGATAGGTAAGCTTATCGTTGATCATTACGGTTACGCCCTGTTTTCCACGCAAACTGATGTTATCATCCTTATCTATAGAAACACCCGGTGCACGTTCCAAAATTTCGAGCGCGTTGTTGCCTGCTGCAAGTACGCTGTTTTCCACATTCATTACCGTACGGTCGAGCTTGCGCTCCACAAGAGGCTTGCTGGCCGTTACATTTACCGCTTTTAGCGTGCGACTGGTGGATTGCATGTTTAATGCCGGTACAGTAACATTTGGCGACGCGGCGCTTATGCTAAACGCCTTGCTGGCTGTTTTGCTGTAACCTACCACGGTTGCTACAATAATATAGTCGCCGGGTTTTACATTATCAAACGTGTATAAACCGGCCTCGTTGCTCAACGTGCCTTTAACCACGGCCGAATCCTGGGCTTTTAGCAAGCTAACGGTAGCGTAATCAACAACCTTTCCGGTTTCGTTGAGCACCTTTCCTGATATTTTACCTTGGGTTGCCGCGTTAGGCTGCGCGTATATATTGGTGATGCCGGCAAAAAACACAAGCAGTGCAAAGCAAACTTTACTGATAGTAAGGCGTATGGGCAAGGTGTTTTTAGGGCAATAGGTATCCTGTAAAAGCATTTTCATGTTTTTTAAATCAGTGTATGAAATTTAAGCTTGCCGGCTACAAACCGTATTCAAGGTAGAATGATAGGCAAGGGCAAACGTTTTGTTATCTGTATATAAGATGCACAAACACTGCCTTTGGTTACATTTATTTTGAAATTTTTAATGAGGGGATCAGGGTAGCTGCTGCTAATTCTATTATGGAGAAGCTTTTTTCGGGCGTTATTTCAGTGTTTTTAGTTCGTTGCACAGCGGCTTTTATCTTTTTTGATACAGGCGCGTTTTTGCCCGGTGTGTGATAATAGTAAAAAGGTATAATAAGCCCGCTGAATAGCAGCAGGCTTATATATTTTATTAATGCGTTCATGGTCTTTTAGTTATAACAGTGTCGTGTTTAATAACAATGGTATCCCTTTTTATAATAGTGTCGGCTACGGCTTCCCTTTTAGGCAGTACCAGCGTATCAACTTTGCATTGTATACCATCGGCCGTCATGATAAAGGTTGCGGCAGGGGCGTCGTCCTGTTTGTTTACCGTATTGCAATCATAAATGCCTACATCGTCAAGGTAACGGCCGAGGTCGGTATCGATAACCAGTTTGGTATTCATCGGTACCCTTAGCGTTAAACGCACACGTTGGTTGCGCCATAGCCTGTCTGTAGGTTTTTCCAGTCGTGATGAAAACTTCAAAACCGAATCTTGCTGGGTGAACTGGTAAGTTACATTGCGTGCGTTTAGCAAAGCCTCTTCATAATCGCGGCCGCGGGCGCTGAACGATTCTACCAGTATAGGCCTGTCAACATCGCTTTTTTCTATTTCTATCCTGATATTGCTGCCCGGTGAATCAAAGTCGTCGCCGTTATCGTCGCTGTCAATAATGATCATGCCGTTAAAGCGCTCTTTCACTTTGTAGCGGATACTGTCTTCGCCGCTCAGGTATTTAATGTCGTTCAGCTTTAAATAATAAGTGCCCGATTTTGATGGTACTATATTAATGTTTTTGCGGAAGCTTGCAGATGCGCGGAAATCGGCAGTTGCTTTAGCTGTATAGTATATTACTGTACAAAGCGATACTATCCATATAATTAAAAAGCTGTAGCCTGTAGTGCGGTTAAACGAGTCGCTTTTAAATACTGCTGATATGGTAAGGAGCGTAACGGTTAATAAAGGCATTGCCAGTATTAGGAAACCACACACCAGGAAAGCCGTATTGGCTTCGTGATTTACGATGTTAAACGGAAACAGGTTGTATATGCCGCTATTGCCATAAACCAGGAACGCGATCACCGAAACAATCAAACCAACCAGGCCGGCAAGGGCGCTCAGGATAATGATCATGCCAAAAATTTTGGCCAAAAGCATGCCGCTGCCACTAAAAAAGGCACGCAGGTGCTGGAAAAAATCACCGAAAAAATCCCGTGTTTTATATACAAACGGACGAGCCTCGTGCTGAAAATTCTTTAAGTTTTCTTTTACAGAGCCCATTTCTTCCTCGAAATTCTTTTTGAAACCCTGCAAATTGAGTTTTTCGCCTTTCATGGCCATTCTGTCGGCACGTGAAATCGCCCTTGGCACCACAATCCATAAAATCACATATATAATAAAGCCTGCGCCGCCAAAAAGAGTAGCTATGGCGAACAATAAGCGCACCCAAACTGATTGTATATCGAAATAATTAGCGATTCCGGCGCAAACGCCCGCAATTAAATGATCATCCGGGTCGCGGAAGAGCTTGCGTGCGGTATAGTTATTAGGGGCATAGTTTTGGCCGGTTGCTGCCTGCTCATCCTCTTCGGCGGTTTCAAAATCCTGCACGGTGCCCATTTGTTCAACCACCAGTTTTACGTCCTGCTCAACAATAACGGGCTTGCTTTCGCGGGCCAGTATCTCGCTGAACATTTCGGCAATGCGGTTTTCAATGTCGGTAGTTATCTCCAGGCTATCGGCCGAGTGCATAAAATGACGCTTTACATCCGTCATGTATGCTTTAAGTATTTCGTAGGCATCCTCTTCGATATGAAAGACGGTACCGTTTATGTTGATGATAATTGTTTTATTCATGATAATAATTTTGAGGGATGTGGTTATTTGTTTCTGTCGCCCACGGCAGTATGTACCGCATATTCCAATTCTTTCCAGGTTTTATCCAGTTGTTCAAGCACTGCTTTGCCTTCGGGAGCCAGCACATAATACTTTCGCGGCGGGCCCGAGGTTGACTCTACCCAGTTGTAGGTAAGCAGTCCGTTGTTCTTTAACCGGGTAAGTAAAGGGTATAAAGTACCCTCAACTACAAGCAGTTGGGCTTTTTTCAACTCAGCAATAATATCAGATGCATAAGTTTCGCCCTTAGCTATGATGGAAAGTATACAGTACTCCAGTATACCTTTCCGCATTTGGGTTTGGGTGTTTTCTACAATCATAATACAAAGATATATGTTTAAGAATGTATTATGCAATACATAGTACTAAGAATTATCATATTTTTTTTATTTGGGCGTTTTTTTAAAATAAATGCACCTTTTTGCAGATTTTATTTGACTTTTTGCCAGCGTAACATTACTTTTATGTTTAATTAACTATTAACTGATCTTATTTATTAACGAAATGAAAAAACTTCTACTAGTAAGTTTGTGTTTTCTGATGTTATGCGTAACTCAGACATTCGCACAAAACCGTACGGTAACAGGTACGGTTACGGCCAAAGAGGATGGGTTGCCTATCCCGGGAGTGTCAGTAAAGGTAAAGGGTACTACGATTGGTACTCAAACCGGAGCAAACGGAAAATTTACGCTGAGCGTGCCTGCTTCAGCAAAAACTCTTCAAATTTCTTTTATCGGTTTCGCCACAGTTGAGAGTGATATCTCTTCGAGCAGTGATGTTACCGTAGCCCTGTCTTCAGACACTCGTCAATTGAACGAAGTGGTTGTATCTGCGGGTGGTATTAACGTAAAAAGACGTGAGCAAGGTTATGCCGCAACCACAGTTAAGCCGGAAGTGCTTACACAAGGTAAGGCAGTAAACGTTGCGTCGTCGCTTTCCGGTAAAGTAGCAGGTTTGCAGGTAAATACCGTGAGTAGCGGTGTTAACCCACAGGTTCGTTTGGTATTGCGTGGTAACCGCTCATTATTGGGTAACAACCAGGCCTTAATTGTTTTAGATAACGTTATTGTGCCAAACTCTATTTTGGGTAACCTTAACCCTGAAGATGTTGAAGACGTGCAAGTACTGAATGGTGCGGGTGCTGCGGCTCTTTACGGTTCTGATGCATCAAACGGTGCGTTAATCATTACTACTAAAAAAGGTAAACGCGGTCAAACCTCTATCAGAATTTCAAATACTACCAGCATTGAGCAGGTAAGTTATTTCCCTAAACTGCAAAAGCAATTTGGTTCAGGTTCTAATACAGATATTCAGGCCTACATTCCTTATGAAAATCAGCAGTACGGTCCGGCTTTCGATGGCTCTATCAGAGAAGTTGGTAAGCCTATTGAAGATGGCAGAATACAAATGTTGCCTTATGCTTCAACTAATGGTAAAAACGATTTCTGGGAAAATGGATTAACCAATCAAACAGATTTCTCTATTAACTCTGGTGATGATAAATCAACTACTTACTTTGCCGGTCAGTACGTAACGCAAGCAGGTACAACACCTCAAGACAGATATGATCGTTTGTCTATCCGTGCTAACGGTACCCGTGACTTAGGTAACAAAGTAAACTTGACGTATAATACCAACTATGTTCAAAATAGGTATAACGTTACTACCGAAACAGGTGCCATGTACGATCAGTTGCTGAACAGCCCTGATAACGTTAGAGTAACTGATTATAAAGACTGGCAAAACAATCCGTTTGCAAGTCCTAACGGATATTACAATGAGTACTATGCTAACCCATATTATACTTTAGCCAATAACCGTCAAAATACCAGAAATGATTATTTGATAGGTAAAGCTGAATTAAAATGGAGCCCGCTTGATTTCTTAAACTTTACTTACCGTATTGGTATCACTGCTGCAAATACATCTTATAAATCATATACCAACAAATTTGTATTATCTAACTATACAAAATCAATTGGTACAAGTGATCAAAAAAGGAATGATATCCCGGGTGATGTGCAAGATGGCAGCTCTTTTGCTACTCAGTTAACATCAGACCTGTTGGGTAACTACGTAAAGCAATTTGGTGATTACAAAGTTGACTTCACCGCCGGTGCAAGTATCCGTAATAACGTTGATAATGGTCAAACTACTACTGCGAACGGTTTAATACAAAGAGACCTGTTTAACGTAGATGCCCGTTATACTCCAAACGTTGGGGGTAACCAATCATCAACAACTAAGCGTCAGGTTGGTTTATATGGTGCGTTAACATTGGGTTATAAAGATTATTTAACCTTACACGCTACCGGCCGTAACGACTGGTTGTCTGTTTTATCTCCTGAAAACCGTTCTTTCTTCTATCCATCTGTTGACGTTGCGTTCATCCCAACATCAGCTATTGAAGCGTTAAAGAACAACAAAATTTTAAACAGCTTAAAGGTAAGGGGTAACATTTACAAAGTTGGTTTGGCTAACATTGATGCTTATGCATTGGCACCAATCTTTTCTCAGGCAGCTGGTTATCCATACTCTTCTGGTCCGGGTTACAGTGTTGGTGATCGTTTAGTAGCACCAGGCTTGAAACCGGAGATCACAAAAGGTATTGAGTTTGGTTTTGATGCCGACCTGCTTGACAACCGTATCAGCACTACTGTAACTTACTACAAAACAAACACTACTAACCAAACTGTACCTACAGGCGTATCTAACGCATCTGGTTATACTTCTTACTTAAGAAATACAGGTGAAGTTAGTAACAGAGGTGTTGAAGCTACATTAAGCGTTATTCCGTTGAAAACAGCTACAGGCTGGCAAGTAACCCTTGGTGGTAACTTCACTTTCAACGAAAATAAAGTTGTATCAATAAGCAGCGATGTTGACAGGTTACAGTTAAACACCGGTGCTAATGCTCAAACTTATGCTGTTAAAGGTCTGCAATATCCTGTATTATTTGGTTCAGATTACAAACGTGATGATCAAGGTCGTGTTATTGTTGACCGTATTACCGGTTACCCAAGCCCAACTGAAGCTCAAGTATACCTGGGTAATACCAGCCCTAAACAACGTTTAGGTTTAAATATGGAAGTTAAATACAAATCTGTTAGGGTTGCAGCTTTAGCTGAATACCGTGGCGGTTTCGTAATTTACAATAGCGGTGCAGGTACATATGATTTCTCAGGTGCATCTGTAAGAACTACTACTTTCAACCGTGAGCGCTTTGTTATGCCAAACTCTTCTTACGAAGATCCTGCAAACCCTGGTAAATACATTGCCAACACAAATGTGTTAGTAGCTGACGGTGGTGCCGGTTTCTTTGCTGATAATAACAGGAACCTTAACGTAGCAAGTAACTATGTTTACAATGGTGCATCATGGAAACTGCGTGAGGTATCAATTGCTTACGATCTTCCTAAATCATTATTGGGTACTCAAAAATACATTAAAGGTGCAACTATCAGTGTGCAAGGTCGTAACCTGGCTTTATGGTTACCAAAATCAAACTTGTATACCGATCCTGAGTTTAACTTTACAGATGGTAATGCTATTGGTATTACTTCTTTGGGTCAAACTCCTCCAACCCGTTATTTCGGAGCAACTCTATCAGTAACTTTATAAAGAAAAGATAATGAAAAAGATATTATATAGTATATTATGCGGGTTGCTTATAACATCAACCTCATGTAATAAGTTTTTGGACGTCAACCAAACAAACCCGAACAATCCGGTAGCTGTAGGTGTTGACCTGGTATTGCCGCAAGCTTTAGCCGCTACGGCTTCTACTTCGGTTACCTTTAACTCATACGGTGCCTGGACTGGTGGTTTCCAGGCCAATGCCGGTGGTTTCGGTGGTTTCGGTGCGGTATTAACGTATAACTACACTACAAGTGATAATACTGGTTTATGGTCACAGAGCTATAATAACATTAATGATTTTCAGTATGTTATTAACAACTCTGCACCAACAGGTATTTACAAAAACTTTAACGCGGTAGCTAAAATTATGCGTGTATTTGCTTTTCAACGTTTAGTTGATGTTTATGGCGATGTGCCGTATACTGAATCAGCTAAAGGGTTAGAAAACCTTACACCAAAGTATGACAAAGCTGAAGATATTTACAAAGACCTCATTAAACAAATTGATGACGCTATTGTAAGTATCAATTTACCAAACGATAAAAAAACCACAGTTTCTTTAGCAAGAGGAACTAATGGATCTATTGATATCACAGGTTTATCAGGCGATGGCTATACTTTAACCGGATGGAAAAAGTTTGCAAATACTTTAAAACTGCGTTTATTAATTCGCATTCAAAAAGTAGGTTCATTGGCATCTACATATAATGCCGGTAAAGCATCTTTAGCCTCTTTAGGCGCTGCTGACTTTCTTACTGATGATGTATTGGTACAACCAGGCTATGCTAAACAAGATGGTAAACAAAATCCGGCTTTCCAAACTTATGCATATGATGCTGCCGGTAATGCAACGCAAAGCTCAAACGTGCCAACTTGGTATGCACGAGCATTTTATGCAGGCGATGTGTTAGAGGATAACTACAGGTATGGTGCAACATACAGAACAGGTACAAATTTTAACCAATTAGGTTACACCGGGTCTGACGCTGCTACTTCACCAACTGGTTCAAACTGGTATATACCACAAACAGATGAGTCTACCATTGTAGGTATATTAAAAGGCCCTAATGCTCCTTTCCCATTAATGTTAGCTGCCGAAGGATATTTTTTACAAGCAGAAGCGAACCTTATTGGCTTGCTTTCAGGCGGTACCTCGGCTGTTAATTTAGCGTTTCATAACGGTATAGGGCAATCAATTAAATACCTTTACAAAAATGCTTCTGGTACACCAACAGAAACAGATGGCGATATTTTTGGCGCTGGTGGGTATGTTGATTCATACGCTGCTGATAATGCATCAAGAACTGACGGTAACGGTTATTTAGCTGATATTACATCAGCAACTTCTGATGAAGAAAGATTGGAAGCCATCATTACTCAAAAATGGATAGCATTAAACTTCATTACATCAAACGAGGCCTGGGCTGAATTTAGAAGAACAGGTTTCCCTAAATCAAACCCTACAGCTGACGGTAATGATGTTAGTTCAATTGTTTCTCTTCAATCAACCTCACCGCGTGCTGATAAATTACCTGTAAGGGTATTGTATCCGCAAAGCGAGTATGCTGTTAACGCAGGTAATGCGCCAACCGGTGTGAGCCAGTTTACATCACGTATTTTTTGGGATGCCAATTAATATTAAATTAAAAATATCATGAAAAAGAAAATATATTTATTAGTGATGTCGGCAGGCCTGTTAGGTTTGACATCATGTTTAAAAGATAAAAATGTAAATCTTGATGCGGATAAATCACCGGCGACCCTGCAATGGTCAACTATATTAGATGTGCCGGCAGGTACAGGAGGTGGTTATACATTATATGCAAGAGCATACGATATACAAGATGCTTCACACACTACGTCGTTTGATGTAAATTACACAGGTGGAGATCCGGCACCAAGTGATATTACTGTAGAAATAGGCCTTGATGCAAAAGCACTTGATGCATACAATGTTGATCACGATAGTAAACTTGCGCCATTGGCAACAAACCTTTATACAATGCCGAGCTCTGTAGTTATAAAAAAGGGCGATCGTAAAGCTACTGTAAACATGACTGTTAAAGTAGACAAGAACTTCGACCTTAGCCAGGGATATGCTATTCCATTGGCAATAAAATCAACTACACTGGGTAATATTAGTGCCAACTACGGCACTATCATTTTTGGTGTAAACGCCAAAAACGAATATGATGGCATTTACCTTGCTAAAGGTTACATTTTACGTGCCGGTGATAATGTTTTGAGCGGTAACTTTAAAGATATCAGGAGAAGCTTATCTACTACAGGCGTTAACTCTGTTACTTTCCCGCAAAACTGGGCAGACGGTAGTAACGTTGGTGGTATTGACGGTTTAACTATTACGGTGAATAAAGCAACTAACAAAGTTACTATGTCATCAGTTAACCCTGCTTTAACTAACCTTCCAAGCTACGATAACCGTTACGATCCGGCTACTAAGACGTTTTACTTGTCTTTCTACTGGGGTACCGGTCCTGGCAACAGGGCAGCAACAGATACTTTAGTGTATTCTGGTCCGAGATAATAAGTTAAAAAATGATCTATAAAAAAAAGCCGTCCAAATTTGGACGGCTTTTTTTTATATCAACGTATTTTATAGCGAATGTCGCATCAATAAAACTATTCAACTTATCTCTTATCAACACTATACTTACCCGGGCCAATAAATATCATACCGGCAAATACAAATGCCAGCTCAATAGCGTGTGCCGCACCTTGCATACCATCGCCATTGCCAAGGTGCATAGCCGAGGCGAATATCATGTTAATGAGCAGCAAAATAGATACGGGCCTGAACGCGAAACCGATCAGGAAAAGTAAACCGCCAACTGTTTCGGTTAAAGCTGCCAATAAGCCCCATACTGTTGGCAAAAAGCTAAACCCTAAATATTTGGTTGAAGCACCAAGTTGCCCCCACATTTCGGGGCCGCCAATTAGTTTAGGGTAGCCATGATAGATCATGAGTGCGCCAAGGCCTGCACGGAGTACCAATAAGCCGAAATTTTTGTAATTGCCTAAGCCGCTTAATAAAGCCATAATTGTTTTATTTAAGATGGATGAATCAGTGTGTTAACTGCAATTACTTATTAACGTATTTGGCGCTAACTTGTTGGCCAGCTACCGAAAGGCTTAATTCGGCACCCAATATAATACTGTAATTGTTGGCGATGTGCCCTGCGGGGAAATCAAAACAGACAGGATAATTGTACGCTGATACAACCTCCATTACAATTTCGGCCACGGTAAAACCGAAGGGGATATCATTATCCTTAATATCGGTAAAGCCACCTACGATCAGCCCGGCCAGGTTTTTAAGCTTACCGGCACGTTTAAGCGCGCGGATGAGGCGGTCGACCGAATAAAAGTATTCGCCTACATCTTCAATAAAGAGGATCTTACCGCTATAATCAAAATCGGAAGGGGAATTTAATATGGCTACCAGCAAACTCAAATTGCCACCGATCAGTTCGCCGGAGGCATTGCCGCTGCGGTTGATGCCATGCGAGGTAAATTCATAGCTTAGTTCTTCGCCAAATAAAACCTTATGGAGCGTTATAATGGAGGCAGAAGAGGCGTCGGGGATATTGATAGGCATTTGCCCGTGGATGCTTTTAAGCCGGTAATTGCTATACAGGTGGGCGTGTAAAATGGTAATATCGCTAAAGCCCACTATCCATTTCGGGTTATCAGCCAGATTGTCAAAATTAATATCGTCGATAATACGGATGGTGCCGTACCCTCCGCGGGCAGCTATGATGGCCTTAACGCTGTCGTCATCAACAAAGCGCTGCAAATCTTGCGCGCGCAGTTTATCGTCGCCGGCAAACTGGTGAAAAGAGGCCTCAACAGTATTGCCCAAAACTACCTTTAAGCCCCATGATTGCAGCAGGTTGATGGCATCCGTCATGGGGATGGGTAACTTTTTTGCAGGGCAGGTGATCGCTATCTTGTCACCTTTTTTAAGATATGGAGGAGTTATGCTCATATTGAATTATCTTTGCAAATTATTAATAACGCCGCAAATTAATGTCACAACTTAACAATTTTAAAAGATATACTATTACATCGGCTTTGCCGTATGCTAACGGGCCGCTTCATATTGGCCATTTGGCGGGCGCATATATCCCGGCCGATATATTTGTGCGTTACCTGCGCCTCAAGAAAAAAGACGTGGTGTACATCTGCGGATCTGACGAGCACGGCGCCGCTATCACCATAAAGGCGAAAAAGGAAGGCACTACCCCGCAGGCCATCATTGATAAATACCACAACCAGATAAAAGACAGCTTTGAGCAGTTCGGCATATCGTTCGATATATATCACCGTACTTCATCAGCCATACACCACGACCTTTCGCAGGAATTCTTTTTGAACCTGTATGAGAAAGGTGAATTTGTAGAGAAATACTCGGAACAATATTTCGACGAAGATTACCAGCAGTTTTTGGCCGACCGCTACATTATTGGTACCTGTCCTAATTGCCACAATGAAAATGCTTATGGCGATCAGTGCGAAAAATGTGGAACTTCGTTGAGTCCTACGGATCTGATCAATCCGGTATCCACCCTGAGCGGCAAAACGCCCATATTGAAGCCAACGAAACACTGGTACCTGCCATTAGATAAGTATCAGCCGTGGCTGGAGCAGTGGATCGACGAAAAGGAGGGAAGCTGGAAGGTGAATGTATTCGGCCAGTGTAAATCGTGGCTGAAATCGGGCCTTCAGCCGCGCTCTATGACACGCGACCTTGATTGGGGTATAGATGTGCCATTAGCCGAAGCTAAGGGCAAGAAGCTGTACGTATGGCTCGATGCGCCTATCGGTTATATATCTGCCACTAAGCAATGGGCGATAGATAAGGGTAAAGACTGGCAACTGTACTGGAAAAAACAGGCCAATGCCGAAGATGATACCTGCCTGCTGCACTTCATCGGTAAGGATAATATCGTTTTCCATTGCATCATTTTTCCATCGGTATTGCATGCCCATGGCGAATATGTGCTGCCGCAGAACGTACCGGCAAACGAGTTTTTAAATTTAGAGGGCGATAAACTATCAACCTCACGTAACCATGCTGTTTGGCTGCACGAATACCTTGAAGAGTTTCCGGGTAAGCAGGATGAACTGCGCTACGTGCTTACCTCTATACTGCCCGAAACCAGCGACAGTGAATTCACCTGGAAAGATTACCAGGCACGTGTTAACAATGAACTGGTGGCCATTTTAGGCAACTACGTGAACCGGGTAATGATACTGATGCATAAATTTTATGGCGGTATTATTGAAACGGATAAGCCACACCTTACCCTTACCGACGAGAAGTTGCATAACGAAATTGGCGGGTATTATGATGAGCTGGAGCGTAGCCTTGAAACCTACAAGTTTAGGCAGGGACTGGCAGCTGTAATGGATATTGCCCGTTTGGGCAATCGTTACCTTACCGAAAAAGAGCCGTGGAAAACCATCAAAACCAATCCGGATGAGGCTAAAGAAGCATTGCATAATTCATTGGTGCTGATTGGGCATTTAGCCGCCTGCTTGCAACCGTATTTGCCAACTACAGCCAAAAAGATATTAGCTATGCTGAACTGGCCTGCCGATGTTGTAGCGTTTGATGAAGAGGTTGCATTTGTAAACGGACATCAACTTAATCCGGCGGCATTGCTGTTTGAAAAAATTGAGGACGATGTAATTGAAAAACAGTTGCAAAAGCTGCAAGCCAAAAAGCAAGCCGTTGCCGCTGTTGAAGAAGCTACCGTTGCCCCGGCAAAGGAGAACATCACCTTTGAGCAATTTACCGGCTTAGATATACGCACAGGTACCATACTGGCCGCCGAAAAAGTTGCCAAAACAAAGAAACTGCTAAAGCTGACTATCGATACCGGGATTGATCAGCGTACCGTGGTATCGGGAATTGCCGAATATTATGAGCCTGAAGCCATTATTGGCCAGCAGGTGAGCATATTGGTAAATCTGGAGCCAAGGGAAATAAAGGGTATCCTGTCGCAAGGCATGATATTGATGGCCGAGAATGGCGAAGGCAAACTAAGCTTTGTATCCCCTGTAGATCACATGCACAACGGATCAGTAGTGCGCTAATATGGTAGCATGCAAGTGTGCGAACGGGCAGATGTAAATTCAATTTTATAATTCAGCCTATAATTTGCACATTTGCACATCAAAAATTTGCGTAAAGCAAAATGGTCCCGTAGTTCAACGGATAGAATAGGAGTTTCCTAAACTCTAGATATGAGTTCGATTCTCGTCGGGACCACTCTTGAAATTCAAAATTAAAAAGTCAAAAAGCCTTTGGATGAAAATCTGGAGGCTTTTTTGGCTGATGAATTTTTATCCCTTCTGAACAGGCTATTACCGATCGAATTTGCTAATGGCTTCAGGAGTGACTGGTGTGAAGAAGTTGATTAAATTACCGTCCGGATCGCGAAATAATAGCGAACGATTGCCCCAGGGCATTGTTGTTGGTTTTTGTACGATGATGGCCGCCAGATCTTTTATCCGCTCATAATCATCGTCAACATTCTTAACGCGGAATTCGATGATCACGCTTTTATTACTGGCTGTTTGTGTAATATCCTGGCCAAATAAACTCATTGTTCGCGTTCTCCCTAACGCCAAAGTTCCGCCCGGTGTAACTATTTCCGCAAAGTCTTCAGTATACCAATTAGCAGGCAAATCTGTGACTTTTTCAAAAAATTGAACTAATTGCTTGATATCATCAGTGATGATTCTTAGTGATGTCAAATTCATTATCTTATCGTTAAAAACATTGTTATTACAAATATAAATGAGGCGGTATGACAGCAGTATGTCAACAGGCACTGCATTATATTATGTACCGATAAAATAGTTGGATAATCAAAGCACCGGATCAATTATACTGCATACTTGCGAACAACACAAATCAGTCCTAAAGGAGTTCGATATTGTAAAGGTTAGCATTAAAATAAAAAGCCTTTAATTGAACATTTAAAGGCTTTTTATTTAAGAACGACGCAGTGATAACACCGATCGTAGGCAGGATTTGATTGTTATTCAGTTATTCATTTATCTCTGCTCAATCTGCTTTAAGCTGTCCATCTTTTTGTAGGCTAAAAATCCTTTAATATCCTCAAAATGTTCGCGGACGCGTTTGTTACCAAACTCGAATACTTTTTTTACCAGTCCGTCCAGGAAATCCCGGTCGTGCGATACCAGGATCAGCGTGCCGTCAAAATCTTTCAGGGCATCTTTGATGATATCTTTGGTTTTCATATCCAAATGGTTTGTTGGCTCATCCAGTATCAATACGTTTACGGGTTCCAATAGGAGCTTGATCATGGCCAGGCGTGTTTTCTCACCGCCGGAAAGCACCTTAACCTTTTTGGTGGTATCATCGCCGCTGAACATGAATGCGCCCAACAGGTCTTTTATCTTTATGGTGTTATCACTTAGGGGGATCTGGTCAATGGTTTCAAATACCGTTAAATTTTCATCCAACAAGGCCGCCTGGTTTTGGGCAAAGTACCCGATCTTGGCATTGTGACCTACTTTTAAACTTCCTTCAAAATCTATCTCCCCCATAATGGCTTTGATCATGGTTGATTTGCCTTCACCATTTTTCCCAACAAAAGCCACTTTTTCACCACGCTCAATCACCATCGCCGCTTTCTCAAACACTACATGATCGCCATAGGTTTTCGTTAGCTCCTCAACCATTACCGGGTACTGGCCTGAACGTGGCGACGGTGGGAACTTCAACCGTAAGGCCGATGTGTCCACTTCATCAATCTCAATCACCTCAAGCTTTTCGAGCATCTTCACGCGCGATTGCACCTGCAAGGTTTTGGAGTAGGTGCCTCTGAACCGGTCTATAAATTCCTGGTTGTCGGCAATAAAACGTTGTTGTTCCTCGTAGGCCTTTAGCTGGTGTACCCTGCGGTCGGCGCGTAATTGCAAATAGTGGGTGTATTTGGCTTTATAATCATATATGCGGCCCATGGTAACCTCGATGGTACGGTTGGTAATATTGTCTACAAAAGTACGGTCGTGAGAGATCACCATAACCGCCTTTGCCGAGTTGATCAGGAAGTCTTCCAGCCATTGTATACTGTCGATATCCATGTGGTTGGTAGGCTCATCCAGTAAGATCAGGTCCGGTTTTTTTAAAAGGATCTTGGCCAGTTCGATCCGCATGCGCCAACCGCCCGAAAACTCTGAAGTTTGGCGGGTAAAGTCTTTACGATCGAAACCTAAGCCTTTCAATACCTTTTCTATCTCGGCATCATAATTAACCTCTTCCTGCGAATAAAACTTTTCGCTCAGTTCAGATACCCTTTCGATCAGTTTCATGTAATCATCGCTGTCGTAATCGGTACGGGTATTTAGTTGCTCATTAACCTCATCCAAATCTTTTTTCATCTGGTTGGCCTCGTCAAACGCTTTCATCGTTTCCTCAAAAACGGTAACGTTATCATGCGTGAGCAAATGCTGTGGCAAATAGGCAATTACAGCTTCCTTCGGACCGGTTACGTTACCGGTAGTAGGTTTGGCCGCACCGGCAATAATCTTGAGGATGGTCGACTTGCCTGCGCCGTTTTTGCCCATCAGGGCTATCTTGTCGTTCTCGTTTATAGAGAAGGTTACGTCACTGAATAAGGTGGTTCCGCCAAATGAAACGGAAATGTTATTGACATTAATCACAGTATGAAATATTGAATTTGCGCAAAGATAAGTGAAAGACACAGAATTATGGAGGGAATGTGAAGAGGCGGTCGCAGACCGTTTTTGTAGTTTCGGAAATTTTTGTGATTGTGCCTTTTTGGAGGCGGTGCGGTGATAATGCCGACCGAAGGCTGAATAATACCATTATTGATAATTATTAGTATCAGTCTGAATACAGAATAACTAATAATATTCTGATATTCATTATATTGACCATTCTATAACTAAATCTTATTTAACATAATAAAATGCCTTACCCAATTGAAAAAAAACTTGTCGTTGGTGTTTCATCTAATGCGCTTTTTGACCTTGAAATAGAAGATAAAATCTTCGAAGAGCAGGGTGTCAAAAAGTATCGTGAGTACCAAATAGCCAACAAAGCGAAAATGCTTAAAAAGGGAGTTGCCTTCCCATTTATAAAAAGGTTTCTTAATATTAACAATGTTTACACTTCTGAACAACCAGTAGAAGTGGTGTTGCTTTCTAAAAATAGTCCTGAAACTGGTATTCGGATTTTTAACTCAATTAAACACTACAATCTTAATATTAGTAGAGCAGCATTCTTATCAGGTATATCTCCATATAATTATATACCCGCTTACAATATCT
Organism: Mucilaginibacter gynuensis; assembly: GCF_039541195.1. Taxonomy (NCBI): domain Bacteria; kingdom Pseudomonadati; phylum Bacteroidota; class Sphingobacteriia; order Sphingobacteriales; family Sphingobacteriaceae; genus Mucilaginibacter; species Mucilaginibacter gynuensis. Next base: position 48,842 of record NZ_BAABFT010000006.1, read on the forward strand.
CGTTATTTTTAACTACTAATAAAAATGATGCTAATCTATCAATTGAAGCTGGTTATCCAGCAGGGATAATCCTTAAAACGAAAATTGAAGATGATGAAGAAGATTTGGAATTGAGGGTTGCCTTTGACTTTGATGGTGTGATTGCAGACGATCAAGCCGAGACTGTTTATCAAAAAACAAATGATCTTGAACAATTTCATGAATTCGAAACAAAAAATATCCTTCAGCCACATAATTCTGGTCCATTGGCTGATTTTTTTAAAAAATTGGGATATTTTCAAAAGCTTGAAAGTAAGAAATTTGATAAGGATAATACATATAAGAAAATTTTACGGACATCTATTGTTACGGCCCGTAATGCTCCATCTCATGAAAGGGCAATCAATACATTAAAAAAATGGGATGTTACAGTTGACGACATGTTTCTTATGGGTGGAATAGAGAAAAGTAGAGTTCTGTCGGTTTTAAAACCTCACCTTTTTTTAGATGATCAACTGACTCATTTAGATGTAAAGTTAAATCTTCCACTTGTTCATATTCCTTTTGGCATTATTAATACTGTAACAAAGTTGTAATACTGGCTTCTCATGAAGCCCCGACGCTTGCGGCTGTGGCAGGGATGATAACAGCTATGGTTATCGAATTTGCACAAAATAAGATATATCCCCAACGCTCCCGCAAGCGTCCCGCTTGTGGTAATGTTTTGGATTCTACTTAACTGATGCTATTCTATATTTGAGCCCTTCCTTAACTACCATAACATTTAATACAACATTTTTTTTAATTGGTTTATATGACGGACTGAGTGTTGAATCAATATAAGAAACGATATAAATGGCATTATTGGCTGTGCTTTTTGTAACTTTTAAGGTTTTAATGTATTGCACATTGGTATACTCATCTTTAATTAAAAGATCGCGATCCAGTCCATATATGCTAAAGTCTTTTTTTAGTTTATTATATAATTCAATAGTGCAGTATTTTTTTCTTAAAGAATCAATATCCTGTATTAAAACATTGTCGTTTTTAGTAGTTGACCATGTTACGTTGTAGGCAGTATAAAACTCCTTTAGCATTTTCGCAGCCGGATCTTCTTGGCTATTAATTTGCCCAAATGACAAGTTGATATTTAATAAAAAGAAGAATAACAGAAGAGCTTTTTTCATATTAACTATTTAAATATCCATAAATCTTTTCATAATGATGAGGCTACCCCAACGCTACCGCAAGCGGGACTCTTGCGGTAGCAGGTTGTCTTGTCCACCTTGCATATCATCTTAAATCGAGCCTATGGCTTATCATTATTTCTTGCTCAGCTTCTCTATAATTTTTAAAAGCCCCTTTCTGTTTTTTGCCTCGTGGTAAAACTTGGGCAGTTTTTCTAAAAGGGTAAAATGCGTACGGTCTTTATGCTCGCGTAGTGTGGCCGAAATGTATTTTTCCAGGTATGCCAGATGCTGCCCGTTGTACGCGAAGAACACCTCGGCTTTAAAGGGCATCATCAACCAAAGCTCGGCATCAAAATACCTGTTGGCCGGTAATTGCCAGTGCCCTTTACTGCCTAATAAGGTAATTTCTGTCGATATTCTTTTATATAAGCCGCATTGGGTACAATGCAAGCTTGCCGTTTGGGTTTCAAAACTTACCGTAGCTATGGCTTTTTTGTTACAGGTGCTGCAATGAACCCATACTTCGCCAAAAAAGTCAGACATGAGTTTATTTTCGTCTGTAAAGCGTTGTTGCATCTGCTTTTTGCTTTTAAATATAGCTATATAAACAGAAAGTTCGATTTAACAATCGTGAGTTTGAAAAACATCGATATAACAGTAAGCGGCCCAATCTGGCGCACGCATAAATACTAATAGTTAAGCCTTCTTTAACGAAATCTTACCCGCCTTCTTCGTTTTTTTATTACGGCCCCACCAAATGTAGAAACCGCTGACGGGCAGGCCGGCGCATATAAAGCTTACTATAAAGGCGAGTATTTTGCCCGCTAAACCTATTATGGCTCCGGTGTGGATATAATAGTTCATGTTGCGCAACTGTTCGCCCGAGGGCTTTTCGTTGTATAACACCATTGACAGTTTTTTGCCTGTTTGCTGATCATAGTTAAAGGTGGTCCACTTGTAGCCATTAGTACCCGATTCCGACTGGCTGTAGCCATAGATGGCCATCGACGCTTTTTCGGGCATGCCCAGATAATACTGCTCATTAGGTGCACTGCGGCGCATATCGTTCAAAATAGCATCGTACAACCCGGCTTTTTTTGTAGCGGTTGAATCTGACAGGTATTGTTTTTCTGCCGGCGTGCTGAACCCTCCGTTAACTACCCATTGCATACCCTCATCAAACCAGTTATAGGCCCAAACTAAACCGGTTAAAGCAATAATTAACCCAAGAATGAGCGAATAAAAACCGAGGATGTTATGCAGATCGTAGTTTTTACGTTTCCATTGGGTGGTAGCCTTCCATTTAAAGGCAAAACGTTGTTTGGCGGCCGCCTTATTCTTAGGCCACCAAAGCACCAGGCCGGTTATCAGCAATACAATAAAAATAAGCGTTGCCAGGCCGATGATCTGTTTGCCAATATCTTCCATCAGCAAATCATAATGCAGCATCAGCACCACCCTGAAGAACTCCATTTTGGAGTTTTCCACCTTTTTTACATGCCCTGTATACGGGTCGAGGAATACAGTATAGAATGAGCCCGCGCTGAAATAATTCCAGCCGCCTTTGGTTTCCTCGTAGCTTGATACCATCACCGTGCGGTCAGCAGCCTCATATACCGTAATGCCCGACATAATTTGCTCTTTGCCTAAAACGCGGCGAGCGTTATCGAGCAGCGTTTGCAGCGGCAAGCGCTTTTGGGCAGCGGCTTCGGTATAGTAGCGGTCTTTATAAATAAGGTCTTTTAACTCGTACTCAAAAGCCAGTATACAACCGGTGATACCCAAAATAAACACCACCAGTCCGGACCCGAGCCCGAACCAGAGGTGTATTTTTCCAAAAATCTTTTTAGCCGTCACAGCGCGGTTGACTAAAATTTAACAGTAAAGTTGACTACAACATTACGGGTTGGGTTTGGCGCGCCCCAGTATCCCCAGCTTTTTTCGTTGCCGATATTGTTCAGCTTTAAGCCCAGGCGCCAGCTTGTATTTTCATAAAAAGCAGTGGCATTAACTAAGTGGTACGATGGCAATAAAAGCGTATTGGCATCATCAAAATAAGCTTTGCCTATGTAGTTACCGCCCGCGCCCAAACCAAAGTTTTTTAAGGCGCCATGTTTAAACTGGTAATTAACCCAGTAGTTGGCAATGTTTTTAGGCGAGTTTGATACTTGGTTACCTGCCAACCCTTCGGCATCGATAATAGTATTTTTATTGTAGCCATAGCCTAAAATCACGGTTAAACCATCGGTTGGATTGGCTGAGAAATCCCACTCCAAACCCTTGCTCACCTGTTCGCCATCCTGAAACGCGAAGAAACGCTGATCGTACCGCACGGCATTATCAATAGCGATGTGGTAATAGCTTAACGTGGTGTTAATCTTTTTATCAAACAGTTCGGCTTTAATACCGCCCTCATACTGGTTGGCATAAATAGGCTTTATGGTAAGCTGCGAGCCATCGGGCTGCGTAGTTGGCGGGCTGTTTTGATAACCATTCATATAGTTGGCAAACAGCGATACTTGCTCTTTAACCACCTGGTATACCAAACCCAGCTTAGGCGACAACGAACTTTGGGTATACGGCGTGGCCCATGGCCCAGTTGATTTATCGTCAATATACTCATACCTTAAGCTCAGCATGGCAAACAAACGATCGCTCAGGTTGATCACATCTGAAGCATAAGCGCCGTAAGTGCTGGTATTTGAACGGCCCCAGTTAAGTACCTTGTCAGCGCTAAGCGCGCTATCCACCTGTATCCTGTTCACCTTCCCGGTAAAATTGCGGATATCAATAGCACGGAACACATCGGTACCGCCGCTCATGCCACGGCCGGTATATTGGGTATAATTGGCACCTGCTAAAAAGGTGTGTTTTAGGCTGCCTGTGTTAAACTTGCCGGTAAAGTTTTGCTGCACATTGGTATAGGTGTTACTCACCGGGCCGTATTTTGAAACATCAATAGTTACACTATCACGGCTGATCCATGTAGGGTAATCCTGGTAACTGCGTTCGGTTTGCTCGTTTACGTAAGCGATGTTGCTGCTCGATGTCCAGTTGTCGTTCAGCTTATATTTAACATCTACAAAAAACTTGGTAGCGTTGGTTTTGGCATCCAGATCGTTATCCAGTAACGATTTCTTATAATCGAGCGGAAGGTCGGCAAATGATTTGATGCCCGAGCCTGGCGCAATGGTTACATAAGTAGGCCTGATAGAGTTAACCGAATACAATTCGGCATCGAACAATACCGAAAGGCGGTCGTTAGCTTTGTACAATAAACTTGGCGCTACCAGCGAGCTGTTATAAAACCCACGCTCGTTATAGCTATCCTGCCTTTGTACAGCTGTGTTAATACGGAACAACAGGGTTTTATCGGCATTAAGCGGCGTATTCACATCGGCAGTAACGCGGCCAAGGCCAAAACTGCCTATTGACATATCAACACTTCCCTGGAATTTTTCGAAAGGCTTTTTGGTCACCAGGTTAACCACCCCGCCAAATGATGATATGCCACCACCAAACAAGGTGCCCGACGGACCTTTTATAAACTCTATACGTTCAATATTGGCCACATCGGCACTTGAACGCCCGGTGGTTGACTGTAAGCCATTACGGGCATCAATCCCGGTAGCAAAGCCTCTTGATAGCACACCGATACCACCGCTCGGGTACAGGGCTGGCGTTACACCCGGCGCGTTACGGAAAGCGTCGGTAAGGGTAACGATCACCTGCTGTTTGATGATCTCTTTATCAACCACGTTATATGCCTGCGCATTTTGCAGGTTGGTGATGGGCATACGGGCAATATAATCGCTGCTTTTGTTGGTAACCCGGTTACGCTTGTAAGATACCTCAACCTCTTGCAGGCTTTTTTGCGATACCTTAAGCTCAATGCTAACATTAATGGTTTTACCGTCTTCAACGGTTACTTTTTCAACCTGTGTTTCGTAACCTACCAAAGAAATACTGAGTTCGTAATTACCGGCTTTTAAATTTTTTATCTGGAAGATTCCCTTTTCGTCGGCAACCGCATTTTTTGAAGTACCGGTTACTTTAACGGTAACCCCGGCAGCGGGCATATTATCGTTAGTGGTAATAATACCATTGATATTACCCGTGGCAGATTGGGCATAGGCAGTGCCGCTATTTATTAAAACAATAATGATGAAACAACTGAGAACATGTAAATGAAGTAAGGCTTTTTTCATAAAAATTAATAATAAGGTGTACATATGCTGCTGATGTGCCGGAGGGTTCTCGTGGTCAGTTATCGACGGGCATCCGCAGCGCTAAAAATCTTGGTGAAAATAATAAAGATTCACTAATCTTATTTAGATTAATTAAAAATAATATAGTTTAAAAGAGGTTTCCTGTTGAAGTGTGTAAATTTTTGTGAAGATTTTTTAAAACATGGGATATGAAAATATACCTGCTTTTGGGCTCTTGAAAAGAAGGAACTATGCGTGCCGGCTCAAGCCCGGAGGGGCATAACACAAAGACCCGTAAAAAATCAACCCCAATAACCCTAACAATCCGCAAACAACCTTATATTAGTTATTATTTCAGCTACGCTTTGTTTTGACATTGATTGCCAACTAATTAATGGGATTAAGAAACGTTATCACTATCATTAAGATTCTCCGTGGAGCCATCTCTATGGCTGCTTTGCTTACGGTTAGCTTAGCGGCGAACGCGCAGATGCAGGTTGGCTTAAATAAGGACAGCCTCAAGCGTGTGCTCAGCAAAATGCCCGATGATACGCTGAAAGCCCGGATGCTCATTACCCTTGGGCAGCAATATGAAAGTAACCGGCCCGATTCGGCAGTTTATTATTACAAACTGTGCGATCAGTTGAGCAGGCAATTGCATTACTCCTTCGGCACCCTTCGCTATATCAGTAACTACACGGCGGTGTTAAACGTGCAGGGGCGGTTTGATGAATCTTTACAGCTAAACCTGCGCGCGGTTGAAATATCCCGTAAGGAAGGCCTGAAACAAGAACTGGTAAAAGCATTGATGAATACCGGGGCTGTTTATCAATATAAAGAGGATTATGCCCGGGCCATTAGTTATTACTTGCAGGCATTGCCGTTAATTGAAGCCGGAGGCAGTATACAAAATCTGTCGTTCGCTTATGGTAACCTTTGCGGCTTGTACCGCAGTATCAAGCAAACGGATAAGGCCCTCTTTTACGCGCGCCTCGCCTTAAAATATGCCGAAAAGAACAATGACCCTTATGCCACCACTGCCGCCTGCATTAATATAGGCAACGCGTTGAAAGATGGCGGTAAAATCACCGAATCAATAAATTACCTGCAACGGGCGCATCTGTTAGCGCTTAGCATCAATGATAATAACTACCAGGAAACAGCGCTCATCGGCATTGCCGATGCCTATCTTCAGCTGAAGCAGCCGGGGCGTTATATAGGTTTCTTCAGGCAGGCGCTGCCGCTGGCAGAGGCTATTGGCGATGTGTCGGGACAGGCTTATTCCCTCAGCGGGATTTGTATGGGCCTGTTTTGGCAAAAGCAATACCGCGAAGCTGAAACGCGATTGACAAGTGGGATTCGCTTTGCAAAGCAGCATGATCAAAAGGAGGTATTGAGCCAAATGCTGCTGCTCATGTCCGACGTGCAGATCGCCCTGGGTAAGGCAGATCATTCGCAGGCTTATCGCAGTCAGTACGATTCCGTAAGTAATATATTGCTGAATGCCCCGCTGCTTAAAAACATCCAGGAACTTGAAACAAAATACGGCTTGGCAAAAAAGCAAAAGGAGGTACTGGAAAAGAACCTGTTGCTGGCAAAAAAAGAGCGCGAAGCCCAGCGTCAGCGCCAATGGCTAATTGCGGCAACTGCGGGGATCGCATTATTGGTGATGCTGGTTGTGCTGGGCTACCGGTATTACCGGCAAAAACAAAACCTGAACCAAAAGGCATTACAGGTATTAAAAGCTGAGCAGGAAAGTGAGCGCTTAAAAGCCGTGATAGAAGGGGAGCAACAAGAGCGCCGCCGCATAAGCCGGGAAATGCATGATGACATGGGTGCAGGACTTACCCGTATGCTTTTTTTGAGCAGAGCCATGGGCACACAGAACGATATGGCAGACAAAATAGGTGCAACCGCCGAAGACCTCATCAAAAAAATGAACGAGGTAATATGGACCATGAACGACGAGGAGGACACGCTCGACAGCCTGATCGCCTATATCAGATCTACCAGTGCCGAGATGTTGGAAAACGCCGGGTTGGAATACAACATCACCATAAATGAAACAAAAGGCGCAACACCATTGAACCGCGAGTTCAGGCGCAATATTTACCTCGCCGTAAAGGAGGCTTTGCATAATGTGATCAAACACGCGGAAGCGTCGGGCGTGCAAATAACGCTTTCAAACAATGGCGATCTCGAAATTATGGTACGCGATAATGGTAAGGGCATAAGTAACGAAGTAAAACCACGTATAGGGAACGGCATGAAAAACATGCGCAAGCGAATGGAACAATTGGGCGGCCGGATAGAGGTTTCACATGAGCAGGGTACCTGTATCCGTTTTGTGGTGCCTTTACCTGTATAACTTTTGTTATATAATAAGTTTGTACAAAACTTATGAACTTTACAGTATGGAAAAAATTACGGTAAGTATTGTGGAAGACATTCCCGAAATACGGGAGGGTGTAAGGTTTATCATTAACCAAACCCGTAATTTCAGCTGCCTCAGCGTTTATGATAATGCCGGCGATGCCTGCCGCGGCTTACTTGCCGAACCACCGCAATTGGCCATTATGGATATTTCACTGCCCGACGGTACCGGGTTGGATTGTATCCGCAAACTACGGGCGGCAGGCAGCGCCATCCAGTTTATGGTATTTACCATATATGAAGATAGCGACCAGGTTTTTGAAGCACTTTCGGCAGGTGCAAGCGGCTATTTGCTAAAAAACGCGGCCCCCGAAAAGATAACCGAAGCATTGAAAGAACTTTATGACGGCGGCTCGCCCATGAGCGCGTCTATAGCCCGTAAGGTGGTTAACTCGTTCAGGGCATCTGAGGAGCAAAATAAACTTTCGGCACGTGAGGTAGAGGTATTGGGCCTGTTGGCCAAAGGTTTTTTATATAAAGAAATAGCGGCACAACTGTTTATCAGCACAGGTACCATAAGGCAGCACATCCATCATATCTACGAAAAACTGCATGTACAAAACCGCACCGAAGCTGTTAATAAAGTATTCGGTAAGCAGGGTTAAGCTGGTAAACCGGTTTCGGTAAAATGTAACTTTTGTTCTATTTGGCACCTCCCCGGTGCAGGGTAGCTTTGGGTATTAATCATTCAAAACTATCCGAATATGAAACGCATCAAATCTATTCTGCTATTGGTTGCACTCCCGCTGCTGGGTATAGCCCAAACTAAAGAACAGGCACTGCAAGCCGTAAAGGAACGTAAAGGCTGGTATATAGGCGCAGGCATTTTTCAGTCTATCCAAACCACCCATTGGAAGTACGACCAAACCCCGCCTGCTTTAGGCGTGCCCTTTTATAATTCGGCCGATGGCTTTAGTCATGATGTTGGCCGTACGCTGCTGGCCATCGGTATCGAAAAGAAATCGATATTCGGCACACCCCAGCTGCGCGACGGTATTTTTGTAGGTAACTATGATTACCACGGCAATTATTTGGGCAGTACTTACTCACCTATATACAATTTTGTAGATTTTGATTTTGGCGCCGATGTGCTCTTTAACCCCTCCGCAAAAACAACTGCCGACTGGTTGAGCGACGATAACAACCAGATCTCTTCGGGAGGGATTACGGTTGGGGCCTCCGCGTATATCAGGGCTCAATGGGTGTTTTTTCTTTCACCCAAATTGCGGATGACCGTACTCTCAACAGCCGTAGGCGCTCAATACCTATATATCAGTAACAATGGCAAAGGCGTGGTATCGCAACCACTTGTGCCCGATTTTAATTACAGCAAAGGGTGGAACGAAAAGATAGCCACGCTATATTTCGCCGTAGGCACGTTGGGGTTCGAAACCTCAAAGTTCAGCATAACTCCGGAAGTAAGGGTGTTTAGCCTGGGTACATCATCAACAACCTTAAAACCCGAACGCCTGATTGGTGATGTAAAAATGGACGACCGGCCATCGGTGGTAACCTATGGCATAAAGGTGCTGAAGAAGTTTTGATAGGGTTGGGATGATGTTAACCCGGTGAAAAAATAATCCAAACGCCTGTAGATGAAAATTTGCAGGTGTTTGCTTTTTAGTAATTTAGCCTCCTGAGCTTTGGGAGTGCAGTATTGAGGAATTGGCTAATTAAACTATAGATCATTAATGGAAAAAATAATTTTATGAAAGTTAAATTGGTATATACAGCGTTATTTTTAATTATTTCGAACCAATTATTTGCCCAACAGTCAGTATCACATTTTGAAAAAGACAAGTTATATGGCTATTGGAAAGTTAAAGATCATTTGCATGATGAAGAGGCTGCATATTCAAAAATAAAATTGAACCAATATTCAAAAAAGACAATTTTTTTTAGTGAGAAAGATATTCAATTTTTTTTTGATAAAATTAGTTCGCCAAGTTATTCGTTAAAAAGTGTTCCTTCAACTTTTTATTTATCTGATATGTTTAATGCAGATAAAAAATATTTCCAAGTCTTGTCGGATACTTTAATTTCTATAACAATAAACGGCGTCCTTAATTCAAAAAATAAAAAGAGATCAAAAGTTGAATATAACTTATTTTACGATGGTCGATATCTTTATCTTGTTATAGATGGGGCGACATTTAGGCTTTATAAATATAATTAAATCTATTGGCTGGCACACGCCTGTGGCGTGTGCTATATTGAATTGATTTTATCAATGCTCAAGTGGGCTGAAAAGATGTTTAAACACACGCCATAGGCGTGCGCCAGCAGGGGCGGAGGCTTCCGCGGGATATGGCAATAGTGAACTTACACATGCTTATTTAAAATTTTAATTATGAAATCAGTTTATTTGATTTTTGCGATTGCAGTAGTTGTGCTTATCTTTTTGATTTTAGGTAAGATATATCATCGACAAAATTTGGACTTAAGTTTCCAAGGAATAATACAAAAAGTCGAATACTCTCAAAATAAAGGAACTCCAACTATAACCGTAAATAATGTATCTTATTTCTTGTCGGGTCCAATTGACTTTAAGTATAGTATCGAAGTTGGCGACACAATTTTCAAGAAAAAAGGTGAAGGGATTTTTAAGTTAACAAAAAAAGGCAGTGGAAAAAGCTTGATTTTTGAAGATTAATATATAGATAGTTTAACTTCTTAATCTCCATACGCCCACACGCCCCGGCCCCACGCCTGTGGCGTGTGGGCGTATATATACCCCTCTAATACGGATTAATACTAAGCACCTCAAACTTTGCCGGTTCACCTTGTGCAACTTCTACTATAATGTACAGGTCGCCTTTGTTGTTTTCGGCGGGATACTTTGTGGTGTAGACGAGATCGATGCGGTAGGAGGATAAGCCGGGAGTGGTAGGATGCTTTTTGTAGAACGCGCTCCTCAACTCCACGCTTATCACGTTTGGGTCGTTGTCTCTCGCGTTTAGCAGATCGACCACCTCGGTTTGTTCGCTCAAAAAACGGATAATTTCAAAACTCAGGGTTGCTGTTGGTTTCTGCATGGCTTAAGGTTTATGTTTTAAATATAAACAATAATCGGTTGATTTACAGAAATGTAGTGCGTGCTGTTTTTTGCCGGGCGGATTATGGAAGCCGTAATGCTTTACTTCACCCTGTTAAACACAAACAGATCAACAAATACATACTTACCATCTTGCGGGTTGCCGCGGGCTATTACGAATTGGTTGGCTGAGCGTTTTTCGTAGAGGATGCGCAGGTCGCCGCCCTCTTTTTGAAAGATAGCCTTGTCCTTGCTGGCTTCTACAAAAATGTAACGGTCTTGCTTGTCCTTATCCTCCAGTCCGTTCAGCCCCGGTTTAAAATGTTTCACCATGGATACCAGGCCTTGTTCGGTTTGCTCGTAAGCCAGTATTTCATAAATATCCAGCTTGCCGCCACGCATCATGCGCATAAAGCCTACAATATTGTCGGTTTCGGGCGGCATCCAGCAACCTTCTATTTGTTGCCCTTCGGCGGTGGTGGCTTTCCAGTGGCCTTGTATAAATGCGATGTCGGCAAATGAGCCTTTGGCCGGTGTTTGAGCATAAGCGGCAGGTAAAAGGCCGCTGAATAATACCAATAAGAGTAAGGTGCGCAGGTTTTTCATAAAAGGTGATTTATAATGGATAAATATACATAATCATTTAATTTACCGCTAAATGATTAGCAAAACGCTGGTTATTACTGCTTATGCGGATGGCAGCAAAATATAGCGCTTTTTATATCATGCCACTATCCGTAACTTCGCTTTTTATTTAACGCTCATTTAAATGTCTAAAAGCGCCACGCCGCCACCTCCGCAAAAAGAGAATCTGCACCCACGTAACCTGCACCGCGGGCAGTACAACTTTGCAAAGCTTATTAAAGCCTTGCCCGAACTGCGGGAGTTTGTAAAGCCGAATCCTGATGGTATAGAATCGATAGATTTTGGCGATGCGGAAGCGGTGGTGATGCTGAACAAGGCCTTGCTTAAAGCACATTACGCTATCGACTTTTGGTCGTTGCCTGCCGGTTACTTATGTCCGCCAATACCGGGCCGGGCAGATTACCTGCATTACATGGCCGACCTGCTTGCCGATAGCAATGAAGGGCTGATACCTAAAGGCAGCAAGGTAAAGGTGCTTGATATTGGCTCGGGCGCTAACTGCATTTACCCGCTTATTGGCAACAGCGCTTATGGCTGGCAGTTCACAGGATCAGATGTTGATCAGCTGGCGGTTAATTCGGCCAAGAATATCGTGTCGCAAAATCCGCGGATTAAACCGCTGATAGAGCTGCGCGTGCAAGCCAATAAGAACAATATATTTCCCGGCATAATATTACCCGGCGAAACGTTCGACCTTACTATTTGCAACCCGCCATTCCACGCTTCGCTAAAAGAGGCGCAAGCCGGTACCATTAAAAAATGGGAAAACCTTAACCGCGAACAAAAAACTGCGCTTAACTTTGGCGGTAAAAAGAACGAGCTTTGGTACACCGGCGGCGAAGCAGGCTTTATCACCAAAATGATTGAGCAAAGCGCGCAGGTTGCCAAAAGATGTTTTTGGTTTACCACGCTGGTATCAAAAAAGGATAACCTGCCGCATATTTACAAAACGCTGGAATGGCAAAAGGTAGCGGAGGTAAAAACCATTAACATGGCACAGGGCCAAAAGGTAAGCCGTGTAGTAGCATGGACGTTTTTGTCCCCCGAAGAACAGGCCGCATGGCGTAAAGATCACTGGCAGCAAAAATAACTGTATGAAACAGGCAGCGTTTACACTAAACGGCCGGATATGGATAGATGTGGATGGCGAAAAGATGCTTGGCCATGGCCGTGTTGAGCTGATGGAGCGTATACAGGCTTCGGGTTCGATAAGGCAGGCTGCCTTGCAAATGAAAATGTCGTACAAACAAGCCTGGGACCTGGTAAACCATATCAACTCGCATTTCGAATCGCCTGTTATTATATCGCAACGAGGTGGAAAGGGTGGCGGCAGTGCCGTAATCACTGCTGAAGGTCAAAAGCTGATCCAGCAATTTCATCATCTGCAACAAAAATTCAACTTATTTCTCCGGGAAAACAGCGGCAGCTTTTCTTTTTAACTTCCTTTTTGGCTGTTTTTAAAACACGATTGTCTTTTTTATGTGTTTTTTGGCGCTGTGAAGCACAGCGTTTATGGGTTTTATATATTTTAGCGTTATGTTTTTAAAAATATAACGCTAAAATATCATCTACATGAATAAAAATCTACTCTTAAAATCACTTATTTTATTGTTTGCATTGTTTTTAACCAGCTTAAAAACTTATGCACAGCTGGCAGATACAGGCAAGCACGTATTTCAATTAGGGCAGGTAAACATTATTGGTGCTAAGGATAGCCTGCAATCAAACAAACTAAGCGCGGGTACCCTTAATCAGTACAACAGGTATGATGTATCGCACGCGCTCAACCTGTTGCCCGGCATTACGCTGATGGCTGTCGGCGCTCGTAACGAATCGGCCATTAATGTGCGCGGGTTTGATATCCGCCAGGTGCCGGTATACGTTGATGGTGTGCCGTTGTATGTGCCTTACGATGGCTATGTAGATTTGGCAAGGTACAATACTTTTAATCTATCCGAGATCAGCGTGGCCAAGGGTTACTCATCGGTACTATTTGGCCCCAATGCCGAGGGCGGTGCTATCAACCTGGTGAGCCGTAAGCCGGTGAAGCCTTTTGAACTGAATGCTGTTGCAGGTTACCTTAACGGTGGCTACCGGTTAAATACCAATATCGGCGGTAGCCAGGGCAAGTTTTATTACCAGGTTTCGGCCTCGCAGTTAAAACGTAATTATTTCCCGCTATCATCGTCGTTTGTGCCGGTTAAAAATGAGGACGGCGGTCATCGCGATAATTCTTACAGCAACGATATCGACCTGAGCGGAAAGGTAGGTTTTACACCGACGGCCTCGCAGGAGTACGCTATTGGTTACAGTTACCACCGTGGCAAGAAAGGTACACCGGTTTATGCCGGCGATAATACCCAACACTCTTTATTTAAAAATCCGCGTTACTGGAAATGGCCAAACTGGGATACGCAAGGTTTATACCTGTTAAGCAACAATAAGCTTAACGCAACCAACACTATTAAAACCCGCTGGTATTACAGTCAGTTTAAAAATGAAATTGATAGTTATGATGATGTTACCTACACCACCATTAGCAAGCCCTATGCTTTTAAAAGCATTTATGACGACTATACTTTAGGTAGCAGCGTAATATTTGAAAACACCGATATCAGGAACAACAGTTTCAGTATTGTGGGCCAGTACAAGCAGGATGTACACCGCGAGCATAATGTAGGCGAACCAACCCGCCGCAATGCCGATAACAACTTTTACATTGGTGCCGAAGATACCTATCAATTAACACAGGCCTTGAAGGTAAACGTAGGTGTAAACTATAACGACAGACGCAGCACCGCAGCCCAGCAGTTTGTAAGCAACGCCATTGCCGAACTGCCTGCCAATAGTAACAGCGCCTGGAATGTGCAGGGTTTAATACAGTACGATTTGAACAGTAGTAACGCGCTAAGTTTTTCGGTTGCGCGCAAAACACGTTTCGCTACCATTAAAGACAGGTATTCGTACCGCATGGGCACTGCCATTCCAAACCCTGACCTGAAGGCGGAAGACGCGCTTAATTATGATTTGAGCTATCGCTCCTTAATTGGCGGCAAACTGACCTTGCTGGCTTCAGGGTTTTACAGCAAGATCAACAACAGCATACAAACCGTAAACAATGTAGCGGTTGACCCGGTAACTAACAATAACCTGGCACAGGTGCAAAATGTAGGCAAGGCCGAGTATTACGGTGCTGAATTTGCAGCAGGCTACCCAATACTGAACAATTTAAGTGTTAATGCCAATTACACCCTAATTGTGCGTAATAACTTATCGGCGCCGCAGGTATACTTTACCGATGTACCTAAACATAAGGTGTTCGCTTCGGTACAATATTCGCCTGTTGCCAAATTGTATTTACTGGCATCTGAAGAGTACAATTCAAAAAGATACAGCACCAGCTACGGTACACCGTCGGGAGCGTTTTACTTAACCAATGTAAAGGCGCATGTAACCTTGCTTAAAGGTTTCGCGGTGGAGGGCGGTGTTAATAACCTGTTCGATCGTAATTATACCCTTACCGAAGGTTACCCTGAGCAGGGCAGAAACTACTTTGCCAACATCATCTATAATTATTAAATTTAGTTGACCGGTATTTGAATATTAAATTGAAAAAGGAACAGCGCAAACCAACCATCAAGTCGCATGTGGCATATATGCGCAAGGCGGGTATTGTACTGTTCCTTTTAGTAGTAAGCGTTGCCCTTTCGGCCGGGGCTTATTACCGGGAAGAAGTGCCTGTTGGCCCTTACCCGCTTAATTACCCTGCTAACTTTGGTAACCGCGTTAATACCCCGGCCAATGAGCCTGTTACCCGGCAGGCCGTGTATCTGGGGCGCATGTTGTTTTACGAAACCCGTTTATCGGCCAATAACAAATTATCCTGCGGCAGCTGCCACGAACAAGCCCGGGCATTTACCGATGGCAAAGCTTTGAGCGCGGGGGTGGATAATGTACTATCTACCCGTAATTCCATGTCGTTGGTTAACCTGCTTTGGGCACGTAAATTCTTTTGGGATGGCCGGGCTGCAAGTTTAGAAGACCAGGCTATTGTACCCATGACTAACCCGCACGAGATGGGGCAGTCGTTAACGTTATCGGCACAAAAACTAAGCAAAACCAAAAACTACCCCGGTATTTTTAAAATTGTTTATGGCGATACCGCTATAACCAGCGACCGTATTGTAAAGGTCATAGCGCAGTTTGAGCGTACGCTTATTTCAGCCCATTCGCGGTATGATGATTATTTGCGGAAAGCTTATCAACCCACTCCCTTAGAATTACAGGGCATGACGCTGTTTAATCAGGTGCCCCAACCCGAAAAAGGCATCCGTGGCGCTAATTGTACCCATTGCCACGGAGGCGCTAAAAATTATATGGAGCTTTTTCATAACAATGGGCTCGATAGTATTTATAAAGATGCCGGGATAGAAGAACTTACCGGCTTAGCTGCCGACAGGGGCCGGTTTAAAGTGCCAACCCTGCGTAACATCGCGTTAACGGCACCTTATATGCACGACGGTCGCTTTAAAACGCTGGAGGAGGTGATAGATCATTATAGCGAACACATTAAACAATCGGCCTCGCTAAGTGCTTTTTTACAAGGCGAATCAAACATAACCAGCGGCACATCATTAAAACTGCTGCCGCAGGAAAAGAAATCGCTCATAGCGTTTTTGAATATGCTTACCGATACCGCCTTTGTAACCGACCCGCGATTTTCAAACCCGCATTTAACAGTTAACAGGAAATAAAAACATTAATCCCATGAAAAAAATAGCATTACTTATTGCGTTCGCTTGTTTAAGCTTGGCACCGCTGCTAAGCATCGCGCAGGCCGAAAAACAGGCCATTGTTAAAGTAAGTGGCGAAGTCGCCACCCCTTTAAATATCAGCGCGGCAGAACTCCAAAAATTTAAGCAGATTACTGTTACCCGTAAGGACAGGGATGGTAAAGACCATGCCTATTCGGGTGTGGTACTGGCTGATATTTTGCAAAAGGCAGGTGTAACCATGGGAGCCGAACTAAAAGGCGAAAACCTTACCAAATATTTATTGGTAGAAGCCAGCGACGGCTACCAGGTGAGCTTCGCTTTGGCCGAACTGGATAAGAGCTTTACCGACAGGCTGATCATACTGGCAGATAAGGTTGACGGTAACCCATTACCTGCCGCTGATGGCCCTTTCCGCATTATTGTGCAGGACGAAAAGAAACCCGCCCGTTGCGTTAAACAGGTGACTTCATTAAAGATCGCCTTCGCTAAGTAAGCAGTACCGGTAAAGAACATATTAAAGCCTTCGGATTGTTATCCGGGGGCTTTGTTATTTTAAACGGGTAGTTGCTGTACAGCAACTATTTATCTGCTGAAAAAAAGTGAGGGCAACCCAACGTTTATCATTTTTTATACGATGATGCATTAAAAACACATCATTTAAATTATAACAAAATGAAAAAGTTAACCTACAACCTCATTGTGGCAATTATTGCCTTACTAATTACGCAAAGCTGCAAAAAGTTAGACCAAAGTACTGTTGGGTATGAGCTGGTGGCCAGTAAAACCATTCTTAAAATTCAGGAACCCGATTCCCTGCTGGTGCTGGGCGCTTCCGCTAACGATTCCATTAACTGGACGGTAGCGCCATCGGGTTTCAGCAATATTATTAAACGCGGTAACGCGGCCTTGGCAATATTCCGAAAGGCGGGTAATTATACGGTTACGGCAACTGTAAATGGTAGCAGCCCGGTAAGTACAACCATTACCGTTACCGATTCTGTTTATCAACCCGCTGAACCACAGCCAACACATATACCCTTAACCGGCGACCAAATTGTGTTACACGCAAATTTTTATGAGCATGCCGAAACTGATTCTGCTTACCTGTACTTTACCGCTATAACTACCAAGCACTATACCTGCGGCAATAGCATAATCAATTACACCAAATCGCTCGATGCGGCAAACCATTTCGGGCTAACATTCATAGACGTAACCAAACCTGCCGATCCTGCCTGCTTACCCGGCGGCGGCGCTATCTCATCAGATATTATTGATTTCAGGCAGCACACCGGTACTCCATATTTAACCGACGGTACCTATCCGCTTACCGTCACTTTAAATGGCACTACTTATACAGGAAGTATCACAGTTACCGCAACAAGTATTAATTTTAGCTGGCCGTATACCGCAGGGGTAACGATAACGCCTTTGCATATAAATAGATAATTATTTTGAATGATCCGTTCGGTGAGAGGGATGTTGATTTAACTCACCCCGACTACGCTGCGCTGGTCGACCCTCTCTACAAAGTAGAGAGGGTTAGAAAACTCTGATCCTTCTTTGCGCAGCAGAGAAAGTGGTCGGGCGAAGCGAAGACCGGATGAGTTAAATTATAGCGGATGCCTTAACTTAAGAACATCAGTTGGCCGAACGGATAAAGCAGACAAAGAGCAGTAAATTAAAAAACTTAAAAAAATGCAGATTGCACCCAACGTTTCGTGGGTTTTGTTCGAAGTGTGTTGAAGAGAAGCTTCGAAAATTTAATTTCTTGAATGGATCTTTCTAAAAAGCAGGCAGGTAAGCTGGTAAAAGGGTGTATAAATAATGAACGCACGGCACAGGAGGCCCTGTACAAGTTATTTCATGCCGATATGCTGCGCGTTTGCTATAGTTATATACAGGATAAAGACAAAGCGAAGGAAGCTTTCAACGCCGGGTTCCTGAAGGTTTTCCAGTCGATAAAGAACTTTGATGCCGATAAGGGCGAGCTTGGCGGCTGGATCAGGAAGATCATGATCTATACCGCTATCGACCTTTGCCGCAAAGAGCTGAAATTTAACACTGCCGACATCGGCGATGAGCAAATTGCCGACGACCGGTTTATTTCGCCGGAAATATTGGAGAAACTGTATTTTGAGGATATACTGCGTAACATACGCACACTGCCTTATGCCACACAAACGGTTTTTAATCTATCGGTACTGGATGGCTTTAGCCATAAAGAGATTGGCGAGCAGTTAAACATAAGCGAGGGTACATCGCGCTGGCACCTGGCCGAGGCCAAACGGAAATTAAGAACATTGCTGCAACCGGATACCGAAAGCAATGAACAGCTAAAGGAAAGGAGGGCAGCAGGAAAATGAAACAAGCGTTAAAATATCTTGAGCTTTGGCAACAAAAAAGAGCCGGGCTGCCAATAAATGACGACGCTAATGCCGACTGGCTGGATATGCAGGCCATGCTCGACGTGCAATTACCGGGAGGCAGCACCGGCGGAGGTAGCATTACACAATATATGCAGGCGTTTAAGTATAAGCTGCTATCGTATATTGTAGTGGCTGTATCGGTTACAACCGTACTTTACTTCGCGCTCCACAAAAAACAGGCGGATGATAAAGACTATAAAAAGCATCCGCTAAAAAACATTGTAGCGAAAAAGAATACAGACTCAACTATTAGCCATGATGCTGTAATTGATGCCGACGATAATAGCAACGAAGCAGCAAAAGATAGCTCAACCTTAGTTGATAGCGTTTCGCAAAAAACAGGAATATTTAATGACCCGGATTCGGTAAGTAAAGCTCATGCTGATACAGAAAGCAAGAGGAATGGACCAGTTCCCGAAAACACAAAAGATGCGGAAAACAGAACAGGTATAAATACGGATAGGGCTAAACGGGGAGGTTCTGCGGTAGATAATAATACTACGATCAGTCCTAATAAAAAACCATCGCCAGGCGCGTCCACTAAACATGGTAAAAACGGGGCGCGGTTTGTTCCGCAAAATGCACCTGACCCAAACCATAATAATAGTGATAACGATAAGCTGATAGCCGGTGCCGGTGATCGGATACAAAGCTATCTTTCGGTATTGCCGCCTGCACAGCAAACCTTTGTGTTCTACAATAATAGTCCTGCTACACCAAATTTTGCCGCAAGCGGATACAATATTAATTCCATATCTGTTAAATCGGGGGCTGCTCCGCAACAACCCAATGCCGGGAAGGCCAAGCAGGATAAGAGCAAGCAGGATAGTAAGAAGAAAGATAAAAGGCAGAAGCCATCATCACCCTTAAATATTGATTACGGTATTTTGATTGGCGTAAATGCCCCGGGTAGTTTTACCCCTAAAAGTGAGAACAGTAATTTTTATGGCAGCTCACCGGTTGATGCCTTTGCTGGAGCTTTTGTAACGTATCATTTTAATAACAAATTAGGTATTAATTTTGAGCCAAGCGGCCTTAACCCGCAAAAAATAAGTGGCACCTATTCTGCAAAAGTTATTAGCCTGATAGATTCGGGGCAGTTTTTAACCATCAGCGATTCAAGGAAATTATACAACCTAAACCTTCCTTTGCATATAGTATATAAATTAAACAACTACGTAAGCCTGAAGGCGGGACCAATAATTAGTATTCCGCTCAAAAGTACGGCAGGTAAAACCACTTTCGTAGCCAGCGGCAATCGCAAAGACTCACTATACTATGTACGCATGACGGACACCTTGAAGAACATCACCTTTCAAAAGCGGATAGATTACGGTATTTCGGGCGGGGTAAGCTTTAATGTAAAGCGCTTTACTTTTGATGTTAACTACGTGCATTTTTTAAGAGGGCAACAGGTAAGCTCTCCGCTGGGTACTTATACAAGCAAGAACGGCAGCGTGCAATTTAAGCTTGGCTTTAAATTGGGAAAGGCTAAAGAAAGATAAAAGCTGAAAGCAAAAAGCGCCTTGAAAACCCTTCTTTGCGAAGCAGAGAAGGTGGTCGGGCAAAGCTAAGACCGGATGAGTTAAATGGCGGATATATTTTTAACTCCTGGCTTTTATCGGGATCCAAACTTCTTCTTCCGAGTCGGGGTGGTTGTTCTTATACTTTTCGCCGAGTATTTCAAAATGCGGGCGGTTATCCGGCACATAACCGGAAACCGGGAGCCACTCGTTGAAGATATAACTGAAGGATGGTGCAAAATCGCTTGCTGCACCATGGTAAATAAACACCGCGTAAAGTCCGCCCGGTAAGGTATAGGTTTCCATGTCTTCGGGGATGTTTTCGAAATCGGAAACTTCTGCCACGGCCCATTTTTCAAATGTGGTATCGGGAGTAAAAATCACGTTGTCTTCGTAAATCTGCATACAGAACACATCATTACTCAACGTACTAGTGATCTGTCTGCGGCGTGGCATAAAGCCTTGCCAAAGCTGCAGGGTTTTATCGTTATTGAAAGACATGGTCACTTTATGGCCAACCAGCTTTTTAGCGGCAATGGTTTCAATCCGGTTTTGCATAAGTATACGTTTACAGCGGCAAATATAGCAGCGGGGCATTATATGCAAAATATATATCATGCGCGTTAAACCACTTGCTGTAAAAACAATCAAAACAAACAGATATGCCCGCTTGTGGCATGTTGTACATTAGCGCATCAAACCATGAAAATACCTGCATTCATCCTATTGCTGTCTTTGTTTGCCATTGCTGTACAGGCGCAAAATAAAGGTATTGTATCGCGCCATAATAAAAACGCTGTAATACAGGCATTGGGCCTTACGGATAGTGCTGCTAATAAAACAAGCATTATTGTATCGCCGCGAGGCAGGCATACGGTAGTAACCAAAAATGGCAACGTAAGCACGATTGTTAATCCCGATGGCACACACGCGGTAGCGGTAAAGAACGGCAATGTATCTACTGTTGTTAATGCAAACGGAAGCCATTCCACTGTAATAGATAACGGCGCGACTTCCACCATCGTAAACCCCGACGGTACACATTCGGTACTGATCAACAATGGAACGGTATCAACCCTCGTTAATTCCAACGGCACCCATTCAACTGTAATAGATAACGGCGCTACGGCTACCATCGTCAATCCCGACGGCACTCATTCCACCGCCATAAAAACCGGTTCAACTTCCATTATCGTTAATCCCGACGGTACGCATACGGTGGTGGTTAATCCATAAAAGGGGGGTAAACAGGTATTCCTGAAAATTCAATTATTGTTGTTTTTACACTTAAGGAGAGCCTGTGTGTAACAAACTGATGACAAGCATGATGGCACAATGGTATTAATATGTAAATTGTACATATTTTTTTACCAATCGTGCATTTTGTTGATGCTGATTCATTATAATTACTATGTTTACTAAAAAATAACCGATAGTTTATTGCGGCCTGTTGCGGGTAAGTGTGAGAGATTTAGCGACGTGTTGTGCCCAAAACTTTGCAGGGATATTGAACCAATTAATCAAGAATACCACCTTTTTGTACTTAAATATTTTATGGCAGAGAACAGTAAAAACACGTCACGTCGCAGTATGATCAAAAAAGTTGCCGCCGGTACCGCAGCAGCAGTAATTGGCGAAAGTTTATTTAACCGCGTATCAGCAGCCGAAGCCCTGCTGGATAGCAGCCTTAAAGGCCGCATTAACCATTCCGTATGCCGTTGGTGTTATGGTTCGGTATCATTAGATGACCTTTGCAAGGCCGCTAAAGATATGGGCATGACCTCGATCGACCTGGTTGGTCCGGATGAGTGGCCAACGCTTAAAAAATACGGCCTTATGTCGGCCTTAACCCAGGGTGCCGGTAAGGGCATTGGCGAAGGTTTTAACAACCCGGCCTTTCATGATGAACTGGTAAAAAGCTATACCGAAGTAATACCAAAGGTAGCCGAAGCCGGTTTCAGCCAGATCATCTGTTTCTCGGGTAACCGTAACGGACTGGATGATGAGCAGGGAATAAAAAACTGCGCCATCGGCCTTAAAAGGTTAATGCCGGTTGCCGAAAAATATAAAGTGACCATGGTGATGGAATTGCTGAACAGCAAGGTTGACCACCACGATTACCAGTGCGACCACACCAAATGGGGCGCCGCTTTATGCGATGCTGTAGGGTCTGACAGGTTTAAACTGCTGTACGACATTTACCACATGCAAATTATGGAGGGCGACGTTATTGCTACCATTAATAAATACAACAAATACATATCGCATTACCACACCGGTGGTGTACCCGGCCGTGCCGAAATTGACGAAACGCAGGAACTATATTACCCGGCCATTATGAAAGCCATTATTGCTACAGGTTACAAAGGCCACGTTGCACAGGAGTTTATTCCGCGCCGCCCCGATAAAATAGCCTCGCTTAAACAAGGCGTTCAAATTTGCGACGTATAATTTATTGCATTAAAATATTATTCTATTGAGCAGCCGCGGCTGCATAACCCCCTGATTATGATTAAAGCTAAACACTTTAAAATTTATGCTGCTGTATTGTCGGCCGTTTGTGTGTCGGCGCTGTTTTACGCCTGTAAAACGGTAGCTACCAAAGCCACATCCGCCGTCCCGGCAAAACCGGCACGTGTACTGGTGTTCTCTAAAACCAAAGGCTATTACCATGGCTCAATACCCGCGGGTATGGCTGCCATACAAAAGCTGGGTAAAGAGAATAACTTTATTGTTGATACTACTAAAAACTCGGCCTATTTTGTTGAGGATAGCCTGAAACACTACAGCGCTGTAATATTTTTAAGCACCACCATGAATGTGCTTAACGCCGATGAACAGGTAGCCTTTGAGCGCTACATTGAAGCAGGCGGCGGTTACATGGGCGTACATGCCGCAGCCGATACCGAGTACGATTGGCCATGGTATAACAAACTGGTTGGCGCTTACTTTAAAAGCCATCCGGGTAACCCTAATGTACGTAAAGCTACTGTTGATGTAATTGATACTACCTTTATAGCTACCAAAGGGCTACCCGCCCGCTGGGAGCGTACCGACGAATGGTACAACTACAAAAGCATTCAGGAGGATATTAAGGTAGTGGCCAAGCTCGACGAAAACACTTACGAAGGCGGCGAGAACGGCGATAACCACCCAATTGCCTGGTACCATGAGTTTGATGGCGGTCGCGCGTTTTACACGGGCGGTGGCCATACCGACGAAAGCTATGCCGAACCATTGTTTTTAAAACACTTGCTGGGCGGTATCAAATACGCTATAGGCAACAATATCCAGCTTGATTTTTCAAAATCGTACGCGGTTAGAAAACCGGAGGATAACCGTTTCACAAAAAACATCCTGTCGAACGATTTGAATGAGCCGATGGAGCTTTCGGTAACGCCGGATGGCCGCGTGTTCTTTATTGAGCGTACCGGTAATTTCTACGTATACACCCCAACCGATGGTAAAACCAAACTGGTGTACACCTTCCCGGTTAAGGCGGTTGATAAATACCTGAACGGATTGCTGGGTATGACGATTGACCCTGATTTTGAAACCAACAACTTTATTTACTTCTTTAATACTGCCGAAGCCGGTGGCAAAACCAAGCAGCACATTTCGCGCTTTACCATTGGTAAAGATAATGTGCTTAACCTGGCATCAGAGAAGGTGATCATCGAAATCCCTATCGACCTGGAAGTAAGCGCCCACACAGGCGGCTCACTGGCCTGGGATAAAAACAAGAACCTGTTCATCTCTACTGGTGATAACACAGTTCCGTTTGAATCTGATGGTTTTGCACCTATCGATCAGCGCCCTAACCGCTTAACTTTTGATGCCGAGCGTTCTGCCGGTAACACCAATGATTTGCGTGGTAAGATCTTAAGGATCCACCCCGAGGCCGATGGTTCATACACCGTGCCCGAAGGTAACCTGTTCCCGAAAGGAACACCTGATACCCGCCCGGAAATCTATGTAATGGGCTGCCGCAACCCTTACCGTATGTCGGTTGACCCTGAAACCTCTTTTGTATATTGGGGTGAGGTTGGTCCGGATTCGGGTACCGATGGCGCACAAGGCCCGCGTGGTTACGATGAGTTTAACCAGGCAAAACAAGCCGGTAACTTTGGCTGGCCGTATTTTGTGGGCGATAACAAACCATACAAAGAGTACGATTTTGCTACCAAGGCCATCGGCAAATATTTTGATGTGAATGGGCCCGAAAATAAATCGCCATACAGCACCGGAGCTAAAAAATTGCCGCCGCCGCAAAAGCCTATGGTATGGTATCCTTATGGTCGTTCTGCCGAGTTCCCGCAATTAGGGCAGGGTGGTCGTTGCGCTATGGGCGGCCCGGTATATCATTATGATGCGGCGCTAAAATCAGACACGAAATTCCCTGAATATTACGACAAGGCCCTGTTTATGTACGATTGGATGCGTAACTGGGTATTCGCTATCCGTTTCGATGAAAATCACAACTACAAACGTATGGAGCCATTTATGGAAACCAATGGCGATTTCAGAAGACCGATAGATATTGAGGTTGGTCCGGAAGGTTCATTCTATATGCTGGAGTATGGTTCTGTTTACGGTATCGATAACGTTGATGCCCGCCTGGTACGTATAGATTATAATGGCGGTAACCGTGCACCTATAGCCAAAATTGAAACACAGGATACTATTGGCCTTGCGCCGTACAAAGTGGCCTTCAATTCAAAAAGCTTTGATAATGATGACGACGATAAGTTAACCTACGAGTGGAACTTTGACGGCACCAAAAGATCAAACGAGGTAAACCCTACTTATACTTTTGAAAAGAACGGCATTTATAAAACTACCCTTAAAGTAACCGATGCCGGTGGTAAAGTTGCAATTGATACCGTGGAAATTAAAGTGGGTAACACCTTGCCGCAGGTAGCCATCAATACGCCGAATAACCGTACTTTCTTTTTCCCAACCGCGTCAACCTTTACTTATAAGGTAGATGTGAAGGATAATGAAGATAAAACCATCGACCCTAAAAAGGTGAAGGTTGCGCTTGATTTCATCGCCAAGGTAGAAAGCAACAAAGCCCTGATAGGTCACCAGGAAATTACACCTACTTACAGCTACGGTAAAGATTTGATAGCGAAGAGCGATTGTAAGGCTTGTCACCAGATAAACGATAAATCTGTTGGTCCGGCATTTATGCTGGTAGCAAAACGTTACGCAGGCGATAAAGGCGCGGTAGCCCGTTTGGCCAAGAAGATCATTGTTGGCGGTGGCGGTGTTTGGGGCGAGCATGCCATGAGCGCGCACCCGCAACTATCAAATGACGATGGATCTGAAATTGTGAAATACATCCTGTCGCTTAACTCGCAAAAAGCGGTGGTAGCCCTGCCGCAGCAAGGTTCGGTAGCTTTAAAAGAGCATACCGCGCAGCAAGATCAGGCCAGGTATATCTTCTCTGCTTCGTATACCGATAAAGGCGGCGCTATCACTCCGCTTACTAAAAAGGAAAGCATTATACTTCGCCCTGCAAAAGTACAGGCCGAAGATCTGGATGTGCTTTTCAATATCAAGATACAGGAGAAGATCATCGGCAGTATCCACAACAAATCGTTCGCGGTATTGAAAAATGTTGATCTGAAGGATATTACCAAGTTAACCTATTTGTACGCCTCGGCTAACCGCAGCGGAACAATAGAGGTTCACCTTGATTCGCCGAAGGGTGAGGTAGTAAGCACTATCGGCTTTACACCAACCGGCAACTGGGATACTTACAAAACACTGAGCGCGCCGGTAAAAGATCCGGGAGGTATACATAACCTGTTCTTCGTGTTTGTTAAACCCGATAAACCAAACAATGACCTGATCAGTATCGATTGGATCAACTTTGAAAAGTAAGCACATCGGCTCACCCCGACATTGCTCCGCTTATCAACCCCTCTCTCCGTAAACGGAAAGAGGGGTTTGTTTTTTACTGTTTCTTTTTCCAACCCTCTTTGCGAAGCAGAGAGGGTGGTCCAGCGAAGCGTAGACCGGGTGAGTTGACTATGCACTAATACCCTCAAAGCCTGTTCGTTGCAAAGCGAACAGGCTTTGTTGTTAATAAGCTATTAAACAGCTTGTTGGGCAGGTGCTTGATGGATTATTATACTGTGGCATTGCAGGATTGTAAACAATATTTGCATTTTATTATCTAATTTTATCCAATACGTTGGCGCGCTTTTCAGTTGCAGTTTTTAATACTTATAATCGCATTGTTATAACTGTTGTGCAGACAGGAAACCAATTGTAACCATTAAATGACCAACGTTTTATTTAAAAGAAGAGATGGCTTTGAGGGACAGAAACTGATCAATGTTCCGGAAAAGGTATGGGATGATGTGTTTAAGAAAGATGCTTCTTTTTTTCAGTTGTACATTACCCAGATAGGTTATTTCCCTAAAGCGCGTTTCCATTACCGCGAACGCCGCAAGGGCTGCGAGGATAACATTTTAATTTACTGCGTGCAGGGCAAGGGGCATTATGTATTAGATGGACAATACCATACTGTGGTAGCCAACCAGTTTATTATACTGCCTGCAACCGATAAGCCCATGCGCTACTGGGCCGATATTGACGACCCATGGACTATTTACTGGGTGCATTTTACCGGCAGCAATATCAACGGCTTCAACATCTTTTTAAATATCGATGAAACACAGGGCCCGGTGCAAATATCGTTCAACGCCAAGGCGATTGATATATGGCACAGCATGTTTCAAAGTTTGGAAGAAGGCTACACGATAGAGAACCTGTGCGATGCCAACTTTTGCCTGTACAGCTTTATCGCTACGTTCCTGTTTCCAACGAGGCATGTTGCCCAGCCTAAGCCCGAAAGTACCGATATAGTGACCGAAACCATCAACCACATGCGCGCCAACCTCGATAAAAGGTTTACCGTAGAGGATATGGCCAAAAAACACAATTTTTCGCGCTCTTATTTTTCCAACATATTCCGCAAGGCAACAGGTATGCCGCCGGTTGATTACTTTATCCACCTGAAAATGCAGAAGGCCTGCCAGCTGCTGTATGAAGGTGAAACTAAAATTAAAACCATCGCGCTTGATGTAGGGTATGATGATCCTTTCTATTTCTCGCGCATATTCAAAAAATACATGGGCATATCGCCCGAACAATATCGCCTGTCAACCCAATATGGGGTATTAAAAACAGGCTAAGGCTCTTCTTTTGTTATAATTCAGTAGTAAATTGCCCTGTGTACGCGGGGCTTTTTGCTTTTAAGGGAATTGTGCCGGCGAGGTGAAATACTTGTCGTAATCAACCCCTGTAATTGCCGTATTTGCACCCCACAATATTGTAAAACTCCGCTTACATTTGTAATGTAAACCACTAACAAATAAAAGTTATAAACGGGTATAGGTAGCCTAAAGCGCTGCTTGTCAAAAAACAATACAGTTATGGAAAGCACAAAAGTTGAAAAAACGATCACCGTTAACGCCACTCCCGAAAAGGTATGGCAGGTTTTGCTGAACGACGAGTATACAAGGCAATGGTTTGCCGAGTTTTCACCGGGTACCTATGCCATCAGCGACTGGAAATTAGGCAGCGAAGTTATTTACCAGGACGGCAACGGCATGGGCATGGCGGCAAAAATTACCGCTATTGAGCCTTACACTTATTTTGCGGTAGAATTTACCGGCGTAATAAAAGATGGCGTGGCCGATTATGACAGCGACGATGCCAAAAAGTTTACCGACGGCAGCGGCGAAAGGTATCGCATTGTTCCGGTAAGTGACGGCGTTACCCGGTTAGATGTAAGTACCAATAGTCCGGATGAATATCTTGAGATGATGACCCAAATGTGGGATAAAGCGCTGGAGAAATTCAAACGGCTGGCCGAAGCCTGATCTCAAACTAAAACAACCATATACACTCAAACTAAAAACCTCACCCAATCATGAAAATTTTAAAAAAGGTATTGCTGGTTATCGTAATCATCATAGCGGTAGTACTAATTGTGGCCGCGTTCACCAAAAGCGAATACTCGGTTAAGCGCAATGTTGTGATCAATAAGCCCAAGGCCGAAGTGTTCGATTACATTAAATATGTTAAAAATCAGGAGCAATACAGCAAATGGGAAAAGATGGACCCGGCCATGAAAAAAACCTACACCGGTACCGATGGCACTGTGGGCTTTACCTCGGCCTGGGATAGCAAGGTAGACAGCGTAGGGCAGGGCGAACAAACCATTGCCAAAATAACCGAAGGCGAAAAGCTTGACCTGAAGATCCATTTTATAAAGCCTTTTGAAGGCAAGGCCGATGCTTATTTGGCAACGGAAATAGTAACGCCAACCGAAACCAAGGTAACCTGGGGATTGAAAAGCAAAATGCCTTATCCCATGAACATTTTCCTGCTATGCATGGATATGGATAAGATGATTGGCGACGACCTGCAAACCGGCCTCAATAATTTAAAAACCGTACTCGAAACAAAATAATTTCACCCAATAAAACCACCAACCAAATGGCAACTATTAATCCGTATTTAAACTTTAACGGTAATACCGAAGAGGTTTTCAATTTTTACAAATCAGTATTCGGCGGCGAATTTGCTATGCTGATGCGCTTTAAGGATACGCAGGATTGCAGCGGCATGGCCGAAGCCGAGCAAAACCTGATTATGCATGTGGCATTGCCAATTGGCCCAACCACTATATTAATGGCATCTGACGTGCCGCCGTCTATGCCCGCTTCAACTACCGGTACTAATTTCTCTATCTCCATAAGTGTTGATAGCAAAGAAGAAGGCGACCGCATATTTACCGGCCTTTCAGAGGGTGGCCAGGTTACCCTGCCAATGCAAACCATGTTTTGGGGCGCCTACTTCGGTATGCTGATTGATAAATTTGGCATCAACTGGATGGTAAATTACGACGAGAAATACACTCAATAATAAACCTAATAATACAGCAATGCCTGAAAGGGAATTGCTGTATTATTTTAACCCCTCCCGATCATGAAAAAAACTAAAATTACTTACTGGGTTGTTACCGCCATACTGTGTGGGTTTTTCATCTTCAGTTCGTACTCAAACATTGTAAGTGCACCCGAAGCCATAGAAGTATTCAAACACCTTGGTTACCCGGTTTACCTGCTGCCGTTTTTAGGGGTTGCCAAAACGCTCGGCTCAATTACCATACTCATACCAGCCATGCCGCCACGTTTAAAAGAATGGGCTTATGCGGGTTTGTTTTTTGATATGACAGGCGCAGCCTACTCCGGCATTTCCGTTGGCGATCCTTTACAGCTTTGGATCACCATGCTGGTGATCGTTTATGCCTTTCTGTTCGGCTCATATTATTTGCACCACAAGTTGCTTAAGGAAAAGGCGTTATAGCCTCACCCAACCCTCTCCAGGGTAGAGGGCTTTAGACACTCTTCTCGTCAGCAAACAGCTTCGGGCGAAAACGGGCAGAACTGTGGAGGGCATGAGCGCAAAGGCGGGCATAGCGAACTTGTTGCATGTGTGATGGAATAGCGCGTCGGGGCAAAAGTTCCAGCCCTAAGTTCTGCACGGTTTGCAGCGAAGGCCATGTGCGGCAATAAGCCTTTTGCTGGACAAGGGTTTTGTTACTTTTGCCCTCAAAAGTAATGGGGTACTGCGCCCAAGAGCAGACTGGTGTTAATTACAGTACAAGCACAACCTAAACGGATATTGTCTTTGGACTTGCAAAATGGCATTTGATTGTGCGCACAATCAAATGCCATTTTTATTTTATTTCACAACTCGCCAAGGCGTATTTGTTATTGCCAATCAATTAACAATACTAACACTTCTCCCCGCTCTTCCAGCAACATTAAACAAACACAACGTTATAGCGCCCTTTGCAGCTATCGGACCGCTGTAAATAGCGCTTTTTGAGGTCGGCACACTGCCATCGGTAGTATACCTGATAGTGAAGCCGGGGTATTTGCTGTTGGCCACCACTTTGCCATCAACAATAACGGCACCGGGTTGCGGTATGCGGTAGCCGAAGCCGCCTGCATAAGTATCTAAACGGGGCAGTTCGCGTTTGCCCAGCTGGTTAAGAAAGGTGTTGAACGCGGTGTTGTATAAGGCGGCGCTTCTGGCGCTATCCGCTTCAAGTGCCCATGCAGGGTCTTGTGCCCAGGCGCGTTCTGCCAGTCCCATCATTTTGGGCAGCAACAGGTATTCCATCATTTTGGGGCCTTTAATGGTTTCGGCCCATAAAGCGCCTTGTATCCCCACAATATTGGCTTTGCCTGCTTCGGTAGGTTTTTCTTTGGTGCGCATGGCCGCCTGGTTAACCGGTAAGCCAAGACGGTCGATGTACATGTTCTTCAGATAATCTAAGGGGATAAAGCTGTAAGGCTGATCAACATCGATATAGCCACCCCAGTAATAACCCGGCTCGTAAAAATCTTTATGGTAGGCCATATCAAAATACATATTGGTAACGCATGATAGTATCACTTTATAACCGCTGTTGGCCAGTTTATAAGCCAAATCCTCGGCACCCCAGCCGGTAACATTATTCCATACTTCAAGGTGAACATCTTTGTTCAGCATGGCATCGTTAAGGCCGCTTACCATGGCGCCATTTTGTAGTTTCTTTTGTGTGCCTACTTCTTCCCAGGCAGTTAAGTACAGGTTGCGCTGTTTTAAAATATCGTTCACTTTGGCGTAGTAATAAGTCCAAAGGGCATCAACGTTGGGCAACGACGGATCTTTTTTCAATAATGCCAATACCGAAGGTGATTTTTCCCATGCGCCCGCGGGCACTTCATCGCCACCCATGTGAATGGTTTTAAGCGGCGCGTTAGCTTCGCGGTACATGCTTACTATCTCATCGGTAACAGCACTAAGAAAAGTATAAGCCGATGGCATCGACGCGTCGATCACGTTATCGTTAAAGCCTTGCACAGAGTTATAGGTTGATTGATCGTTACGGTCGTGCAGTAAATACTTTTCGGCTTCGGCTTTTTGTCCGGCTTTCATCAACCTGTCGTACCTGAAGTCCATCGCCTTAACAGCGGCGCGCGCATGGCCGGGGCTTTCTATCTCGGTAATTACTTCGATATTTCTGTCGGCCGCATATTTCAATATGGTGATATATTCGGCACGGGTATAATAGCCGCTGCCCGAAGGGTTATTAACATCAGCGCCCGAACCATAAGCAGGCGGCAAAAACTGATCGGTAGTAGTAAAGCCACGGCGGGCACCATAAGTAGTAAGCTCCGGCAGGGCAGGTATTTCCAGTCGCCAGCCTTCATCATCGGTTACGTGCATGCGCAGCTTATTCATTTTATATAAAGCCATCAGGTCTATCAGCTTCAATACCTGCTGCTTGGTTTGAAAATTACGAGCCACATCAAGCATCACCGCGCGGTGTTCAAAACGGGGCTTATCTTTCACTTCCACACCTTGTATACTTATCGGGCTTATATTTTGCGCAGGCGGAGTTACCGGTAACAACATCTTAAACGATTGTAAGCCGTAAAAAATCCCCGCCTCGGTAGCTGCCGCTATAGTGATGTTGTGCGTATTAACGGTAAGTTCGTATTCTTCAGGAGCCAAACCTTCTTTTTTTACCAGGTTAATGTTGTTTTTAACAATAGAGATGGTTCTGCTCAGGTTTTGCTTCAGTACTTTGTTAAGCGTGAGCTTTAAAAATGTTGCCTGTTTGCTGAAAGCAGGGTCGGTATTTACAATAACATCTTTGTTGAGTTTGAACTGCTCGGCCGTGGTTTTGTAGCTATATGGGGTAGGGAATATTTTAACAAGGCTATCCGCAGGGATACTTTTGATAAACTGGTTCTGTTTATAAATATCCGCCGGTGTGGTAAAAGCCACCTTATCGGCAGAGGTGCGCATGTATTGCTGCGGCTGGGTAGATGCGATGGAGGTAATGCTGAACGGATAGGTTTGTTGCGGTGCATTATCCCAGGCCAAAAATAAGCCGCCCGGCGCGTCGGTAATATTTACCACCCAATCTAAAGTAATGATCTGTATCCTTAACGAATCGTTTTTAGCCACCCCTTTAAAACCGGGCTGCGGCTCAATGCTATAAAAATGTCCTTTTACAATTTTAATGGCCAATCCCGGTGTTATGGTACCGCTCATACGGCGCGACATGTTGAAATAAAGTTTCCAGCCTTTGGCGGGCAAGGCAAAATCAGGCCCTGTTTTTAGGGTTAGGTAAGAAATTGACTGCGACTTTTTTTCGTACAGGTTTTGACCAATTTGCCAGGTAAAATTCAGCGAATTGGCCGTTACACCGGCCGGAACGGTTTGGGCTGACAATGGATTTTGGAAAAGGAGCAAAACAATTATCGCTTTGCTAAAACATTTTAAAAACATTGTGGTGGCATTTTTCATAAGGGCATATATAATTTGGATAAATTAGTAATTATAAATGTATGCAATACTTCTTAAAAAAATTAAGAAAGTATTGGTTTTTTAATTTTTTATTGGTTAAGTTTGTTTTAACATGGGTACTAAGATAGCATGTAGATAAATTTATAACTACTTGAAAGTCTCGTTAAAAACCAACATTATCAAAAAGCTTTATTTCGATAAGGAGCAATCTTGTAACGAAATGAGCTTGTATTTTAAAAAAAGTGTTCCGGTTATTTCAAAGGCTGTAAATGAGTTAATAGCTGACGGTGTGGTGGTTGAGCAGGGACTTGCGCCATCGAGCGGTGGCCGCAGGCCGGTAATGTATAGCCTTAAGGCAAACGAAATGTACCTGCTTACCGTGGCTATGGATCAGCTCTCTACCCGTATTGGTATGGTTGATATGCAAAATAACCACGTGGCCGAAACCCGCATGGTTGAGCTTTACCTGCCCGATAACAGCGAAGCGCTGGATAAGCTGGTCGGCCTGATCAATGCTTATATTGCCGATAGCGGCATCCCCAAATCAAAAATATTAGCTGTAGGCATTGGTATGCCCGGCTTTATCAACGTTAACGAGGGTGTTAACTACTCCTACCTGCAAACCGAAGGTGAAAGCCTGGTGCAATACCTCGAAAGAGCCACCGAATTAACCGTACATCTTGATAACGATTCCAGTTTGGTTGCCTTGTCTGAACTACGCTTTGGCATTGCCAGATCAAAAAGAGATGCCATGGTGATTAACCTTGGCTGGGGAATTGGCCTGGGCATGATCATCGGCGGCGAGCTGTTTCGCGGCCATAACGGTTTCGCGGGCGAACTAAGCCATATCCCATTATCAGAAGATGGCGCCTTGTGCAGCTGCGGCAAGCAGGGCTGTTTAGAAGCCGAAGCCTCTATGCTGGTAGTAGCGCAAAAGGCGGTAGAGGGCATCCGTAACGGTCGGGTATCTATATTGCAGCAAACGCTGAACAGCAAAAATGAATCAAAACTGATAGGCGACGCGCTGATGGCAGCCGCCAACAAAGGCGACCAATATGCTATTGAGCTGCTTACCGAAGCAGGTTATAAAATTGGCAAGGCGTTGTCTATACTGATCCATATCATGAACCCCGAATGTATAATATTGAGCGGCAGGGGCGCCCTGGTTGGCAAAATTTTGCTGGCCCCTATACAGCAGGCATTGATAAAATATTGTATACCCCGCTTGGCCGCTAATACCGAGGTGCTTATATCAGATTTAGGCTTTGATGGCGAACTGATAGGTGCCGCGGTAGTGGCCATGGAAAATTTGAACGATGAATCGAAAATTATACAGGAGGCGGTAACGCATTGATGAAATACTGCTTTAAAATAATTGAAGCAGCGGTACTGAAAATAAAGAGCGGTTCGGCCGGGGTGGGTGGTTAAAGTGTTGATTGATAATGGTTGGGCTGTAGTATATAAGGAGTAAATAATTTGTTAACATTAAAAGATCCGCCTGTTTCGGGGATTTTTTATACCTATGTATATATCTGTCAATTAATTTAATAATTATGCCACGTTTAAATCTTTTGGAAGAAACCCGGTACGAAAAACTGCCGGTTACCGTTTATCCCGATCAGCAAATTGCCTCAGTTGAGGTTGCACGGCGCATAGCGACACTTATCAAAAGCAAACAGCAACAAAACGAGAACGCTGTTTTAGGCCTCGCCACCGGCGTTACGCCCATTAAAGTTTATGCCGAACTGGTGCGCCTGCACCGCGATGAAGGCCTTAGCTTTAAAAATGTGATCACCTTTAACCTGGATGAATACTATCCAATGAAGCCCGACGCGGTTCAAAGCTACGTTACCTTCATGAACGAAAATCTTTTTGACCATATCGATATTGATAAGGCCAATGTGCATATTCCGGATGGTACGCTTGATGTTGACGCGGTGGCCGCGTTTTGTTTGAATTATGAAAAGCAAATTGAAGAATTGGGCGGGCTCGACCTGCAAATTTTAGGGATAGGCCGTACCGGTCACATCGGTTTTAACGAGCCGGGTTCGGCGCCAAACTCGGGTACGCGTTTGGTTACCCTGGATGACCTTACACGCAGCGATGCTTCGCGCGATTTTGGTGGTAAAGAGAATGTGCCTACCAAAGCCATCACCATGGGTATAGGTACCATTTTCAAGGCCCGCGAAATTATATTGATGGCCTGGAACCAAAAAAAGGCTCCTATTATTAAAAAGGCTGTTGAGGGCGAAATATCAGGCGAGGTGCCTGCTACCTACCTGCAACTGTCTGACCATGTTGAGTTTATTTTAGATGAAGACGCGGCATCAGAACTTACCCGCTTTGATACCCCATGGCTGGTTAAAGATTGTGTGTGGGACAATCAGCTGAAAAAGAAAGCGGTTATATGGCTCGCTTTAGAGCTGGGAAAACCAATTTTAAAACTTACCGAAGAAGATTATAATACGCATGGTATGGCGCAGCTTGCTGTTGAGCAAGGCCCGGCGTACAATATCAACATTGATATTTTTAACCAGATACAGCATACCATCACCGGCTGGCCGGGTGGTAAGCCAAATGCCGATGATTCGCAGCGCCCCGAGCGTGCTAACCCGGCACGTAAACGCTCTATCGTGTTCTCTCCACATCCTGATGATGATGTGATCTCAATGGGCGGTACCTTTATACGCTTGGTTGACCAGGGGCATGATGTGCATGTGGCCTACCAAACATCGGGTA
The DNA here is from genome assembly GCF_039541195.1 of Mucilaginibacter gynuensis. Taxonomy (NCBI): domain Bacteria; kingdom Pseudomonadati; phylum Bacteroidota; class Sphingobacteriia; order Sphingobacteriales; family Sphingobacteriaceae; genus Mucilaginibacter; species Mucilaginibacter gynuensis. The sequence continues at coordinate 84,190 of NZ_BAABFT010000006.1, forward strand.
ACACGGCGGTTTGGGACGATGATGTGCTGCGTTATGTTGAGTTCGCTATCGATTTCAACCACAGTATAGGTGAAGACACTGCCAAACTGCAAGGCTTGTACGAGGAGATGCGCAAGTTTATCGACAGTAAATTACCAAACCAGATAGATACCCAGGAGATTCGTAATGTAAAAGGCTTTATCCGCAAAACCGAAGCGATATCGGGCGCACGTTATGCCGGTTTGCAGGATGATCATATCCACTTTATGGCCTTGCCGTTCTACGAAACAGGTAAAACCAAAAAGAATACCGTAGGTGAGGCTGATATTCAGCTGACCATTGATTTGTTACAGAAGGTAAAACCGCAGCAAATATTTGCCGCCGGTGACTTTGCCGATCCGCATGGTACGCACATTGTTTGCTTTAACATTATTGTTGCCGCGCTAAACAGGCTTAAAGAAACCGAAGAATGGGTTAAAGATTGCTGGTTATGGATGTACCGCGGTGCATGGCACGAGTTTGCTACGCACGAAATTGAAATGGCCGTGCCGCTATCGCCGCAGGAGGTGATCCGCAAACGTAACGCCATATTTAAACACCAGTCGCAAAAAGACACGCCGGTGTTTCCGGGGGATGACGCACGTGAGTTTTGGGTACGTGCCGAAGACCGCAACCGGGATACAGCCCGCCTGTACGATCTGCTTGGCTTAGCCGAATACGAAGCGATGGAAGCATTTGTCCGATTTAAGTTTTAATTATATTGGAAAAGAGTTGATTTGATTACAAGAAAGCCCCGCGGTTATTAATCGCGGGGCTTCTTGTTTTATAAAGTCAGTTAGTTAAGTACTTATGGAGCTTGTTAAAAGCTGCTGTTTGGAGCAGGCCTGAAAAACTTGTCATTGCGAGGCACGAAGCAATCCCGTCGTAATCAGAGCCGCTCTGTATAGTTCGCGATTGCTTCGTGCCTCGCAATGACAAATAACTACAATTCTTCGTCGTGTTGTGAAATATCCAAACCAACCAGTTCCTCTTCCGGGGTAACACGCAGTTTGCTGATCATGTCGGTTACTTTCAGCAAGATGAAAGAACCAACGAAAGCGAATACCGATACGCCTGCCAAAGCAGCCAGGTGGATCAGGAACAGGTGCGTATCACCGTAGAACAAACCATTACCGGTAGTATTGGCGCCATTCACATTCTGATGAGCGAAAACACCGGTTAATAGCATACCTACCATACCGCCTACACCATGGCAAGGGAATACATCCAAAGTATCATCGATAGAAGTTTTGCTTCTCCAGATCACTACCAGGTTACTTACCACAGCGGCAACGATACCAATGATGAGTGAGTGAGGGATAGTAACAAAACCCGCAGCCGGGGTAATAGCCACTAAACCAACCACAGCACCTATGCAGGCACCAACCACTGACGGTTTTTTACCGCGCAGCATATCAAAGAAGATCCAGGCGATGGCAGCAGCGGCAGAAGCCGTAGTAGTAGTACCCAAGGCAGTAGCAGCAAGCGCGTTGGCACCCAAAGCAGACCCCGCGTTGAAACCAAACCAGCCGAACCATAGTAAGCCTGTACCTAACAGTACATAGCTGATACGTGCAGGTGAATGCGCTTTATCAGTACGTTGTTTCAAATAAATAGCAGAAGCCAAAGCAGCCCAGCCTGCAGACATGTGTACCACGGTCCCACCTGCAAAGTCAAGCACGCCTAATTTAAAGAAGAAACCATCCGGGTGCCAGGTAGCGTGAGCCAAAGGCGCGTAGATGAATATCATGAATAAGCAAAGGAAGATCACATAAGAGTTAAAGCGGATACGCTCGGCAAATGCACCGGTGATCAAAGCCGGGGTAATTACCGCGAACTTTAACTGGAACATAGCGAACAATACCAATGGAATAGTAGGGGCTAAAGACCAGGTAGCATTACCCAGCATGCCTTTCATCATGAAGAAGGTGCCCGGGTTACCGATAAAGCCGCCACCGATATCATCACCGAAGGCAAGGCTGAAACCGAAGATCACCCACAGGATGGTGATCACACCCATACATACAAAGCTTTGCATCATGGTAGAGAGTACGTTTTTTTTGCTCACCATACCACCGTAGAAGAAGGCCAGGCCCGGTGTCATGATGAGTACAAGAGCGGTACTTACCAGCAGCCATGCGGTGTCGCCGCTGTCGATCTGGCTGTCTTTTACAGTAGTTACATCTACCGATGGGTAAACCAGCGCCAGGATCACTACTACGACAAGTAATAAGAAGGGTAGGATTTTTTTCATTGTTTATAGTTTTTAGTTAGGGTTAATTGCGTTATTTAATATTGATTGATCGGTTTAATACATTAAAATTTAAAGAACATAACAATTTAGTGCGGTTTTTTACAACAATAGCCTTATGCTATTGCCAAAAGCCGGCAAATTTTACAATAAATGTTATGAGGTTTTATTTTCGTCGCTAAAAAGATGTTTTTGCAATTATTTAGCGGTTATTTTTAACTAATTTCAAAATTAAATTTTAATAATTCAAGCTTTTTGTAAAATAAATTATAAAAAATCCATTTTTAGCTTAAAAAATTTGAATAATTTATATTATTAGTGATATAAATTAATTATTTGAACAAGCTAAAGCCACTTGTTTATTAAAAATAAGAAGTTTGATGGTAGGATGAGGCTCGTGTTTTTGGCAGATATGAAAGTGTGATGAAAATATCGGTGGATAATCATTTATATTTTTCCACAATTGCAAATTGATGCGTTTAAAAAAGTAGATTTGATCTGTTTGAAAGAATAAATATTGTGATTTTTATAACATAAAAAGGGCGGAACGAAAGTTCTGCCCTTTTTTTATGCTTTTTGGTGAAATAAATGCTGATTTACATCACCGGCAACATGAAATAAAAGCGACTTCCTTCGCCAATAGCGCTTTCCACACCAATATTTCCGCTTTGCGCTTCTATAAAATCTTTAGAAATAGCTAAACCCAGGCCTGAGCCCGATTTGTTCTTGCCATCAGTCGGTACACGGAAGTAGCGATCGAACAGTTTTAATTTGTATTGCTCATCTATCCCCTTACCAAAATCTTTTACCGAAAACTCGATACTGCCATTGCTTTGTACAGCCTGTATCACTATCCTCGTTTTCTCCGGACTGTAACGTAACGCGTTCGACAGGAAGTTGATCAATACCCAGGCCGTTTTTTCAATATCGGCATTTACTTTGGGCAGCGAGTTGCCGCTGATCACATCCAGCTGGATCTCTTTTTGTTCGGCCTGAAACTTTACCGCGTTAACGGCATAGTTAATAATGTCGTTCGGGTCGGCGGGTACAAAGTTGAGCTGTATATTGCCTGTTTCAACCTGCGACAGGTCGAGCAGTTCGCCGGTGATCTTCAACAGGCGGCCGCTGTCATCGCTGATGTGCTGTATTAACCCTTTTTGTTCGGAATTTAAAGCGCCCACGCGTTCATCGGCCAAAAGCTTCAAACTCATTTTTATGGATGAAATCGGTGTTTTCAGTTCATGCGATACGGTGGCTATGAAGTTGGTTTTGGCCTCGTCCAGCTCCTTAAACTGGGTAATATTTTTAAGTATATACACCATACCTGCCGATTTGCCGGTAGTAAGGATAGCCTCTTCCTTTTGCTGATCGTAATTAGGCGTGATGATCTCCCTTTTCTCTAACTGAAAGTATGATTCCTTGCCGTTTGCATAGATTTTCAGGGTTTTCTCTTTCGCTTCGTTCTTCAGGATGTGTTTAAAGAGGTCGTTCTTGCCAATCAGTTCACCGGCGTTTTTGCCCGTTACCTGGTCCGATCTTACATTGAGGATGTTTTCGGCCACCTCGTTAATAAACAGGATCTCTTCCTTCTCGTTCACCCCTATGATTGCATCCTGCATTTGGGCTATGATGGTTTCAATTCGCAACTTTTCCGACATTACATTGGCCAGGTTGCTGTTCTCCCAATCGTTAAGGCGCGATGCCATTTGGTTAAAAGCACGGGCAAGTTCGGCAAACTCGTCGTTGGTTTTAAACTCCAGTCGCTGTTTGTAATTGCGTTTACCAATCTCGCGGATGCCATCCAGCACTTGCCGTAACGGATTAGCCACAAAGCCCGGAAAGTTAATAATGAACGAAAACAGGATGAGAAAAGTAATAGAGCCTACCAACCCCAGCAGCATGATCGCGTTTTTAACCGATGCCTGCGCGTTGTTATGCTTGCGCACGATGGCCTGCATGTTGATATCCTCAATTTTACGGAGGTGCTGGCGGATGGTACGTTCGTATAAGGCTGCATTGGCAGTTGTTTGTCCGCTTTGTATCAGTTGGTTATAGGCCTGTACAAGGTAATCAACCTCTTCTTTTTCGCCGCGTTCCGTAATATTGCGCTGCTCTTTTTTAAGGTCGGCATCAAAGCGTTTTATGGCGGTTGCGGGCAGGGGCAAGGTATTTTCATCAAGCACCTCGCGCATATCGCGGGCATAGCGTAACGATTCATAATTATCTTTCAATATTACTTTGGCGCTTTTGGAGATCTCGTTGATATAAAAAAGCGACAAGCCCCCAAAAAAGAGTACCACCACGAACAGGAATCCGAAGCCGAGGCGTATTTTGGTTTTTATCTTCATGATAGTATTACTAAATCAGTTTCTGTTTCGGCTATTTTACGTAATAGCTGGTTAAATATAGCGGTCCGCAAAATAACCTGGAACAGGCTTAAATGCGGTTTGCCAATGCAAATTGTGGTTATCTCGCGTTCTTCGGCTACCTGCATAATGGCCTGGGTTATACGGTCGCTTTTTATTTTTACTACCTCGCCGCCCAGCTCGGTAGCCAGTTTAAAGTTATTGATGAGGTGACGTTGTTTGTCCAGCTTTATCCTGTCTAAACTTTCGCTGCTGCTTTGCACATACAAAACTATCCACTGCGACCGGTAGTACGATGCCAGCCGGGCAGTTTTGCGTATCACCACTTTGGCAGTATCGGCATTAGATGATATGCAGGCCAAAAACCGCTCGGGCCGCAGCTTGATCTGCTTGGGTATCTCAATATCTATCTTCCGTTCCACATGGTGGGCCACCTCCTTCAAAGCCAGTTCGCGAAGCTGCAAAATTTTATCGGACTGGAAGAAGTTTTGCAACGCCCGCTGGATCTTGCTGCTGTCGTAAATTTTGCCTTCCTGCAAACGGGTGATGAGCTCATCGGCAGTAAGGTCGATGTTCACAATTTCATCGGCAATATCCAGTATTTTATCCGGAATACGTTCGGTAATAGGGATGCCGGTTATTTGTTCAATTTCGCTGTTAAGGCTTTCGAGGTGCTGTATGTTTACGGCAGATATTACACTGATACCGGCCTCTAATATATCCATTACATCCTGCCAGCGTTTGCTGTTTTGGCTACCCTCCACATTGGTGTGTGCCAGTTCATCCACAATAACTACTTCGGGGTGCCGGTTGATGACGGATTGTACATCCATTTCTTCCAGCTCTTTGCCTTTATAAAAGATCTTTCGGCGCGGTATCACCGGCAGCCCGGCAAGCAGGGCATGGGTTTCGGCGCGAAAATGGGTTTCGATGTAGCCTATCTGTATATCGATGCCGTTACGCAAAAGGGCATGGGCCTCCTGCAGCATCCGGTAAGTTTTACCCACCCCGGCACTCATCCCAATGTACACCTTAAACTTTCCCCGCCTTGATTTCTTAACCAGATCGAGGAACATCTTTACCGAATTTTCCTTATTTTCTTCCATTGTTCATTCCTGGCATAAACTACTTCTGTCATTGCGAGGTACGAAGCAATCTCGTCGTATGCATCTCTGCTCTGTATTCTACGTGATTGCTTCGTCGTACCTCCTCGCAATGACAGAAGGATTAAAACGACACCGCCATACTTGCCGTTATAGCCGCGTTATAATTAACCATGCCGGTGTTTCTTGTAAATACTTTATCCTTGCTGTCATATAATTTACCTTCAAGGCGTATCACCGCGTTGCTTACCGGTGAGTAATCGATATTGAGGGAATAACCCTTGGTATCAAACCCTGCCGGGGTGCCTGTGGCTATAAATACGCCGTTGTTATCACGATAGTATTCAAATCTACCCGCTACCGCCCATTTATCGGCAAACTTGTATTGCGCTATGGCTACCGGCGATATCACCTTGTTATAACTGTCACTGCCTTTTTCTTTTTGTTGGATTCCATAGTCAAAACCAAGGGTTAAACCCAGCTTTTTTGTTAATTGAAATATACCATAAAAATTGTTGTAAAAACGGCGGGCGCGTACGCTGTCGGCACCCTCGGTACCTAAGTAATTGCTGTAGTTAAGGGTGATCTTATCCGTTGGTTTTAAGGTGAGCTGCAAGCCGCCTGCCGGTGTGCTGTTGCCGTCCTGCCGGTTAATGCGCTGCCAGCCGTTGAGGTATAAACCCGTAATAGTAAACTTGCCATCGGTGGTAACGTAGGTTAGCTTAGCGCCCGATTCGTAGTAAGGCGTATTTTCCGACGAGATATTGCGGGTAAGCACCCAGCAATCTTTAGATATGGCGCTCTCAAAACCAATGTGCGACGAAAAAATTCCCGCATCTAACCATAAATTAGCGGTTTTAGAGAGCTTGATACCCGCGTTGGCTTCAAAAATATTCTTTAATACGCCCGGCTCGGCGGTATAGTTGGCATTGGCATAAGTACCCGCCATTACGGCGATGTTGGCCCTTACGCTGCCATTATCATAATTGGCCTTGATAAAGCCTAAATTGAGGTTAAACTCGTTATGCCTGTTGTGCGAGTAAATGAACCCCGGACGTGTATTATTGGCCGGTTTGTTAAAATCGTAACTGTAGTAAGTTTCCAGGTAACCCGATACGTTAATAGCAGGTTTATCCTGGGCGGTAGCAAATAAGGTTGCCAATGTACCGGCAACAAGTAGTACTGTTTTTTTCATGTTAGTTATATGGAAGTAGAGCAGATTATTGTCATTGCCGTAAGTATTTGTCATTGCGAGGTACGAAGCAATCTCGTCGTGTACAGAGCGGATCTGCATAACACTGTCATGGGTCATCCTGAGCTTGTCGAAGGATCGTGCGCAGAGGCCTTCACCCACGCACCCTTCGACAAGCCATACTAAGCATCATTTCACGTTAAATTTCGCCGATAGATGCTTCGTACCTCAGCATGACAGTGGGATAAGGGGTTACGAAACGGATTATTTAAGATTATCTAAAGCGATATTCAATTTAAGCACGTTCACATGCTCAGGGCCGAAAAGGCCAAGCACTGGTTTGTCAATGTTTTGGGCTACCAGTTGGGCTACCTTGTTTTCATCAATATGGCGGATCTGTGCCACACGTTTCACCTGTATCTGCGCTGCCTTTACTGAAATATCGGGATCAAGACCACTGCCCGATGCCGTTACCATATCGGCCGGGATATCGGTACGTTTCAGGTATGGGTGATATTTTAACAGGGTATCCACACGGTTGGCCACATCCTTTAAATAATCCGGATTAGTTGGGCCTTTGTTTGAACCTGCTGAACCTGCCGCATTATAGCCAACGGCTGATGGACGGCCCCAAAAGTATTCGGGTTTGGTGAACGATTGGCCTAATAAAGCGTAGCCAACCACTTTGCCATTTTTGCTGATGGTTTCACCATCGCCTTTGCCCTTTGCCATTTTACCGGCGTAAGTGATAGCCAATGGATATATTACGCACAGTAATACCATTAATACTACTGTTAAACGTATGGCGGGAATAATGTAATTTTTCATGATTTCTAAATATTTTAAGCGAACAGACCAACAACAAGGTCAATTAATTTGATACCGATAAAGGGGGCTACAACGCCGCCAATACCGTAGATGAACAGGTTACGCCTCAACAGCGCGCTTGCGCCGATGGGTTTATAAGCAACACCCTTTAAGGCCAGCGGAATAAGCATAGGGATAATGATAGCGTTGAAAATTACCGCCGACAGTATCGCGCTTTCCGGACTATGCAGGCCCATGATATTTAAACCCTGTAAGGCAGGTATAGAGGCAATGAACAGCGCCGGAACAATAGCGAAATACTTGGCCACGTCATTAGCGATAGAGAAGGTAGTAAGCGTACCACGGGTAATGAGCAATTGCTTGCCAATCTCCACAATCTCGATCAGTTTGGTTGGGTCATTATCCAGGTCGACCATATTACCGGCTTCTTTGGCGGCTTGTGTACCGCTGTTCATGGCCACACCAACATCGGCTTGTGCGAGGGCAGGGGCATCGTTGGTACCGTCGCCCATCATGGCTACCAGTTTACCCAATGCCTGCTCCTGTTTAATATAGTTCATTTTATCTTCGGGCTTAGCCTCGGCAATAAAATCGTCAACACCGGCCTTTTCGGCAATGTATTTGGCGGTAAGCGGGTTGTCACCGGTTACCATTACTGTTTTAACCCCCATTTTACGCAGGCGTTCAAAACGCTCGCTAATGCCGGGTTTAATAATATCCTGTAATTCTATCACCCCTAAAACCACCTCGTTTTGGGCTACCACCAGCGGTGTGCCGCCGTTAGAGGATACCGCTTCCACACGTTCCTGCACTTCGGCCGGGAATGGGTTGCCTGCCTTTTGGGCAATATTACGGATAGAATCATAAGCGCCCTTGCGGATGCGCAGGCCATCAGGTGTATTGATACCGCTTGAACGGGTTTCGGCAGTAAACTTGATGAACTCGGCACCTTCAGGCGTAGTCACCGATGTTTTAGCATCGTGCGATTTAGCCAGCTCGATGATCGATTTACCCTCGGGGGTTTCATCAGCTAATGATGATAACACGCAGGCCTTAAGCAATTGCTCGGGCGATACATGTGCGGCAGGCCAAAACTGGGTAGCCTTACGGTTACCAATGGTGATGGTACCTGTTTTATCCAACAGCAATACGTCGATATCTCCCGCGGTTTCAACCGCCTTACCCGATTTGGTGATCACGTTGGCACGCAGTGCCCTGTCCATACCGGCAATACCTATGGCCGATAATAAACCGCCGATGGTAGTAGGTATCAAACAAACGAACAGGGATATTAAGGCTGCTATGGTGATAGGCGTATTGGCATAATCAGCAAAGGGTTTTAAGGTAACACATACGATAATGAAGATCAGCGTAAAGCTGGCCAGTAAGATGGTCAACGCTATCTCATTCGGTGTTTTTTGGCGCGATGCACCTTCCACCAGGGCGATCATCTTATCTAAAAAGCTTTCGCCGGGTTGAGTGGTTACTTGCACCTTAATCTGATCTGACAATACTTTGGTACCACCGGTTACGGATGATTTATCGCCACCCGCTTCGCGAATCACCGGGGCTGATTCACCCGTAATGGCCGATTCATCAATAGTGGCGATACCTTCAATGATCTCGCCGTCGGTAGCTATGGTATCGCCGGTTTCACAAATAAACACATCGCCTTTTTTAAGCTGGCTTGATGAGCGCATTTCGAGGTTACCATTCGGTAAAACTACTTTGGCTGGTGTTTCTTCGCGGGTTTTACGTAGGCTGTCGGCTTGTGCCTTGCCCCTTGCTTCGGCTATCGCTTCGGCAAAGTTGGCAAACAATACAGTAAGCAGCAGGATGAGGAATATAACGAAGTTGTAGGCGACAGAACCCTGACCGCTGTGGCTGATAGAATAGAAGGTAACATAAGCCATGATCAGCGTACCTATTTCAACGGTGAACATAACAGGGTTACGCACCATAATACGCGGATCGAGCTTGATGAAGGACTGTTTAAGCGCGGTTTGCACTAAAGCGCCTTCAAATAATTTATTAGATTGATTTTTCATTTTAATATTATGCTTACTTGATCATGGTAAAGTATTCGGCAATCGGGCCTAAGGCCAGCGCAGGGAAGTATGACAGGGCGTTAAGCACCAGTATCACCGCGAAGGTCATGAGGGCGAAGGTTTTGGTATCTGTTTTCAGCGTTCCGGCAGATTCAGGTATGTATTTCTTTTGTGCCAGTAAACCAGCAATAGCTACCGGACCGATGATCGGCAGGAACCTGCCCAGTATCAGCACAAAACCTGTTGATACGTTCCAGAAAATGTTGTTATCGCCCAAACCTTCAAAGCCTGAACCGTTATTGGCATTGGACGAGGTCATCTCGTACAGCATCTCCGAAAAACCGTGGAAGCCGGGGTTATTAAGCCAGTTGCCCGGTTTTACAGCCCAGTCGGCATTGCCATAGTGCATAAATACAAAGCTGGCAACAGCTGTACCCGCCATAACAAGGAAAGGACTTAACAGCGTGATGATAGCGGCAATTTTTACTTCGCGTGCTTCCACCTTATGGCCTAAAAACTCGGGCGTACGGCCAACCATCAACCCGGATATAAATACAGCTACAATAAGGTATACGAAGTAATTGAGCAAGCCCACGCCGCAACCGCCAAAAAAGGAGTTGATCATCATGGCCAATAGCTGCCATAAGCCGGTAAGCGGCATCGTGCTATCGTGCATGCCATTAACCGAGCCTGTAGATACAATGGTGGTAATGGTACTCCAGTAAGCAGTCGCCATAGGGCCGAAGCGTACTTCTTTACCTTCCATTGCGCCGGTAGTTTGCGAAATGCCCATTTTAGCGATCAGCGGGTTGCCGCCCAATTCGCTGCTGATGGTAGGGATAAGCAGCATGAACATACCGATCGTCATTACAGCGAAAATGGTGTTGGCCAATTTGCGCTTGCGGATGAAGTAACCAAATGCCAGTATCATCGCCATCGGGATGATCATTTGCGAAATGGCCTCGGTCATGTTGGTGATATAATTAGGGTTCTCCAGCGGATGTGCCGAGTTCGCGCCAAACCAGCCGCCACCGTTAGTGCCCAGGTGCTTAATGGCTATCATTTGCGCGGCCGGTCCGCGGGATACGTTAACGGTATCGCCCTGCATAGAAATAAACTGATCTTTACCGGCATAGCTTGATGGGGTGCCGTTAAAAGTAAGCACCAGCGCCACTACTACCGATAATGGCAGCAATAAACGGGTGATAGCCTTAACGAAGAACTCCCAGTAGTTACCCAAATTGGTGGTCGTTTTATCGCGGAACGCTTTAAAGAAAACAACCGCGGCGGCAATACCTGTAGCAGCACTGGTAAAGTGTAAAAACATTAGCACGAATTGCTGGGTAAGGTAACTTACACCGGTTTCGCCTGAGTAGTGTTGCAGGTTACAGTTCACCACAAAGCTAATGATGGTATTGAATGACAGGTCGGGTGTCATGCCCGGGTTAGCATCGGGGTTAAGCGGGAGTTTATCCTGGTACAACAGTACAAAGAAACCGTAAACCAGCCAAACCGAGTTAATGGTAAGCAGGGCTAGCATGTGCTGTTTCCAGTTCATTTGCTGGTTGGGGTTTATGCCCGCCAGTTTGTAAATGCCGTTTTCAATAGGTTTTAAAAAATCTGTCCATGTTTTTTCGCCGGCAAAAACCTTTGCCAGGTATTTGCCCAGTGGGATCGCAATGATCAGCGTGAGCACGTATGTGGCAACAATGCCAAGTAGTTCAGTGTTCATCGGGTATTAGTTAAAATTTTTCGGGTTTAAGCAGCACATACACCATGTATATGAAAGCCGCGATAGAAATAATGAATAGTGCGATCATAGCTTTTAGATTTTTTCGAACCAGTTGATGGATTTGTAAAACAACCACATGCAAATCAGCATGGCGATAAATAAGAGAAAGGTCAACATAGCTTTATCAATTTTTATAAGGCCAATGCCAATACACAGGCCAATAATTTGTGCTTTGATGTATCTTATTGTTTTATAGTGATTTATGTGTGTGTTTGGTGGTTTTTGATCGATAAGGAAAAATAAAACCCTTTCATTTTGGTAGGGTATTGTTCAATATGGTTGGGGAGGAAGTTGTAGGTTGTGTGTTGTAAGTTGTGTGTGGGGATTTAGGTTTCTGGGTCGAGGTTCGGGGTTTCAGTTAGAGGATTTCGCCTTTTTTATCATTGCGAGGAACGAAGCAATCTCTTCGCGTTTAGATCTGCAACTTGGGTGTGTTTTTAGATTTGACAACTTTTTAAAAGTTGTCAAACCTTATTGCTATGTGAGGCCTCACCTAAATCCTCTCCAAAGGAGAGGACTTTAAAAACTTACCGCTGTCTCTTTCCGCTGTCGCGAGTTTAACGGAGTGTAACTCGTGACTGGCATGGCGTAAGCTTTCAGCTTACGGTTTAAATAAATTACTTGCAGTAGTGCGGCGGGACGCCGCGTAATAGTTGCCACTTGGCCGGAGCCAAGCGGCTGCGGGAGAAAAGAAAAAAGGAATCCACTAACGTTCAATTAAAGCACAACCATTCCTAACGAAGAATTAATCGCATAATAGATTCTTCGCTACACTCAGAATGACAGGTGAAATGATAAAAATTAACTACCCTTCAATCCCATACTCCTCTAACTTCCTGTATAAGGTAGTTAACCCTATACCCAGTAACCGGGCGGTTTCGGTTTTGTTGCCGCGGGTGTGGTGCAGCACTTTTTGTATGTGGTGTTTTTCTACCGATTGCAGGTCGAAGGCATTGCTGTTTGTTGGTTCGGTATGAAACTCGTAGGGGAGCAGTGATGCCGTGATGAGGTTATTATCGGCCATGATCACTACACGTTCTATCACGTTCTTTAGCTCACGGATATTGCCCTTCCAGTTATGTTTTTTAAGCAGATCGATAAAGTGATCGTCGGTTTTAAAGCGGGGTTTGTTCACCTTTTTGGCAAACTCGTTAAGGTAATGCCCGGCCAGTAGTTCAATATCCGTTTTGCGTTGCGATAGCGATGGCAGGCTGATAGAAAATACCGACAGGCGGTAAAAAAGATCGAGCCGGAACTTGCCCTCGTCGGCTTCCTTTTGCAGATCGCGGTTGGTGGCCGCTATAATGCGTACATTCACCTTGCTGGTATGGGTATCGCCTACTTTTATAAAGGTTTGGTTTTCCAGTACTCGTAAAAGCTTGGCTTGCAGGTCGAGGTTCATTTCGCCAATTTCATCTAAAAATAGCGTGCCGCCGCTGGCTTCTTCCAGTAAGCCCTTTTTATCCTTTACCGCGCCTGTGAACGCTCCCGATTTATAACCGAACAATTCGCTCTCCAACAATTCCGGACTAAAACCGCTGCAATTCAAAGCCACAAAAGGGTTCAGCTTACGCGGACTTTCGTAATGTATGGCCTGCGCGAACACCTCTTTCCCGGTACCGGTTTCGCCCAGCAACAAAACGGTGGTATCGGTTACGGCCACCTTACGGGCAAGGTCAATGGCTTCCTTAATCGCTTTGGATGTGCCCAGTATCGAATCAAAATTGTATTGGCGGTTTATCTTATTCTCCAGTTCGTATACCCGGCGTTGCAGCTTGGCCTTGTCGGCAGCCTTGCTTAGCAGGGGGATGATCTTATCGTTATCATCGCCCTTAATAATATAATCAAAGGCACCGTTCTTAATGGCCGTAACCCCATCAGGTATATTGCCGAAAGCGGTTAGGTTGATCACCTCGGCATAAGGTTTCTTTTCTTTAATGAGCTTAACAAGGTCAACCCCGCTAATGTCGGGCAGCTTTACATCGCTGATCACTACGTCGGCATCTTCTTGTGATAGTATTTTCAATGCCTCTTTGCCGGTATAGGCCTGCAATACGTTGTATCCCTCAAGCCCTATAATGCGGCTGAGCAGGCCGTTAAGCTTCTTTTCATCATCAACAATAAGTACGGTAGTTTGCAGTGGCATTTGTGCGCGATAAATAGTGCGGTAAATATAAGGGTATTAAACATGGCTTTGTCAAGCGCCTTTTATAAATAGCTTGTGTATAAAATGTTTAGTATAATTGCAGCCTGAAACAAGCCGTTTAGCAACGTTATGAGTATAAAAGTAATAGCCTTTGATGCCGATGATACCCTTTGGGTGAACGAACCTTATTTTAGGCGTACCGAAGAAGCTTTTTATGAAATAATGAGCGACTACCTTCAGCAGCATTCGCTTGAGCGCGAATTGTTGAAGATAGAGCTGGACAACCTGCCGCTATACGGTTACGGTGTAAAAGGTTTTATACTGAGTATGATTGAAACGGCCATGCGCGTATCTGATAAAACTATCAGTATTGATGTTATTGAGCGCATCATTGAGCTGGGTAAACTATTGCTTGATGAGCCTATTGAGATACTGGATGGCGTGGAAGAAGTGCTTACCTCGCTGAAAGGTAAATACCAACTGGTGGTGGCCACCAAGGGTGACTTGTTAGATCAGGAACGGAAGCTCCGAAAATCGGGCCTGGGGCATTACTTTCACCATATCGAGATCATGTCGGAAAAAGATGATGCCAATTACCTGAAGCTGATCAAACACCTCGATATACAACCCGAAGAACTGCTGATGATAGGTAATTCGTTAAAATCAGATGTATTGCCTGTACTGCGCATTGGTGGGCATGCTATTCATATACCTTACCATATTACTTGGGCACATGAGGTGATTGACCATACCATTGAAAGCGATAAATTTAAAAGCTTTGTAGCCATAACCGAAGTTTTGGCCGATTTGTAATCTGCTACCATCTCCTTCTTTTTTCACTGCCAATTTGTAATTGACAATTAATTGTAGTAAATATGCAATCGATTGCATTGTTGGCGCGTATTTGTTTAGCCGGGCAGTCGTTTATACCAATTATACAATAATACAGGCACTTATACAGGTTGTTAAACAGGCGATAGCTGTGTTTGTGCATTACTATAAAGAATACCAATGCGGGCGTTATAAGCTTGCTTGAATAAACCTGAAAACCAAAAACTAAATCCAAAAGGAACCTAAAACTATGAAACCAACTACCCAAACAATCCCCGCGGAGCAGGGGCAAAACAAGATGCTGTTTTTGGCCTGCTTTGTAGCTATTGTAACCACCTCATTCGGCTTTATTTTGCGCGCGCTTACCCTGCCGCAATGGGGCGCGGCTTTTAACTTGAGTAAAACGCAAATCGGCGAAATTGCAGGCGTTGGGCTTTGGCCGTTCGCTATCAGTATTGTACTGTTCAGCCTCATCATTGATAAGGTGGGTTACAAAAACTCCATGATATTTGCATTTGTTTGCCACATCTCATCGGCGGTGATCACCTGGTTTGCCGATGGTTATACCATGCTGTACGTAGGTACTTTCATTATGGCTTTGGGTAATGGCACGGTTGAAGCAGTTACCAACCCGGCGGTTGCCAGTATGTTCCCGAAAGAGAAAACCAAATGGCTCAATTTTTTACACGCGGGCTGGCCAACCGGTTTAATTTTAGGTGGTGTGATTGCTTTGCTGATGGGTCCCGAAACTAACTGGAAATTAAAGATAATGCTGGTACTTACCCCGGCTATATTGTATGGTATACTGATGTTCGGGCGTAAATTTCCGCTTAATGAGCGGGTTAAGGCGGGGGTATCTTACTTGGATATGCTGAAAGAAGTAGGTGTAGGCGGCGCGCTGATCATCGTAGGTTTAATCGTTTTCCAAATAGGTTCTGTTTTTGGTTGGACGAGTACCGTTAACATCATCGTTACTTTAGCCATTGTGGGTTTGTTCGGTTTGTATGTGCGCAGTTTCGGGCAGCCGTTATTTGTGCTGATGTTGCTGATCATGCTGCCGCTGGCCATTACCGAACTGGGTACCGATAGCTGGATCTCCGACCTGATGGGGCCTGAAATGGCCAAAATTGGCTTACAGGGTGGTTGGCTGCTCATTTACACGTCAACCATTATGGTAATACTGCGCTTTAGTGCCGGGAGCATCATCCATCGTATTTCTCCTTTAGGTTTGCTGGCTGTATGTTCGGCTGTTGCGGCATTGGGCTTGTTCCTGTTGTCGTCGGCAAGCGGCGTTACCATATTGGTTGCCGCCACGGTATTTGGTTTAGGCAAAAGCTTCTTTTGGCCGACCATGCTTGGAGTGGTTGCCGAGCGTTTCCCTAAAGGCGGGGCGCTTACGCTTAACATTGCCGGTGGTGTGGGTATGATTGGCGCAGGTGTTATAGGCGCGGTAATTTTAGGTTTTGTGCAGGATAAAAGCATTGATACCAGCCTCCGTACTTACGATCAAAAGAACAACACCGCGCTGCACAGCACTTACGCTACCGATCAGCGTACCAGTATGTTCGGTAAATACCAGGCAATTGACGTAACCAAACTGGCACAAGCCGCCCCTTCCGACCGTGAAACAGTGACAACCGTACAGGAAACCGCCAAAAAAGGCGCGCTTAAAACAGTAGCGCTATTCCCGATAATTATGCTGGTTAGTTACTTACTGCTAATGCTGTACTTTAAAACAAGAGGAGGCTACAAAGCGGTTGTACTGCATGCCGATGATGACGCAGTTGCCACTCCTGGGCCAACACCGGCGTAAAAGCTGTTTAATAAATGACTTTTTACTCTTGCGCTGATCTATGATCAGTGCTTAATATGGGCAGGCATTTGTAATGCCCGTGTGGCGATGCAATCGCCGGCCCAGGTTAAGCACTCGTTGCAAACGAGCGCAATGGGAATTAGTGTTTAACATTATTTTAAAAATTTGTCATTTCGACGAGGTACGAGGAGAAATCTTCTTCACGATGCAGGTAACAAACTGATATAGCGAAGGAGATCTCTCACTGCGTTTCGAGATGACATTTTTGTTTTGTTAAACTATAGCTTTATATAGCTACAATCATCTCATTAATGATTACTTTTAATTATTTCATGTTATTAAAAACTGGCATTTATTAAAAATAAAAGCCAAATATTATTACAATAATCATGTTTTTTGATATAAAAATTGCTATGTTTGCATAGTAATTTCATTTGTAAATGAGGCTTGGTTTGCTAAGATATCTGTTGGTTATGTTGTTTGCTTTTTCGGTAATGGAGAAGCCAATAACAAGTGTTGCCATGATGCTTGCCGCCCATGATACCTGTGTTACCGATTGCCCGGCCGACGATGAAGAAAGCGAGGCCGCCAATCGTAACGAGGCCAAGGAAAGCCCCGCGAAGGAGTTTCTGCCCGTTTATAGTTATACCGGCCAAACCCTGGTTTTAATTGATTGCGAATTGCTTAAATATGCAGGCGAAGAAAATCACAATCATTTAGCCTACTTCCCGGCGGTACCAACCCCGCCGCCCGACGTTGTATTTAGTTAATCTGTTTACTTTTTAATTGTGCGCCCGTCATTAAAATGCCGGATGCCATGTGTTTAACTAAAATTACAAGTCATGAAAATCAGCCAAAAAATAAAATATACCGCTTTAGTTCTTTTAATAACCGCATTTATCACAGGCACTGCCAAAGCCCAGCAGCTTAGCGATGATGTACTGAAGAAAAATCAGCAGCCCATCAGCAATTCGTTGAGCTATATTACCCAGTTGGAACCACTCACTTTTGAGTTCGACCAAAGCCGATCAAAACAACTCGGACTGCCCGCAGGTAAGCAATTTGGCTTTAATGCCGATGCCTTTAAAAAGGTATTACCCGGCATGGTAAGCAACAGCAATAAGTGGTATACCGCAGGCAAAGGCAACCAGCGCGCGCTTACCGTAAGCCAGGTAGAGCTTGAAAAACTGGTACCGCTATTGGTAAGTGCCATCAAAGAGCAGCAAGCCCAGATAGATCAGCTGCGAAGCGAGCTGCAACAGCTCAACAAAGCGAGATAATATAAAAGTTTTTAGTTTAGTTAGTTAACTACGCGGCCATTAGCAATAGTGGTCGCGTTTTTTGTGTGGAATTTTGAGTAAGTATAATCGTCATCTGGCTGAGTTTTTTAACCACAAAGTTCACAGAGGTTTGCACGGAGTTACACAGAGGTTTTGAGGAAATAACATCTATCATCAAAAGGGCTCTGTGTAACTCCGTGTTTCTTTCTTTGTGTCCTTTGTGGTTAAAAATATACGTGCAGAGTAGTTAAAAATAACCACAAAAAAGCCTCCGGCAAATACCGGAGGCTTTAACCAAAACCAACAATCACCTACTGCAACTTCGTCGAACTCCATATATGGTATTCGCCGGGGTTGAGGGTTACTGTGTACGGTGTGGCGGGTACGGTAAGGGTTGCGCCCGTTACGTAATCGTACCATGTGCCTGCTTTCGCAAATTTTATGCTGGCGCTTTGCGCGGTTACATCATAATTTCCTACTATCTCCACATCAATGCCGCTGCCGTTAAGCGTTACATCTTTTACCGCGCCGGTAAGTGTATAGCTCATGTTAGCGGTAGTGAAAACGGGGTTGTTCAGTTTCATTTTAATGTATTTGGCATAAGCTTTATATAAAGCTTTACGCTCCGGTACGCTGTAATAATTCCACAAAATGGGTTTATTGCCGGTGCGGCCGTTTTGGTCAATGCTGATGTCGTAACCCAGTTCGCCAAATTGCCATAGCATTTTTGGCCCGGGGGCTGTCATTAAAAATGCGGTACTCATTTCGGCACGTTTAAGTGCGGTGGCTAATGGCCTTGCATTATAACCGCCGGTGTTACCGTAGGTAATGCTTTTAAATATGATGCGCTCTTCATCGTGGCTTTCCATATAGCTCACCAGGCCATCGGGCTGGGTGAAGGTGTGGTTGCCAAATGCCAGTCGTGACAGGTCAGATGTGCCTATCCAACCCATATTAGCTTCGTTAAAGGCGTAGTTAACATTGTTCCAAAGCATCATGCCATCGGCCGCAAGTTCTTTCTCTTCTTCATTGCTGCCCAAATGTTCGAGTATCACATATGCGTTAGGGTCTACGGATTTAATGTAGGCGTTATAGTCCTTCCATATCGCTACACGGCTGGCATCATAAGCCGACCATGCATCCACGTTATCCGGGTTGTTCTTTTGCGTGAAACCTTTTGAAAGATCAAAACGGTAACCATCAATCTTATACTCTTTCAGCCAAAAGCCCATTACGTTTTTCGAGAAGTATTTGGTTGCCGCGCTTTCGTGGTTAAAATCG
The DNA here is from genome assembly GCF_039541195.1 of Mucilaginibacter gynuensis. Taxonomy (NCBI): domain Bacteria; kingdom Pseudomonadati; phylum Bacteroidota; class Sphingobacteriia; order Sphingobacteriales; family Sphingobacteriaceae; genus Mucilaginibacter; species Mucilaginibacter gynuensis. Next base: position 103,139 of record NZ_BAABFT010000006.1, read on the forward strand.
TAGCCCACGTTAAAAGGATGTGTCGGGTTAACGTTAAACCACGGACTGCTTGCCGTTGGCTTACTTGCAGATTGATCGAAATACATCCTCACCATTGGCGATGAACCGAAGGAATGGTTAAGTACCATATCTAAAATAACGGCTATGCCTTTTTGGTGGCAGGCATCAACAAAGGCTTTCAAATCATTCTTGGTGCCATAATATTTATCGGGCGCGAAATAGAACGACGGGTTATATCCCCACGATTCGTTGCCTTCAAACTCGTTAACCGGCATCAGCTCAATAGCGTTAATACCCAAACGAGTAAAGTAGTCTAACGAGTCGATAACGGTTTGATAGCTGTGGGTGGCCACAAAATCGCGTACCAAGAGCTCGTATATTACGAGGTTATTTTTTGCAGGGCGGGTAAAGTTGTTCGCCTTCCAGGTATATGCAGGCTGATTGGCCTGCATTACACCTACAATACTGTTGGTCTTTCCGGTTGGATAAGCCTTCAGATTAGGGTATACCGTGCCGGGGATGTATTTATCATTATCCGGATCGAGTATCTTTTCTGTGTATGGGTCGGCAACGCGAATGTCGCCATCAACAAGGTACTGATAAGCATATTCGGTGTTGGCATCAAGGTTATCAACCTGTACCCACCAACGGTTGCCATCGGTGGTTTTCTTCATCGGTGTAGCCGTGGCGCTCCAGTTATTAAAATCACCAATTACCGATACCTTGGCTTTACCGGGGGCGTACAAGTTAAATATAGCCGATTTACCATCATTTATGAAAGTAACCCCGTCTTTAGCGCCTGCGGGCAGGTCTACGGAAGTTACCGGCGGATCGGGTGTTTTAACATCGCTGCTTGCTTTTTTACAGGCAACAACATTGCCCGCCAGCACCAGTAATAATAATAATTTATATGTGTTTTTCATGTTTTAAGATGCTTAATAGGTTATAGTGAACTGGCCGCTGCCATTAGGCAATACCAAAGTCTTTACATTACTGCCCTCAACCGGGTTTGCAGTGCCTTCCGGGTCGAACCTGGAGATAGGTGCGATGAACGATACAAAGCTTGCCTTTGCCGCTGCTTGTTTGCCATCGGCTTTAACCGCGGCATTGGTTTCAAAACCGTGCAACAGTACGCGCACATATTTAAATTTGGAAGTTACCGAACCTTCGGCTTTACCAAAAGTGATGGTCTTGCTGATTGCCTTATAGCTGATAGTGCGTTTATAAAATGAGCCGTTTTCGTAATCGTAGCTTTCGCCGTCGTCTTCATAATACACAAAGCTGTTGTTTACATCGCCTTTGTAAATGTGTACATCAAGCGTATCAGTTGGCTTTTCGGTAGTGTTTTGTATAAGCGATTGCATCGGGATAATGCTGCTCTCTTTAACATATACCGGTAATTTATGCTTCGCCAGTTTAATAATGGTTTCTTTATTTCCCATGCTCAACTCATCCGAATACAGATCGTACCATTTACCTTTTGGCAAATACACCGTACCATATACATCAGTAGAAGCGAATGGCGCTATTAAAAATGCGTTACCAAACTGGTACTCGTTCTGGTAAGTGAATATCTTAGGGTCGTGCGTGTAATTGATAGCCAGCGAGCGTACCACCGGCTGCCCGTTTTGTGTAGCCTCGTAAAAGGTAGAATACAAATAGGGCAGCAGTTTATAACGCAGGTTGATGTAGTTACGCGCTATTTCCAGCGCTTCCTCGCCAAAAGCCCATGGCTCGGCCGATTTGGTATTTACGCCCGTATGGTTACGGAAGTAAGGGTTAAAGGCGCCGATCTGGACCCAACGGGTATACAAACCTACACTGGCATTGCCGGTAAAGCCGCCGATATCCATACCACTGAAAGCTACACCACTTAAACCAAGACTGCTTAGCAGGCGTACGCCAAGTAACATGTGGTCATCTTCGGCGCGGTTATCGCCTGTCCATATAGCCGAGTAGCGCTGCAAACCTGCATAGCCCGAACGGGTAAGGATAAACGGGCGTTTGTTGTTCAATGCTTTGCGATAGCCCTCGTAACTGGCCCTGATCATGTTGAGGCCATACACATTACGTGCTTCCAGGTGTGATGCTTTGCGGCCCTCGAAATCAAAAATGACGTTATCCGGCATTTTCTGCCCCCAGGTAGCAATCTCGTTCATGTCGTTCCAAATGCCGCTTACACCTTCGGCAGCGTACTGCTTCAATTCGGTTTCCCACCAGTTACGGCCTTTAGCGCCAGTAAAATCGGGGAAGTGGCACCAGCCCGGCCACACCTCGCCGGTGTAGTTGGTATTGTCCTGGTATTTTATAAAAATATCATCTTTTAAACCACGGTCGTAAACGCCGTATCCTGGCTCGGCCTTCACACCCGGATCAACTATGAGCGTGGTTTTAAAACCCATCTCCTTCAACCGGCCGGTCATTTTAGCCGGATCAGGAAAACGTTGTTTATCCCAGGTAAATACCTTGTACTTATCCATGTAATGGATGTCGAGCGTAATACCATCGGCAGGGATCTTTTTTTCGCGCAGGGTTTGCGCTATGCGGTAAACTTCGGTATCGGGATAATAGCTGTAGCGGTTTTGCTGATAGCCTAAGCTCCATAGCGGCGGCAGATGCATACGGCCGGTAAGGGCGGTGTATGAGGTAATGATATCCGCAAGGTGTTTGTGGTAAATAAAGTAATAGTTCATTTCGCCGCCATGCGCGCCGAACGATGAGAAACGGTTATTGCTGGCGCCAAAGTTAAAGTCGCTTTGGTAGGTGTTATCCATAAATATACCATAGCTTACATTGTGGTGTATCCCTATGTAGAATGGTATGGTTGAATAGATAGGGTCCTGTCCGTCGCGGTAGCCAAAGGTATCGCTATTCCAGTTGGTAAAGCCCGCGCCTTTCCTGTCCAGCGGACCGGTTTTTTCGCCCAAACCCACAAAGTGCTCATCGGGCTGCATCTTTTTATAAGTGGTAACGGCATCGTTAACCCAAGAGGTGGCCAGGCCTGTTTCATCCTGGTTAATCACCTCGCCGGCAGGGGTATAAAAAGTAACCGCAAAGGGCTTTTTGGTAATGGTAAGCTTCAGCGAATCGGTAACTATGCTGATCTCGTTATCGTTTTGGGTGATGTTTGCCTTTGTTTGCTGTGGTTTTGCAATAACCGCGTACGAAAAATCTGCTGCCAACTCATGCTTATCAATCCGCACCCGTATTACCGATGGTGTGTATACCGTAACCTCGGCCCGCGCGTTTTGCGTAGTGATCTTTACCTGCCCGCCATCAACCACCGCGTTGGTAACATTGCCCATGCTTTTTACCGGGCTGCCCTGGCCAAAAACCGTTGCAGAAAAGGCAAAGCATAGCCACAAGGCACCAAATGCCCTAAATTTTATCCTCATCATGTTATTGCTTATTTAAACAAATACAATAGTAAAACCCCGGCACAAGGCCGGGGCTTACAGGTCAGTTATTGTTTGTTAATTTCGTAATAGTAGTTACCGGCAATGCTTGTGCTCAGCACAATTTCGTAGCTGCCGGCCGCGTCAATGGCAATATCAGTACCGCCCGCGGTTAAGAAAGTAGTAACCGGTGTTTTATCACCTAATGTAATAGTAGCCGCATGGTTAGCACGGAATTTGAATGTTCCTACAGCCAGCGTCATAACAGCGCGCCACGTTTTGGTAGCGCTATCATAACTAAGGTCTTTATCGGCATTGCCTGATGCGGTTCCGTTAACGCTGAAAGCATCAATTTTTGTTGCCGACCAGGTAAGTCCGTTAATATCGGCCTTTAACATATAAACACCGCCGGTTGCTACTGATAGGTTACCACCGCTTGTGCTCAGGGTGTTTGAAGTACCACCGTAGTTGGTATGGTTCCAATCCGGGTCACTGTTGATTTTAAATTCAGAACCGCTTGCGCCAAAATCAATATAGCCTTCATAGGTTTTATCGTTTTTAACGGATGCCAGTGTTGGCGCAGGGGCGCCGGGATTCCAGCCCTGGTAAGCACCCGGTACATAAAGCGAAGGGTAGGTAACAAAAGCACGGTATGGTGCAAACTTCAGCACAACCACATTTGAGTAGGCAGGCGCTGATGTTGAGTTTAACGATGCTTTAACCCTTACCTCAACTTCGGTAGTTTTGTCCGGTGCAAGGCCGGCCTGTATAGCCAGGGCGTTAACGTTACCCACTGTAAAAGTTTTTGATGAGTCGGGCGCTATGGTTTCACTTGCGGCACCGGCAAAGTTGGTACCCTTGGCTGCAAACTGCAATTCGTAAGTTACCACAGCGCTAAAGCCAAAGCTTGATGATGTCCAGGTGAAGGCGGTCGCGTTTTCATTGGCGGTAGCCTCGGTTAAAGTAAATTCTGTTTTGCTAACAGTTAATTTAGATGCAGTACCGGCACTGGCCACTACCGGTGTGCCATCCTTTTTGCATGATGATAATATCAGCAATACCACACAGGTGAATGCTAATGTTTTGTTAAATATCCTTTTCATATATGAGTGATATATTATGCTTGATTAATAACCAGGGTTTTGAACTAAATTAGGGTTAACCGTAATATCGGCAGATGGGATAGGGTAAAGCGCCCTTGTCGCGTTAACAGCACGCCCTGCCTTTGAACCGCCTTTCCAGGTCCATAAATAATTGGCTGATGTAAAGCTTTCGAACCTGATCAAATCTGTACGACGCTGGCACTCCCAATATAGTTCTCTCGCCCTTTCCTGCAAAATAAAGTTAAGCGTAAGATCGGCGGCAGTTTTATTACCTGATGTATTGCCCCTGGCTCTTTCTTGTAATTTGTTAATATATTCTACTGCTGTGCCTGTATTACTGCCTGTTCTTATTGCGGCTTCAGCATATATCAAATACATTTCAGCTAAACGGAATACCGGAAAATCGGCATCAGAATGACCGAAATCTTTACCTACGGCATCGTTCTTTTTAAGGTTTCTGAATTTAAGTACGCCTATACCATCGGTAAAGGTGGTTAATGAAGGCACTGTAGGGTTAAAACCATTGAACCAAAATTGAGCACGTTTGTCAACAGCGCTTGTATTATTGGTAAAGTTTTTAGGATAGCTGGCATAATCAGTTTTACCGTCATCAGCAAAAAGGTCGGTAAGATCTTTAGATGTACGGATACCACCCCATTTACCATCAACACCCAAAGTTTGTGCTCCCGGCATAGGGTCGCCTAATGAAGCATGGGTCATGAAGGTCATGCCACCAAAGCCTTTGGTTAATAAACCATCGTAATTAATGGTGAAAATAGCTTCATTATTATTCTGGTCGTTATCGGCAAGTAACAGCTCCCTGTAGTTACTGTTCAAGGCATAACCTGCAGCAATTACTTTTGAAGCATTGGTCATCGCATCGGCGCTTCTATCAGTACCGGTGTAAACTTTCGCGTTCAGGTACATACGTGCCAGCAGCGCCCAGGCAGCAGCTTTATCGGCACGGCCATATTCGTTTTGGCGCGCGTCAACCAGTGTGCCTTGAATTTCTGTAAGTTCTGTTTCGATGTATTTGAACAGATCGGCACGTTTAATTTGTTTCGGCAATACCGAACCCAAAGCATCAGCTTCGGTAACAAATGGCGGGTTGCCGTAAAGGTCCATTAAACCCCAGTAAGCAAAGGCGCGTAAAAAACGGGCCTCAGAACGATACTGACGGATCCTGTCGGCATCGGTACCGGTAATTCCCCTTGAGCTCAGTTTATCATCGGTTGATTGTCTCAGGAAATCGTTTACCAACGTTACCTCGTACATCAGCCTGTAATACTGACCCACAATGGCCGGGTTATCGCTCGACCAGTTCATGTTCTTGAAATCCTGTAAACCGGGGTCGCCCCAGGCAATCATGGCTTCGTCGGTAGGTAACTCTTGCAGGTACCATGCAGTACGCAGGTAACCGGCGTAGTTACCCTCATCGGGTACACCCTGTAAATCATTATTACCTGCCGGGCCTTCGTTACCTGATAGTGCTAAACTACCATATACTTTTGCCATGGCCTGTGTATAACCCAGTGGGGTGCTGTATACCTGGTCGGCAGTGATATCATTTTTTGGCGACTGGTTAAGGTCTTTGGTACATGATGCCAGCGTACCTGTTAAACCAGCTATTATCAATAGTTTTATTATATTCTTTTTCATTGTTGATCTCTTTAATTGGTTTACAAATCAAGATTTAAACCTAATACAAACGTTCTTGGGCGAGGATAGAAGTTATTATCAACACCGCTGCTCACTTCCGGGTCTAAGCCTTTGTATTTAGTAATAGTAAATACGTTTTGCACATTAGCGCTAACACGCAGGTTGCCTCTTGATTTAAACAGTTTACCAAAGTTGTAACCCAGGTTAACGTTATCCATACGCAGGAACGAAGCGTTTTGAACATAATAATCAGACAGGAAATAGTTGTTGCCGCTACCGCTGAAACCTGTTTCAAGCACATTGGTTGAACCATTATTAAGGTAACCGATAGGGTTAAATATGTTCTGACGGGTGCCTGTGCTTGAAAACACGTTGTTATATACGTAATTACCCAAACTGCCTCTTAACACAGTACCGGCGCTCCAGTTTTTGTAGCTAACAGAGGTGCTGAAACCGAAGAAAGCTTTAGGGTCGATACCTTTGTAACGGTACAGGTCCTTTTCGTTAATGGTACCATCGCCGTTACGGTCTACAAATACATTGTCAAGTGGTTTCCCTTGAGCGTCATATACTTGCTCATACACGTAAAATGAACCTCTTCTGTAACCTGTTGAATTAATGAGGATGGTATTACCTGTACCGCCTGATATATTGTTTGTACGGTTTCCCTGAAAATTAGGATCGGGAGCAATTGTAAGATTGGTAATTTTATTGGTGTTGTAAGTAACGTTGGCAGAAACATTCCAGGTAAGGTCTTTTGTTTTTACCGGGATAGCATTTACCGAAAACTCAATACCTTTGTTTTCCATGTTACCAATGTTGGCAACTATCTGGTTGGCAAAGTTGGTACCGGCAGGCTGGTTCACCAGGCTCAGCAGGTCTTTTGTTTTCTTGTAGTAAAACTCAATGGTACCTGTTAATCTCTCGTTCAGGAAACCATAATCGATAGCGATGTTGGTAGTAGCGGTTGATTCCCATTTACGGTTATCATAGTAACCACCCGGGCGGTACATATTGTAATACATATCGCCCATTTGGTATTGCGCGGTGTTGGTGCTCAGGTTATAGAACGATCTGTAATCGTAAAGATTAATACCTTCCTGCTGACCGGTTACACCATAACCACCTCTGAACTTTAATGATGATACTACATCGGCATCTTTAATAAATGATTCTTCTTTCACGTTCCAGGCCAATGCTGCTGACGGGAATACCGACCACCTGTTCTCCGGCTTAAATCTTGATGAACCATCTGTACGTAAAGTTCCTGTAAGTATGTAGCGGCCTTTATAGGTGTAATTTAAACGGCCGTAATATGATATCAGCACGTTTTGAAATACGTTATCAGGATACAGCCTGGTTACTACAGTGCTTCCATCAGATGTTTGATCGGGGAAACCATAGCTTTGGCTGCCGTTAGGCGCGTCTTCATTCCTGAAGATCTGGTAAGCGTAACCCGCAACCACATCAAAGCGGCTTTCTATTGATTTTACATCTTTATTATAGCTCAGGTAAAACTCACCTAAACGGTTTTGTTGTTTTTGGCTGTATTGATTATTAATACCGCTATGCAACACGTTATTTCCATCTTTAAATCGCTCAAAGCTTTGCGCCGCGTAATCAGGCACTACGATTGTACCTTCACCTGATGAATAATCGTAACCTAAATTAAGGTTAGCATGTAACTCAGGTAAAAAGTGGAACGAATAATCAAACTGCGCGTTACCTATACTTCTTTTTACAGTACTGTTATCAAATTTTTGATTAAGTAAAGCAACGGGATTACGTGGGGCTAATGCTTCTAATTTACCATTGCTTGTTACTTCATAGTAACCACCGAAAGCATCATTACCCGACATGATAGGGTAAGTTGGGTTCATACTAACCGCTGCGCCAATTGCGCCCTGGTTTGCAAAGCGGCTTTTGCTGATAGCGCCCTTTACATTAAAGTTAACCTTTAAATGGTTATCAAAAAACTTAGGATTCAGGTTGATCGATCCTGATGTACGCTCAAGGTTATCCGTTTTCAGGATACCATCCTGGTTTAAATAACCAACTGAAACACGGTACGGCAAATTTTTGTAAGTGCCCGATACGCTTAAGTTATTATCAGTAGCTATGGCTGTTTGATAAATTTGTTTTTGCCAGTCGGTGCTTGCATCTCCAAGTTTGGCTACCTGTGCGGCTGTACCGTTAGCTGTAACATAATCGCGGTATTCGCTTGCCGAAAACACATCGATAGTTTTAACAACCTTAGCGGCAGATACGTTGCTGCTGAAGTTGATCTTCGGCGCGCCGCTCTGTCCTTTTTTAGTGGTGATCAAAATTACACCGTTTGATGCCCTTGAACCGTAAATGGCGGTTGCAGATGCATCCTTAAGTACGGTAAAGGTTTCGATATCGTTAGGGTTGATCAGGCTCAACGGGTTTGGCGAACCTGAAATACCGTTGTTGCTTAAAGATACCCCGTCAACAATAATCAACGGATCGTTAGTAGCGTTAAGTGAAGCACCACCGCGAATCCTGATCTGGCTGCCCACGCCCGGCTGCCCGCCGTTTGAGGTAATGGCCACACCGGCTACTTTACCGGCAATTAATTGCTCGGGAGTAGTAACTGATCCTTTTTGAAAATCTTTACTGCTTACCGTAGCTACCGAACCGGTAACGTCTTTACGGGTAGCGGTACCGTAACCTATAACCACCACCTCGTTAAGTGACTGGGTTTGGGCCGACATTTGAATTTCAACTACCGCGTTTTGGCCCGATGCTACTGTTACTGCTTTTTGCATGGTAACATAACCGATGTACTTAACGGTAAGCGTGTGCGCACCGGCAGTAACGCCGTTTATTTTAAACGCGCCGTTCACATCGGTAGCGGTGCCCAGGGTAGTGCCGTCAACACTTACGGTTACGCCCGGCAGGGTTTCTCTTTTAGTATCAAGCACGGTACCGCTAATACTGCCTGTTTGCGCGAATGCGAAGCCCGATACAAGCAGCATGGCAAACAAGAGCACATAATTTTTTAAATAATGTTTTCTCATATAATTTAAAATTTGTCGCTTCTGGGGGGAGAAGCCTTTTCTTTAATTGGTATTGGTTAATAAACTTTGGTGTGTGTGTTCGGCCGGGTAACACGTTACGTGGCCTTACTTGTTATTTAGCTTGGGTAGCGAATAATGAGTAGATATTTATCCATATTAATGAGTTAATTAAGTTCTAATATGTATTGGTTGCGGGCCGGTACGGTTGCCGTTTTGGCAATGCTTATTTGCTTGCCGGTAATTACATCCTTACCGCCGGTATGCTTGCCGGTAACATCAGTAAAGCGGTCCATGTCTAATGTTTGGTCCTTGCTTGATCCGTTGAGCATTACCAGTACGGTTTTGCCATCTTTTATGCGGGCGTATACATACACGTTCGAATTATCGGGCGCATAGTGTATCAGCTTACCATCAATAACCGGGGCACTGGTTTTACGCCATTGCAGCAGTTCTTGCAGGTAATTGAATGCCTCGTTCTGCATATCGGTACGGCCTGTGGCAGTAAAGGCATCTTTCTTATCGCCTTCCCATCCACCCGGAAAATCCTTGCGGATCTGTCCGTCACCTTCGTTCTTGGTGCCGGTCATTAAAATTTCGGTACCGTAATAAATTTGCGGGATACCGCGTGTTGTCAGTAAAAAGGCGAAAGCTTGTTTGTAGCGGTCAAGGTCTTTATCCTCCACACGGTTAAAGCGGCCCAGGTCGTGGTTATCTAAAAAGGTCAGTATGTTTTTAGGATCGGCATACAGGTAATCCTGCGCCAGCACTTCAAAGATCTGGTACAGGCCTGATGACTCGCCTCCGTTCTCGTTATTCTCTTTGTTAAAGCCCTTGTCGGCAGTAAAAGTCAGCGGGAAATCCATCACGGTTTTCAGCTGGGTATTGGTTTTGTTCAATACCGAATTGCGCTGCCACCAGGCTGTTTCGCTGCTTTTGCCATACCACGATTCGCCTACGATGTTGAAGTTAGGATACTCGGCCTGTACTTCTTTGCACCAGCGGGCCATAAAAGCGTAATCAGGGTAAGGGTAAGTATCCTGACGGATGCCGTCAATGCGGGCATATTCTATCCACCAGATACTGTTTTGAATGAGGTAAGTAGCCAAATGCCTGTTGCGTTGGTTCAAATCGGGCATATCGGGCACAAACCAGCCGTTCAGCAATACATCGGCCTCTTTCTTGGCCGCATGCGGATCCATCGCGGTTAACTTAGCGTGGTTAGTTTGCACATATTTTGTTGGGTTATTGATCCAGTCGGCGGCCGGTTTGTCGGTCATCCATGGGTGGGCCAAACCGCAATGGTTAAATATCATGTCCATCACCACTTTCATGCCCTTATTGTGCATAGTTTTGGTAAGGTCGCGAAAGGCCTCGTTGCTGCCATAGCGTTGATCTATCTTATAAAAATCGGTAATGGCGTAACCGTGGTACGAGCCATTGGGCATTTTGTTTTCCTGTACAGGGTTAAACCATACAGTAGTAACGCCCAGGTCTTTGATGTAATCGAGGTGTTTAGCCACACCTTCCAAATCACCGCCATGGCGCAGATCGGGGTTGTTGCGGTCAATGTTCACCCCATCCCAGTTATCGTTGGCCGCGTTACCGTTAGCGAAACGATCAGGGGTTAGCAGGTACAATACATCTGAAGTGTTAAAGCCTAAAGCGCCGCTTTTATCGGTACGGGCCTTTAGCTCATAGCTGAAATTTTTAACATCGGCACCCTCTGCGAATTTTATGTTGAATTTGCCTGGCCTGGTATTAGCGGCAATGTTGATGTAAATAAAAAGATAGTTGGGGTTATCGGTACGGGCAACCTCCTTTACGGTAACACCGGGATAAGCGATGGTTGGTTTTGATTTGCCGATGTTGTTACCATGCACCATTAACTGAAGCTCGTGGTTCTTCATGCCTACCCACCAGTAAGCGGGGGCAACCTCTGTTACAGCGAGGGCTTTGGCGTAAAAAACATCAAAGCTCAGCAAAGCCGTAAGTACAAAGAATACGAATTTTTTAGTATAAATATTTTTATACATATAGTTTATAAAAAGAAGGTTTTGAAAAACTTGGCTAATTGGTTTTAACTATTCGTCAAAAATTTTAACGAAACACGGGCTGTAAAAGTTATATGCATTTCATTCATTTAATTGACTAACACAAATCTCGCAAGGCTGCAAGCCATTTGCTATTTGTTTAGTTAAAATTTAAAGAAATATTGCGTTTGTAAAAATCAAGTAATTGATTTTTAGATTAATACAAAATGAGTGCTGCGGAAAAATTTAAAAGAATTAAGGCTTTTTTTAAGCTTAATATTGATTTTTATCTGCTTTAAAGGCTTAAAAAGCAGGTGAATGGGTAGGGCAATTATTGGTTAACGGCGGCTTTGCGCTTGCTTACAATATCAACGGCTTTGATATCCATTATGCGCTGGTCAAATTCTTCGGCAGGGAAGAGGGATTTTGCCTTGAGGCGCATCTTGTAAACGTAAATGGTTTTCTCAGAATATTCAAGGATCTTGGAGATGGTTTCGGTATCGGTAACACCCAAACGGATAAGCGCGAAGATGCGCAGATCGGTAGTGAGTACCTCGTCGTTCTTAGGCCATATCTGGTCTTCCTTTTTAAACAGATTGTTAAAGGATACCAAAAAGTTGGGGAATATTTTAATAAAGATATGATCGAAGGTATGGAACAGCGCGTCGCGTTCTTTTTTGATCTGAATGTTGTCAACTATCAGCTGGATATGATCGTAACGCTTTTGAGCCAGCTTGGTATCTACCGATCGCTTTAGCTTTTCGAGTTTAAGTATATAGCCAGATATTACGTTAAAGAAATAGCCTATGTACTCTTCCTTAATGTGGGTATCCTCAACCAGTTTGTTGTTGATGATCTCCAGTTCGGCATTGGTTTCCTCAATGATCTTCTCCTTAGCCTTCAGGTTTTTCAATTGCTTAAACAGCATTACCGATATTACGATAACCAGCAACACCAATACAATCAGCGACACCAGGAAAATAAGGAAACGGGTTTTCTCCTTCTCAATATAGTTCAGCTTTTCTGCAGCAACCATAGGCAGTATCGAACTGATTTGCACGCGGCGCTGGCGGGCACCGTAAAAGTCGGCATCGGCCATGGCCTGCTGTATGTAGTTGTATGCGTTTTTGATATCGCCGTTTTTGTAATAGATCTCGGCCAGCCAAAATATAGCCAGGGTTTCTTTAGTTGACGATTGTATATCGCTGATAACCGCCTGTATCAGCAACTCAATGCCCTTATCGCGCAGCTGCTTATCCTTCAGGTAAATATTGCCTAAAGTTGAGCTTACTATAGCGTTTTGGTGGGTAGTAAGCTTGTAGTTATTCAGCAGTTTCTGAAAATCGGCCGTGGCACCTTTGGGGTTGTTGTTCTTTATTTTTTTGTAGCCGTTGAGGTACAGATTATTGTACGAGCCTGGCGCGCTGATGGCAATGGCCGAATCGATATATTTATTAGCCTGCGCTATGTAAATTGGCGAGTATTGGTTGTCGTTATCATAATTGGCCAGGTCGAAGTTGGCACGCATCATCAGGGCGTAGTATTCCAGCTTAATGCTATCATCAAGCAAGGCGGTATTTATGCCTTTCAAACTGTCGAAAGTTTCCTTGAACATTCCCGACGACAGCAGTATAAAACCAACCTTTACCCTGCTGTAATACTCCTTGCTGATATCCTTTAAGCCCAGACTTAATTTGGAGAGCTTATTGGCATATACGTAGGCCGAATCGTACTGATAGGCTTTGTATTCGTCGTACAGTTTACTACACAAATCAAACTGGTGGGTGAGGCTGCCCGGCGAACGGTGCAATGCCATTTTTAAACTGGCTATACGGGCCTCTTTTTGCGCGTCGTATTCACTCTTTCGACTTAATTCGGTGTTGAGTTTGTCCAGCAGTTCGTCGCTTTTTGAAGAAGCCCGAACAGTGCCGAATAATAACAGCAGAAGCAGGAGAGGAATAGATCTCATAGATTGGTTAACGCTGCAAATTAAATAATAAATATCGGCATTTGCCCATGCCTTGCCTTACTCCAACGGTAATTATAACAAAGAAGTTTAACTGTAAGGCATTTTTTACCTGTGGTTAACGTATTGTATACGGTAAATTGATCTGTTCAGGATAACTCACCCCGCCTACGCTTCGCTGGGCGACCCTCTCTCCACTTTGTGGAAAGAGGGTTAAGATTTGATTTACGAGATGTTTTTTCTTTTAGCCCTCTTTGCGCAGCAGAGAGGGAAGTCCAGCGCAGCGTAGACAGGGTGAGTCAAATTACCCCTGTTTAAAATTATTGTAACCAATTTGATATTTTGAAGTCTAAATTTCGGGTAGTGAAAAATATCCTTTACATTAACAAAATTAAATAGTTCTTTAATGCTTTAATTTTCGGGTTTTTGAAGGTGATAAGCATATAGTTTTTACTAAAAAGCGCATTTAATAACATTGACCCATGCCTGAATATCAACACTATTCCTTCGACCTTTGGCTCACGCTTATTCGTTCTAACCCGGCGTTTAAGCCTGCACGAACAGCTTTCTTTCATCATAACTTTAATTATAAGGATAAGCCGATGGAGGAAGTCGCCCGTATTTTCAGGCAGGTCGACCTGATGGTGAACGCCATTAACGAAAAAACCGGAAAGAACATCGATGCCGATGAAATGTACCTGATGGTGATCAGCCTGATGAATGATGGCGACATTGCCGTAGGCGACATTGATATGCCCGCGCTCATGACCGAAATAGAACGCATGCTGTTTGCCAATCTGCCATTAGTATATTCAGCCGAAACTATTGAAGTTTTAGCGCACCTTAAAAACAATACCCCGGCAACCATCAATATACTAAGCAATACCGGTTTTATCAGCGGAAAGAGCCTGCGTAAAGTACTTGCGGAGATTGGCCTTGCGCAATATTTCGATTTTCAGTTGTACTCTGACGAAACCCGCATGTCCAAACCTTCGGCGGCATTCTTCGGACTAATGCTGGAACACGTGCAGCAATTACATGGCGCGGTAAATCACGAAAACATCATCCACATAGGCGATAACCCGGTGGCCGACGTACAGGGGGCAACCGCGGCCGGCATTAAAAGTATGCTGGTAAATTCAAACAATGTATCTATCAAAAACCTTATCAAACATGCCAGCAACATACTCACTACATAAAATAAGCAATGCCGATAACTTCGGCTTTAGTCCGGGAGATTACAGCCGTTTTAAATATGGTGATGATGCCGTGGCCTATAACTATGGTACAGCGCTGGCCGATGGCTTTATCGCGCAGCATTTAGTCCGTGGCGATATCAGCCAGCAAATAGTAGTAATATCAAGTCCGTACTCGTTCATCCCTACGGCTACCTTTACCTTAAAGAACCATTTTGTAGCCCGGCTCAACCGCTGGCTGGCCGCGCATGGCCAACCCGTGGTGCAGGAAACCAAAGTGCACCGTACCATTACCTATAAAGAGGATTATGGCGAACTGAATGCCGAAGAGCGCTTGCGCCTGATAGGTAACGATTCGTTCCATATCGACAAGGCCTTTTTGACTAACAAAACACTGGTTTTTTTAGATGATATTAAAATAACCGGCAGCCACGAGCGCATGATCATGAAGATGGTGGGCGAATATAATTTGCAAAATGAAATATATATGCTCTACTTTGCCGAGCTGGTGAGTGGCAGCATTCATCCCAAAATTGAAAACTTTTTGAACTATTACAGTGTTGAAACTATTTTTGATTTGGATACCATAATTAAAAGCGGCAGGTTTTGCATTAATACGCGCATAGTAAAGTTTATACTTAACTATAAGCACGATAGCTTTTGCATATTTTTACAAGGCCAAACCGATGAGTTTATTAACAATTTATATGATATGGCCCTGGGCAACGGCTACCATACCATGGAGTGTTACCAGCCAAACCTAAACCATATACGCAACCTATTATTTACATACAACAAAAACTTAGTATAAAATGGCAATTAATTTGCAAAAAGGGCAGCGCGAAGCTATTAACGCGCCCAAATTTACAGTAGGCTTAGGTTGGGATACCAACAGTTCATCAACAGGTACCAGCTTTGATTTGGATGCATCCATCTTTATTTTAGGCGAAAACAAAAAACTATTGAGCGACGAGCACTTCGTTTTTTATAACAACCTTAAATCGCCGGATGAGGCGGTTGAACATACGGGCGATAACCTTACCGGCGATGGCGATGGCGATGACGAGCAGATCAAGGTCGACCTGTCGAAAATTTCGGCACAGGCATCAGAGATTTGCATTGTAGTAACCATACACGATGCCGATAACCGCCGCCAAAACTTTGGCCAGGTGCGTAACTCGTTCATCCGTATTTTTGATAGCGTAACCAATGTTGATATTTTAAAATACGAGCTGGAAGAAGATTTTTCTATTGAAACAGCGGTTGAGTTTGGCCGTATTTACAAACGTAATAACGAGTGGAAGTTTGAGGCGGTTGGCGCGGGTATGAAAGGCGGCCTGCAAGATTATTTAAATAAATATAATTAACACATGGCAATCAATCTTGAAAAAGGGCAACGCATCAGCCTCGAAAAAAGCAACGGCAGCAAACTGCAAAATATATGCGTAGGTATTAACTGGGGCGCTATAGAAAAGAAAGGCCTTTTCGGTTTTGGCAGCAGCAAAGAAGCGGTTGACCTTGATGCCAGCTGCGCCATTTACGACGATCAAAAGCAACTGATAGAGGTTGTATACTTCGGCAACCTTAAATCAAAGAACGGCGCTGTAAAACATAGCGGCGATGATTTAACAGGTGATATGGGCGGCGATGACGGACTGGATAATGAAGTTATCTCGGTTGACTTGGGTGGCCTGGGCGCAAATGTTACCTACGTGGCATTTGTACTGAACAGCTTCCGCGGGCAGGATTTCGGCAGCATTCCGTTCGCTTCCATCCGTGTGTATGAAGGCACGCCAAAAAGGGTGACCGAAGAATTTGCTAAATACAACATTAGCGGCGGCGGTTTTGCGGGCCACGTATCAATGGTACTGGGCGTATTTTACAAACGCAACGGCGAGTGGAAATTTAATGCCATTGGCGAACCAACCAAAGACAGAAAGCTACAGGAAACGGTACAAACCGTAACCCAAAAGTATTTATAGTAACTATTTAAGCCTTTATCAATCTAAACCATAAATTGATAAAGGCTTAAAATATTAAACACTACAATATGGAACCAAACCTGAACAGCCCTGAGCAAAGCGTACCCGCGCCATCATCGGCTCCTGTTAAATTGATTGATAAAGAAGGTAATGTTGATTTAACGCTGGCAAGCCCGGCCGATATCAGCAAATATTCGCAATTAAGTAAAGATCTTAGTCCGGCTGATGCCAACTCTATATTGAACTACGGCACCGAGGTGCAGGCATCAATGGAGAAGTACAGTAACCAGTTCCTGGCATCGGTACGTACCTATAACTCGGGCGAGGTAGGTACTTTAATTAACGATCTGCTTACCGAACTCAACTATATTGATGTTGACGAGCTTGAAAAAAGCGGCGTAACATCGTTCCTGTCTAAAATACCGTTCCTTAAAAAACTGGTGTTCGATGCCAAAAAGCTGTTTCAAAAATACGACCTGGTAATTACCAATGTGGATAAGATCACCAACAAGGTAAAGGCCGGCCGTTTGAATGCTATTAAAGATAACAGCTCGCTGCAAACCATGTTTGACAGTAATGTGGAATACATCAAGCAGATGGAAGACCTCATTATATCGGGCCAGATCAAGTACAAGGAACTGATGGAAAAGCTGGCAGAAATGGAAGCCAACCCATCGGCCTATAACGATTATGAAATTGCCGATTTGCGCGAGTTCTGCGGCCGTTTAGATAAGCGTTTGGCCGATATGAAGATCGTCCGTTTTATTATGATGCAATCGCTGGCGCAAATACGCGTGGTGCAAAACAACAATACTTCCATTGCCGAAAAAGCGCAGTCGATAGTATCAACCACTATACCGGTTTGGAAAAACCAGCTTACCATAGCTGTAGCTCTGCAAAGGCAAAAGGCCAATGTGGAAATGCAGAAGAAAATATCAGACACTACCAACACCATTTTGCAGAAAAACGCGGATATGCTGAAACAAAACAGTATTGATGTAGCAAGGGAAAATGAAAAAACGGTAGTATCTTTGGATACGCTTAAGCGCACAACGCAATCCCTCATTGAAACACTGAACGAGGTGAAGCAGATACACGAACAAGGCACGCAAAACCGCAAAGTGCTGAATACCGAACTGCAAACCCTTGAAACTGAACTGAGGAAGAACGTAACAAACGTTAGCTGATGGATAAAGAATGGATGATAACCCAATAATACGTGAATCAAACAAAATATTAAGTAAACTGCAATTACTCTCTACCTTTTTTGAGGATGAGATAGTTTATAAGATATATTTACGTACACAGGTTATCCACAAACTTTACGACACCAACCCTGAGCTTGATGTAAATAAACTGGAACTTTTCCATGTTCAGTTTACGCAGCCCGCTATCGATCTGTTAAGGAAGATCAAAAAGATCAACGAAAATAATGTAAGCTTGCTGTTCAACGAAATTCAGTTGAACAGTGAGCTTATCAAAAGCATTAAGGAGTCGGACTTTACCGAGAACGATTTCAATATTGATAAACAACGGCAGGCACTGCGCATCAACAATTCCCTGCGCAAACTATACCAGCTACTGTCGGATAATAAGCAGGACTATCCCTTTGCCAAAAACATCAACGCCTTTAGCGCACGCTACTCCGAAGATTTCTTTTACACCATATCGCCCGACTTACTGGCCGGGCTAACCGATTACGATCCGGCTACCATGTACAGCAACGCCAACGCTACCATACAACGTAAGCTGATGGGGAGGTTGTGTAAGTTTGATTTTCGTACCGAGTTTTATTGCGGCTTAAAAACCGGGAACCTCATCATTGAGGTATATAAGTTTATTGACGATGACGAGCACTTCCTGTTCTACCCATCGCGCAATATGTTTTTGTTTGCAGATGTGAGCAAGCTAAAGGGTATCGACCTGACCACCGACCTCACCCGTAACGAACGCATTATACAGGAACTGCAAGACAAGAACGACCAGTTGCAAAGCCGTGCCAACATCACCAAAATAAACATACCGCAGGAGGTACGTTCCTTACTGGCCGATAACTATAAGAAGATCTCGGATATTAACTTTCTGCAAAATATTGCCAGCTTTGATACTCAGGCTAATATCCTGAAAACGATGCTGAATACGGATATGCTTTAACAGGCTGGTGTACACAAATTGCCCCTTTTATGATGCTCCGTAGGAGCTGCCGATTTGTAGCATCATATTATATGTCTTTTTGCCCCGTTAAGTGGCTACGCATTAGCAAAGGGGTAAAACGTACATAGTACATACTTTAACAGGCTGCGTCTTCAGTATATTCTTCAATCGCCGCTTTGTTCAGCTGGTTATAGTATAAAAAGTAACCTATCACCGGCAGAAAGGTAACCAAAGCCAACCACCCCAAATGCCTTAACAGCGGCTTGGTATCATGATATTTATAGCTTAACGCGATAAACCGGGCTATGAGGTAACAATGTACCAGGGGCAGTGCAATAAGCACAATAGATAGCAGCGCGTACAGTAATCCCATAGTTATAGTGCGTGTTGTATTAAAACGAATGCCGTACTGTAATTATTGCCGGGTTGATAATCAGCCAAATAAATATAATACCACCCTAATATCGATAATATTTAGCAAATTGTAACACTCAAAACAATCCCCTGTCTAAACAACAAAAAAGAATAATACAAAAAAATGGATCTTTTACACACCCTTTTAGGCGACGATATTAAAGCAGGCTTGCTCATCATTCTTAACCTGATCGTAATTGAAAGTCTTTTATCGGTAGATAACGCCGCGGTGCTGGCCACCATGGTGCTCGATCTGCCTAAAGAACAACGTAACAAAGCTTTGCGCTACGGCATCATCGGCGCGTACGTGTTTCGTGGTATATGCCTGTTTTTGGCCGCGTGGCTGGTTACTGTTTGGTGGTTAAAACCTCTTGGCGGATTTTATCTGCTATACCTCGCTATCAATTATTTCAGGGAAAAAGCAGCCAAGAAAAAAGAAGAAGAAAGCGGCGAAGAAGAAGCTGTTAAGAAAGAAGAAAGCTGGATCTATAAATCAACCGTTGGTGTCATCGGCAGCTTTTGGGCTACGGTAGCGCTGGTTGAGGTAATGGACCTTGCCTTTTCTATAGATAACGTATTCGCGGCGGTAGCCTTTACCGACCACGTGTTTTTGATCTATACAGGGGTCTTCATCGGTATACTGGCTATGCGTTTTGTGGCGCAGGCCTTTGTTAAACTGATGGAGAAATTTACCTTTTTAGAAACTATCGCTTTCATCGTGATCGGTGTATTGGGTGTTAAGCTGTCATCATCGCTGTTTACCCATTTCTATCCTGAAAGCCCTATATCGCATGCCATTGAAGGTGAAAAGACCGACCTGTTCGTGTCTATCTTTACGGTGGCTATATTCATTATCCCGGTAGTAACCTCGTTGCTGTTCAATTTCCCGAAAAGGCATACCATTGAACCCGAAGTAGCCGAAAACGCCGAAAAAGTATTGGATAAAAGCTGATATTTGCCGCATGAATAAATTAATAGCCTCGTGGTTCGGCATCGGTTATTTTAAAGGTGGCGGTACTTACGCGAGTATCGTTACCTGTATCATCTTGTATTTTTTATGGCAGGTACCGGCAGTATTAGCGCCTTTGCCCAATGTGGTAATTGCCCTGGTAATAATACTGGTTGGCATATACGTAGGTAATAAGGTGGAGCCAGAATGGGGTAAAGACAGTTACCGCGTGGTAATTGATGAGGTTGCCGGTATGTGGATCACCATGCTGTTTATCCCCATTAATAACTGGAAACTACTGTTGGCGGGCTTGATACTGTTCCGCTTTTTTGATATGGTAAAGCCGCTGTTTATCCGTAAGCTGGAAAACCTGCCCGGCGGCACCGGCGTAATGATGGACGATGTACTGGCCGGTATTTACGCCAATATTGTGCTGCAGGTGATTGTGTACTTGAAATTACTGTAAGCTTAATTACTGAACTCTACGTGGAAGGTAGTACCCCTGCCCAGTTCGCTATCTACCCAAATTTTGCCTTTATGCTTTTCAATAATGCGCTTAACAATGGCCAGGCCCACGCCCGAGCCTTCAATGTCTTGCACGTTATCCATACGTTTAAACAGTTCAAATATTTGTGGTAGTTGTTTAATATCTATACCGAGGCCATTATCGCTGATGCTGTAAATAATACCGCCTTCGGTTTCCCGGCCTTCAATGCTCACAATTTGCGGGTCAGACTGCCCCGAATATTTTACCGCGTTACTCAACAGGTTGGCAAACACCTGCGAAATCATCAGCGGGTCGCCTTGTATATCAGGTGTTGCGCCGATGTTTAACTGTAGCTTTTCGGTATCGTAAACTATGCCCAGCTCTTTGGCAATATCGTTTATGATGGGGGCAACTTCAATTTTGGTAAATTCAATGTCTGACCGACCGATACGCGAATAATCGAGCACCTCATTTATCATGTAGTTCATGCGGTCGGCACGGTTCACAATGCGGTCGAGCACCTTTTGGGCCTCGGGTTTCAGCGTGGTATCGCGGGTTAATAACTGCGAGTAGCTTTTTATGGCCGAAAGCGGGTTTTTAAGATCGTGCGATATGGTGAAGCTAAAGGTATCCAACTCTTCATACGCCTGCTTTAACCGCTCGTTAAGCAAGCGTATGGCACCGGCCTTTTGGTTAATGGCGTACATGATCTCTTCCTTTAGCCTGATAACCGATTTTACCTCTTCATTAAGCCAGGGTGTTGATTTGTTTACCACCGTTTGCGACCATGCCTCGAACGAATGCCTCGGCGATATTTTAAAGGTGCCGTCGTTTTGCAGTTCGGCCGGTTTGTCGGGGTTGCCTGCCCAGGTAATGGTTTGCAATTGCTCGGGCTTAAACCATATTACGTACTCGCCCAGCTCGCGCGACAGGGTAGTCACCATTACACCGCTTGCAACGTGCTTATAAGCCTCCGCGGCCGGGTAAGCGGCCGAAAGGTGGTCGGTATAATATACCGGCTCGTTTACGTGCGTTGTAAGCCATGCCGTCAGTTCGCGAATCTGCTCATCGGCAGGTACCTTGCCCTGTTTTATAATATTGTTCTCGTATAGTAAAACTACGCCCTCGGCATTAACAGCCTCCAATATGGTGCTATCCTGCCTGGTAAGCGCGTCTTCAATGCTGTTGGTTTTAAGCATGTATTTCGACAGCTTATCTACCGTGCCAACGAAACGCTCGTGTAACTGTTGGTTCTCCTCATCCTGCCTGAACTCCAATGCCGACGAAAGGATCTGCCCGATCAGCTTGGACGATTCCCTTGTTTTAAAATCAATAAAACGCGGTGTGTAGTTATGGCAGGCGATCAAACCCCATAATTCGCCCTTATAAAGCAGCGAAATGCTAAAGCTTGAATCCACACCCATATTTTTCAGGTACTGGATATGGATAGGCGATACAGCCCGTAATTGCGAATGGGTAAGATTGAGCGGTGTTGTGCCGAAATTAGCCGACGTAACTACTTTTGATGGCGTGGTATGCACGTTAGCGATCAGCCTTGTGAGGTTAACTTTATAAAGCTCACGGGCTTGCTTAGGTATGTCAGATGCCGGGTAATGCAGGCCGAGCCATGGTTCCAGGTCGTCATTCTTTGCTTCGGCAAGTACTTCGCCATGCCCGTCTTCGGCAAAACGGTATATCATCACCCTATCATACCCAATTACCTGTTTTACCTGCCTTGCCGAATTGTTGAGCAGGTGTTGCAGGTTCTTATCGGCCAGCATCTCTGATATGGAACGGCCTATCATTTTTTGAAGGTCGAGGTTCATGTCAGATGTAGCCGTTTCAAACTCCAGTACAAAGTAATTGTCTGCTTTTGAAATAATGAGGTAAAAAGGCTTACCCTGTATATCAGTTTGAAAAGGATTGGTTTGATCAAAACTTTTATTACCGCGACCGAAATTAAGCAGCTGGTTAATAAAATCGGGTGGTTCGTTTTTGCCTATAAGCGGCTCAATATCCTGTATATGCCTGCCTAACAAGTCGGTTGGGATGCTGGGCAAGAAGTTGAAAACGTTTTCACTGTAAAAACGGATGAAACAAGCGTCGTCGACAACAATAAAAAATCCGTGTGATTGTATTTGACCCGGTATATGAATGGGTTCCCTGTCACAGTTTGTTAAGTCGATCAGTTGTTCGCTCATGCGTTATTTATAAGTAGAAATATTAAACAAATATGAAAAAATATCTGAGTTATAAAAGCTTTACAAGGTAAAATGTTTGCCACATTGCTTTTTATACGGCACTTTAAGTGTAACAAGTTAGCTGAAAAAGCGTGTTGGTAGCAAAACTTAATGTATAAATTGTAGTTTTATAGTACCAACTGATAGCTAACTTGTTATAATCATCATGAAAAAATATTGCCTATTATCGGTACTCGTGTCCGGTTTTATATTCCTGTCGTGCCAATCGCCCGATGCCGGTGTAAACAATGTGGGCGGCGGCAGTGCCGACACCGCTAAAGTAACCCTTCAAAAAATTTACGGCGACCTTAACAATCCCTGGGGAATGGTATGGCTGCCCGACGGACGATTGCTTGTTACCGAGCGCGCCGGTGAAATACTGGTTTTTAAGGACGATAAATTTACCGGCCAAAAACTAAGCGGCGTGCCTGCCGTTTTTAACCACGGACAAGGCGGTTTAATGGATATTAAACTGCATCCCGACTATAAAAAGAACGGCTGGATCTACATCACCTTTTCAAAACCGGTAGGCGACGGATTGGCATCAACCGCTGTGATCCGTTTTAAACTGAAGGGTAACGAGATTGTTGACAAGGAAGATATTTTTGAAGCTAAACCGGCACTAAAGGCCGATTTTCACTTTGGCAGCCGTGTGGTGTTTGATAAGGATAAATACCTGTTTATCAGCGTAGGCGAGAGGGGCACGCAACCTAAGGTGCAGGAACTGGATAACGATCACGGTAAAATTCACCGTGTATTTGACGATGGAAAAGTTCCTGAAGATAATCCTTTTGTTAGCCAGGCAGGCGCGCATGGCTCTATCTGGACGTATGGCCACCGTAACCCGCAGGGTATGGTTTATGATGCCGTTAACGACCGTATTTGGGAAGACGAGCATGGCCCCAAAGGTGGCGACGAGCTGAACCTGATTGAAAAAGGTAAAAATTATGGCTGGCCAAAAACATCGTACGGTATTAACTACGATGGTACTATACTAACACCTAACAAGGAGCTGCCCGGCATTGAAAATCCTAAACATTACTGGGTGCCATCGATAGCCACCTGCGGTTTAAGCATAGTTACTTCCGACAAATATCCGGGTTGGAAAGGCAACCTGCTGCTGGGCGCATTGGCAGCCATGCACCTTAACCGTATCTCGCTTAACGGAACCGAATTTAAATCAGAAGACAGGATGTTCCAGGGACAAGGCCGTTTCAGATATGCCGCTGAAAGTCCGGATGGATATATTTATGCCATCACCGAAGGGCCGGGAACGTTGGTGAAATTGATACCGAAGAAGTAAGTATTTGTGAGGATTGACAACTTTTTAAAGTTGTCAATCCTATAATACTAAACTCACATGCAGTCGCTACGGCTTCAGCCGAGTGACGACTATTACGCGGCGTCCCGCCGCTGTATTGTAAATATTCAAGCAGACAGGTTGAATGGTTATGCTATGCCGCCATGAAAGCCTCACCCAACCCTCTCCAAGGGAGAGGGCTTTAGATCTATCTTTAAGTGTTGTTTTTATTTCCGCTAATAAACAGCCTTGAACGCAAGCTAACACAAAAAGGACGCATAAAACGCGGCGAGATTGCTTCACTACGTTCGCAATGACAATAAACGAAGAGCGCCTTGCAACTTACAACACACAACCTGCAACTTATTTAGCCCTATACTTCGACTGGTTCAATACCTTTTGCGCGTTGGTTTCTTTCATTAGCTGCTGCAGCGTTACGCCGGGGTTTCTATCCATGTATTCCTTTACAATTTGCCAGCCCGTCCATACGGCAAGTTTTGGGGCCGATTCGTTCTTTTCGCCGAGGCCGGGGGTAAAGGGGGCTTCGGTAAGGTATTTTTGTATTTGCAGATAATCGGAATTGTAGAGCAGGTTTTCTTCCAGGAAGAAAGCCCAAATGTTTTGCTTAAAATCGTTGCACCATTGCAGTTGCTGGGTGGTATAACCAATTTTGGTAGAGTCGGGTAGGTCGGGCAGTATCTTATCCATAAAATACATGATCTTGCCGTTGTAAACCATCTTGGCTAACAGTGATTTATCCTTATCATCCTCTGGGAACATGTTTTCGCGGGCAATGCCTTCAATTACCCGCGGGGAAATATTATCGGGCGTAAAACGGCGCGAAATGTAATGCGGAAAAGTTTGCACCAATGCCGGGTAGAATTTTGAGTCGGCACCCAAAAAAAGGTCAAGCCCTATGCCGAAATAATCATCGCCTATAGATGTTTGCGCCTGGAAGCCCGAGAAGTAAGCGTATACTTTTGGCAAGCGACTGTTAGGGTAATAATATTTGATGTGTTTAAAAGCGTCGGTCAGTTCGGCTTCCTGTTTATCAAGGTTGGGGTATATCGAATCAATCTCGTGTTTAAGATCATTATACGCTTTGCCTGCAAAAACAGTGCGTAAGGTGGTATAATAAGCGGTATCCTGTATACTGCCGGCCTGTAAAATACGTTCAATAAAATCAGTGTAGAATGTACCGTAGTTTTTTTGCAGATAAGCGGCCTGTTGCGGCATCGGTTTTACGTGCATCAGGTTAAAATCATGGTCGAAACGATCTATCTTAACATCGAGTTTAATGTTGCTCACATCAACACGCTTATCATTACTGCACGAGGTAATGAGCAGGCCGATCAAAAAAATTAAATAAATTTGACGTGTTTTGTTAACGATAGCAACTATATTCATCCTACACAAAAGTATAAATAACTCATTATAATGAAAATCGCCTTAGCTCAGCTAAACTATCACATAGGTAATTTTGAAGCCAATACCGGTAAAATAATTGACACTATTGGCAAAGCGAAGCAAAACGGTGCCGATTTGGTAGTATTTGCCGAACTATGTGTGAGCGGTTACCCTGCCCGCGATTTTTTGGAATTTAAAGAATTTATATCGCTTTGCGATGATGCCGCCAATAAAATAGCGGCCGCCAGCAGCGGTATTGCCTGTATCATCGGGCTGCCAACGGTTAATCATAAACCCGAGGGTAAAGATCTTAACAACTCCGCCTATTTTATAAACGATGGTAAGATAGAGGCCCGGGTTGATAAAGCGCTGCTGCCTAACTACGATGTGTTTGACGAGTATCGCTACTTTGAGCCATCAACCGAGTTTAACTGTATCGATTTTAAGGGCAAGCGTATTGCGCTCACTATTTGTGAGGATTTGTGGAATACGATAGAAAACCCGCTGTACATTACCCGGCCAATGGATTCGCTGATAAAACAGCAGCCCGATGTAATGATCAATATCGCGGCTTCGCCTTTCGCGTATAACCACGATGAAGAGCGTATCGCCATACTTACCGATAACGCGAGCAGGTATAAATTGCCGCTGTTCTACGTAAATCAGATAGGCGCGCAAACCGAGCTCATATTTGACGGTGGCTCACTGGTGATTGATAACACTGGTAAACTGGCCGATGAGCTGCCTTATTTTACAGAAGCGCTTACGTATTATACCCTTAATGATGACGCTTCCATCAGTTTCGACCATCAATCTACCTTAAAAACAGAGCGTCCTTCGGATATCGAACAGATCCATCAAGGGTTATTGCTGGGCATCAGGGATTATTTTTACAAATCCGGCTTTAGCCGCGCTACATTGGGTTTATCCGGCGGGATAGATTCGGCCGTGGTGTGCGCGTTGGCCGCGGAGGCCCTGGGTGCCGAAAATGTAATGGCTGTGCTGTTGCCATCTAAATTCTCTACAGACCATTCGCTGAAAGATGCCGAAGACCTGGTCAATAACCTGGGCTGTAAAAGCGAAACCATTGCCATACGCAACGTTACCGATGCTATTGAGGGGGTGCTGCAACCGCAGTTTAATAATTTGCCGTTCAATATTGCCGAGGAGAATATACAATCGCGCAGCAGGGCGATCATTTTAATGGCCATGTGTAATAAGTTTGGCTATATATTGCTTAATACCTCCAACAAAAGCGAGGCGGCAGTAGGTTACGGTACGTTGTATGGCGATATGTGCGGCGGTATTTCTGTAATTGGCGATGTTTATAAAACGCAGGTGTTCGAGCTGGCGCGATACATTAACCGCGAGCGCGAGATCATCCCCGAAAATACCATTGTTAAACCGCCGTCGGCAGAGCTAAGACCCGATCAAAAGGATACCGACTCATTACCGGAGTACGATGTGCTGGATAAGATACTGCGCGAGTATGTGGAAAACCGCTGCTCATCGTCGGAAATTATACAAATGGGCTACGAAGAAAACACCGTAAAACGGGTAATAAAACTGGTAAACACTGCCGAACATAAACGCTACCAAACGCCGCCTATTTTAAGGGTATCGCCAAAAGCATTCGGTATGGGGCGGCGTATGCCAATTGTAGGTAAATATTTATCGTAAATATTTGAATATTAAACTAAACCTTTTGCGTTTGCGTTCGTCTAAATAAAAAAGAGGGAATAAGAAGACCATGAAAAGATCGATCTATTTAGGGTTACTGATATTGTGCATATCAGTTTTATCCGCCTGTTCAAATTACAGGTACTATACCGCTGCAAAAAATAAAACCAATTTTGGGAGTTACCGTACTTTCGGCTGGGTACGAATGAAACAGCCGGACAACAATCCGCAGAAAATATATTCCAACGATATTGCCTTTGAAAATATTAAGGACGCGGCTAACGATGCATTAAAGGCCAAAGGCTTAACATTACAGGATGACCAGCCCGATTTGTACGTAAACTATACAGCAATGACAGGGCGTGGTTATAAAACACAATACTACTCACCTTACTACGGCGGCTTTTACGGCGGTGGCTGGGGTTGGGGCGGCTGGGGTGGCTGGGGCTATCGTCCGTTCTATGGCGGCGGCTGGGGCTGGGGTGGTTACGGCGGCGGTTATGCCGATCGTGTTCCTTTCCGTGAGGGTACCATCATTATCGACCTTATTGACCGCAAAACCGGTAAAATGGTATGGCGCGGTTATGGCGTAGGTGAACTGCGTAATCCGCAAAAAGCTATTAACGATTTGCCAAAGGTAGTAAGCGGTATTATTGCACAGTTAAAGCTTAGTGCCGATAACAAATCATAATAAAGAAATAAACTATTGACCTGAAAGAAGGCCCTTTTGGTGTAATGCCGGTGGGGCTTTTTTTATTACGGGCTGGCTTGATTATGCCTGCGCGCTAAGCGTATAAAAGTGAACATCAATACTATTACGGCGAGTAGCAATACCCAGGTATCAATAGGGCATTCCAGGTCGGGGTCGCTGTTATCGCAGGGCAGGGGTACATCATCGGCCGCCTTAAGGTTAAGGGCTGCCAGCATAAATAATATCAGTAAAGCTTTGATCTTACCGGTTTTCATAAAAATGGAGCTTGTATACAAACTTACAGCTTATAAAAGGGCTTTTTGCCGTTTGCTGTGGGTTTGGGCGTAAATGAACAGGTTGAACAAAACGCTGCTGTACTGCAAACTTGATTTTCTGTTTTGCAATATAAACCCTTATCTTTCAACCATAATATGAAAAGGATTTTATCAGCGCTTTCGGGTTGCTTTTTGGTATTGTTTGGTACGGGTGCTTTTGCCCAGCGGGTGTTGGTTACTGATGCTAAAAAAAAGGAAATAACCGCGCTTGCGGTTCAGCTTAACGCAGCCCATAAAATTAATTTTCAGAAAGCGCTGGCATTAGCCAAAAGCAAAGGTTGGGCAGTGCGCAGGCAAACCACCAATGGCCGTATTATTAGTTTGCAGGGGATTAATACCTTGGGTTTCCCGGTGTATCTTACCACGCATAATACCGAAGCTGCCGCTGCTACCCGCACTAACGCGGTGCAACCGGGCGGCGAATTAAACCTTAATTTATCAGGATCAAGCAACTTCTTGAACGGTAAACTGGCTATATGGGATGGCGGTACGGTTTTTCGTACCCACCAGGAATTTGCCGGTAAAACCATCACCTTAGGTGCAGGGCAGGGCGGTTCTGTTGAACATAGCACACACGTTGCAGGTACCATGATAGCTAAGGGCGTAGTACCGTTGGCTAAAGGAATGGCCTTTGACGCGAATACGCTGTTATCTTATGATTTTGATGATGATGTATCTGAAATGACGGCTGCATCGCCAAACCTGCTCATCTCCAATCATTCTTATGGTGATATTGCCGGTTGGGATCGCAATGTCGGTGAAAACCGCTGGGACTGGTATGGCCTGCCCGGCGATACGGAAGATTATATATTTGGTTATTATGATAACCGTGCACAGGATTTTGACCGTATTGCTTACAATGCGCCATATTACCTCATTGTAGAATCGGCGGGTAACAGCCATGCTTACACCGGGCCTGCTGTTGGCGCTACTTACTGGGGCTACCAAAGTCGTACTGATCAAACATTTGTTAATAAAGGCCCACGACCGGCAAATATCAGCAGCAATAACGGCTTCGATGTAATATCAACCACTGGTAATGCCAAAAATATTTTAACAGTGGGCGCGGTAAACCAATTACCGAACGGACCAACTAATAGCTCAGATGTAAGAATTGCTAGCTTTAGCAGCTGGGGGCCAACAGATGACGGCCGTGTTAAGCCTGATATTGTGGGCATGGGGGTGAACGTATATTCAACATTAAACTCGGGTATTAATCAATACGGTATTGAATCGGGCACTTCAATGTCATCGCCTAACGTGAGCGGCTCTCTTATTTTGTTGCAGGAGTACTATGGACAGTTGCACCACGACAGCCTGATGCGCGCCGCTACCTTAAAAGGATTGGCCTGCCATACCGCTTTTGACGCGGGTAATGTTGGTCCCGATTATAAATTTGGCTGGGGGCTGCTGGATATGCGTAAAGCGGCGCAGGCCATTACCGATATGGGCATTAAAAGCGCTATAAACGAAAATACGATACAGCAGGGCCAGGTACAAAACTTTGTAACTAAGGCAATAGGTGACGAACCACTAATAGCGACCATTTCATGGACAGACCCCGAAGGTACGGTAGCCGCGGCAGGTACTTTGAACGACAGAACGCCTAAGCTGATCAATGATCTGGACATAAGCGTAACCGATGGCGCTGGTATCTTTAACCCTTGGATGCTCGACCCGGCAAACCCTGACGCTTTGGCCACAACCGGTAATAACATTCGCGATAATATTGAACAGGTGTACATAGCCAACCCTGTTGCGGGTAAAGATTATACCATAACCATTACCAATAAAGGTACGCTTAAAGGCGGCTCACAAAAATACTCTGTAATACTTACAGGCGGTAACCTTACCGGTATTGATGCCGCTGTGGTAACCGAAAGCCTATCCGCTTACCCCATTCCGGCTAATAATACGCTTAACGTGCTGCTTAATGTTAAAACCGCAGGGCAGCTAACGCTAAATGTATATGATATGATGGGCCAAAACATGCATACCGAAAAGGCGAATGTGGCCGCAGGCGTGTACAGCAAGCCATTAAATGTAGGCAGCCTGTCAACCGGGATATACATACTAAAAATTGCCACGGGGCAGCAGGTTTACACTAAAAAGTTTATTGTAGCACGATAAGGCTTTAAAGGTACTCGTCGTAGCTAACCGTCGCGTGTTATGCCTCACCCAACCCTCTCCATGGGAGAGGGCTTAAAAAATGATGTTTCTTTTCTCGTCAGCAAACAGCTTCGGGCGAAAGCGCCCAAGAACATGACTGCCGTGCATAAAAAGCACAATCAAAACGTTGATTGTGCTCGGTATTTTATTGATATTTTTTGTTAGAACGTATACTTTATACCCAAACCCGGGGCAAGGTCAAAAAACGGACCGGTAGCCAGTTCAACACGTGGGTTAAGGTCAAGACTGATGGCTATAGGAGCTTCGGGTAATTTGTACTCTAAACCTAAAACACCATCGGCACCTAATAATATCTTGCTGTCTTCGTAATATTCATCGCCGCCAAGTTTTTTGTATTTACCGCGGCCTATTGAACCCGCGTGGGCACCAAAACCATAGTAAAACTTTAACCCGGTTGTATTAAAGGCCTCCTGATGTATTTCGTATAAGCCGGTAAGTACAGCGCCATGACTACGTAAACCAAGTATACCTTCAAGAGCTGTATTAGGTTGCATAAAATATTTTACCGATAAGCCATTCTCATATCCGCCAAATTTTAAGCCGGCAGCAATAGGGTAATCCTGCGCCTGCGAGCGGGTAGAAACAAGGAGAGCAGCAGCGGCAATAAATAATGTAAATAGTAGTTTTTTCATTGTAAAGTTTTTGCAAATAAACGGCAGAAACCGGCGTTTATGTCAACCCATAACAAAAAACAAAGCTTGTTGTGTTGTATGGTGCTGATAATCAATGCTAAATATTGACACCTGAAGCCATTATAAAATGGCAGTTTAGCTTAAATTAGGCCAACTGCATTTAATAAATGATGAATAACTATATAAAATTGGCATTGCTGCTGGCATTGCCGGTATGTTTTAACCCTGCCCCTGCCGATGCGCAAAGCACAAGCAATGCTGCCAAATACCGTAACGGGATGGTAGTATGCGCATACCCCGATGCTGCCCGTGTTGGTGCCGATGTATTAAAGAAGGGCGGCAATGCTGTTGATGCCGCGGTGGCCGTACAGTTCGCGCTGGCGGTTACATTGCCCGAGGCCGGTAATGTTGGGGGCGGCGGCTTTATGGTATATCGGTCGGCAAGTGGTAAAACGGCTGCGCTCGATTTTCGGGAGAAGGCTCCGTCGGCAGCCAATGTAAATATGTATTTGGATAGCGCAGGCAATATCATCTCCAATAAAAGCTTATATACCCACCAGGCTTCGGGGGTACCCGGCTCGGTGGACGGCATGGAGCAGGCGCACAAAAAATACGGGAGCTTAAGTTGGGCTTCGCTGGTACAACCAGCTATTGACCTCGCCCGAAAAGGATTTAAAATAACGGCCCGTTTGGCGCACGATCTTAATCGCCAGCAGGCCATGTTCAGGAAACTCAATCCCGGTAAAAGCTATTTGGTTAAAGATACGGAATGGCAGGAAGGGGATATTCTGATACAGGAAGATCTGGCTAAAACTCTCGAACAAATTCGCGATAAAGGCCGTGAAGGTTTTTACGGCGGCAAAGTAGCCGGGCAAATAGTAGCCGAAATGAAAGACGGCAAAGGACTAATTACATTGACCGATCTGCAAAACTATCGTGCTGTATGGCGCACGCCGCTCATTGGCAAATACAAACAGTATAAGGTGATCACCATGCCGCCGCCATCAAGCGGAGGCCTTGCCCTGCTGCAATTACTGCGTTCGGTGGAGGATTATCCGCTAAGCCGCTGGGGCTACAACCGCGACTCAACCGTGCAACTGATGGTTGAGGCAGAGCGCCGGGTGTATGCCGATCGATCTAAATACCTCGGCGATCCCGATTTTTACAAGGTGCCTGTTGATAGCCTGCTAAAACCGGCCTACATCACCGGCAGGTTAAAAAACTTCAGTTGGGATGCCGCTACATCAAGTTCAGCCATTCAGCCCGGCGCGTTTGTGGGTTATGAGAGCGATCAAACCACCCATTTTTCTATTGTTGACAAGCAGGGCAACGCGGTATCTATCACCACTACACTGAATGATTCTTTCGGCTCCAAAATATTTGTTGGCGGCGCGGGCTTTTTGCTGAATAACGAAATGGACGATTTTAGTTCGAAACCCGGCGTGCCTAATATGTACGGTCTGGTGGGCGGCAAGGCCAATAGTATACAGCCCGGCAAACGTATGCTATCATCCATGACGCCCACCATCCTGGAAAAAAACGGCAAATTATTCATGGTAGTAGGTACCCCCGGAGGCTCTACTATCATCACTTCTGTTTTTCAAACCATATTGGATGTGGTTGAGTTTGGGCAGGATGCTCAGCAGGCAGTAAGCAGCAAACGCTTCCATCACCAGTGGCTGCCCGATGTGGTTGAGGTAGAAAAAGATGCTATAAATAACGAGGTGCACAATAAATTGCAACAAAAAGGGTATATGATAAAAGACAGCGGCCCTATAGGTCGCGTTGATGCCATTGTGGTAACCGCTGATGGTTATTATGAAGGTGGAGCCGATCCGCGGGGCGACGATACAAAACAAGGATGGTAGTTGCCCGTAAAATATTTATGTTTGTGAAGTATGCGTAATACCTTAAAGCACCAGGAAACCATTGATTACCTGTTAAAAATAGCGTGGCAAACCATGGCTAATAAATATAACCAGCTGGTTATTGAACATGGCATTACCCAATCAACAGGTTACCTGCTCATTAATATTGATGAGGTGGAGGGCACAACGGTATCGCAGGCGGCGCAGTTGCTGGGTTTAAAATCAACCAGTTTATCGCGCATGCTCAATAATATTGAGGCCGACGGGTTGATATACCGCGAGTTGAACGCTGGTGATAAGCGGTCGGTTAAGATCTATCTTACCAAGCTCGGGCTTGAAAAACGGCAGTTCGCGCGTGCACTGGTTAAGCAGTTTAACAACTACCTTAACGAGCACATCGGCGAAAAAGACAGGGACTACCTTACGCAATTATTAAAAAAGATCAATCAACTCACCATTAACTATAACCCCGATAACCAAAAAGTGTAGCCGAATTATTTAAGCGTGTACACCATAAACAGCATGTGCAAACGTTAAAAAATGTTAAGCTGCTGTTTTTGAATTATAAAAAGATAAATTTGCGGGTTGAAAGTAAACATGAACAGATTACTGTTGATAATAACCTTATTATTTGCCGTTTCGCTAACGGCCTGTAAAAAAACACTGATAGGTGTTGAACGGGCAAGGGCGCAGGCGGTTATTGACGACGGTATTATCCAAAAATATATTGAGGATAATAACCTTGCCGATAGCGCTAAAAGGGTAGGCGATACCATAGGGGTTTGGTACATTATCAGAAAGCCGGGTGTAGGCAGCGATATTTTTACCAACTCAACACTGGTTACGGTGGGGCAAACCACCCGCCTGTTAACCACCGGCGAAGTAGTAGCACAAACAACAGATTTTCACCCATCATACATATTGGGCGGAAACATTATAAAAGCATGGCAGCTGGGTATACCATTTATTCAGCAGGGAGGGGAAATCAGGATCATCGCGGCATCGCGGTATGCTTATGGGCCGTACGCGCACCCCGAGGCTAATTTACCCGCTGATGCCATACTTGATTTTGATATCACATTATACGATGTAACGAATAACTAAATGAAACAAAAACTATTTACATTTTTACTATTAAGCACGGTTATACTGGCAGCATCATGCAAACGGGACAGTAATTATCCTGATATACGGGCGTATGATAATGAGCAGATTAAGAATTATATAGCGGCTAACAATCTTACCGACTTTAAACGCGATACTACCAATGGCGATACCAGCGGCATGTATTACAAAATAATACAGCCAGGTACAGGTGATGCCGATCTTAAATATTCGGACACGGTATCATTAGTATTTACAATAAAGACCTTTGATGGTAAATATACATCAGCCGATACTGTTGTGGGTAACCACGTTACCACTTTTGTAGGTTATATTACAAAAAATGGTTTGCCAAAAGGATTGGAAGTTGGTATATACAATATACTTAAACGGCAGGGCGGAAGCATGCGTTTGCTGATACCTTCGCGCATGGCATATGGCGTTAACGGAATAGGGTCCGGCAGTAGCAGCGTAGTAAACGGACGTATAGCCGGTAATCAATGCCTGGACTATTATGTACATGTTGTTGATAATTTAAAAGATTATGATGATCGTGCCATACAACGTTACATGTCAGATAATGGCCTGGCGGGTTATACCAAGGCTACATCGGGTTTATATTATAAAATATCAGGGCTTGATACAGGTAAGATAATCACTCAAACATCATCTGTAACGGCTACTTATACACGTACACTATTCAACGGCACCATATTTGACCAGGCAACCGCTTCTGCTACTGTTAGTATTGATGGTGAGCTTTTAGGGGTTCAACAGGGTTTAAAATTAGCAAAAAACGGTCAAAGTATATCTCTGCTTATGCCATCGCGTTTGGCATTTGGCCGTAGCAGTGCACTTATCGGCTCGCTTTCTATACCTGCGTTTTCATGTATACGAAATGAGTTTTCTATATCGGGAGTAACGTATTATTAAGCTATTTACTCAGCGCTGCTTTAAACGCTGTTAAACAGCGTTCGCGGGCAAAGGCGTGATCAACAATGGGTTTTGGATATTTGCTGAAGTCGGCATATTCCGGAACCCATTTTTTTATGTACTTCAGGTCCTTATCAAAACGTTTGGTTTGCGCGTCGGGGCTAAATATCCTGAAGTATGGCGCGGCATCGGTACCTGAGCCAGCTGCCCATTGCCAGCCGCCTACGTTACTGGCCATTTCGTAATCCAGCAATTTTTCGGCAAAGTAATGTTCGCCCCAGCGCCAGTCTATCAGCAAATCTTTACTTAAAAAACTGGCGGTAAGCATACGTATCCGGTTATGCATAAAGCCGGTGGCATTCAGTTCGCGCATGCCCGCGTCTACCAATGGGTAGCCGGTACGCCCTTCGCACCAGGCCTCAAATTGCTCTTCGTTGTTCTCCCATTTAA
This sequence comes from Mucilaginibacter gynuensis, assembly GCF_039541195.1. NCBI lineage: Bacteria > Pseudomonadati > Bacteroidota > Sphingobacteriia > Sphingobacteriales > Sphingobacteriaceae > Mucilaginibacter > Mucilaginibacter gynuensis. Next base: position 138,345 of record NZ_BAABFT010000006.1, read on the forward strand.
TACGGTCGTACTCGGGCCGGAAGGCATGATCCATCGTATGCGGAAAATGGTATAAGATCATGCTGTAAAACTCGCGCCATATCAGTTCGTTCAGCCAGGTTTTCTCTTCGGCTTCGGATGCTTCTGCGGCTACTTTGCGGATGCTCAACGTGCCAAAACGCAGGTGTATGCCAATGTGCGATGTGCCGCGTACGGCCGGGTAATCCCGCTTTTCGGCATAGTCGTCAATTACATCGCTGTACCTTTTATCGGGTAGTTCGAGCTCGCTTTTTTCAAACCCCATCTCTTTAAGCGTAGGTATAGCCTGCGGCTTAAAGCCGAACAGGTTTTTAAGATACTTTTTTGTAGGATATGATTTTAGGTAGAAAGGCTTTATTGCAGCCAGCCATTTACGCTTATAAGGCGTAAACACGGTGTAGGGATTGCCGTCATCTTTCACCACCTCGGCTTTCTCAAAGATTACCTGGTCTTTATAGGTTTTAAATTCTACATCGTGCTTTTTAAGCAGATCGGTAATGGCTTCGTCGCGTGTTTTGGCGTAGGGCTCATAATCGTGATTGGTATACACTGCGGCAACTTCGTATTCTTTCAGCACGGCTTTCCAGGCATCTTCGGGCCTATCGTAGGCTACCAACAGGGCGCTGTCGTGCTTTTTAAGCTCGCTGTTGAGTTCTTCTATGGCTTGATAGATGAAAGTAACACGTGGGTCGTGTTTGTCCTTCAGCTTGCCTAAAATCTCTTTATCGAAAATAAACAACGGCAATACCGGGTTGTCGCTTTTAAGGGCATGGTATAAACCGGCATTATCATCTAACCTCAGATCGCGCCTGAACCAAAAAACGGTTACGGGTGTTTTATTTGCCATAAATATCCTTCAATGCTTCTTCAACAAAATTGTATTTAAAACTAAAGCCGGCATCCTCAATTTTTTGTGCCGATGTTTTGGTGCTGCCCAAAACCAGCGTAGCCATTTCGCCCAAAAATAGTTTAAGCGCGAAAGCCGGTACATTGGGCAGCCAAAGCGGCCGCTTGATTTGTTTAGCTACCGCCTGTGTAAGCTGCTTGTTGGTAACCGGGTTGGGAGCAGCCATATTGTATACCCCTTCTATTTCATTTTCAACAGCGTAGAGATACATTTCGGCAACATCGTGCCAGTGTATCCACGAGATCCATTGTTTACCGCTGCCCAATGGCGCGCCGAAACCAAATTTTATGGGTGCTGCCAATTGAGGCAACGCGCCTCCGCCAATATCAAGCACCACCCCGGTACGAAATTTCACTATCCTTAAGCCTAAACTTTTGCCTGCGTCGGCCGCCTGTTCCCATACCACGCAGCAATGGCCTAAAAAGTCGTTGGCAGGCGCATCGTCTTCGCTCATCGCTTCATTGCCACGGTCGCTGTAATACCCCACGCCCGATGCCGAGATGAACGTTTTTACCGTATTCTCTTTATTTCGCAGTAGTTCGTAAATAAGTCCGGCCGATTTGATCCTGCTGTCTATTACTTCCTGTTTGCGGGCAGCTGTCCAGCGTTTATCAGCTATACCGGCACCCGCCAGGTGAATAATGGTATCAATGCCATCAATACACTGCGCATCGATAGTGCCCTTGTCAATATCCCATATATAGGTTTTTACCTGCGGATTTTTACCCGGCTTGCGGCCAAGGTGACTCACGGTATATCCCTTAGCCAGTAATAATTTGGTGAGGTGTGTCCCCAACAATCCCGATCCGCCGGTGAGTAGTATGCTTTTGCTCATGGTTTTTTGGTCGATGGTCCATAGTCGATGGTCCATAGTGTTTTTTAGTTTTTTTAGTCCATTGTCCATGGTCGATAGTCCATAGTTGTAATTTTGTCCATGGACTATTGACCATCGTCTATTGACTAAATTTTCTTCACCTCTTCGTAATTGATCAGTTGCTTGGCCATCCCGTTAAATATAAACAGGTGGAAGGGCCACATCAAATACCAGTACAGGCGTCCCCACAATCCGTTTGGCCTAAAGGTAGCTACCTGGCTCAAAAATTTCTTATTATGGCGTTCAACTATTTTAAATTCCAGCCAGGCTTCGCCGGGCAGTTTCATTTCTGCGTAAAGCAGCAGGCGTTTATTTACCTTGTCGGCCAGTAAAACGCGCCAAAAATCTATCACATCGCCGGGCGAAATATTGATATTGCTGGTGCGCCCCCTGCGTGAGCCAACCCCGCCGAATACCTTATCCAAAAAGCCACGGATGTTCCAGATCCAGTCCCAGTAATACCAGCCGCGGTTACCACCTATCGACCATACATTGCCCATCACCTTGCTGGTATCACTCTCGAAAGGTAGTTTTACCTTGTACTCCATAGTGCCGTTTTGCGGCACCTTTATCTGGTCCATAAAGCCGGAATGCAAATAGCCCCCGTTCAGCGCGTCCTTCCAGCTTGAAACTATTGAATTTTGCTCTATCTTTTCAAATGCCAGCTTTAAACACTCTTCGTAAGTAAGGCATTTGCGCGGTACCACTTCATCAATGGCCTTATCCTTACATACGGTTTCATTCTTCATACTTTCTACCAAACTATTGGCCAGCGAAAAGCTGGTAGAGGTAACAAAGTACAACCAGTAAGATGATATTTTGGGAGACAGGAACGGGATAGTAATAATATAGCGCTTTAACCCGCGTACTTTGGCATAAGTAAGCATCATCTGCCGAAAGGTTAACACATCCGGGCCGCCAATATCGAATGTGCCATTAAACGCCTTTTCATTGAGCAATACGCCTTCGAGGTAACCCAGCACATCACGGATGCCTATAGGCTGACAGCGATTGTTCACCCATTTGGGCACCGTCATTATGGGCAACTTTTCGGTAAGGTCGCGGATGATCTCGAACGAGGCACTTCCCGAACCGATGATGATGGCCGCCCGTAATACGGTCAACGCAGCATTGCCTTCTTTAAGTACCTCCTCTACATGCTTGCGCGATAGCAGGTGCTTCGATAAGTTACTGTCGTTAACAATGCCGCTCAAAAAGATGATTTGCCGGCAGCGGGTCTTATTTAGCTGTTGGGTGAAGTTATGTGCCGACAATGCTTCGAGCTCTGCAAAGTCGGGCGATTGCGACATGGAGTGCACCAGGTAATAGGCCGCGTCAATATCATTAGGGAAAGCTTCTATGTTTTTTTCACGCAGCAGGTCGCCGGTAATAAGGGTTACCTTATCACTAAAGTCGCTTTGCTCATGAAAGCGCCGTTTGTCGCGCACAAGGCATACCACTTCATGGCCTTTCTCCAGTAAAACCGGAATGAGGCGGGTTCCTATGTATCCGTTAGCACCTGCAAGCAACACTTTCATGTAGCTGCAACAAGTGATGGGCAAAGGTGTTTTTTATTAATTCAAAAGTGAAAATTCAAAAGTCAAAAAAGAGGGTGTTGTTCCTCGCCGCCCGCTTGATGGCTCATCTTTGGGATGACTAAATTTGTCATTTCGAACGAGGAACGAGGAGAAATCTTCTGCACTATGTTAAATAGCAGACTTTTAGGCCGAAGAAGATCTCTCCCTACGGTCGAGATGACAGCGACCCAACAGCCGCTCGCCTCCTGGCGAGTGGCAAATATTACCCGACCTCCGGCCGTAGGTACAAAAACAGCAATCACAAAAAAAGCGCCTCTGTATAACAAAGGCGCTTTTTGATATTTTAATGCAACTATGCTTATTTAAGTATAGCGAATACTGCTTTGAATGCTATTAAACTGCCTATAACCAAGGCAATGTTTGCTACCCATGAGTAGATTGAGGTTTCGCCGACGAAACGGAAAAATACTCCGAATAAACCGATAACGATAGCAACAATTAATAATTTATAGTGTCCTTCCGCGTTAGCGTTTTCTAATGAACTCATGATATTGAAATTTTGTTGCTGCAAAAATAAAAATGTTTAGCGAAAAAGCTACACATCTGTTAAAGTTTTATTAGGCAGCAATAGCGGATTTTTCTTGCGGTAAGCCCTTATTGCCAGCCATACAGCTACTCCAAGCAAAATAAACACCCACAAATTGGTAAGTGCTACTACAATGGTTATAAAAATATCCAGCCCGTTTAGCAGCGAAAGTTTCATCTGGCTCAGGAAGGGGATATGGTAACTGTCAACATCATCATTAGCTACCACCTCCTGCACAATGGTGTTGCTTTGATAAAAACCGATAGTAACCACGCTGTACTTTACGGCGTCGTCAATACGTCGGTTGTTGATCTGCTCGTCAACCAGTTCGTCTTTAAAGTACGGGATATCTTCGGGATGCTTTACCACCAGTTTCCCATTCTTTTGCTGCTTTACAAGCTCGGCACGGCTATCGAGCTTCATTTGCGAGGAGAGGTAATCTAAGGTCTTGTCCTCAATATCCATTTTACGAAAGTTTACATATATACCCATGTGGCTTACGGTATTCATAAACTCCTCCAGCTTGGGCGATGGAATACGTACCGTCATGTCGGCAGTTGTATTAAAGGCCGATACATGCCGCATAGAGTCGTTACCCAATTCAATATCCCGGTTACGGATTACTTCCGACTGCATTTGATGATGCGTTACCATGCCGTTGTAATGTGCCGCCAGGGCTGATATACGCTCGCCCGTTTGCGTTACATCCTTTACTTTAAAAGAGATGTCGGCCGTTTTTATCAGTTTGTTTTGGGTAGATGTGGCGCTGTCGGCGGCTACCAATGCGGTGTCGCTGCTGTTGCTGTTCAGCGCCTTGTATTCAGCAGAATTTTTGCATGAGAATAGCAGCACCGCTCCGGAGAGCAGTATAAATAAAATACTGGTTTTCATAATGTTAGTTGGTTTTGTTATTAATACCGGCGTATTGAAAAAGGTAACCTTAGCACCGCCACGTCAGCATAAATGTTACAAATAACAGGCTCATTTACAGCGTAAAATAATAAGCACAAAAAAGGCCTCCTGAATTCAGGAGGCCTTATATATTAAATTTAAAACTGGTCTTTTTTTATTAGCCGTTTGAAAGGGCTGCCGCGCCGCTCACAATCTCGGTAAGCTCGGTAGTGATGGCTGCCTGGCGTGCCTGGTTGTACGAAAGCTTAAGGGCTTTCAACAGGTCGCCTGCGTTTTCAGTAGCCTTATCCATAGCCGTCATACGGGCGCCGTGCTCAGACGCGTGCGAATCCAATATCGCGCGGTAAAGCTGGATCTTGATATTCTTAGGGATCAATTGCTCTACAATTTCTTCTTTCGATGGCTCAAGAATGTAATCAACCTGCTGTTGTATACCTTTTTCTTTGATCTCGGTTTTAGCAACCTCAGCTTTTGGCACAGGCAATAACTGCTCGGCTATCTGAAATTGTACTGCCGCGTTCCTGAAATGGTTATACACCAATTCAACACGATCGTACTGCCCGTCAGAAAAGCCTTTCATAATGCTTTCGGTTATTTTTGAAGCATTTTGAAAGTTAAGATCAAGGTACAGGTCATTATTGTTACCAATAACGTTGTATTTACGGCGTTGGTAATACTCCTGGCTTTTTTTACCGATAGCAATGATTGATACGTTACCGGCTTTCAGTTGTTCGCTGTATTTTTCTGCAATAAGGTTGTTGGCGGTTTTAATAGCATTGGTATTGAAAGCACCGGCCAAACCACGGTTTGACGATATTACAACCACCAGTACACGTACCGGCTCGCGCTCTTGCAGATATGGCGATGAACCATCCTCTAAACCGGCCGATAGGTTAGCCAACAGATCCTTCAGCTTATTAGCATACGGACGTAATTGTATAATAGCGTTGGTAGCACGTTTAAGCTTAGCAGCCGAAACCATTTTCATAGCCTTGGTGATCTGCTGCGTTGAGCCTACTGATACTATCCTGTTTCTTACTTCTTTTAAATTAGCCATTCTTATTGTTGGGTGGTGTGGGGCCTGGTTCGAGTGGTGGGTGAATTACTGAATCCCCGAACCTCGAACCTGGCCACACATAACTAATTAATATTTCCCTGACAGTTCTTTAGCTACTGTTTCCAGTACGCTGGTAAGTGAGTCGTCAAATTTACCTGCTTTAAGGCCGGCTAATACTTCCGGGTGACGAGCTTCTAACTGGTTGGTGAACTCTGTTTCAAATTCTCTTACCTTGTTCACCGGTACGTTACGCATCAGGTTTTTAGTACCTAAGTAAATGATGGCAACTTGTTTTTCAACTGATACCGGTGAGTACTGGCCTTGTTTAAGCATTTCTACGTTACGCGCGCCTTTGTCAAGTACGGTTTTGGTAGAAGCATCAAGATCAGAACCGAATTTAGAGAAGGCCTCTAATTCGCGGTATTGAGCCTGGTCAAGCTTTAAGGTACCGGCAACTTTCTTCATTGATTTGATTTGCGCGTTACCACCCACACGTGATACCGAAATACCTACGTTAATAGCCGGACGAACACCCGCGTTAAACAGGTTTGATTCCAAGAAGATCTGACCATCGGTAATTGAAATTACGTTGGTTGGAATGTATGCTGATACGTCACCTGCCTGAGTTTCGATGATAGGAAGAGCGGTTAATGAACCACCACCTTTAACGATGCTCCTGATAGACTCCGGCAAATCATTCATCGCCTGGGCAATTGAATCATTGGCGTTGATCTTAGCGGCACGCTCTAATAAACGGCTGTGCAGGTAAAATACGTCACCAGGGTAAGCCTCACGGCCCGGTGGACGACGTAGTAACAATGATACCTCACGATAAGCCACCGCTTGTTTTGACAGATCATCATAGATGATCAAAGCAGGGCGACCTGTATCACGGAAGTACTCGCCGATAGCAGCACCCGCGAAAGGAGCAAAGAACTGCATGGTAGCAGAGTCAGAAGCGTTTGCCGCAACGATTATAGAGTAAGGCATAGCACCTTTTTCTTCAAGCGTACGTACAATGTTAGCTACTGTTGATGCTTTTTGTCCGCAGGCAACATATATACAGATAACCGGTTGACCGGCATCATAAAATTCTTTTTGATTGATAATGGTATCGATACAAACAGCGGTTTTACCTGTTTGACGGTCACCAATAACCAGCTCACGTTGGCCACGGCCGATAGGGATCATGGCGTCGATAGCTTTGATACCTGTTTGCAGGGGCTCGGTAACCGGCTGACGGTAGATAACACCCGGTGCTTTACGCTCCAGAGGCATCTCGTAAGTAGTACCGGCGATAGGGCCTTTACCATCGATAGGAATACCCAGGGTATTCACTACGCGGCCAAGCATGCCTTCACCAACATTTACCGAAGCAATTTTGTTGGTACGTTTAACAGTATCGCCTTCTTTAATGTTTTCAGATGAACCTAACAATACCACACCCACGTTGTCTTCTTCAAGGTTAAGTACAATGCCTTGCAGGTCATTATTAAACTCAACCAGCTCACCTGATTGTACTTTTGTTAATCCGTAAACGCGTGCGATACCGTCACCTACTTGCAGTACGGTACCTACTTCTTCTAATTCGGATTCTGACTTGAAGCCTGCCAATTGCTGACGCAAAATTGCTGATACTTCGTCTGGTCTTACCTCTACCATTTTTTAACTTATTTTAGAGTTTTTTGAGATTTTAATTATTGAATTGCCGCTTGGGCAAATTCGGTTTTCAGTTTCTTAAGGTCGCTGGCTATGCTGGTATCAATTTGCCTGTCGCCAACGGTTAGTACAAAGCCACCAATTAAAGCCGGGTCAACCTTAGCATCTAAAATTACGCTGTTGCTGCCTGTAGCCGCCTGTACATCAGCTATCATTTTTTGTTTGTTAGCTTCGGTAAGCGGGCTTGCCGAGGTTACAGTAGCCTTTATAATGTTCTTTTTAAGATTATAAAGGTTGATGTACTCGTTAGCGGTGGTTAATAAAACTTCGCCGCGGCCTTTGTTGATCATGATGTTGAAAAAGCTGATAGACAGCTTGCTCACCTTGCCGCCAAATATGGCATCAACAATGCTTACTTTTTTGCTTTGCGAAACAATAGGGTTACCTAAAACAGCATTTAACTGCGTATTTTCCTTTAATACTTTCAGAAAGAAAACCATATCGGCTTTTGTCTCCTCAACAACGTTTTGCTCGGTGGCAAGGTCGATGAGTGATTTGGCGTACCTGGATGCTACTGTTAATTCTGACATGCTTTGCTTTTTATTCGGTTTTCAGATGTTCGAAGTTCCGAAATTGTATTATTTTAAATTGATTTCTTTCAACAGGTCGGCAACCAGGGCATCCTGTTTGCTTTGATCTTCAAACTGCTTGCGTAATACCTTTTCGGCAATTTGCAGTGATAAAGCAGATACCTGGTTTTTAACGTCAGCCATCGCGATAGCTTTCTGGTTGTTAATTTCAACACGGGCAAGCTCAATCATGCGTGCACCTTCTTTTTGTGCAGCCTCTTTGGCATCAGCCACAATCTGATCTTTCAGCTTGCGGGCATCCTGTAATATATGGTCACGCTCAATACGTGCTTGTTTAATTAACGAGTCGTTTTCGCTGGTTAGGCGGGCCATCTCATCTTTAGCGGCTTCTGCTTTTAACAAAGCATCTTCAATTGAACGCTCCCTGTCATCAATAGCGCTCATGATTGGTTTCCAGGCAAATTTTGCCAGTAAGAAGAACAATATCGCGAATGATACGGTCGTCCAAACTACTAAACCAAGCTCAGGGGTAACTAATGGATTCATTCCTTGTATATATAGTTTTTTAAAGTTAAATGTTAAAATAACCGTACCTGTTGCCAATCGCTCCGGGTACGGTTATAAGTTTTTCCGGGAAGGATTAGTTACCTAAACCCAGGAATGATACAACCACACCGAACAAAGCAGCACCCTCGATAAGAGCGGCAGCGATGATCATTGCAGTTTGGATTTTTGAAGCAGCTTCCGGCTGACGTGCAATACCTTCCATTGCTTTACCACCAACCTGACCAATACCGATACCGGCACCGATAACTGCTAAACCTGCACCAATTGCAGCGATACTTCCAATCATTGTTTTAAATTTAAAGTTAATATATAATATATAGTTATTTACAAATTTTAGTGATGATGCTCTTCAACGGCAGTACCTATAAACAGCGCGGTAAGCAGTGTAAATATGAAAGCCTGCAACAAGGCAACCAGTAACTCCAGTACATCCATAAACACAACGAATGCAACTGAAACCGGTGCTATAGCAACACTTTTGAATACGAAGATCAGCGATATTAAGCTCAATACGATGATGTGGCCTGCTGTAATGTTAGCAAACAAACGAATCATCAATGCGAATGGCTTTGATATGATACCGATCAACTCTACCGGCCACATAATTGGGTATAACCAAAATGGTACATCAGGTAAAAAGATGTGTTTCCAGTAGTATTTATTACCGTTAACGTTTACCACAATTAATGTAATGGCCGACATTACCAGCGTTAATGATATATTGCCTGTTAAGTTTGAACCTCCCGGGAAGAAAGGAATTAAACCGATAAGATTGTTGATCCAGATAAAGAAGAACATTGTTAACAGCAACGGCATAAAGCGCTGGTATTTGTAACCGATGTTAGGGCGGGCAATATCATCGCGTACAAACACAATAATAGGCTCTAAAAATGATTGAAGGCCTTTAGGCGCTTTACCTACGCGTTTTTTGTAGGTAGATGCTACGCTAAAGAAAATGATGAACAGCAGGATGATTGACAGCCACATAGAAGCAACGTTCTTGGTGAATGAAAAATCATAAACCTTGGCTGATTCATTGATTGCGCCGGCTTCATCAACCGCCTTAATTTTGTCGTGTACCAAAGCGTAAGTATAGTACTTACCCTGATGCTTTTCTTCACCCTCATGGCCAAAAACATCCGACATGAAGAACTCAACGCCTTTGTCGGTATAAAGTATCACCGGCAATGGTACAGATAGATGTCCCCAAATGTGGAAAGAATGCGAATCGGCTATGTGCTCAAGTATGGTTTTGCTCGGGTTAAATTTTTCTTCGTGGCTGGTCTCGGTAGCATGTTCGGCGGTATGTTCTTCCTGTATCGCAAAAGTTTTACAAGTGCAAAAAGACAAAAAAACGCCTAAAACGAGGCTTAAAGCTATTTTTTTTGAGTTCAAAATGTGGCTAAAATCCATTAAATGAGTGTTTTTTACTTTTAATTTTGGTTGCGCAAGTTACGTAACAAAACATAAACTTCAAAGCCGGTATTTAGAAAATATACATAAAAGAAATTGACCATAAATACGCTGCGGTCAAGACTGGTTTTTAATACCAGTAATAAGGCCAGCGCCATGCCCATTATCATTTTTATGATAGTGAATATTAAAAAGGTTTGTGCATACATTTCGGGATGCCTTTTTTGTATTACCGCTACCGAAACTATCAGGATGAGCGTTAATGCTGTCAATAAAATAAATATGCCCCAAAATTGCGGCAACACCCATTTTGCATTACCCGTATAAGTAAGTGCCAGTGGTGGCAGGGCCAGTAGTACGCTAAAAAAAAGGAAGGATATAAGGGTGCGGTACATATTAATTTTTAACAGCTTTTATAACCAAAAACAGCGAGATGAAAACCCCGGCAAGGGCAAGCACAGCGGTAACCCATTGCACCTTATGGTTATTTGCCTGGTCAATTTTGTAGCCTGCGTAGGCAAAACCGCCAATAATAACCATCATTTGCACTGCCAAACCGGTGTATTTGGCGTAGCCGCCGGCGGCTTTATTAAGGTTGTCGCCTCCTTTTTGTTCATTTTGGGCCATGCGCAAATTTATTAAACCTATTGTATAGTATTTGTTAATTTAGCAAAGCTTTTAAAAAACCGGAATTATTTTGAGGAACGTGAGCATCTATTCTACCCTACGCCGTTTTAGCCTTTTGATCGTCATTTTGCTACTGGCGGCCTGTTCTCTCGAAAAAAAAAGCGGATTAAATCGTCGCTTACAAAATCTTACCGCTCATTATAATATCCTGTTTAACGCCCGTGAGATCCTCAAACAAAAGCAGGATGCCTACGCGGCCAGCTTTGTTGACAACTACACCGAAATACTAAGCGTTTACCAGGATACCGCGGCCGTTACCGGCGAAGATAAAGATTTAGCCGCGGCCATTTCAAAAGCGCAAACCATAATTAACTTTAAGGAGCAAAGCAATTACCTCGGCGATGCCTACTTGGTGTTGGGCAAAGCCAATTATTTAGGCAGTAACTACTTTAACGCGGTAGAGTATTTTGATTATGTGATAAGGTCATATACCGAAAAGCCCGAACTGGTACAGGAGGCTTTGGTTTGGAAAGCCCGGGCATTACTATACCTTAAACAGCAGGAACAGGCCAAACTGGTATTAGATACTGCCATTCAAAACATCAACCCTAAAAAAAATATTACTGCCGATGTGTATGCCTCCAAACTGCAATACGATATTGTGGCACAGGAGTATGCCGATGCCGAGCAAATGGCCGTTAACGCTATTAAGTACAGCAACAGCACCATGCAGCGCTTACGGTGGACGTTCATACTAGCTCAACTACAGGAACTGAACCAAAAACCTGCCGATGCTATTGCCAACTATACCCGAATTGTGCGCAGTAACGCGTCGTTTGGGATGGCTTTTAATGCCGATTTGAACCGGATACGTATTGAAGACAAGCGCGACGGCATTAAGATCAGCCGGGTTGACAGGCTGCGGTCGCTGCTCAAAAATCAAAACAATAAAGAATTTACCGACCAGATCTATTACCAGATAGCGCAGATCTATTATACCGAGGGCGATGTAGATAAAGCGATAGATAACTATAAGCTATCAACCAAATACAGTTTGCAAAACCAAAATCAAAAAGGCCTGTCGTACCTGCGCCTGGCCGATGTTTATTTTAAGAACAAGGCCGATTACGTGAATGCCAAAATGTACTATGATAGCACGCTGGCTAACCTGTCGCCCAATTACCCGGGTTATATCACCATTAAAAAGAAGAGCGATAACCTGCAACTATTAACCGATAACCTGAAGATAATAGCCCACGAAGATACCCTGCAAATGCTGGCCGGGCTTAGCGAAGATGCCCGCAAGGCAAAAATTGATGAGATGGTGAACCGCAACACCATGCAGCAGCAGCAAAGGGTATCGGCACCGTTAAATAATAACGTAACGCCGGGCAACCTTGCCGACTATACCCAAAATCCGCAAGCCAGTACGCCCGATGGCAACAGCTTTTACTTTTATAATAACAAGGCCGTTAGTCAGGGTTTTTCGGTATTCAAGCGTAAGTGGGGCAACCGCAGGCTCGAAGATAACTGGAGAAGAAGTCAGCGCAGTAACAGCAACCTCACGGTGAACAATACTACTAACGACCCCGACGCGGTGGTGAACACCAGCGCGCAAAAGGATGTGCAAACGGTATCTAACAGCAACTACCGGCAGGAACTGGTGCAAAGCATTCCGTATACGGAAGATCAGATGCTGGAATCGAACCTGAAGATATATAATGCCTATCTCGATATCGGTAATTTTTACCGGGATATACTGGAGGATAAAAAGGAAGCTATCGCTAATTACGAACTGTTGCTGGCGCGATTCCCCGATCATCCTAATAAATCATCTATATATTATAACCTGTACCGTTTGTACAGCGATATTGATGTAGCCAAGGCCGAAGATTACAAGAACCGTCTGCTGAAAGAGTATGGCGATACCCCATACGCCAAGGTAATACTCGACCCGGAATATGCCAAACACGTCAGCGATGCCGATGCCGAGTTTAATGCCCTGTACAACCAGGTATACGACCTTTACGCGAAAAGAAAATATACTGATGTGATACAGCAGGCGGAGATGTTGCTGCAGCAATATCCGCTCAATAAACTATCATCACAGTTAGAATACCTGAAGATCATTGCCAACGGGCACCAGGTAAAACTGCCGCCATTTAAGGCCGACCTGATAGCCGAGGTTAATAAATATCCCGATGATCAATTGGTAACGCCGCTGGTTAAGCAACATCTTGCCTTTATTGAAAGCCATACCGCCGAAATTGCTGCGCGCCGTTTCGCCCTGCTCGATGATGATTATATTCCATTCTTGCAGGCACCAATTGAACCTTTGCAACCCCAATTTGCACAAGTGGCCGAGCGGCGGATAGAAAAACCGATAGAAGGCGCTAAACAAAAACAGCCCAGTGCTGCCGCGGTAAACAAGGCTAAGCCACTTACATTAGGCGAGGTGAAAGCATTGGACAGGCCGGTGATAGAAAGATCGGCAACTGATTCGGTAAATAGTAAACCTGCTGATGTGCCTGTAATTGCCGGGAATAAGCCGGTGGTTGATAGCGCTGCAAATGCTCCGGCGAAGCCTAAAAAGGCTTATCCGTTTACCGAGGCCGATAAAACCAATTACTATTTTGTGATCAATGTGGCCGATAACAGAACAAGTTTATCATCGTCGCGTTTTGGGGTGGGGCAGTTTAACCGCTCGCGCTACCAGGGGGTAGATATTAAGCACCAGTTAAAGGATGTTGGGGCCAATAACCAGTTGATTTTTGTAGGGCGTTTTTATAGTTTGGAGGCCGTTAAAATTTATGCCCGTTCTATTGTACCTTTGATGCCGGATATTATGAAGGTGCCGAAGGAAAAATACAGTTTCTTTATCATCACGCAGCAAAATCTGGATAAACTAACAGACAAGAAAACATTGGATAATTACGTTGAGTATTATCAGGACAATTTTTAAAAAATGATCGTTAAACTTTCACCACAGGATACAAGAAGATACAACTGGTATATATGGCGTTTTGTAATTGCCGGCTTTTCATTTGTTGTTATCATGTTCCTGCTTACCGCGTTCGGTATTTTTGGCGAACTGCCATCCTTCCGCGATCTGGAAAATCCTAAAAGTAACCTGGCATCAGAGGTAATATCGTCTGACAAGCAATTGCTGGGTACTTACTTTATCCAAAACCGGTCGAACGTAACTTATAAAGAGATTTCTCCCAACGTAATTAACGCATTGGTAGCAACCGAAGATAGCCGCTTTTACGAGCACTCGGGTATCGATTTTAACCGTACGTTCAGTATTATATTTTATAACCTGATAGGTAAAAAGCAAGGGGGGAGTACCATTACCCAGCAATTAGCACTAAACTTATTCTCCGAAAGAGCGCATAACCCGCTGAAACGTATTGTTCAAAAAATGCAGGAGTGGATAACCGCTGTTAAAATTGAACGCCATTATACTAAAGAAGAGATCATCACCATGTACCTCAACACGGTTGATTTTGGCGCTTACAATGTATACGGTATTAAATCGGCCGCTATTACCTATTTCAATACCACGCCCGAGCAATTAACGCCCGATCAGGCTGCCTTGTTGGTAGGTATGGTGAATGGGCCGGGTATTTATTCGCCCATTAATCACCCCGAAAACGCCCTTAACCGCCGTAATCTGGTATTGCGCCGCATGCAGGAAATGGGTTATTTAAGCGACGGGCAGGTGGATGAGTTTAAGCAAAAGCCGCTTGGTTTGCAGTTTAAAAAGATCAATCATAACGAAGGCTCGGCGCCATATTTCAGGGCGGTGCTTAAAAAAGAGATCCAAAAATTGTTTGTCGATAAGAACATTACCAAGGCCGATGGCACGCCGTATGACCTTGACCGCGACGGATTGAAAATATACACCACGCTGGATGCCACCATGCAGCGCTACGCCGAGGAGGCGCAAAAGGAATACATGCGTGGCCTGCAAGCGCAATTTAATGCGCAATGGAAAGGTAAAAGCCTTTGGAAAAAGATCCCGAGCTTTAAGCAACTGTTAGATCAGGGTATGTACCGTACAGATCGTTACAAATCATTAAAGCTGCAAGGTAAAACCGACGAGGAAATTCAGCAGGACTTTAATACGCCTGTAAAAATGAACCTGTTCACCTGGAAAGGCGATATAGATACGGTAATGAAACCTATCGACTCGATAGTGTATTGCAAGCTTTTACTGCGCAACGCGCTGATGAGTATGGATCCAACCACCGGCTATGTAAAGGCTTGGGTGGGCGGTACCAATTTTGAGCATTTTAAATACGACCAGGTAAAAATGGGTACCAGGCAGGTGGGGTCGACGGCAAAACCGTTCACTTACGCGGTAGCTATTGAAAACGGATATTCGCCATGTATGGAGATCCCGAACGAGCCGGTAACCATTACAGGTTACGGCGAGCCATGGACTCCCGGTTCATCACCTGAAGGTACTTTGCCGGGCACAATCACCCTGCGCAAGGCTATGGCCTACTCGCAAAACTACGTAACCGCTTATGTAATGAACGAGGTGAAGCCGCTGCCGGTAATGGAGCTGATCAAAAAGATGGGGATCACCAGTCCCGATATTGGCCCTTATCCGGCTATCTGTTTGGGTACGTTCAACGCATCGGTTTACGATATGACGGGCGCTTACTCGGCCTTTGCCAATCACGGTTTATGGACGGAGCCAACTTACCTGCTGCGTATTGAAGACAAGAACGGAAACGTATTATACGAACACCATACCAACATAAGGCAGGCGCTTAACGAGCAAACCGCTTACGTAATGACCTATATGCTGAAAGGCGTGGTAGAAGATGGTACAGGTTCGAGGGTGCGTTATAAGTATAAATTAAATAACCCTATCGGCGGTAAAACGGGTACTACCCAAAATAACTCCGATGGCTGGTTTATAGGCGTTACCCCGCAACTGGTTACCGGCGTGTGGACAGGCTGCGAAGACCGCGCCATCCACTTTAACAGTACTAAAGTTGGGGGAGGCGCTAACTCGGCATTGCCTGTGTTTGCCTTATATATGCAAAAGGTATATGCCAACAAGGCGCTCGGCATTAAGCAAAACGTTGATTTTGATCCGCCTAAGTCGGGTGTGAATATCCAGATCAATTGCGGTGCTTACAGCGAGCAGCAGCAAGGCACTAACGAGGTAGACGAAAAACTGGAATTTTAAGCGCTTCCGTAAGCTTATATGCTGCGGAATAGACGCTGATTAATTATAAAATATTATTAAACTTATTCCCCCTTCAGGGGGTTAGGGGGTATGGAGAGATTTGATTACAGGGCAGCTTTAAAGAATGTGCCGCACAAGCCCGGTGTATATCAATTCTGGAACGATGAGAAGGAACTGATATACATAGGCAAGGCTAAAGACCTGCGCAACCGTGTAACATCATATTTTAATAAGGATACCAACGTAAATGCCAAAACACGGGTATTGGTATCTAAAATACGCAACATTACTTTTACCATTGTTGATACCGAGGTAGATGCCTGGCTGCTGGAAAACAGCATGATCAAAAAGCATCAGCCACGCTACAACGTAATGCTGAAGGATGATAAGACCTACCCGTGGATCATCATCAAGAACGAAAACTTCCCGCGCATATACTGGACACGCCGCATCGTTCGCGATGGTTCAAAATACCTGGGGCCGTATGCATCGGTGAGTATGATGCATACCATATTGGGGCTCATTAAAGAAACCTATCCGCTGCGTACCTGCAACCTTGCGCTAACGCGAGAAAATATTGACAAAGGCAAGTTCAAAGTTTGTTTGGAGTACCAGTTGGGTAACTGCAAAGGTCCCTGTCAAAACTACCAAACGGAGGATGATTACGATAATAGCATTGAGGAGATCACCAATATCCTAAATGGTAAAATAGGGGCTGTAGTGCGCTCTATGAAAGCCGAAATGGATAAGGCTGCCACAGAGATGAACTTTGAACTGGCCCATAAACTGAAACGCAAGTACGACCTGCTGGAGAAATACCAAAGTAAATCGACCGTAGTAAATTCATCTATTACCGATGTGGACGTTTTCAGCATCGCATCTGAAGAGAAATACGCCTTTGTGAACTTCCTGAAGGTGATGAATGGTACTATCATTCAAACGCAAACCATAGAGCTTAAAAAACGCCTTGACGAAAGCGACGAGGAGCTGCTTACATTGGCTATCTCCGAGTTCAGGAGCAGGTACAACAGCCAGTCGCGCGAGATCATTGTGCCTTTTGATATAGACCTTGACGATGCCTCGATAAAGTTTACCGTACCCAAGCTGGGCGAGAAGCGCAAACTGCTCGACCTGTCGCAAAAGAATGTACAGTTCTTTAAAAAGGAAAAGATAGACCAGTATGAAAAACTGAACCCGGAGGTACGTACAGAGCGCCTGCTAACGCAAATGATGAAAGATTTGCGGATGAACCAGCTGCCGCGCCATATCGAGTGTTTTGATAACTCCAACTTTCAGGGCAAGTACCCGGTGTCTGCCATTGTAGTTTTCAGGGATGGCAAGCCATCCAAAAAGGATTACCGCCACTTTAACGTGAAAACGGTAGAAGGACCTAACGACTTTGCCACTATGGAAGAAGCCGTACACCGCCGCTACCGACGTATGCTTGATGAGGGGACAGAACTGCCGCAACTCATCATTATTGATGGTGGCAAAGGGCAACTGTCATCGGCCTTAAAAAGCCTGCGTTTACTGGGCATAGATAAGCAGGTAACGGTGATCGGTATAGCCAAACGCCTGGAAGAGTTGTATTATCCCGGCGATCAGTATCCGCTGTACCTTGATAAAAAATCGGAAACGTTGAAAGTGATCCAGCACCTGCGCGATGAGGCCCACCGTTTTGGTATCACCTTCCACCGCAAAAAGCGCGATAAGGGCACTTTGGTCACCGAACTGGAACTGATAGAGGGCATAGGCAAAACTACCAGCGAGAAGCTCCTGAAATACTTTAAATCAGTCAAAAAAATCCGCGAAGCCAAAGAGGACGAACTGATGGAAGTAGTTAACCTGAAACAGGCAAAAGCCATATTGGGTTATTTTAATCCCGAACCAATCGAGGGCGGAGCTTTTGAAGAGCAGGAATAGCTGCTATTTAGAATCAAGAGTTTAGATTCAAGAATCAAGATTTAGAAAACCAATGGAAGAGGTCACTATTTAGTGACCTCTTCCATTACACACCCTGTCATTCTGAGGAACGAAGAATCTATTATACATTATTCTTGTCAATCATTTATTAGATCCTTCGTTCCTCAGGATGACAGGACAAAAAGGTTTTATTTATAAAAAAACCATCCTCCCTCTACAACAAGAAACCCGATCAGTTTAACTGATCGGGTTTCTTTAGCCCTTTTAGGAAACGGGGCATATATAGAGTTTGGTTAGTATTCCCACAAAGTAAGTTCCCAGTCCATTAGGTTCTTCTTTATTCTTTCGGCTTCGTATAGCTGATCTATGCCTTGTGCATAATCTTTTATACGTTCGTCCTTATCGTTAGATACTTTAACGATGTAGCTGGAGAAGATCCTTTTGTTAAAGCAATCATCAAAGGTTAAACCCGTGGCATCGCTGTTGCGGCTAACTGCTTCCTTAGTGGCCAGTATGTTACGAGCCTCCGGGAAGTATACCCAGAACGCAGGCTGATAACCCAAGTCTAAACCACCGGCTTTTGGTTTCACTAATGGTGCTATACCCACAATGCGCGGCTCAAATACTGAGCGTTGTTTGTCAAATATCCAATCTTCTTTAATCCTGAACTTAACCACACTATCCGGGTTAAATTCGCCGGCTTTAAAGGTTGAGCCAATTTTGTTGCCATCCTTATCAAACTGATCAACCATGCTGCTATCGGCCATCCTTGAACGTGCCTGGCCCGGTTTCAACGGGGTAGAGAAAGCATCTCCATTAGGATCATTCTGTTTAGGGTTCGGGCTTGGATCGTATGCCTGTAATTCGCCGTTATCAATAGCAGTAAGCAAAGCATCTATCAGGCGCGATTTTGGCGAAGCCAGATACTGGTTCATCTTTTCGCGCACATCAATTTCGCGCCAAACACGTTTAGCGAAAACCACATCAGCCTCCCTTAAAGCAGGGTATGGCGTAGCTTTTTTGCTCACCGAGGTAATGCTGGTTTTGGTGTAATAACCATCCATCGGCCTGTCAAACTGTTTTACCGGCGTGGTATCAACCGGTGCTAACGTTTGTTTTTGGCTAAGCGCCGCGTTATCAACTACTGGGCTGGTGGTTTTTGGCCTCCTTGTAGTAGTTGTTTTAAACTTGGTTGTTTTGTTACGTTTGGTGCTGCGTTTTTGTGCGAACGACGAGGCCACGCAGGCCAGGCATAACACAATAACTAAAATACTCTTCTTCATATCTCTACTCTTAATTAGCCGAAATAATTATATCATCGAGGCCGCGTTGCGTACCATCGGGACCAACAGCTACTATGTTACTGAAAATAACTTTAGTACCCGGTGTTACCGTACCCAATGCCGCTTTCATTTGGCCTGATAATTCGTTACCCGATGTGCTCAGGATAATTACATCCTGCCTTGGTTTTGCCAATAACAGGCTAAAGCGGGTTACATTAAACTTGGCATCGAACTCAAAGTTCTCCAATTTAGCAAAAATTCTGTCTTGTCCGCGTATGTTGGCCGCGCTGGTGCTACCACTGCTTTTACCAGCAAACTGCGCTTTCGGATCAGGGATACGTTTTACACGGAATAATGTGCTACCCAATACCTGCGATTTGCCCGGCGAGGTTTCTGCCGAAACGGTTATAGTAGCATTGCCTATTGAACTAACATTAGCTGTATAGTGACCACCTGAGCCGCTGATTGAGCCGCCGCTGATGCTTACTTTAATGCTGTTAGTTGCAATACCCGGTGCCGATACCGAAACAGGGTTAGGTACGCCAATGTATAAAACATTCATTTTATCAGGCGATACCACTGCCGACGGACGGGCCACGGTGTATTTTTGAGGTTGTGTTTCGTAGGTTTTCATGGTACCGTCGTTTTGTTTAACGGTTATTTTACCCACCCATGTAAACACGCCTTCTTTACCGGTACCTACTGAGTATTTACCCTTACCATCGGTTACCGATAGGCTGCTGCCGTTAACTGAAATAGCCGGGCTCGATTTTGAATCAGACGCGGTAAGGAATACCTCGGCAGTATAGGGCTGCCCTGCTATTACATAGCTTGACGGTGCAACTGCTACAGCCGAAAATTTATCCAAATTCACTACTGCCTGATCTACCTTGCCTAATATTTTCTTTACAACTTCATTTTCGGCATTTTTTGTATCGGCTTGTATTTTGGCCAATGTAGTTAAGGTTGCACCCAATGGGATACCATCACCAAAGTTTGCCTGATCCCATTTTTTTGTACCGCCGCCACGTTTAGGCAGGTCGGCTGCATTTAATGAGAAGTTGATGCCTGATTTATCTTTATCATCAAGCAACCCTATTAATTTTTCGCGGGTTTCATTTATTTTTGTACGTAATAGATCTGCATTTTTATCAGTGATCATTACGCGCGGAGAAATATCAAGGTTATCGCGTTTATCAACATCACCGGTGGTTTCATTAATGCCGCCACCTTCTTCAATTAATTTAGCTTTTAGTTGTTCAACAAACTTGTTAAGGTCATCAGCTATACGGCTTGCTTCTTTTGCTTTATCATAAACCGGTTTTGCCCTTTCAGGTTGTTCCTTAAGTTTGGTTTGCTCAAAAGCGGTGTAAGTGTTTTGTATGCTGGTAGTAACGTTACTTGTTGATTTATCTAAGCTGTCGGTTATATTTTTAAACGCGTCAAGTAAACTGTCGGGTACGTTTAGCGCAATAAGGCCTAATAGTACCAGGTACAGTATACCTATCATCCGCTGTCTGGGGGTTTGTTTGCCTCCGGCCATGTGCTCTATTTGTTATGTATAGTTATCAAAAAATCCTGTTAATTACCGGCAAAAATTAAACGCGGGGCTGGTTCATAGCCGTTAACATGTTGCCGTAAATTGAATTTAACGACGCCAGGTTTTTAGCTAAGCGGCCAACTTCTTCTTTAAAGTGCTTAGAATCATCAAGCGACTCGTTGAAGTTTTGCATGGTAAGCGACAGGTTATGATAGAACGTATTCATTGATTTCAGGTGCGCGCTTGAATCTTGCAACTCAAGTTCATAAACAGCGTTCAAAGCCGATAGGTTTTTAGCCAGATTGTTCACTTGCTCGTGATAGGCTTTTGAATCGGTATTTGAGTTAGCCATTTCGGTTAAGTTTACTGATGCTTTTTCAAAAGCAACGCTCAGGTTATCATAGCTTGCGCTTGCGCTTTTAACTTTGGTAGCAAATTCAGTAGTGGCGGCGCCGGCATCGGCAACCTTTGATATGCTGCTCACTTTATCACCAAATGTTCTTAAGCCATCGCCCAGGCTGCTGATCAGTTCAGGCCCAATTTTGGCATCGGTCAACATTTTATCTAAAGCGGCAGTGTTTGAAAAATTAGTCCCTGTGCTTACCTGGCGTGGGGTTGCTACTTTAGGCAGTTCGCCATTATAGTCATCAGCAAGTTCAGGATAGGCACGTGTCCAGTCAACTTCTTCTGTATCTCTTTGTAAACCTAAAATTAAAAATAGTACAGCTTCAGCACCAAGTCCGATAGCGATAAGGTATTCAGCGCCTTTATAGTGATTTATTTTAAATAGCAGACCGATAATTACAACGGTTGCACCTATTGAGATGATATTATCAATTCCGAAAGGTTTTTTCTTTCCAGCCATAAGTAGTAGTGTTTTGTATTTAATTAAAAATGTGGTGTTTCTTAATTTCTTTTAGCGTTTGTCCCTGATATCGCGGCCCACATAGTGAGTTACGCAACGGAAACCAATGTAAGATTTAGCAGTGTCCTGGTATTCGTAAGTACGGGTTGAGTTTTGCAGAAAATAGCCCACATCTTTCCATGAGCCACCTCTAACTACTTTACGTTTTAATATTTCAGGGTCGCTTGGTTTAGCTTCGTAGTTAAACGTTGGCGACATATCGCTCACAAATGATGATGATGATGGGTCGTAAGATGACGCAGTCCACTCGGCTACGTTACCGGCCATGTTATACAAGCCGTAATCGTTAGGGAAGTAAGAGCGTACATTCACGGTGTAAGCGCCGCCGTCATCCGTATAATTACCACGACCGGGTTTAAAGTTGGCCATCAGGCACCCTTTGGCGTTTTTAATGTAAGGGCCGCCCCAAGGGTAATTGGTACCTATCCTGCCACCGCGTGCCGCGTATTCAAACTCCGCCTCGGTAGGCAGGCTGTACGGCGAACGGTGCGGTAAACCACGAGAATCTTTATACGAATCATTAAAGCGGGTGCGCCATACGTTAAAGGCACGGGCCTGGCGCCAGGTAACACCCACTACAGGGTAGTTACGGAAGGCCGGGTGCGAAAAGTAGCCTTCAACCATAGGCTCATTGGCGGCATAAGCGAAATCGCTTAACCAAACCAGTGTATCGGGGTAAACGTTAACGGTATCACGTAAAATGAAATCCGAACGCTTCATGTCTTTATTATTTTTGTTGTTGGCCGCGCCACGTAAGCCCATTACGGCATAGTTGTATTTCAACAAGCGTACATCAACCTCGTTACGGTCGAAAATACGATCCTGCCCCTGGTAATACATGGTTTGCAGTTTGGCGGCATTGTTATTGCCTTTTCTGAAATTCCAAACCGGGTTTTTGCGTACATAATCCCAGTTAATGAATTTTTGACCTGTAGCGCCGCTGCCTGCTTTGGGCTGAATGAAATATTTTTGATCGGCCAGGTAGTTTACAATGGCTATCGAATCGCGCACCCAGTTTACGTATTGTTTGTATTGGGTGTTAGATATCTCCGTTTGATCCATAAAAAACGGCGATACGGTTACCTGTTTGGTTTGCGCTATCTGCGAAAAGGTAACATCCTGATCGGTTTGCCCCATTAAAAAGGAACCGCCGGGTATATAAACCATGTTCAGCGGGACTTCAGATCTGAATGACCTTTGCGGTACCCCGGTTACTTCGCCGCCACCTCCGTTGTGGCAACCACTTAAAATGCCTCCGGCCAAAACCGCAATTAAAAAGTATATCTGCTTCATCTTCAAATCAAGTTCAGTTAGATGCTATAACATAAATAGATTGGCCTAAGATAAAACTTTGGCTAATCAAACAAAAAAAACATTTTATGAACGTATGTTACAGGCTGCAATATAAACTATTAAAGTAATTTAAAAGTTAATTGCAGTTAATAATAACCCCCTTGCAGCTAAATACTTATCATGTAGCTTTTCAAGGAGTACTATTAACGCATAAACAAGTTGAAAGGTTGCAAAAAAGTTAAATAAATTGAGGGGCAATTTATTTATTTACCAGCTTGCAGTACTGTTCAATGGCCATTGTCATGGATGGAGCGCCGGGTGTAGGAGCCGGAACATCCAGAATAAGACCAGCTTCGAGCACTGCTTTGTGCGTTGTTGCACCAAAAGCGGCTATGCGGGTATTGTTCTGTTTAAAATCCGGAAAGTTTTTGTAAAGCGACTGGATACTCGACGGGCTAAAGAACGCGATAACGTCGTAAAATACCTCGGCAAGGTCAGATAGGTCGCTGCATACGGTACGGAAAAGTACGGCAGGGGTAAAGTTATAACCGTTTTCCAAAAGGAATTTCTGGGTTTCTTCAGCAGCCACGTCAGAGCATGGGTAAAGGAACTTTTCGCCCGAATGTTTCTTTAAAACCTCGGCCAAATCGGTAGCGGTTTGCTTACCAAAAAAGATCTTTCTTTTGCGGTACTGGATATATTTTTGAAGGTAAAGTGCGATAGTTTCTGACAGGCAGAAGTATTTCATTTCAACAGGTACCTCAAACCTCATTTCTTCGCAAATGCGGAAAAAGTGATCGGCCGAGTTGCGGCTGGTGAAAATTACAGCGGTAAAATCGCCCAGGTTGATCTTGTCCTTACGGAAATCCTTTGCAGGAACACCTTCAACGTGGATGAACGACCTGAAATCAATCTTAAGATTTAACTTTTTAGCCAGTTCTGCGTATGGATTCTTATCATTTTCGGGTTTTGGCAATGTAACCAAAATGCTTTTAACCCTTTTCTTTCTATCTTCCAAAATCGGTTCCTAATAACTACCTGTTAACTACTATTACTATATATCGAGTGCCTTTAATAAAACTAAAATGGGGCAAATTTCGAGGGCACAAAGATAGAGAATTAAATAAAATTTCGGAAATCGAAAATTCGAAATAATATTTACACTGTTACGCAAGTAAAGCCAAACTAATATTGCGCCCGATGCCAATAATGCAATTAATAATATAACCGGCACTAAATGAATGCTCACCAGTACAAGGCAAACTACCACCGGCAGCAGCACAAAAGCCACGTTAAAATATGTGAAATACAATAAAGTTACATACTGATCTACCAAATTGCCAATATCGAAAATAAATCCTAAGAATTTGAGTATCATGAATTTAACCGCGAACAGCGCCAGCACTGCAACAGTAATAGACGTAAAAAGCCGGAAACCGCTCACGCTGTAATATACCTCGTTGTAAACCGAAAGTTCGTACAGTAAAAAGCCCACTGTGGTGCTAAAAAGCAGGAAAAGGCCGGTGAAAGCCCAAAAGCTTAGCAGCCCGTTTTCTTTATCAACCTGCGATAAAATTTGTTTGTTATAAAATGACTGAAAAACCTTGCTGACGTCTTTAGGGAGCGAAAGTTTCAAAAACGCGGTGTAGAGCAAAAGGCCCGTAATAACCGCAATTACCCAGCTATCGCGATGCTTGCGGGGGTGCCCGATGCCCAGGTATCTCTTCGCTTTTTCGGATGTTTCTTCAATGCCCCAGATATTGCGGTTGGTACTGTGCAAAAGGCTATCAACATACTGGTTTTTGCGTGCCGGATCAGGCGTTTGAATAAACACCAGGGCCAGTGAATCAGAGATGCGCTTTTCCTGCAACCGGTTTGCCTGAGCTACCGAATCAAGAAAGGGTAATTGTTTGGGGCGATAAACGGTATCGGTATATACCGGCTCTTCGGTTATCACAGAATCCTGCGCCAAAGCGCCGCCGCAGAATAATATGCCCAGTAAAAATAGAATAACCCTTAACCGCATTTAAGCCCTTGTGTTTTACGGTGCAAATTTAATCAAATATATGTTAGCCTTGGGGTTTGTATTTAATATTGAAGGGGTAATTACGTCATTTATTATATCGCTGACGGTTCATCTGCCTGATATTCTAAAATATCTCCGGGTTGGCATTTTAAAGCATTGCAAATAGCTTCTAACGTACTAAAGCGTATCGCTTTCGCTTTCCCCTGTTTTAATATAGAGAGATTAGATAAGGTGATGCCAACTTCATCCGACAAGCTGTTTAACGACATTTTTCGTTTAGCCATCATTACATCAAGATTGATAATTATGCCCATCCTTAAATAGTTAGCTGTTTTTCTTCTTCCAATTCGAGGCCAAGCCTGAATATTTCTGCAACAATAATTAACACGATACCCATAATTGCATAACTTATAGTAAAATCATATTGAAAGTCTACATGGCCGGTGTTGTAGGTTATGTTCAATATTTGGTATGATGCAACTACAAATAGCCATTGCAGAAAAGAGTAACCCAAAAGTGCATAAGCGATATTTTTAATGCGGATAATGTTAAGGTGATTAAACGGAAGGTTTTGTTTGAAATTAAGAAAGATCTTTTTTAATTGGTAAGTGATAATTACAACAGTGGCGAATATGATACCGAAGCCAATTAATAGCATTGCTATATTTTGCCAGTTTGCTTTTACACTTAAGCCCAAAACCGCATTTGTAGCATTTAATATTCCTACAGGAAAATGTGTATTAAAAGGATGCAATTGTTTTGTGGTGATTTCAGAAAAAGTTATAGGTATTTTTAATACATAACCACCCCTGATGTGGCCAGATATAGAAAACAGAATAAGGAATATGCCCGCGGCAACCCATTCCAACCACCAAACAAAATTAATGATCACTGCGATTATTGCAGATAGCGAGTTTTTACCTAAAATTTTCATCTTCTATGTGTGTGATTTGATTTTATGTAAACGTAATAATATTTATTGAATATCAATAAATATTTATTGAAAAAAGAATCGAACGGTATTGCTTTTTTATTTTACTTTTAATCATCCAAAACCTAACCAGTGCTATTATGCCAAAAGTAATTTTTACCTTTCTAATAGTTACTACATTACTTAACGTTGCCAAAGCGCAGACCACATGGCAATATGTTGATGCAAAGCTGGCCGAACCCGGCTTTGAAATGAACACCGAAGGGTATTACGCACCTGTGGATATTATAAAATCAACCAATGCTGCTGAACTTCGTTTTTATTGCGGCGGCGAGCATTATACCAGTATGCTCATTATTACTTATACCGGGAAAAAGTTCAATGCTGCTTTTTATTCGCGTAAAAAAGATTTGGTTAGGAATCTTGTGAGCCCCTTAAATAAAGATGCCGTTATTAAGCCGTTCAAAAAAGTAAGCATCAATAATGTGAAAATTGATTCGGTGTTTTTTGAACTGGTGAATCATCGGGTATTTAATTTGCCCGATCAGAAAACGATAAAAGAAATACCCTCTTCTTTGGTTTACAGGATATCATATAAGCTGAATAATACTATAAATGAATATACCTTTTCTGATCCGGAACAATTGTTAAAAGATCATCCCGGTGTAGAGGTGTTTAAATACTATAATCAGGTGTTCAGTGTTTTAACTAATTTAGTAAAAGATGTGTATCCGAGATTGCAAGAGTGATTATGGCAATGGCCTCGCAGAGGATTGTAAATGCTTACCTTTGCATTTATTAATATTTACAGTTACTACACAACATGGCCGGCATTTATCTTCATATTCCTTTTTGCAAACAGGCCTGTTATTATTGCGATTTTCATTTCAGTACTTCGCTGAAATATAAAGACGAGTTGTTTGAGGCGCTCATTAAGGAGATCAACCTGCAAAAGGCTTACCTGAACGGCGAAACCGTAGAAACCATTTACTTTGGCGGCGGCACGCCATCGCTTTTAACGGCAGATGAGATCAATAAGCTGATAGGCACCATCACCGAAATACACACCGTATTGTCAACCGCCGAAATTACCCTCGAAGCCAATCCCGACGATTTGGATAAAGTGAAGCTGGATGCTTTGCGACAAACGGATATCAACCGTTTCAGTATCGGTATACAATCTTTTTTTGATGAGGATTTAATGTGGATGAACCGTGTACACCGTGGCAAAGAGGCCGAAGGTGCTGTAAAGCGTGCGCAGGATGCCGGTTTTGAAAATATTACGGTCGATCTTATTTATGGTTATCCCCTGCTTACCGATGCAAAGTGGAAGCAAAACGTAGCCAAGGTGTTTGAATTGCAGGTGCCCCACGTATCGGCCTATTCCATGACGGTTGAACCGCAAACCGCCCTCGCTGCCTACATTAAAAAGAAGGTGTACCCGCCCATGAACGAGCAGCAAAGCGCCGAGCAGTTCATTTACCTTACCGATGCCATGCAGCAGCAGGGTTTTGAGCAGTACGAAATATCTAACTTTTGTAAGCCCGGCCATTACTCGCGCCATAATTCTAATTATTGGAAGGGCGTAAAGTATTTAGGTATAGGCCCATCGGCGCACTCCTTTAATGGCGAAACCCGGCAGTGGAACATCGCCAATAACGCTAAATACACACAGTCGCTTGTTAAGGGCACCATTCCTGCCGAAACAGAAGTGTTATCAGAAGCCGACCGTCTCAATGAATACATCATGACCTCGTTGCGCACCGTTTGGGGCCTCGAACTCGACAAGCTGAACACCATTGCCGCAGGTGCCGAAAGTCAGCTGTTGATACCCGCCCAGCAATACCTCGAAAAAGAATGGCTGCTGCAAAAAGAACACACGCTTTACCTTACCCAACAAGGTAAACTGTATGCAGATCACATCGCTTCCGAATTATTCTTTTAAGTGCTACTCTTTCAGGGAGTTGTATTATATGTCTGTAAATCAAGTAATTGCACGTGGTCTGCCTTGCCCTGCAATCTGCCTGCGAAATGCTGCCGTATCTGCCCATACACAACAAAAGAAATTATCATTTATCATGAAAAAATTAATTTTAATGGCATTTGCAGTAGCAGCTATCGCAATTTCGCCTAAAGCAAATGCACAAACCAAAATGGTAGGCGGCGCAGCAATGTACCCTACCAAAGATATTGTTGACAATGCCGTAAACTCAAAAGATCATACCACGCTTGTTGCCGCTGTTAAAGCTGCCGGTTTGGTTGAAACTTTAAAAAGCGCAGGCCCATTCACCGTATTCGCGCCAACTAACGAGGCTTTTAACAAGCTGCCGGCAGGTACTGTTGATAACCTGGTAAAACCTGAAAACAAAGAAACGCTGACCAAAATTTTAACCTACCACGTAGTAGCAGGTAAATTGAGCGCTAAAGATCTGTGGGCAAAAGCAAAATCATCTGACGCTACACTGAAAACCGTTAGCGGCGGTACATTAACCGTAAAGGCCGATGGCAAAAAGCTATACTTGGTTGATGAAAAAGGCGGAAAATCATGGGTAACCATTGCTGATGTTAACCAAAGCAACGGTGTTATCCACGTAGTAAATACGGTGTTGATGCCTAACTAAGCCCAATTATAATTTCCATCATATATTAACAGGGCCCGGCGGTTTGTACCGCCGGGCTTTTTTGTCAGCATATTTTAAAAAAGCAAGTTGGCGGTTAGCGGTTTTTTTTAAAATATATAATTTTGCATGTTAATTAATTGTGAAGATGGGCATAATACTAACCCCTATAGATACGGTTGATAACATCACAAAGGATGATTTTATTAACAATTACTTAAACAAACGCAAACCGCTGGTAATCGGCAAAGCGACAGAAAAATGGCCGGCGTTACAAAAATGGACCTTTGATTATTTAAAGGAAACTGTAGGGGATAAGGTAGTGCCCCTGTACGATAGTTCAAAGGCCGATCCCTCGAAACCCATTAATGCCTCGGCTGCCGAAATGAAGTTTGGCGATTACATCGACCTTATACAAAAACAGCCTACCGACCTGCGTATCTTTTTATTCGACCCTATAAAATTTGCGCCTAAGCTACTGGACGATTACCGCTCACCAACTGACCTGATGGGTGGCTTTCTGGATAAATACCCTAATATGTTTTTCGGCGGCGCGGGTTCAGTCACCTTTTTGCATTACGATATCGATCTGGCGCATATTTTCCATACTCATTTTAACGGTCGCAAGCATATTATGCTGTTTGATAATAAGTGGAGCGAGCGCCTGTATTGTATCCCTTTCGCTACCTACGCGCTGGAGGATTATGATATTGAAAATCCCGATTTCAATAAGTTCCCGGCGTTAGATGGTATTGAGGGACAGCAATCCATATTAGAGCATGGCGATACCCTGTTTATGCCTACCGGCTATTGGCACTGGATGAAATACCTGGATGGTTCGTTCTCCATATCGTTGCGCGCCTGGGATAAATCGTGGGCTATTAAAGCGAAAAGCCTGTATAACTTAACCGTGCAGCGTAAGTTTGATGATATAATGAAGGGCAATTTTAAGCAGAAGTATATGAGCTGGAAAGAGAACCTTGCCATAAAACGGGCAGAAAAAGCATTGGCACAAGGCAGGCCATAAGTAGTTTACAATTTGATAATAATTAATTATTACCTTTATGCGCTTGGAGAAATGTACTCGAAGCGCGTAAATAAATGAGCTTCATACTATCCCCTATTGATACAGTTGAGAGCATTTCTCCGGCTGACTTTAAAAAGAACTACCTTGACCCGCGCAGGCCGTTGGTAATAAAAGGCCTTACCAAAAGCTGGCCCGCCCGCGAAAAATGGACGGCCGAATACCTGAAAAGCGTGGTAGGCGATAAAGTAGTTCCGCTGTATGATAACTCTAAGGCCGATCCTTCAAAACCAATCAACTCATCGGCTGCCGAAATGCCGTTCAATCAGTATATCGATCTGATTAAATCGCAGCCCACCGAGCTTCGCATATTCTTCTTCAACATATTTAAGCAAGCCCCCGAGTTGCTGAACGATATCGTGTTACCAAAAGACCTGATGGGCGGCTTTATTGAAAGCATGCCGGCCATGTTCTTTGGTGGTTCAAACTCGGTTACTTTCCTGCATTACGATATTGATCTTCCGCATATATTTCATACCCATTTTGGTGGCCGCAAACATGTGATCCTTTTCGAAAATAAATGGAAAGAACGCCTGTACTGCCTGCCAAACGCTACCTACGCGCTTGAAGATTACGACGTGGCCAATCCGGATATTGAAAAATTCCCGGCGTTGGATGGTGTAAAAGGCATCGAGGTGTTTTTAGAGCATGGCGATACCCTGTTCATGCCAACCGGTTACTGGCACTGGATGAAATATATTGATGGCTCATACTCGCTAAGTCTGCGTGCCTGGGATGCATCGATTAGCCGCAAGGCAGCAAGTTTATATAACCTCGCTGTAAAAGGCGGTGTAGACAGCGTATTGAAAATGGCCTTCAAAAGCGATTACGCCAAATTCCGTGAGCGAGTGGCCATTAAACGTGCTAACAAAGCGCTTAAAGCCGGGCGACCATTCTAACTAATTAGAATCAACATAAAAAAGCAACCGCTCGGCTCCAGCCGAGTGGTATTGGGAAGACCAATTTTTGTCATTTCGAACGAGGTACGAGGAGAAATCTTCTGCTTCGGACAAGTCGCAGACATGTATGGCTAAGAAGATCTCTCCCTACGGTCGAGATGACAGGTTGTGTGCGGCCAAAGGCCGTGTAATAATGGTCACTTGGCCGGAGCC
Source organism: Mucilaginibacter gynuensis (assembly GCF_039541195.1). Classification (NCBI taxonomy): domain Bacteria; kingdom Pseudomonadati; phylum Bacteroidota; class Sphingobacteriia; order Sphingobacteriales; family Sphingobacteriaceae; genus Mucilaginibacter; species Mucilaginibacter gynuensis. The sequence goes on from NZ_BAABFT010000006.1 coordinate 169,034, forward strand.
AAGCGACAGACGAATATATTACCGGCCTTTATACTTCCTTAAAGCAAGCTCAATATCTGCCAAATAAACCTGATCAGGCGATTCGCAATAAGGATCGTTACGATGGTAGCCGGTTTTGGTGTATAGCTCTTTTGCCTTCAGTAAGTTTTTAATGCCCGTTTCCGGCTGCTTTAGCTTTATATAGGTAAGTGCGAGGTAATAATAAGTATCGGCCAGTTTCTCGTATTTTTTAGTTTCAAGCAATAGATCCGTTAACGCAGCATTGTAATTTTTGAGCTTGAAATTGGTTACACCCCGATGCAGGTAATCAAAAAGGCCAACTATACCTTGCTTTTCATGGTCGCGGATACACTCGTTAAAATACTGCATGGCCAACTTGTTATTTCCCATTTCGCGTTGCGAAAGCGCCATTATTATACGCAGATCATAGTCGCCATCGCCTGTGTAACCGGGCTGGCCTTTGTTGATGGTGTATAAACGTTTCAGATCGGCATAAGCATTCTCAAAATCACGCAAAAACTTGAACAAGCACCAACCACGCTGACTTAAATATTGAGGATCAGCTTTAACCGCGCGGTCTATCAGGAGTTTCCACGTATAAAAATCGCCCCGCTTTAAATACGGTACCGACATTTCGTGGAGCGATGGCGCATAAGTAGGGCAGGCCTTTATCGATTCTAAAAATATCTGCTGCGAGGTCTTGCTGCCCTGCGGATATTCTATCGCATTGTCATATAGTTGGCAGGCAAGATTATGGGGGCCATCTTTATAAATCTCGCAATTGGTTTGCGCATACAGCCATACAGGCAGGCAAAGTAACGCTATAAAGAGTGTTCTCTTCATGGTGTAATGGCTTTAATGCGTCCGTTCACCAGTTTGAAATTTAGATAGTAATAACTGTCGTAAAAATTGCCCTTATCATCTTTACCCGGCAACCATTGGTTAAGTGCTTTGCATAGCTTAAGCATCTGGTTGGTAAGGCCGGTATCAAATAACGTCTTTTGGTAATCCTTGTTTAATTGCAATACCCGGAAACGGTCTGTTTCACCCTTGCAGTTTATTACAAACCGAACAGTGATAAACCCGGTAGCCGGGGCATAGGCAGGCTTGTATTGGAATTTGCTGTTGATGAAATCCCTGATGGCTTTGCCGCCGCCTTTGTATTTGGTACCGTAATTATAGTATTGTATAATGTAATCTTTATGGCAGAAAAAAAAATCAGCTTTGTCAGTCTTGGGATCGAAAACAATATCACCTACATCTTCCGGCAATTCACTGGCCTTGGGTATTTGAGCTTTTAGGCCAAACCCGGCAACCAGTAGCATAAGTATCAGCACAAAAATTTTCAAAGGCATTTTTCGGTTATAAAGGCATACTTATGGCAAAGAGGTATGCTAAGTCTTGGATCTACACTCTTGTTTCCTGACTCTCAATCATCAACTTGAGTGATCCGCCACTATTTTCCACTCGCCGTTTATTTTGCGAAACCATAGGGTGAAATAGCCGCCCGGTGAATCTTTTTCGCGTTTCAGGTTCCAGCCGCCCAATACAAAAGCGTTGGTTTTATCTATCAGGTTAATTTTGATGATCTTAAAGGTTAGTGTGCCCATGGCGGCTTTGTCGGGATAGCCTTTCTTATAGTTATCGAGCGTTTGCTGCCAGCCATAGGTGGGGCCGCTTTTGCCTACAAATAGCAGAGAATCCGATTTCCAGTATTGCTGCATAAACTCATCAAGGTCGCCGCGGTTCCAGGCCTGGCGCTGGGTTTCTAAAACGTTTGCTATGGTTTTTTTATCCTGCGCGAAAGCTGTGCAGGCGAACAGGAACAATAAGGAGGCAAGTAACAATCTTTTCATATTGATAAAATTAAACAATATTATCACTTTATCCTTATTAGCTTTGGTAATCAAACCCCCACATATTTATGAGTAAACAGGTTTTAAGTTTTGGCGAAGTGTTATGGGATACCTTCGAAGATGGAAAGAAAGCCGGCGGTGCGCCGATGAATGTTGCCCGTCACCTGATACAGCAGGGGTTGGATGTGGTATTTGCCAGCAGCGTTGGTGCCGATGTATCGGGCGATAAGCTATTGGGCTTTTTGCAGGATAATGGCCTGTACAGCGATTTGGTACAGGTAGATCAGGAACTGCCCACCTGCGAAGTAACTGTACAACTGGATGCCGATAATTCGGCCACGTACATCATCCCCGAACCGGTATCGTGGGATAACATCAGGTTAGAAAGTGATTTGCGGAAGAAAGCCAAAAAAGTAGCCGCCATTGTATTCGGTAGTTTAGCCTGCCGTGGCGAAATAACCCGCAATACACTACGCTCCCTGCTCGAAGAAACCCCGGCGCTCAAAATATTCGATGTGAACCTGCGCGCGCCTCATTACGAGTTGTCGACCATAGAAACGCTTGCCGCCAAGGCCGACATTATAAAAATGAACGAAGAAGAAGCCGACTTGCTGATCAACGGTAGTAATGCTTCATTAGAAGATAAAATAATGGAGTTTCAAAAGAAATACCATGTAAAAACGGTATGCGTAACCCGTGGCGGTAATGGCGCCATTATTTGGCACGATGAAAAGTTTTATGAGCACCCGGGGTTTAAGGTAAAGGTAGCGGATACCGTGGGTGCCGGCGATTCGTTTTTGGCCACCCTGATAGCCGGGTTACTGGCCGAAGATCCAATACAAAATGTATTGGAGAAAGCTTGCGCCGTTGGGGCTTTTGTAGCCAGTAAGCGCGGGGCTAATCCGGTATATGTTAAAGAAGAGTTTCCAATTCCTGTTACATTCTGAATCAGCCCCGTGCTGTAGCTTTATAATAATATTATCTCCAGTTTTTGTACTGGTTAATTAAGCCGTTGGTTGATGAGTCGTGAGTTTTCACCTCATCAGCCGTACGCAGCTCAGGCAATATTTTACCTGCCAATTGCTTGCCCAGTTCAACACCCCATTGGTCAAAGCTGTAAATATTCCAGATAATACCCTGTACAAATATTTTGTGCTCGTACATGGCCAGTAAAGAACCTAACACACGCGGTGTTATCTTTTTAGCCAGTATAGAGTTGGTAGGGCGGTTACCATCAAATACCTTGAACGGCGCAATAGTTTCAATTTCTTCTTCTGATTTGCCTTGCGCTTTCAATTCGGCAACCACTTCCTCTTTAGTTTTACCGTTCATTAAAGCCTCTGTTTGCGCGAAGAAGTTCGATAACAGCAGAGTATGGTGTTCGCCAAGCGGATTGTGTGATTGTGCCGGGGCAATAAAATCGCAAGGGATCAGCTTGGTGCCCTGGTGTATCAGCTGGTAAAACGCGTGCTGACCGTTAGTGCCCGGTTCGCCCCAAATGATAGGGCCGGTAGAGTAGTCAACAATGTTGCCATTGCGGTCAACATGTTTACCGTTGCTTTCCATATCGCCTTGCTGAAAATAAGCGGCAAAACGGTGCAGGTATTGGTCGTAAGGTAATATACAGTGAGTTTCTGATTCAAAGAAGTTATTGTACCATATACCTAATAAGGCCAGTATCACCGGGATGTTCTCTTCAAATTCGGCAGTGCGAAAGTGCAGATCCATAGCATGGGCGCCATCCAGCAATTCTTCAAATTTATCAAAACCGATACCTAAAGCGATTGACAGGCCAATGGCGCTGCAAAGCGAGTAACGACCGCCAACCCAATCCCAAAACTCAAACATGTTTTTGGTATCAATACCGAATTTGCTTACCGCGTCGGCATTGGTTGAAAGCGCTACGAAGTGTTTAGCCACATCGGCATCAACCGCGCCACCCGCCAGGAACCAGTCGCGGGCGCTGTGCGCGTTCGCCATAGTTTCTTGCGTGGTAAAGGTTTTTGACGCTATCAGGAACAATGTGGTTTCAGGATCGATATTTTTTAATGCTTCGGCAATGTGCGTACCGTCAACATTTGAAACAAAATGCAGGTTAAGGTGGGTTTTGTAAGCCTTAAGCGCTTCGGTAACCATCACCGGGCCCAAATCAGAGCCGCCGATGCCGATGTTAACCACATCGGTAATGGCTTTGCCGGTATAACCTTTCCATTCGCCGCTGATAACGGCATCGCTAAAGGTTTTCATTTGCTGTAATACCGCGTTCACTTCGGGCATTACATCTTTTCCGCCCGCGTAAACCGGGGTGTTGCTGCGGTTGCGTAAAGCGGTATGCAGTACCTCGCGGCCTTCGGTAACGTTAATTTTTTCGCCATTAAACATGGCCTCAATTGCATCTTTTACCGAACACTCTTTAGCCAGTTGTATTAATAATGCAACAGTTTGCTCGTCAATACGGTTCTTCGAATAATCAACCAGTATATCCTCAAAACGGACAGAGAATTTTTCGAAACGTTCGCTATCGGTATCAAAAAATCCTTTTAGGTGTTTCGATACAATATCGATGTAATGATCGGTTAAATATTTGTACGAACTGGTGGCAGTGAAATCAATCTTTGGCAGCATAATTGAAGGTTTTTGTTTGTAAAAATACAGTTGTTTGTTCAATACAAACATACATAGTGTGCGCAATACACCAATTCAATTATTAAAATTTTAACATTTCTGTGATTTTACTTTATATTTTCTGAATAAATATTTAATATATTTGCTTTAATTATAAATAATCACACAGTCTACTATCATTTTGTTAATTACGTTAAAGAAAAACAACCATGTTTGAAAAACTTTTTTTGCTTGTGAAAAATAACGCCGGGATGGCTGTTATAGACAATCCTTCAATTCCTGAAAAATATCATGAAGCCGTTATTAACGAAGCTTCGAGTTCGATCATCGATGTATTGAAGAACCAGGTAGAGGGTGGTAAGCTGAAAGAGGTAATAAAGCATTTTCAACATCCGGATATTTATAATGACCCGCTAACCAACAGCGTGGTAAACAAGTTTGCCAACAAGCTGAATACGTTTTACAATCTTAGTCCGGCTGATGCCCTGGCTACATCGAAAATGTTGATGCCGCAGGTAATGCAGGAGTTGGTAAAAGCATCAAAAGTGCAGGATACCGATTTTGCGCTGGCTACATTTTTATCGAAATTAACAGGTAACCGTACCGGCATGAGCATGCTGGTAAATAAAATGGTTGCCGCTTAAAAAGAATATAGTTTATGTTACAAAGGCTTTGCAGGTTATACTTGCGGGCCTTTTTTAGTTAAGCCTTACCGCAATTTTATATATTTGCTACATGACAAAAGAACAGATCCAGGATTTGAGGGATAGAACAGCTTCCCTGAGGAGGCATCTTTGACATCGATACCAAACTTGAAAAACTACAGGAAGAACAGGAAATAACTGTTGGTCCACACTTTTGGGATGCGCCAAAAGAAGCCGAAAAAGTATTGGCATCAATGAAACTAAAAAAAGTATGGACGGACGCCTTTCAAAAGGTAGTTTCGGCCGTAGATGATGCCAACGTATTATTTGAATTTTTTCAAAGCGGCGATGCTACCGAGGCTGAGCTGAAAGAACAGTACAACGCTGCCCTGAAGGTGGTTGAAGAACTGGAATTTAAAAACATGCTTTCGGCGGAGGAAGATCAGCTGAATGCCGTACTGCAAATAACCGCCGGAGCCGGTGGTACCGAAAGCTGCGACTGGGCCGGTATGCTGATGCGCATGTACATTATGTGGGGCGAAAAGAACGGCTACAAGGTAAGCGAGCAAGATTACCAGGAAGGCGACGTAGCCGGTGTTAAAACCGTTACGCTACAGCTGGAGGGTGAGTTTGCCTACGGTTACCTGAAAGGCGAAAATGGGGTGCACCGTTTAGTGCGTGTATCGCCGTTTGATGCCAATGCCAAGCGCCATACCTCGTTCGCTTCGGTATATGTGTACCCGCTGGTTGATGATACCATTGAGATTGATATTAACCCGGCCGATATTGAGTTTGAAACCTTCCGCTCGGGCGGTGCAGGCGGACAAAACGTAAACAAGGTAGAAACCGCGGTACGTTTATACCACAAGCCATCTGGTATTATCATTAAAAACCAGGAGTCGCGCTCACAATTGCAGAATAAGGATAATGCTATCCGCTTGTTAAAATCGCAATTGTACGAGATAGAGATGCGTAAAAGGTTAGAGATCACCAACGCTATTGAGGGGAACAAAAAGAAGATAGAATGGGGATCGCAGATCCGCAACTACGTACTCCACCCGTACAAGCTGGTGAAAGACTTGCGTACCGATCATGAAACTTCAAATGCCCAGGCGGTGCTTGATGGTGATCTGGATGAATTTCTGAAAGCTTACTTAATGGAATTTGGCGGCCCTAAAGGGTAACAATAATGCTATAATTTAAAAAGCGGCGCTGCATAACACAGCGCCGCTTTTTGTTTAAATAAAAGTTTATAAATTGCAGAAACCTTTTATTGATTTATGAGAACAGCGGGTATACTTTTAACCTTACTATTTATGGGGCTTTTTAGCTTTGGCCAGTCGCAAAAACCTATTCCTTTATACGCTAAGGGAGTACCAAATTCCAAGCCTGCCCCCGCCGATTATGCCGAAACCCGTGATAAAGACTGGATATATAAAGTAACCGACCCGACTATTACACCATATTTCCCGGAGAAAGACAAAGCGAATGGCGCGGCCGTAGTTATATGCCCCGGTGGTAGCTACAGCGGCCTGGCATCGGCGCACGAGGGCTGGCAGGTAGCCGCCGAATTTAACAAGATAGGCGTTGCCGCGTTTGTTCTAAAATACCGTTTACCCAGCGATGCTATCATGGTAGATAAAACCATTGGGCCCTTGCAGGATGCACAGCGGGCTATTCAGCTGATTCGCGAACGTGCTGCCGAATGGGGGATCAATCCCAGCAAGGTAGGCATCATCGGCTTTTCGGCCGGAGGCCATTTGGCATCCACCGCCGGGACGCATTTCGACAAGGTAGTTATCGAAAATAAAAAGAACATCAGCGTTCGCCCGGATTTCCTGGTGCTGATTTACCCTGTGATCAGCTTCGGTGAGTTTACGCATTCGGGTTCAAAAGAGAACCTTAGTGGAAAAACTCCATCGGCACAAACTGTCGATTTATACAGCAACGAAAAGCAGGTAACCACCAATACCCCGCCTACGTTTTTAGTACACGCTACCGATGATACCGTTGTGCCGGTACAAAACAGCCTGTTGTTTTATGATGCGCTATTAAAGAACAAAGTAAAGGCCGAAATGCATATCTATCAGCAAGGCGGCCACGGCTTCGGCCTCAACCTACCACAAACACAGAAACGTTGGTTTCAAAGCCTTGCCAACTGGATGGGACAAAGTGGGTGGTTGAAGTAAGAGGAATATATTATGCGACTGTCATCGCATGAATTTTAATTCTTTTTGGACTTTGAAGGTAAAATGACGGTGGCTACAATCCCTCTCCACTGTCATTCTGAGGAACGAAGCATCTATCGCAGATAAACATAGCGAAGAAGATTCTTCACTGCGTTCAGAATGACAGTGTAAATGGGGTTAAATCAAGGCAGTTTTAGGAAAGATAACATCGCTTTTTTCAATAAACAATGCTACGCTCACTCCATTATCTCCAGCAACTCATTCAATTCATCCACCTTCTCGGTTGAGCCGGCTTGCTCGTAGGCGCTGATCAAGTTGCGGATCACTCGTTTTATAATATCGGTATTTGAGCAGGGCTCATAAAATTGTTTATCGGCATTTAATTTCAGCTGCTTTAAAAACATATCTACATCTCTCCGGCCAAATATAAAACCCTTGTTGAAGGCGTTAATGTAAAAGAGAATGCCGCTTTCAAATTCGCTTTGCTGGCTTTCATCAAGGTAAGCCAATATAAAATGCTGCGGCAGGTTTACACCATAAACAGGTATGTCCAACTTTTGGGCGATGATGGAATAGATGATAGCCAGCGAAATTTGATTACCCTTTTTGGTTTCGAGTACTTGGTTAATATAGCTGTTCTGTGGGTCTTGATGATTGGTGGTATTGCCGCTAAAGCCATGTATGTTATAAAATACGTGGTTAATCAGCTTTACCTGTTCCGCCGGGCTGCCCTCGTTCATCATCTGCAACCATATATCGCGTTTGATGTCCTCTATCTGGTTTATTACCTTTTGTTCATCCAGATCGGGGTATTGGTAACGGTTAATGATGAGCACACCCTGTAACAGATCGAATGCGCCGCCCTGTAGCCATAGTTTCAAATCGTTTTTAACAATGCCGAATTGTATTTCGTGTACCAGGTTGGCTATGCGTTCTTGCAGCAGGGCGTCAAAAGCCTGCTCAAATGCCGCTTCGAGGTGTTGGATGGCTGCTTCGCCGTAGGAGAGTAGTTTGCCGTGTACATGATCAAAGATCTCCGGATCGGGATCGTCCAGCAATTTTATCAATGAATTTACTTCGCTTGTATTTATCATGCTATAAGCTAATATAATAAATGTTTATATAATTTTACAGCCATGTTCAATTTACGGTTCGCTAAAGATTACCTCTTACACCGCGTAAAAGCAAATAACAGGCATGGTATCCATTCGCCATTTGTTTACAGGCTGGTTGATAAAATTATATACGATTTGCATGCCAAAAAAGTATATGACGATGCCGAAGCTACCCGCAAACAACTGCTGGCAAATGATACGCTGATCACCATTACCGATCTTGGCGCGGGCTCGCACGTAAACAATAACAAACAGAAAAAGATAAGCGAAATTGCCAAAAACGCGCTGAAACCGCCAAAACTGGCACAGCTGCTTTATCGCCTCGCGGCAGATGTAAAACCTCAAACTATAATAGAATTAGGCACTTGCCTCGGAGTAACTACACTTTACCTGCAACAAGCCGCCCCCGAAGCAAAAGTTTACACACTGGAAGGCTGCCCGCAAACGGCAGGCGTGGCGGCAAAACAATTTGCCAATGCCTCACTTAAAAACGTTGATTTGGTAGTGGGTAATTTCGACGATACCCTGCACAACGTAATTGAAAATTTACCCCGGCTTGACTTTGTTTTTGTTGACGGTAACCACCAGAAAGAAGCCACCATCAGATATTTTGAATGGTGCCTGCCAAAAGTGCACGAAGATACTCTGCTGATCTTCGATGATATTTACTGGAGCGAAGGCATGAAGGAAGCCTGGGCGTACATAAAAGCGCACCCCAAAGTAACCGTGACTGTCGATTTGTTTTGGATAGGATTGGTCTACTTTAAATCGGGGAGAGAGAAGGAAGATTTTAAGGTGAAGATTTAGCGGATGTGCAGATTTCTTGATGTGCAGATGTGCAAATGATTGATGTGCGGATGTTTTGATATGCGTTAAGTAATCAAAGCAGCTGCACATTTGTATTTCCGCTAATCTGAATATCTGAGATTTGCACATCGAGTCATCTGCACATCTACATATCCGCACATTTGCACATCAAGAAATCTGCACATCAAAAAAATCAAAACGCTTCTGCCAAACTCAAATACAGGCCGCTTTGCCGGGTTTCGCCGGTGCGTTTTTCGCCTATGCCGTAGTCTATACGCATGCTGAGGCCTTTTTCAATATCGAAGAAGTAGCGAAGGCCGCCGCCAATGTTGGGTTTAAGAGCCGATACCTTGAAAGAGTTGTTGAATACTTCGCCCACACCGGCAAATCCCACAATACCCAATCGCTCGTTAAAGCGATAACGTAACTCACCCTGCCCTGCAATGAGGTTGCGGTCGCGGAAACGGCCGTTGTAATAGCCGCGCATAATTTCATCATTACCCAGCGCCGGTAACAGGTAGTAAGGCGAGCTTTCGCCAACCAGGCTTTGTTCTTGGATATTGATACCAAATACCAGTTTTTTACTGATAGAAAAGAACTGCGCGTACTCAATGTTGAAAAAGCCGCCCTTATAATTGTTATTAGCGAATACGCCTTTCAGCACATTAAAATAGGTGGTGATAACCGCGCCTTTAGTAGTGTAAGTATTGTTGTTTCGGCTATCAAACACCAGGGTTGGGCCGGCAAAAATGGTGGTGCCGCCATTAGGCTGACTACTGGCAGGCAATGTTTCCCAAATACCGCCTGGTGCTTTGTCGTTCAGTTTATAATCGTAACCGCCTGCCACAATGCCCGCGTAAAAATGTTTGCCCAGTCTCTTTTCGGCAGTAAGATTCACCCGAAACCTTTTTTGGCCAAGCGGGTCTTTATCGGTTTTGCGGGTATCATTGCCCACGCCAAAATAATCGAACGGGAAATTGATAAAGCTCACATTGGCCGTAAAGTGATATTTGTTTTGCGGTGTCCAGTAGTTGGTGCTAAGGCTAAAACGGCTTTGGCCTTTGGTGGTAGCCGTGGCGTAACCGAATATGTTAGATACTCTTGTGCCCTCGTTCAGCGTATCGGTATAAAAGGAATACAAGGCTGATCCACCTGCTTCAACTCCCGTTTCGGGAGCTGAACTGAATACCGGTAATATAAAAAAGCTGCTGTGTTTACTGGTGTCTTTTTCCCAAAGCATTTTGCGTATAAACTTGGGTACAAGGTGCTTTTGAGCGTATATAGGCTGGCAACCCAGCAATATTAGGAATAGGAATAATGTTCTTTTCATCTGGCAGGATAAAGCGCCGCTAAGATGCGAATTAATATTTACAGAGGAGGAAGGGAGGGGGAATTAAAGGATATTCTACTGTTATTGCCATGGTTTTGATGTATAAACCCGATTGGCGCGGATACCGGCCTTGTGGTTAAGGCTTGTGGGTATGAGCAGAAAGCGGGACTGGCAGAACAATAGAATTACTGGCTTTGATTTTCAAATTATTATTTGTTTTCCGGTTCTCCTGAGTTTCAAAATTCAGATACTTTTAAAGTGGAGTTAGTGCGTTTGTGTCATTGCGAGGTACGAAGCAATCTCGTAGCATTTTGTGCTTCTTTTATGTTAGAGTCGTGCTGAAATTTACGTCAGTCTGCTCATTGCCGCAGCGGCTACTACTTTTGGCTGTGCCCCAAAAGTAGCAAAAGCGCAAGTCCAGCAAAAGGCTTCTTTGCCGCACAAGGCCTCAGCGCTGCAAAACGTACAGAACTTAGGGCTGGAACTTTTGCCCCGCCGCGCTATTCCTCCCTACATGCAACAAGTTCCTATGCCCGCCTTTGCGCTCGTGGCCACCACAGTTCTGCCCGTTTTCGCCCGAAGCTGTTTGCTGACGAAAAGAGCCGCCTCTGTTACCTATTCATTAACGTTTAGCTTTGACAACTTTTTAAAAGTTGTCAAAGCTTGATCTGGTTAATGCATCTCCGCTGTCGCGAGTTTAGCATAGCGTAACTCGTGACTGAGCATGGCGTAAGCTTTCAGCTTACAAAATATTAACATCTGCGGTGAGACGCCGCAAAATATCCTTCACCCGGCAGGAGCCGAAGCGACTGTAATATAGGCTACCAAATTGAAGGTAAGAACTCCCTTCTTTGCGAAGCAGAGAAGGGCCGGGGATGAGTTAGCCAATGTTAACTTTTTAAATACAAATAAGCATTTCAACAAAATACCTACTTTTGCAAAAAATTAACAGTATTCAATATGAGCACTACAACAGCAAGAGGTCCGATCTCTCAATTTATCGAAAAGAACTACCTGCACTTTAACGCGGCAGCATTAATGGATGCAGCTAAAGGCTATGAAACCCACCTGGCCGAAGGCGGTAAAATGATGGTTACCCTTGCCGGTGCCATGAGTACTGCCGAACTGGGTATCTCGCTTGCTGAGATGATCCGTCAGGATAAGATAGCTATTATATCGTGTACAGGTGCCAACCTCGAAGAGGATATTATGAACCTGGTAGCGCATTCGCACTACAAACGTGTACCTAACTACCGCGATTTGAGTCCGCAGGATGAGTGGGATTTGTTAGAGAACCACTACAACCGTGTAACCGATACCTGTATCCCGGAGGAAGAAGCTTTCCGTCGTTTACAAAAACATATCCACAAAATATGGAAAGATGCTGACGACAGCGGCGAACGCTATTTTCCGCATGAGTTTATGTACAAGATATTGTTAAGCGGCGAGCTGGAGCAATATTATGAGATAGATCCTAAAAACTCGTGGATGCTGGCTGCTGCCGAAAAGAACCTGCCAATTGTAGTACCGGGATGGGAAGACTCAACCATGGGTAACATATTCGCCTCTTATGTAATAAAAGGACAGATAAAACCGACTACGATGAAGAGTGGTATTGAGTATATGGCTTGGCTGGCCGACTGGTATGTTAAAAACTCGGAAGGTAAGGGTGTAGGTTTCTTCCAGATTGGTGGTGGTATAGCGGGCGATTTCCCTATTTGCGTAGTACCGATGCTTTACCAGGATATGGAGATGGAAAACATTCCGTTCTGGAGCTATTTCTGCCAGATCTCGGATTCAACTACATCTTACGGATCATACTCGGGCGCAGTACCTAACGAAAAGATTACCTGGGGTAAACTGGATATTAACACACCGAAGTTTATCGTAGAATCTGACGCTACCATTGTGGCCCCTCTGATATTTGCATGGTTATTAAATCAATAATTAACATCCAAATAATTTTTATAACACAAATAATATCTGTTACAACAGCTTTTAGCAAAAAGTGCGTTTAAAGCACATTCAGGCTATTTTTGGCTTTGTTTAGAACGATTATAAATTGTGGATAACTGTCATTTCTTTGTCAGCCATACTGTAATTAATTTTACTTTTGTGGCTGAAAAGTTAAAAGCCGCGCTAAACGGCGGGGTAGGTCCAGTAACTTTAATATTAATATTATTCAGCATAAATACGCTTTATGAGAAATATCTCATTAATTTTTAAACAATTCACGAGGTCGATTTTATTGGTTGCAGGCTTAGCTGCATACAGCGTAACTGCCAATGCGCAGGCTGATGTTGCGAAAGGCGAGGCAATTTTCAAGGCAAAGTGTACTGCCTGTCATAAAATCGAGCAAAAACTAATTGGCCCGGCACTGGGTCCGCAGCTTACATCAGAAACTGATGATAAGTACCTGATCAAATGGATTCAAAACAATCAGGCCCTTATCGCAGCTAAAGACCCAAAAGCTTTAAAGATATACAACGAGTATCAACAGGCAGGTATGTCGGTTTTTACCGAGTTATCTGATGCTGATGTAATGAACATTATCACTTATGTTCGTGAAGAGCATAAGAAAGCATCTACTCCGGGTGGTGATCCATCAAAACCGGTTACTCCTGAAGATAACGGTCCAAGCGAACTACTTATCTGGGGTTTGTTAGGTGTTGTTGTAATCGCGTTCATCGTAATACTTGTATTAAACAAGGTTATCGGTACTTTAGAGCGTTTGTTGCTTAAAAACAAAAACATTGTAATTGAAGAAGAGGAAGAAAAGGCACCTGTTGACCGTTTCGCTTTCCTGAAGAAAGTTGCTAAGAACAAAAAACTTGTTTTCTTCCTTGTGCTTTGTTTTGTAGTTGCGTCGGGCAGCTGGAGCTGGGTAACCATGTGGAATACCAACATGCACCAGGGCTACCAACCGGTACAGCCAATCAAATACTCGCACGAGTTGCACGCAGGTGTTATGAAAATTGAATGTCAGTACTGTCACTCAGGCGCGTTCAAATCTAAAAACGCGTCAATCCCATCATTAAACGTGTGTATGAACTGCCACAAGGTTGTTAAAACCGAGTCGCCGGAGATTCACAAAATTTATGATGCATTGGGTTACAATCCTGAAACTTCAACTTATGATGCATCTAAAGCTAAGCCTATCCAGTGGGTACGTATACACAACCTGCCAGATTTCGCTTACTTTAACCACTCTCAGCACGTAACAGTTGGCGGCATCAAATGCCAAAACTGCCACGGTCCTATCGAGACAATGAAAGAGGTTTACCAATACTCACCGCTTACCATGAAATGGTGTATACAGTGCCACAAACGTACCGAAGTTAACGGTAAAGGCAATGCGTACTATGATAACCTGCTTGCTGCTCACTACAAATTTAAAAAAGGTGAAAAAGTTACTGCAGCTATGATGGGTGGTACTGAGTGTGCTAAATGCCACTATTAATAATAACGAAAGAATTAAAAAGAACTTAGCAATTACAGTTTATATAGCTTAAATGGATAGCAATAAAAAATACTGGAAAGGTTTAGAGGAACTGAACAAAACGCCGGAATTTGTTGAGAAAAATAAGCACGAGTTTGCCGAGCCGTTGCCTATTGAGGAATTATTGAGCGGTGCGGGTTTGCAATCAAGAACTCCGCGTCGTGATTTCCTTAAAGCGCTTGGTTTTGGTGTGGGTGCGGTTACTTTGGCAGCCTGCCAGCGTGTACCTGTTCACAAATCAATCCCGTACCTGATTAGGCCTGAGGAGGTAACTCCGGGCGTTCCTAACTACTATACATCAACGCATGATGGCCACGCTATATTGGTAAAAACCCGCGAAGGTCGCCCTATTAAAGTTGAGGGTAACCCTAAGGATCTTTTATCAGGTGGTGGTTTAAGTGCGCAATCACAGGCATCAGTTTTAGAATTATACGATGTAAACCGCGTGCAGGATCCTTTATTAAAAGGCAGCACAAGCAGCTGGAACGAGGTTGATGATTTTGTAAAGAAAGAATTAGCTGCGGTACAAGCCGGCGGTAAAAAAATACGCATCGTATCATCAACAGTTAACAGCTCTTCAACGCTGGCTGTTATTGCTGATTTTGTTGCCAAATACCCTGCTGCAAAACACATCAATTACGATGCGGTATCATATACAGGTATTATAAAAGCTAACGAAGCCAGCTTCGGTAAAGCGGTAGTACCTCACTATAACTTTGATAAAGCCGATGTTATTGTAAGCTTCGCGGCCGACTTCTTAGGAAGCTGGATCTCTGGCGAAGAGTTTACAAGGCAATATGTTTCAAACAGGAACATGAAATCACTGGAAGAGAAAAAAATGTCTCGCCACATCCAGTTTGAAAGCGGCATGAGCGTAACCGGTACCAATGCCGATGCGCGTATCCCGGTTAAGCCATCTGAACTTGGTTTAGCGGTTGTCAACTTATATAATGCCCTTTCAGGTACTACATTGCCGGGTTCAAAAGAACTAAGCACAAAATCTGCAAATACCGCTATCACCCTTGTTGCAAAAGAACTTATTGCTGCAAAAGGTAAAGCATTGGTAGTTGCCGGTGCAAATGATGTAGCTACGCAAACAGTAGTAAACGCTATCAACGCATTGTTGGGCAGCTACGGTACTACTATCGATATCGAAAATCAATCAAACCAGTTTAAAGGTAACGATGCCGAATTTGTTGAGTTTGTTAACGAAGCGAAACGCGGTGAAGTTGGCGCGGTATTCTTCCTGAATGCCAACCCGGTTTACGATTACTTTAACAACAAGGATATTACTGCTGCTTTAGCTAAAGTACGCTTAAAGGTATCTTTCTCTGATCATAATGATGAAACAGCTACTGCATCTACAGTAGTAGCGCCAAACCACCATTACTTAGAGTCATGGGGTGATTCAAACGCTATATCAGGTTTCTATACCGTGGTACAGCCAACCATCAATCCGGTTTACAATACACGCCAGGCAGAGCAAAGCTTATTAATTTGGGCTGAAGCACCAGTGGCCGACTATTACACTTACGTTAGAAATAACTGGAGCAATAGCCTGCTTGCATTAGGCGGTTTATCAGGCCAAAGCGGTTGGGAAACTTTACTGCAAACAGGTTTAATTACTACCGCGCCAAAACCGGCAGGTACTTATACAGCAGCAGCTAACGTTAACGCGGCAGCACAAGCTATTGTTAGCCAATCGGCAAAAATTACTGCCAGCGGCGAGCAAGTTGAACTTCAAATTTACCAAAACACATCAGTAGGTGATGGCCGTTACTCAAACAACCCATGGTTGCAGGAGCTTCCGGATTCGGTATCAAAAGTTACCTGGGATAACTACGCTGCCATTGCCCCTAAAACAGCCGAGAAATTAGGCTATGCAGAAGGCGATGTAGTAAAAGTTGAAGCTAACGGTTATGCTGTTGAAGTACCGGTGTTAATACAACCGGGCCAGGCACAAGGCACTGTATCAATAGCCGTAGGTTACGGACGTACAGCGGCCGGACCTGTTGGTAACAATGTAGGTAAAAACGCTTATCCGTTCTATACTTACAGCAATGGTACACTGCAAACTTCACTGGTTGCTACCATTTCAAAAACCGGCGATGTATCGCCGCTTGCGCTAACACAAACTCACCATTCTTTTGAAGGTCGTGAGGCTGTTATCCGCGAAACTACTTTTAAAGAATTTGTAAAAGATCCGGCTTCAAAAAGCGGTCACGAAGAAAAACACAAAACTTATGATTTGTGGGAAAAATCTTCGAGCAGCGTGCACGAAAGACCTGCTTACGACTGGAAAATGGCTATCGACCTTAATGCCTGTACCGGTTGCGGTGCTTGTATTGTGGCTTGTAGCGCCGAAAATAACATACCTGTTGTAGGTAAAGACGAAGTACGCCGCCGCCGCGAAATGCACTGGATACGTATTGACCGTTACTACAGCTACGAAACTAAAAATGGCGCGGTTACTAAAGAGAAAGAGATTGAGAAATTAGAAGATCTTGATCATGTAACCGTTGTTCACCAACCGATGCTTTGTCAGCATTGCGATCACGCTCCTTGCGAAACTGTATGTCCTGTACTGGCAACCGTTCACTCATCTGAAGGTTTGAACCAAATGGCTTACAACCGTTGCGTAGGTACCCGTTATTGCGCTAACAACTGTCCGTTCAAAGTACGTCGCTTCAACTGGTTCAACTACTGGAACGATTCACGTTTTGATAACTACCTGAACAACGAGCATACGCAATTGGTGCTTAACCCTGATGTTACTACCCGTTTCCGTGGTGTAATGGAGAAATGCTCAATGTGCGTACAACGTATACAATCAAGCAAACTGAAAGCTAAAATTGAAAAACGCCCGTTGGTTGACGGCGAGATCAAAATGGCTTGTCAGCAAACATGTTCAGCAAACGCCATCATATTCGGTAATGCTAATGATCCTAACTCTGAGCTTTCAAAAGCATTAAAGAGCGAAAGAACTTATTATGTGCTTGAAGAGCTTAACGTACAACCGGGTATCGGATACCAGGTTAAGGTTAGAAACTCATTTGAAACTGAATTAGAAGCTTAATTAATACAACAGAGATATAAAATATGGCATCTCACAGTGAATCAATAATCAGGGAACCGTTAATTACCGGCAAGGATATTACCTATGCCCGCATTACTAACGAGGTACTTTTCCCTGTAGAAAATAAACCAAACAAAGCCTGGTGGATAGGCTTTATCACCGCCTTTTTAGGTGCGATGCTTTGGGTGGTAGCTATAAGCCTTACCTTTTGGTACGGTTTGGGCGAATGGGGCTTAAACAAAACTGTAGGATGGGCCTGGGATATTACAGGTTTCGTATGGTGGGTAGGTATTGGCCACGCCGGAACGCTTATCTCGGCCGTATTGTTACTGTTCCGTCAAAACTGGCGTAACTCCATCAACCGCTCGGCAGAGGCGATGACCATTTTCGCGGTAGTTTGCGCCGCTACATACATTGTAGCGCACATGGGCCGCCCTTGGTTAGCATACTTCTGTTTGCCATTACCCAACCAGTACGTACTTTGGGTAAACTGGAACTCGGCGCTGATGATGGACGTGTTCGCGATCTCTACTTACTTCTCGGTATCGCTGGTATTCTGGTATACAGGTTTATTGCCTGATATCGCGTCAATCCGCGACCGTGCACCAAGAGGTCTTCGCCGCCGCATCTATTCTGTATTATCATTCGGCTGGACAGGTTCAGTTAAAACCTGGCAGCGTTTCGAAACCGTGTCGCTTATTTTGGCCGGTATATCAACACCACTGGTACTTTCGGTACACACCATCGTATCATTTGACTTTGCTACGTCGTTAGAGCCGGGATGGCATACCACCATCTTCCCTCCATACTTCGTTGCGGGTGCTATCTTCTCGGGTTTCGCCATGGTGCAAACACTATTGCTGATCACCCGTAAGGTATTAGGTTTAGAGAACTACATTACCATGTTCCACATCGAATCAATGAATAAGATCATCATCTTAACGGGTTCAATTGTGGGTGTGGCTTATATCACCGAGTTCTTCATCGCATGGTATTCTGGGGTTGAGTATGAGCAATACGCTTTCATCAACCGTGCAACCGGTCCGTACTGGTGGGCATACTGGAGCATGATGTCATGTAACGTGATATCTCCGCAGCTGTTCTGGTTCAAGAAACTGCGTCGCAGCATTCCTTTCTCATGGTTCCTGTCGGTAGTAGTGAACATCGGTATGTGGTTTGAGCGTTTCGTAATTATCGTAACCTCGTTACACCGCGATTACGTTCCATCGAGCTGGGCTATGTTTTACCCAACCTGGGTTGACTTAGGTGTGTTCATAGGTTCTATCGGTGTATTCTTTACCTTGTTCCTGTTGTTTATCCGCGTATTACCATCAGTGGCCATGGCCGAGGTGAAACTATTGGTGAAAACAGCGAGCGAGCAAGCCAAAAAGAAACTGATAGATTCAGGTACGCTTGATAAAGAGCACGTAGAGGAATACCTTGAATCATTAAAGAAATACGATAGTGTTGATTTGGCCGATTACGAAATTCAAAAATAAATGAGCAGCACAAAATTTATATTAGGTCTTTTTGATGATCCGGATGATCTGTTACACGGGATCGAGAAGTTACAAAAAAATAGCGTACCTATTTACGATGTTTACTCACCAATGCCAATACACGGTATTGAGGCTAAATTAGGTATCAAAGAATCACGTTTAGGTTATGCCGCGTTTTGCTTTGGCTGCCTGGGTGCAACAGTAATATTCAGTATTATATATTATACCCTGGTACACGATTGGCCGATGAACATTGGTGGTAAACCAACCACATCTGACTGGTGGGCGCCATTAACCCCGGTGTTTATACCATTCACATTTGAGTGGACTATATTATTCACCGCGTTTGGTATGACGTTTACCTTCTTTGCAGCCACACACCTTTTCCCGGGCCGCGCGCCAAGGGTAATGGACCTAAGGGCAACTGACGATCGTTTTGTGATCGCTATTGACGCCAAAGGGAATGTGCCGCACGATGATATCACTAATTTGTTAAAAGAAGCAGGAGCTGTAGAAGTTAAGCATAACGACAGAAAATATGTTAGCTATGAATAAGTTTAAAGTATTGGGGACAACGGTTATCGCTATCGCTGCATCGGTATTCATTACCTCATGCAAAGATAAAAGAAGCACCGGTTGGGAATACGCCCCCAATATGTATGAGCATAAAGCGTATGAGCCTGATCAGGCTAATCCAAATTTCGCTGATGGTAAAACCGCGCAGGTGCCACCCGCAGGTACAATACCGGTAGGTTTTCAGCGGTTCGATTTTCCGAACACCCGCGGTGGTTATGATAGTGCAAGTGTTGCCGTTAAAAACCTGTTGCCTGCTACAGCAGCTAACTTAAAAGATGGTAAAGTGCTGTTCATCAGCTTTTGCTCGCCGTGCCATGGTAAAACCGGGCAGGGTGATGGTGAAGTTGTAGCGCATGGTTATCCGCCACCTCCGTCATACTCAAAAGGTCAGTCATCACGCGGCGGCGAAATGAAAGACCTTACCGATGGTAAAATATATCACACCATTACTTATGGTGTAAACGCGATGGGGTCTTATGCTTCCCAGTTATCTCCGCAAGAGCGCTGGAAAGTGGTTTTATATATTCACCATTTACAAACTTTATAATATAAATTAAATGGGTACTCATAATAGTATTGACGAACGTTTTGAATTTTCAGGCAAAGTAAAAACCTGGAGTTTAATAGCTATTGTTATAGGTATATTAGGTATAGTATACGGCTTTTTGATTGATAAAAGCGAAGCCGGTATACAACGTACTTTTTCGAGCTTGCTGCTCATGTCATATTACTTTGCCTGTGTAACTATGGCGGGTGTTTTCTTTTGCGCTTATCAATACATGGCGCAGGCCGGTTGGTCGGCTTCCATATTGAGGGTGCCGCATGCTTTGGCTAAAGTATTACCTATTGCAGGTTTAATATTAATAGTGGTTGCTACAGCAGGTTTGCTTACCAACCATGAAATTGTTGAAGGCGGAAAAACAGAAACTGCTCCTTATTTATACGCGCACTGGGCTGCACATGGTTTAACAACCCCGGGCAGCGAAAACTACGACCCTATCATTGCAGGTAAATCAGGTTTCCTTAACATCCCTACCTTCTTTGTATTTATGGTAGTGGTATTGGGCTTGTACTCATGGTTCGGTAGCCTTTTGGTTAAATATTCAAACAATGAAGACGAGTTGGGCGGTATGTTCAACTACAATAAGAGCTTTAAAATGTCGGCTATATTTTTGGTGATCTTCGGTTTCACCTTCCCGATATTCGCTTTCGACGCAGTGATGTCATTAGACGCGCACTGGTTTTCAACCATGTTTGGTTGGTACAATCTTGCTGCCATGCACGTTAGCGGTTTAGCTGTAATCGCTTTAATTGTTATCGTATTACGCAAGCAAGGTTACATGCAGTGGGTTAGAGAAGATCACCTGCATAACTTAGGTCAGCTGATCTTTGGTTTCTCTATCTTCTGGACTTATGTTTGGTTCTCTCAGTTCTTCCTGATCTGGTATGCCAACATGCCCGAAGAAACCATTTATTTCTACAAAAGATGGGAGCCTGAATATAAATTCTGGTTCTGGATTAACCTGGTACTTAACTTCTTGTCGCCGCTGTTATTGTTAATGTCTCGCGATGCGAAACGTTTAACCAGCCGCTTAGCTTTCACTTGCGTAGTGATATTAATTGGTCACTGGCTTGATTATTACCTTATGATTATGCCGGGTACAGTGGGTGAGCACAGAGCGTTAGGTGTACAGGAAATTACTATTACGATAGGTTTTGTTGGCTTATTTGTGTTCCTGACATTCAGAGCTTTAGCCGGGTTTAAGTCACTTATCCCTAAAAAGCATCCGTTTATTGAGGAGAGCCTTCATCATCACATATAATAAATTGTTATTTTTGCACTCAAATACAGAATACCAAACAAAATAGTAAAATGGCATTCAGAAAACTACTAAATTCTAAAAAACTACTTTCGCTTTTTGCGATGCTGACGCTGTTTGGCACTAACGTGCTAATGGCTGCCGAAGCTGCAACTGCCGCCGCTACCGATGAAAAACCGGGTGTTGGCTTAGGCCCATTATACTATGTGCTGTTATTTTTTGTACTGTGCCTGGTTGTTGCCGTTGTTGGTAAAATATTCAGGATATATGATCTGACACAACAGATACAAGGTAAAAAAGCCCTTAACTGGAATAACATTATGGGCATTGGCTTCCTGTTGTTCCTGATACTTGGATTGATAGGTGCTTACTGGGAATTTACAGTACAAGGTGCCATGATACTGCCTGAAGCGGCATCTATCCACGGTGTTAAAACCGATGAGATGTTCTTCATTACGTTTGGTATAACGGTAGTAGTGTTTGTAGTTACACAAATACTATTGTTCGGTTTCGTATTCAAGTACAAACACAATGCTGCTCGTAAAGCTTACTACTATCCGCATAACAATACCATCGAAAAGATCTGGACTATTGCACCGGCTATAGTACTTACCGTATTAGTGGTATTCGGTTTCTTTACATGGCAATCAATCACCAATTCGGTTAATACCAAAGGCGATTTAAATATTGAGGTTACCGGTCACCAGTTTGCCTGGGAGATCCGTTACCCCGGTAAAGATCAGGTTTTGGGTAAAAGCAACTTTAAATTAGTTAGCGGTGCCAATAAAGTAGGCGTTAACTTTAAAGATAAAAACAGCTTTGATGATATTACTGCCGATACTATTGTAATACCTGTACGTAAAACGATCAGATTGAACATACACGCACAGGATGTTATCCATAGTGTTTACATGCCTCACTTCCGTGTACAATTGAACGCGGTACCGGGTTTACCTACTTTCTTCAAGTTTACGCCTACCATCACTACTAAAGAGATGCAAACCAAGCTTGACGATCCGAAATTTCAATACCTGTTATATTGCAACAAAATTTGCGGTGGTGGTCACTACAACATGCAAAAAATTGTGCGCGTGGTTACCGAAGCTGAATATCAGCAATGGATATCACAACAAAAACCTTATTTGAGCGATCAGTTGAAGAAAGACTTAAAGTTTGCCGAAACAAACGAGCCAAAAAAGGAATCAGAAAACAGCAGGTTAGCACTTAATAATTAATAAAAAGAAATAATAGCGAATATGTCAACATTATCAGTTCAGGATCACGGAGTACATCATGACGAACACGGTCACGAACACCATCATGATACCTTCCTGACCAAATATATATTCAGCCAGGATCATAAGATGATCGCCAAGCAATTCCTGATCACAGGTATTACTATGGCTGTTATCGCGATGATATTATCTATCTTATTCAGGATACAGTTAGCCTACCCTGATAAAGCGTTCCCTTTAATGGAAACCTTGTTAGGTCGTTTTGCACCTGAAGGCCGTTTAGATTCTAACTTCTACCTGTCGTTAGTAACTATACACGGTACCATCATGGTATTCTTTGTACTAACAGCCGGCTTAAGCGGTACTTTCAGTAACCTGTTGATACCATTGCAGGTTGGCGCGCGTGATATGGCTTCGCCATTCATGAACATGCTTTCATACTGGTTGTTCTTTTTGGCCAGCGTTATCATGCTTAGCTCTTTCTTTGTTGAAAAAGGCCCTGCCGGTCCGGGATGGACTATCTATCCGCCGCTATCTGCTTTACCAAAAGCAATGCCGGGTTCAGGTACAGGTATGACTTTGTGGCTCATCAGTATGGTTCTTTTCGTAGCATCATCATTAATGGGTGGTATCAACTATGTAAGTACTGTGTTGAACATGCGTACTAAAGGTATGGATCTTTGGAAAATGCCTTTAACTATCTGGGCTTTCTTCCTTACCGCTATATTAGGTGTATTGGCATTCCCTGTACTGGTTGCAGGTGTTGTATTGCTTATATTCGACCGTAGCTTTGGTACCAGCTTCTATTTATCAGAAATTGTAGTACAAGGTCAGGCGATGCCTTTTGAAGGTGGTAGCCCTATATTGTTCCAGCACTTATTCTGGTTCCTGGGTCACCCGGAGGTATACATCGTAATTATGCCTGCATTGGGTATATCTTCAGAGATCATCACTACCAACTCACGAAAACCGATCTTCGGTTACCACGCGATGGTTTATTCACTGATCGGTATTACCGTACTATCGTTCATCGTATGGGGTCACCACATGTTTGTAACGGGTATGAACCCGTTCCTTGGCGGTGTGTTCATGATCACTACACTGATCATCGCGGTACCATCGGCAGTAAAAACATTCAACTATTTAGCTACGCTGTGGCGCGGTAATATCAGGTTCACGCCTGCTATGCTTTTCGCTATCGGTTTAGTATCATTCTTTATATCGGGTGGTTTAACAGGTATATTCCTGGGTAACGCTGCCTTAGATATTAACCTGCACGATACTTACTTCGTGGTAGCTCACTTCCACCTGGTAATGGGTTCGGCGGCTATATTTGGTATGCTTGCCGGTGTTTACCACTGGTTCCCTAAAATGTTCGGTAAAATGATGGACGAGAAGCTGGGTTACCTGCACTTCTGGTTAACATTTATCGGTGCTTACCTGGTATTCTTCCCAATGCACTTTATGGGCTTGGATGGTGTACCTCGCCGTTACTATGCCTTCACCGAGTTTGAATCAATGTCGCGCTGGTTATCAGTGAACACATTCATTACCTGGGCGGCTATCATGTCGGCACTGGCACAGGTTGCATTCCTTTTCAACTTCTTTTACTCAATATTCTTTGGTAAAAAGGCGCCGCAAAACCCATGGGAGTCTAACACTTTAGAGTGGACTGCTCCGGTTGAGCACATACATGGTAACTGGCCTGGCGAGATCCCAACCGTTTACCGTTGGCCTTATGATTACAGCAAGCCGGGTCACGATGCAGATTTTATTCCGCAAACTGTACCTTACTCTGAAACCATGAGTTCAAACGTTCCGCATGATTTTGAAGACAATGCTGCCGGTTTGGAAGAACTTACCAAATGGACAAATGCACAAAAAGCTAACGAACAAGTAAAATAATTTAAATTACTGATCTGATCTTTTAGGGTATCTGTACCGGAAATTTTTCCCTCAACAGATACCCTAAATTTTTAGAAGATATTCAATGAGTAGTCCCGCATCAAAAAACAGATTTTTAAAGATCAACCTTATCACGATCGTTCTGCTTTTTGTATTGATATTGGCGGGAGGTGTAGTTAGAAGCACTGGTTCAGGAATGGGTTGCCCCGACTGGCCTAAATGTTTCGGACAGTTTATACCCCCAACACAATTATCAGAGCTGCCTAAAGATTATAAGCAGCAATATGCTGATAAACGTTTGGCCAAAAATCAGCGTTTTGCACATACGCTTGATGTATTTGGTTACAGCGACCTTGCACAGCGCATACGCGACGATAAATCTATACTGGTGCCCGAAGAGTTTAACGCCGCCAAAACCTGGACGGAGTACGTTAACCGTTTGGTAGGAGCCATTAGCGGAGTGTTTTTACTGCTGCTGGCCATCTTTTCATTTAAGTATGGCAAGGTGAATGTTTGGATACCCGTATTAAGCGTTTTTAACCTGATACTGGTAGTTTTTCAGGCATGGTTAGGCTCAATAGTGGTATCAACAAATTTGATAGCGTGGATAGTTACCGTACACATGCTTATTGCCTTGGCAATATTGGGTATTTGTATTTTAACTTATCATTTGGCTAAAACACATGGTAAACCACCCTTGCAAATAAAGGGTATTGTATATGTATTTACCTTTATCGCTTTGGCTTTAAGCGTAGTACAAATAGCAATGGGGACAGAAGTGCGTGAGCAAATTGATGCCGTGGCCGATCACTTTCAAGGTGGTTACCGAGAATCGTGGGTGAAGAACGCCGGTGAGATATTTCTTAATCACCGTAACCTTGCCCTGATGGTGCTGCTGGCTAATTTGATGCTATACGCGTTGATCCGTCGCGGCTTTATACGCCACTCGGTACAACAGCAGTTAATGAGCTTCACCTTTTTGATGATCATGCTGCAAATAGTTACCGGCATACTGCTTTCATACTTTTCGCTGCCGCCTTATGCGCAGGCAGCGCATATTGTGTTGGCGAGCCTTATATTTGGGGCACAATTTTATTTGGTTTTAAATTTATACCGTACGGTTGATATACAGGGGGCGCGCAGATGAGCTGGAGTGACTTTTCGAAGCTGATTAAATTACGACTTACCTTTTTGGTAACGTTTTCGGCGTCGATATCATTTTTGATAGGCAGCAAGGTGAACGGCGAGATCGTATGGGGAAATTGGGTGATACTGATCATCGGTGGCTTTTTGGTTACCTCGGCAGCCAATTGCTTTAACGAGATCATAGAGAAAGACCTTGATAAGCTGATGCGCCGTACTGCCGACAGGCCAATACCTGCCGGACGGATGAACACAGGCCAGGCACTGGTGATGGGCTTATTTATGGGGATATTTGGTACTTACCTGTTAGGTAAGCTTAACCCTACGGCAGGCTTTTTATCGGTATTCTCTATTGTGTTATACGCGTTTTTATACACGCCGCTTAAGCGTAAATCGCCGATTGCGGTATTTGTAGGGGCTATACCGGGCGCGTTGCCACCGCTTATTGGTTATGTGGCCGCTCACCCTAAGATTGATTACATAGCGTTGATCTTGTTCGGGATACAGTTTGTATGGCAGTTTCCGCATTTTTGGGCTATTGCCTGGGTGCTTGATGATGATTATAAACTGGCCGGTTTCAGGCTGCTGCCTTCGGGTAAGCGCGATACCACCAGCGCAGTTTTCGCCTTTATATCCACCCTTATTATGTTGCCGGTAAGTTTATTGCCAACATATTACGGTTGCGGTGGTTATTGGGTAGGCGGTATATCGTTAATAGTAAGCCTTATATTTTTGTACTTTGGCTTTGGTTTGATGCGTAACCGCGATATTAAATCGGCACAAAAATTAATGTACGGCTCATTTTTATATTTGCCTATAGTACAACTGGCATTTTTATTTGATTTTATAGGAAAGGTGTAATGATGATGGCTCAGATACAACAAGAAAAAGATAAGCTCGACCTAACGCCCAAGAAATTTAACATGTGGATCTTCATATTCACATCGTTTATGTTCTTCGCGGCGCTTACCAGCGGGTTTATTGTATACAGCGGGGGTAAGGGGCACGCTTTAAATTTAACCCTGCCGTCGGTGTTTTTATACAGTACTATTACCATTGCGGTAAGTAGTATTACCATGTTCCTGTCGTCGCGAGCTGCAAAAACATTGCAGTTTGGGCAACAACGAATGTTTTTATGGCTTACCATATTATTAGGGATAGCCTTTTTTGCCATACAAATTTATGGCTGGGGTATTTTAATAGATAAACAGATCTATTTTATAAACCCCAACGCGTCCGTATCATTTGTTTATGTGTTTACGGCAATGCATTTAATACACATTTTGGCCGGTTTGTTGTTGTTAGTTAATACGCTTGTTAAAAGCTATCGCAACAC
Source organism: Mucilaginibacter gynuensis (assembly GCF_039541195.1). NCBI lineage: Bacteria > Pseudomonadati > Bacteroidota > Sphingobacteriia > Sphingobacteriales > Sphingobacteriaceae > Mucilaginibacter > Mucilaginibacter gynuensis. The sequence continues at coordinate 195,689 of NZ_BAABFT010000006.1, forward strand.
AGCACAGGTTAAGAACTTGTATAACATGGAAATGTCCGCTATATTTTGGCATTTTGTCGATATTATATGGATTTATCTCTATGTTTTTTTACTTTTGAACCAGAATTAATTAATCTACAAACAAGTACAAATGAGTACAACAGTATCACAAATTGATGAAGTAAAAACAACGCCTTGGGCAGGTGGTAGATCTCCCTTCGCTGTTGAATATGGTAAAATGATGATGTGGTTCTTCCTGCTATCGGATGCATTCACATTTTCATCGTTACTTATCGCTTACGGAGCATTGCGTTTTAGCGCGGTTAGCTGGCCGGCGGCAGATCACGTATTCCAATCCGTTCCGTTAACTTCTGTTGAACATGGCGCGCCACTGGTGTTTGTAGGTATCATGACCTTCATTCTCATCATGAGCTCGGTTACCATGGTATTGGCAGTTGAAGCCGGTCATCGTAACTCCCGTAAGGAAGTTATAGGATGGATGGTAGCTACCGTAATAGGCGGTTTCATGTTCCTGGGTTGCCAGGCGCTTGAGTGGAGCCACTTACACCACGAAGGTTTTTGGTGGGGCAGTATCCCTGAGCATTTGAATGAGTATTTTACTAAAGATGCGACAATATCGGCATCTTATACACAGCAGTTTGCTAACCTGTTCTTTACTATAACCGGTTTCCATGGTTTCCACGTATTTAGTGGTGTTATCATCAATATAGTAATTTTGATAAATACCATTGCCGGTACTTACCAAAAACGCGGCAGCTACTTAATGGTTGAAAAAGTAGGCCTTTACTGGCACTTTGTAGATCTTGTTTGGGTATTCGTATTTACCTTCTTCTATTTAGTATAATAATATAAAGCATACAATCATGTCATTAGAACATACAGAAAATCACGAACACGGCGAAGCGCACGAAGGCATGACCCGTAAGAAAATATGGGTTGTATTTGCCATATTATTAGCGGTAACCGTAGTTGAATTCATTATAGCGCTTTACCTGGTGCCAAAAGGCCATATGAAAATAGAAACCGCTAACCCGGTTTATATTTTGCTGACGCTGTTTAAAGCATACTACATTGTAGCATTCTTTATGCACCTTAAATTTGAAAAAGCAGGCTTAATATATTCGCTTGTAGTACCAATATTGTTCATCATCGGTTTAATACTTGTACTTACTAACGAAAGCCATCACTGGGTAGCTCTTTTCGCAAGATAATGCGCAATTCCGGTATTGGAAAAAAAATAATAATCCTGGTGCTCATATTAGCAGTACCGGGATTTTTATATTATTTACTAACTGTAGGCGGTAAAAACCGCTACAAAAGTCTCCCTTTCTTTGGCCCTAAGGTACTTGCCAAAACAAGCCACAAGTTTCACGGCACGGTAATACCCGACACTATATTTCATAAGCTGCCGGCCTTTACCCTTACCGATCAGGAGGGCAAAGTAATTACGGATAGTTCATTTGCCAATAAGATATTTATTGCAAGCTTTTTTTACACAGGCTGTGGTAATGCCTGCGATGTGATCAACGAAAACGTGCGTAAGCTGGCTGTAACTTACCAAAAGAACAACATGGTAAGGTTTGTATCCATTACGGTTGATCCGGAGCATGATCAGCCTTTAATGCTGAAACACTATGCCGAAAAGTTTAAGTTGCCCGCCAGTAAATGGCTCTTTTTAACAGGCGATACCACACAGGTATATAACCTGGCGCAAAACGGCTTTCTGTTGAACGCTGCGAAGATGCCCGACGGACAATTTGTATTTAACGATAAGCTGGTGCTGATCGATGCTGAAAAACGCATCCGCGGATATTACCCGGGCAATAAGATACAGGAGATCGCCCGGCTTAACGATGAGATAAAAGTGCTGATATCCGAAGAATTAAGAAAGATCAAAGCCCCTAATTAAAAACAAGTAATGACAGATAAGTTTATATTCAGGTTTGTAGCCGCCGTATCCATATTTGTGTTTTTGGTAGTGGTAATACTTAACCGCAAAATTATACCTGCGCCTGCCGTATTGCCATCGTTCACCTACTTTTTACCCAAGCTGAATGCCATACTTAACGGTACGTGCAGCGTATTGCTGCTGGTATCGTTATACTATATTAAAAAAGGCAACATCACCCTGCACAAGCGCATCAATATTTTAACGTTTTGCCTGTCGGCATTATTCCTGGTATCGTACATAGGGTTCCATTACCTGGCGCCCGAAACTAAATATGGCGATGCCGATCATAATGGCATAGTAAGTGAAGCCGAAAAGACCGCTGCGGGAGGTATACGTTATGTTTACTACGTGATATTGGTTACCCACATTATATTGGCCGCAGGTGTATTGCCATTGGTTCTAATGAGTTTTTACCGCGGTTTGCAAATGCAGGTAGAGAAACACCGCAAACTGGTACGCTGGACGTTCCCGATATGGCTGTATGTAACCGTTACGGGCGTAATTGTTTATTTAATGATATCGCCCTGGTACAACTTTTAAGTTATTAATTCGTTAATTTTACAGTGATGAAGGCATTAAGAATATTATTGATTTTGGTGGTATTATCGTTATCGGTAGTAACCACACAAAAAGCAGTAGCGCAATGCGCGGCGTGTACCGCTGCGGTTGAAACAAATAACGCCAGCGGCGACACTAAAACCAGCGGACTTAACAGCGGTATCATGTACTTATTGGCTATGCCATATATAGCCGTTGCTATTGTAGGTTTTGTATGGTATAAAAAATACCGTCGTAAAAACGTTACTATCCAGATGCGCAGTACCGAGAAGCTGCATCTTAACTAATTTATAAAAACAGCAGCTATGGCCCAAACTCCAAAAGCATGGGCAATGCTACATGCAAAATGTCCGCGATGCCGCCGGGGAAAAATGTTTGTGGGTGGTATGTACTCTTTCGGTAGTAACAAGATCAATGAACGCTGTCCGCATTGCGGACTGATGTTTGAAATTGAACCCGGTTACTTTTACGCTGCCATGTATGTAAGTTACGCCCTTAACATTGCCGAAGCTGTTGGTATTGTTATAGCCACCTACACGCTCACGCATAATGCCGATTCGCCATGGTTGTACACATGTGCCATTTTAGGCGGATGCTTTTTGCTGGCACCAATAAATTTCAGATATTCACGTGTAATATTGCTGTACTGGTTATCGCCCAAGATACACTACCAGCCTTATTTAGATACCGATGATAACAAAGGAAACACTTGATTTTTTAAAGGATATAACGGTAAATAACAATCGCGAATGGTTTATGGATAATAAACCGCGGCACGATAAGGCCCGCGAGAATGTTATTGATTTTACCGGCGAACTGATAAAAGAGGTCCACAAGATTGATCCGGCGGTTGATGAAAACCTCGACCCTAAGAAATGCGTAATGCGCATTTACCGCGATGTACGCTTCAGTCCGGATAAAACACCGTATAAACGCAATTTCGGCATCAGCTTATCGCGACAAGCCAAAGGCGTACGCGGATCAGAATATTATATCCACATTGAGCCTGCTAAGGCTTTTGTAGCCGGTGGCTACTGGATGCCCGAAGCCGCGCACCTGAAAGCCATAAGGCAGGAAATTGATTATAACGCTCATGAGCTTAAAAGTATAGTTGACGAACCCGGCTTTGTCAAACTATTCGGCAACTTTCGCGACCAGGAGAAATTGAAGACCTTACCGCGCGATTATGCGGCAGATAACGAAAATATTGAACTGCTGAAGCTGAAAAGCTTTATCGCTTTCCGTAATTTGGAGGATAAGGAACTATTGCAAAAAGACCTGGTTAAAAACGTGGCCGACCTTTGCAGTAAGATCTATCCGCTTAATGTATTTATAAATAACGCAATTGCTTAATATTATGAAGATAAAACACCTTTTTTTAGCCGCGTTCCTGTTGATGGCATTACAAGCATGCGTGGTAATGTCGCCCAAAAAGCACAAAGCCATGCTGGCGCAAATTGATTCGTTAACCAACCGTACCAGTACGCTGGAAGAAGAGCTCGCCCGCCTGCGTGCCGATAGCTCACGCATCCATAAAGAACTGGCCGATTTGCAAAGTAACTACAACACCGTTAATGGTAATTTAAAGGCGACATCAAGCAAGGTAAACCAACTCTCTGCCGACCTGCAAAAACGTGAAGCCCGCCTGAAAGAAGTAGAAGATATTTTGCGTAAACGCGACGAAGCCACCAACGCCCTGCGCGATAAGCTGCAAAAAGCGCTGCTTGGTTTCCAGGCCAGCGGTTTAACGGTTGATATCCGCAATGGTAAAGTATATGTATCGCTTACCGATAAACTGTTGTTCCCGTCGGGCAGTATTGTGATTGACGATAAGGGTAAGCAAGCCCTGCAACAACTGGCCGTAGTATTAAATAAAGAAACCGATATCAATATATCAGTAGAAGGCCATACCGATGATAAAAAGGTGATCAGCCTCGGGCAGATCAAAGATAACTGGGATTTGAGCGTACTGCGTGCAACCTCTGTTAGCCGCTACCTTACCGAAGTAGAGAAGATAGATCCGCAACGTATCACCGCGACCGGCAAAAGCCAGTACCAGCCTATCGACTTGGCAGGCACCAACGAAGCCCGTGCACGTAACAGGCGTATAGAAATTGTGCTCTCGCCAAAATTGGATGAGCTGTATAATTTGATAACGAAATAAAGAGTTTTTAAACTCCTTTCACGCGTCATTGCACGTGGTGAAGCAATGCCTCTGCATAGTTTAGAGATAGCTTCACTGCGTTCGCAATGACGTTTTTATTTTGAGTTTGAAATGATCTGCGCCAAACAAAAGCACAGAGCTGACATATCCTAAAAATGCGGCATCGCAAGGAATGGGTAGCGCTGTCCCTGCCTAAGCACGAACGTTAATAATTCCTTGCGCAGCCGCGATGTTATTCACGGTTATTCGTTTTTAAGGCGTTCATGAGATCGCTACGCTCAGTTTCTCTTTGGTGACTTTCTTTTTTGAGAGAAAAAAGAAAGTCACATCCACTAACATTCATAATAGCACAACCATTCCTAACGAAGAACTGCTATAACAATAGATGCTTCGTACCTCAGCATGACAGTGGGGGATTATAGCTATTGCTAATTAGAGGTTATTTTATGAGTTTTTTTCCTATATCCCCTCGTTACCATAAACCTACCATAAAACTCTTTCTCGTCAACAACGGTATACCCATAATCAGTAAATAATTTACGGGCATCAGGTAATTTGGTGGAATCAATACTTTTAAGAAGCTTGAAAAACACGATCATGCTGTTTAAAAGCAACCATTGCCACCATTTGCCGGTTAACTGGAAATCGGTATCGAGCCATAGCGCGCCTGGTTTTAAGAGGCTGTCGATATGTTTGAAGGTGGGGCTTAGTTTTTCGTCTGTATAGTTGTCTAATAGGAAAGGGGTGATCACTACATCAAAATGCTGCGGCATATTTACGTTTTCCACGGCGTTGTTAATAAATGTAATGGTATTGCCTGCCGCATTTCGTTTTTGGGATAGTACCGTCATTTTAGCGGAAAGTTCCACATAGGTGATATGCAGCCCTGATGGGTGTACCACCGCTATATCTTCAATAATTCGCCCGGTGCCGCCGCCAATGATAAGTACATGCGCATTTGCGGGGATAAGTGGCAGCAGGTATTGCTGTGCTTTTATGGGGGCATTGCCATACACCAATCGCGATAGCCAATCATAAAAACCGGCGGAGCTATCGTAATTAGAGGCCATGGTTGTTGATCAAGCTGAAAGCGGCTACAAACACGTATTGCAGTATCAGCACCCCATCTAAATAAAAGAAATAGTAATACTCATTCTTTTCCCAGGTTGAGCGGAAAATGAGCCAGCCGGTGAGCACAACGGTGAAAGTAAGGGCGAAAAAATCGGTATTAAAGCCGTTATGCCTGAACAGGAAGAGCAGCACTATATAGCCCGCCAACAGGAACTGGCAAAACAGGTAGGCATTCCTTTCGCCCCAAACTACGGGAATGGTTTTGAGGCCCGATTGACGGTCCTGGAAGAGGTCGCGGATATCAAAGGGCACCGTGAGCGCGCCGATAAATAAAAAGCGCTTGGCGGATAGAATAACCATATCGCGCATGGATACATCGGCAATATGCCTAACCTGCGCTTCGAGGATGGGTAACAGCACGCAGCTTAATACCCAAACCGAGGTTATTAAAAAGGGCTTCAGACCGGGGATGTTACGCAGGCCGAACTTTTGATCGCCAAGGGTAAACAGGGGCAAGCCGTAACAAACGGAAACTATCCCCATAAATACCAGCAATATTTTTGAGGCCGTACCCACCATGAAAAACAATGGCGCAAGCGAGAGCAGGCAAATAATGGTAAAACTCACCATCAGCCTATAATGACTAAAAAACCAGCGTACCCTTACATAGGGGGACTTTTCGGGATATTTTGGGCGGGTAATAAGTATGCAAAAATTATAGATACCCAATGTAGAGGTAAACAGTAAGGCCAGCACCGCGAACACCGGTTTCGCCCCAATGAGGTGGAACGTGACCAGCCCCTGCGCCACAGCACATAAAGCCATAAACACATTGCTGAAAAGCAGGAAATCGAGTATAGGCTGTAGCAGTTTCTTCATGATTGGTTAACAGCCTGCAAGGTTTACGCTTTAGGTAAATTCGGGTCTTGCCCGGCTTTTAATTCAAATATCGTTATCTCCGGCAATATTCCAATTCTGCCGGTGCTGCCTAAAAAGCCATAACCCACATTTACGTACAATTGCTGCGCGCCTTCGCGGTAAAAACCGGCCCATTCACGGTACACATATTCTATCGGGCTCCACTGAAATTGCTCGGTTTGTACGCCAAACTGCATACCGTGTGTATGGCCCGAAAACATGGCATCTATCTGCGGATAATCTTTTAAAACCTGTGCCCGCCAATGTGATGGATCGTGCGAGAGCAATAGTTTTACGGGCAGGTCGCCGGTGTCTTTTACGGCGAGATCCATGCGACCATATTTAGGGAAACGGCTCAATTCTCCCCAGTTTTCGATGCCTAAAATGCCAATCTCTTCACCATCTACCTTTAAGCGGCGATTGGTGTTCATTAACAGATCCCACCCCAGGTTTTTATGGGTAGCAATCATATCGTCGAGGTTTTTGCGCTTGGCAGCCGCATCGGGCCACCAGGCATAGTCGCCATAATCGTGATTCCCGAGGGTAGAGTATACACCCAGCGGCGCTTTTACCTTATTGAAGATGTCCTGGTAGTCGCGCATTTCGCTGGTCATGTCGTTTACCAGGTCGCCGGTAAAAAATATCATGTCGGCCTTTTCACGCATCAGCATTTCAACGCCGCCAACTACGGCTTTCTTTTTAAACAAACTGCCCGAATGGATATCCGAAATTTGCCCCAGCCTTAAGCCATCAAATGCTTTTGGTAAATTGGTGAGGTACAACTTACGGTATTTAACCCGGTAATCGTACGCGCCCGATATAGAACCATAAGCCATAGCGCCAAGCGGTACAGCCCCGGCAATCAACCCGGCCTTCAGCAAAAACTCCGAACGGGGGATAGGCGGGAACTGCGGCGCAGCAGTATCAGCCGGTTTTGTTTGCGGTTGTTGTTTTTTGCGTTTAAGTCTGATGAACAACCTGCGGATATCATCAATGAATACAAAGGGCAGGTACGATACCTTAATGATCACCTGTATAAAGAACAGCAGCATTATGGCGGCCCTTATACCTACGTTAAGCTTAACGTAAACAGCCAGGTACAAGCCAATAATGAGCAATACCGATATGGTGTAAAAAGCAATGGCGAAATACCTGTTTTGGATAAATCGCCATTTTTTGAACGCGCCCCTGAGGCCGCTTATAATGTAAATATCGGCTACTAAAAGCAGCACGCTTATAATTGTTATTGCTAACCCTTTTCCGTTCATTCTTTAATGTTAATACCTGTCGTCGTCCAGATCGAGGTCGTCCTCATCGGGCTGCAAGTTAAACAAGCTATTGAACATATCAGAAAAAGCGAAGCCATTATCTAAAAATCCTTTGTTAAGCTGCGAAAATTCGGCCAGGCCGTGTAGTACAAATTCCATCAGCAACAGCTGCTGGTTTTCGCTCAGGCGTGGGTGGAATTGTTTAACCAAGGCTTTTAACCCCGTTACGGAGTTCAGCTCTTTTTTGTATTCGGCAGCAGCTAAACCATCTAACAGCGACAAGTTATTGCCATTGCCAAACCAGTTGATAATTTCGGCGTACGGGTTTGCCGCTTTTGATTTTTTTGCCTTTTCAGGATCGGGGAAGAATTGCAGCAGCAGGCTTTTGATCGCTTTGCCTATCAATATGTTAGCTACCTTGGCCGGGCCTTCGAGCTCGCCCTCGTATACCAGTTCTATTTTACCGGTAATAGCCGGGATAACACCCAGGAAATCGGAAATGCGTACAGTGGTGCTCTTTTCGTTATTAATGATCATGCGGCGCTCGGCATTGCTGATCAGGTTTTCGTAGGCCGAAATGGTTAAACGAGCCGATACGCCCGATTTTTTATCGATATATTCCGAATTACGTGCCTCAAAAGCGATCTGCTCTACCAAATCCTTCACTAAACCATCTGATTCAATGGTGCTGCGTTGTTCAGGGGTAAGGGATGCTTCCTGCTGGGTAATTTTGCGCGAAATTTCAACCGAGCGAGGGTAGTGGGTTAAGATCTGGCTCTCAATCCTATCTTTCAACGGCGTTACTATCGAACCACGATTGGTATAATCTTCGGGATTGGCGGTAAATACGAATTGAAGATCTAAAGGCAAGCGCAGTTTAAAACCACGAATTTGAATGTCCTTTTCTTGCAGAATGTTGAACAGCGATACCTGGATACGGGCTTGCAGATCGGGCAGTTCGTTAATTACGAAGATACCGCGGTGCGCACGCGGGATCAATCCGAAGTGGATCACGCGCTCGTCCGAATAGGTCAGTTTCATTGTGGCTGCCTTGATCGGGTCAACATCGCCGATCAGGTCGGCAACGGTAACATCGGGTGTAGCCAGTTTTTCGGTATAACGCTCAGAGCGGTTTACCCATGCGATAGGGGTATCGTCGCCTTTTTCGGTAACCACGCTGTGCCCGTACCATGATATAGGATTCAAAGGATCATCAAACAATTCCGATCCTTCAATGTAAGGTACATATTCATCAAGCAGGTTTACCAGCAAACGCGCTATACGGGTTTTTGCCTGTCCGCGTAAACCCAGCAGCAAAATATTGTGGCGCGAAAGAATGGCAGTTTGCAGATCGGGAATCACCGTATCTTCAAAGCCGATGATACCCTCAAAGCCACCCTCATTTTTTTGCAGCTGCGTAATCAGGTTTGCCCTCAATTCATCCTTTACCGAACGGCTCTTATAATCCGTTTGCTTTAGCTGGCCAAGGGTTGTTATGTCTGTTATTTTTTTAGTCATTATATTTTTTTTGGATTTCACCGATTGATGGTGATTTCACTGATGCTATTCTGTTAATTCTTTAATTCTATAAATTCAGGTTCAGACTTACCTCACCGTTCTGCGCCTGTTGCGTATATAATCTTCAAATATGTATTCGCCTAAGCCGTTTAGTGAGCTATAGAAAGCCTTGCCTCCGTTGGTTTCGGTAAACTTGCGTACAAATTGTTGCAGGTAGGGGTCTTTAGCTATCATAAAGGTGGTGATAGGTATTTTGAGCCTTTTGCATTGTGCCGCCATGTTCAGCGTTTTGTTTACCACTTTTCTGTCAAGCCCAATACTGTTTTTATAGTACTTGGTGCCTTCTTTAAGGCAGGTAGGCTTACCATCAGTAATCATGAAGATCTGCTTGTTGTGCGTTTTACGGCGACGAAGCATATCGGCAGCCAGTTCGAGCCCGGCATAGGTGTTGGTATGGTAGGGGCCAACCTGTAAATAAGGCAGATCCTGCAAAGTAATAGGCCAGGCATCGTTACCAAACACCACAATATCCAGTGTGTCTTTAGGGTATTTGGTGCGGATGAGCTCTGCAAGCGCCATGGCTACTTTTTTAGCCGGCGTTATCCTATCCTCGCCATATAATATCATGGAGTGCGAAATGTCGATCATCAACACGGTAGAAGTAAGGGTTTTATAGTCCATTTCCTCTACCTCCAGATCGCGCTCGGTCATCATAAAATCGCCGATACCGTGGTTCACCTGCGCGTTGTGGATAGATTGCGTCATGTCTATCTGATCCAAACTATCGCCAAACTCAAATTCACGGCGCTCGGCGTTCTTTTCGTCGCCCTGGCCCGATTGCGGCGAGCGGTGATTGCCTTTGCCCGATCTTTTCAGCTTGCCGAAAATTTCTTCCAGCGCCGATTGCCTGATGCTTTGCTCTGTTTTGGCGGTGATGTTGAAGTTACCGTTCTGCTTGTCTTCATCGAGGTAGCCTTTTTGCTTCAGCTCGTCGATGAAATCGCCCATGCCATAATCGTCGTTGGTGATATTGTATTGCTTGTCAAGCTCGTTGAGCCAGGCCAAAGCCTCATCTGCATCGCCCGATGTATAGTTGAGCAATTCGAGGAATAATTTTAATAATTCGTCAAAGCCGCCCTTGGGTAGCTCATTGGGCGTAAACTTTGAAAATCCGTAACCGCGCATATAATCCTTTCTGAACATAAATTAACGCATAATTTTATGTAAAAGTTCAGCGGTAACGGTTTTGTTAAAGAGATATGACAATAAGCAGCGTAAATGTTATTGCTGTGTTAACTATAATGCCCGGTAAGGTTAAAATTCTGTTTAATTGTGTTTTACCGGTTAGATGGCTGGGCGTAGGGTTCGGTAGGGCCGTTATGTATTTTAATCAGCTTGCTGTTGGTAAAGTAGAGGTACTTGTGCACCAAGCCCTCGTTAAGGTAAATATCCAGTCTGTACACTGTACAATCAACAGATCGCTCTACAACACGCGCGGTTGGGTTTTTGACAATAAACTCAGCGTCCGTCATCCCTAACTGGTAGGACGATGTATGCCGGCTAAATGCCGTACAGCCGCTTAAAAACAGCAGGGTTAGCAGTGCAATTGTGATTGGTTTCATTAATTAGGGCTTATGCCCTCATCCGACTATAATTTTAGACGAAGGTTTAACCGGGAAAAATATTTTTTTGAAGATTTTTTATTGATGAGGACTCACCCCGCCTACGCTTCGCTGGGCGACCCTCTCTCCACTTTGTGGAAAGAAGGTTGAAAAGCTTAATAATCCCTCTTTGCGCTTGCGCAGAGAGGGTGGTCGAGCGCAGCGAAGATCGGGTGAGTTATACCCTAAACCTCCTGCATCAACGTGCTGAACATTACAAATTTGTTTTCAAACTTTTGCTGATGAGCGGCCTGTATGTCGGGATGGTGGTTGTTATAGTAGGTGCCCACGTTATCCATGTTTTCGGCATCGTATTGTATGCAGTAGGTAACGCCCTCGTTAGGGGAATCGAGCACGGTTAAAATGCGGAAAGAGGTAAACAAACCGGTTTCCATCACTTTAGGGATATGTGTTTGCTGTATCCAGGTAAGCCATTCCTGGTGAGTGGTTTCTTCAACAATAATGGTTTCGTTATATATGATCATGCTGCAAAAATAGGGAATTAAAATTATGACGCGTCGGCCGAATCGCCACGCAATACTCGGAAACGTTTGCGGGCTTCGTTAAGCCAAAGGCTACCCGGGTAGTCGGTTATTATTTTTTGATAGTAAGTTTTGGCCAGTTCCTTATCGTTCAGGTTATTCTCGTAAATATCGCCTAACATAAAAATGGCGTCGTCGCCCCAAAGATCCTGCGGATGGGTTTCAACTATCTTTTTAAGCGCGGTTACAGCGTTTGCATACTCTTTTTGGCCGATGAATAGTTTAGCCTTAGCCATCAGAATATCATCATTCAGCGTATTGTTCGGGAATTTTTTATCGATACTGTCCAGTGTCCGCAAGGCCTTTTCAGGTTCGCCTGCAAAAATAAGCAGATCGGCATGGGCATACATCTTGAGGGCATTGCCCGCGCTGTCGGCAGCGGTATTGTCGGATATTAAGAGTTGCAGGTTAAGGGCATCGTTAGCTATGAGTTGCGAAGTGGCTGCCTTAAGTACATTCAGCTGACCTTTGGCCCAAACAAAATCGCCGGTATAATAGGCCAGTTTGGCGTTGCGCAGCTTGGCATCCTGGCCTACATCGGTATTACTCATGCTTTTTTCAACCTGGCTATACAGCAGGGTAGCATCCCAGGGTTTGCCATTGAGCAGGTAAATATCACCAAGGTCGAGTTTGCAATGGGCCATTAATTGTACGCTGATGCCGGGCAGGGCAATGGCTTCTTCCAGCAGTTTTTGCGCGTCGGCATATTTGTGCATTTTAAGGGCTTGCAGGTTGGCCAGTTTTTGCATAGCAAAGGCAGTATTCCTGTTCTTACCGAACTCGGTAAGCAGGCTGATATAGTCCTGCTCCAAACTCAACAGATCGGCAGGCAGGTATTTGCCCGATGTTACCTTTAAGTTTTTAGCGTTGATGAGTTCTACCTTCGATGAAATATAGAGATCGCTCTCCTTGCCCTTGCTAACCAAATACTCATAACCACGGATGGCAGTATCGTAAGCCTGGTTGGACACCAAAGTGCCGCACAGTTCAAAAATGCTGTTATCGTTATTATTGGCGCGGCGGTTTAGCGCCAATGCCTGGTTCAATGCCTGTTCAAAATCTTTTTGCTGTAAAAATGCCCAGGTAAGCATATCGGCATAAATGGGCTGCTGCGGATCTTTCTGTATTCGCTTAAATAAAGCCGATTTCAGTATGGCATAATCTGCCGAGCCATCATATAGCCCGGCCAGTGTGTTTTGTGCCTGGTTAATGTAGCCGGGGTTTTTGGGCAAAAAGTTGAGGTATTCTTCGGTAAGGTTTGCCTTGTCGCGCTTAAAGCGGTAAAGCGTGAGCAATTCCTGGCTGAACATGGCATCGTTACCCAGCAGCTTACGCCCTTGCTGAAAAGTTTTTATGGCATAATCATTATTACCCGCCTGGTAAAACTGCATTCCCGTGGTAACGATGGCTGTATTATCGGCTGGGAGGTTCTTTAATATGTTATCGTAAATGGCGGTGGCTTTATCGGTATTGCCCTGCTGCTCGTAAATAACGGCCAGTTTCATAATGTATTCGGCCTGCTCGGGGTGCTTCTTCATCAGCTTTTTGGTGATGGCCTCCGCTTCGTCGAATTTTTTAAGGGTAAACAGACTGTTGATATAATAAGGATAAAAAGCTTCGTTATTTTGTTTGTACAGCTTTTGATAAATATCGGCCGCTTTTTGGTTGTCGCCGCTTGCGGCATACTGCTGGGCAAGCTGCATGTCCTCGTTTTGTGCCAGCAGCGGGCTGCAAAACAGCAGGCTTAAAATAAATAATACAAACAGTTGCTTCATCTATCCAAAAATAGTTAATTAGTATCAAAGCATTATTAACGTACGTATAAAGTAATAAAATACTGCATGGGTAAAATTGTAGTGACATTGCCCCCTTATCATCATATTTTGTTTTAATTTAACCGAATATCGCCTACAATTATAACATGCTGGCTCGTTTAAGAATATTGATTTGTGTTGTGACGCTAACCGCTGTGTTTTCCTGCAAGGATAATAGCCCGGAGAAGATACCTATTCGCGATTTTTTTAAAACCCCCGAAAAAACTTTCTACAAGATATCGCCCGACGGTAAATATGTATCGTACCTGAAAGCGTACAAAAGCAAGCAAAACCTGTTTATACAATCGCTGGCGGATGGTAAGGGTTTTATGGCGACCAACTTTAGCGATAACTCCGTTAACGATTACTTTTGGACCTATAATAACCAGATCATTTTTAGCCAGGATGTAGTAGCTACCGACAGCCTGAAAATGTTTGTTATGGATATGCGCACGCTGCGCAAGCGCACTATTATAGCCGAGCATAAGGTGAAATTCCGCTTGCTTAACCGCAGCCGTGCCACGCCCGACGTAATTACCGTGAGCATGAATAAGCGCGATGAAGGTGTGCTTGATATTTACCGTTTAAATATCAATACCGGCGCGCTAACGCTGTATATTCAAAATCCCGGCGATGTTACCGAATGGTTCCCGGATGAAAATGGCAAGATCAAACTGGCCCGCGCGTCCGACGGGGTGAACGCCACCATCCTTTACCGTAAAGATGATTTTAGCAAGTTTAAGCCCATCATTATAAATAACTTTAAAGACGCGGTTAAACCCGTGGCCTTTACCGGCAAAGGCGAATTGTTTTACGCGCTCTCTAACGTAAACCGCGATAAAATGGCGCTGGTAGAGATAGATGCCCTCACCGGCAAGCAAACCCGCACCATTTACCAAAGCGATAAGGCCGATGTGATGAATGTGGAGTACTACAAAACCAAACACCGGCTGGATTATTTATCGTGGGATGAAGCCAAGCCGCAGAAGAAATTTTTTAACGACAGCTTGCGCCTGGTTTACAACAGGCTTTCAAGCGAACTGAAGGGTAACGAAATACGTGTGGTTGACCGCGATACCGCCGAAAATAAATTTATAGTACTGGCTTATTCGGATCATAACCCGGGATCGTACTTTTTGTATGATAAGCTTTCGGGCCAGTTGAAAAAATTGGGCGATATCAATTCGAGCCTTAACGCGGCCTCGCTTTGCGATATGAAACCCATTGCCTATAAAGCCAGCGACGGTCTATTGATCAACGGCTATCTCACCCTGCCGCAAGGGAAAAAACAAACTAACCTGCCGCTGGTGGTAATGCCGCACAGCGGGCCATGGGCGCGCAGCACCTGGGGTTACAATGCCGATGTGCAATTTTTAGCCAACAGGGGCTATGCTGTGTTGCAGGTTAATTTCCGTGGGTCATCGGGCTATGGCAAGGCTTTTCAGAGTGCCGGTTACAAACAGGTAGGGGGTAAGATACAGCAGGATATTACCGATGGTGTAAAATGGCTCATCGCTCAAAATATTGCCAATGGTCAAAAGGTGGCCATTTATGGCAGCGGCTTTGGCGGCTTTTCGGCCTTGTATGGCGTATCGTTCAATCCCGACCTGTATAAATGCGCAGTGGTACAAAACGGGTTGATCAACTTCTTTACGTTTATAAAGGATACGCCCCCATTTTTTAAGCCGTACCTTAAAATGACCTACGAAATGGTAGGCAACCCCGAAACGGATGCCGAGCAACTGCGGGCTATTTCGCCGGTTTTCCATACTGATAAAATTAAGGTGCCGCTGATGATATTTCAGGGCGCAAAAGATCCTCGTGCAAACATTACCGAGCTTAACCAGTTTGTATTGGAACTGCGCAAGAAGAATGTGCCGGTAAGTTATTTTTTGAAGGATAACGAGCGAGGCTATTTCAAAAGCGAAGCTAACAGGCTGGAAATGTACACCGAGATAGAGAAATTCCTGAGCAGTAACTTAGGTGTAAGGCATTAAAACCCGTAAATTGTGGTAATGCAAAAAAATGTTTACCGGAAAAATTTTTCGCTGATCATCGTATTCCTGATATTGATATCTATCATATTGGTTATCGCGTTTATTACGGCGTATAATTTAACGGGTAAATATGTTGAAAATGAGTTCGCTTCAAAAAAGATAGATGTACTGGAGCAAACTACCAAGCCGTATACTGATTTCTTTCAGAATAAAATACCCGAAATAACCTCATACCAGGGCTTTCTCGATTCATCTTCGGCAGCGCATTACGCTACATCGGTACTGAATAATTATGCCTTTGTGCGCCGGGTGATATTTTACGATATACAAATTGGGGCAAAGCGTGATGCACAGGCACCGTTAGGTATCTCCTTGAAATCGGTAACACAGTTCAGGCCGTCGGGAGGGAAGATCATCGCCGCCAAAAGCAGGGCAGGTAATGAAGACGATTTTATGCAGATGGCCTATAAGCTGAACCGCTTTATATCAACCGCCGATACATTGAGCGTACCCTCGCAGGATGAAGTGTTTAAAACATTTTACGATGTAAAGCCCGACAAAATATCTTACCTCAACGTACCGCGCCGGCAGGATATTAAAATGTACCAGGAACTGCGTAAAAGCGGTAGCTCGTCGGTATTTTTTAAGCAGAACATGCTCACTTTTCTGCTCGACCCCAATTACCTTAACATACGTAATCCGCACCCGGAGCTTTACCAGCACATAAGCATACAACCCGTGGTGTACGATCCGCTGGATATAGCCGGCGATAAGCTGGTTACAGACGTGGCGCTGTCGGGAGCGTTCTCTAACTTTAAGCTTTATTTTATATCAGATAAAACCCATTTGCAGGCCGAAATGAACCGCCGTTTTATGCCTATTGGCGGCCTGGTGTTGCTCATTTACTTTTTTGTGGTGCTTACCGGCTGGTTGATCTATCGTAACCTGAGCATTAACTTAAAGCTGTTTAAGCTGCAATACGATTTTATAAACAACTTTACCCACGAGTTTAAAACGCCGGTAAGCGTTATAAAAATTGCAGGCTCAAACTTGCGCGGCGAAAGTGAACTAAGCGACCGGCAACTGAAACATTATGGCAAGATACTGGACGAAGAGGCCGATAAGTTGAACGACCTGATGAACCGCTTGCTCTCTTTTACGCAATTAGAGAACCGGTCGATAGTGATTAAACGCGAGGGGGTAGATGTGGAGAGTTTCGCCCGGAGCTATATTGATACCTTTAAAATTAAATACCCTAACTTTAAGCTGGATCTGGTTATAAACGATACCAATTTCTTTTATACCGACCCGGTGCTGCTGGGTAGCGTTTTTCAGAATTTGATTGAGAATGCCTACAAGTATTCGCATCCGCAGAACAAAGAATTGCTGATCACCATTAGCCACGAAAAGAAGAACATTTTATTTTCGTTTGCTGATAAGGGCATAGGTATACCTAAAACAGAATTAAATAATATATTTAAAAAATTTTACAGGCTCGAAAACCAATATAACCAAAATGGCAGCGTTGGGCTGGGTTTGGCTTTTTGTAAAGAACTGGTTAATTTTATGCACGGGGACATAACAGTTAAAAGTAAAGTAAACCAAGGGTCGGAATTTATTGTTACACTCCCATATCAAACATAATAATGAGTAAAGAAATTAAAATTGCGCTGGTTGAAGACGATGAAAACCTGCGTTTTTTGGTAGCAGAGCGCCTGCACTCCGAAGGTTACAAGGTGTTTGAAGCCGGTAATGGCGACGATGCCGAAAAAATGATACTGGAAGAAACACCGGATATTGTACTGCTCGACTGGATGCTGCCCGGTAAACAAGGCTCGGATGTGTGTACCAACGTGCGTAACCAGGGTTTTGATAAGCTGATTATTATGATGACCGCCAAGGCGCAGGATGTGGATAAGATAGAGGCCTACAATTTCGGCGTATCCGACTATATTACCAAGCCGTTTAATATGGATGTGCTGGTGGCCATGATAGATAACAAGATCAAATTTTCGCTCAACAGCGAAAAGGCCGAATCGTACAAGTTTGCCAATATGGAGCATCAGCCAAATACCCACCTGCTGATAAAAGACGGCCGCAAGGTTGAGCTGACCATACTGGAGAATCGCATATTGCTCTACTTCCTGAAAAATAAGAACAAGGTAATTAATCGCGAGGAACTAATGATGGAAGTATGGGGCTACAATGCCGATGTAAATACCCGCACATTAGACATGCACATTGTACGTCTCCGCAAAAAAATAGAAGCCAACCCCGATTCGCCGCAATACCTGCAAACGGTGCGTGGCATAGGCTACAAGTTTGCTTACGAATAGAATATTTGATTATACTACTGAAGATACAATGCCCAATATCGAATTAAAAAAGTTCGGTATTGGGCAATTTGGTTTTAGGGAGATTTTTCCAAAATCCCTCCTTGGGGAGCATCGCTGTTAATTTAAGAATCACTCAATATTGACTCACCCCGACATCGCTTCGCTCGTCGACCCTCTCTCCGCAAGCGGAAAGAGGGATTTATATATTTTCTGTTTCTTCTTGCCCTCTTTGCGCTTGCGCAGAGAGGGCGGTCCAGCGAAGCGTAGACCGGGTGAGTTAGTTATACGATTTGCTTAAACCTTAAGTTGACGGATATGTCACGGGAATTGAGTTGACGGGGTTTCACAGTGCTTTAATTTATTGACTATCAACTTAAACCATAACTCATCTTCCTTGTCTTAATGGTATGCGTTTACCTTTGATCATCCTATTCCTGATAGCGCCGGTGTTAACTTTTGCCCAAAGCGGCACTATCAGCGGCAAAGTTATCGATGCAGAAAGCAAGACTGCCTTGCCCAAAGCCAGTATATTTTTAACGGAAACATCTTACGGCACCAGCGCCAATGACGACGGCACTTTTACACTCAGGGGTTTAAAGCCGGGCAAATACCTGCTGATAGTGACCATGGTTGGCTTTGAAAAATTTAGTCAGAATATTTCAGTAGGTGCCGGTGATGTTTCTGTAGATATCAGCCTGAAGCCGCAGGTCACTTCCCTGGATGAAGTCAGCGTTCAGATTCCGAAAGATTGGGCACGGAATCATAAAATGTTTGTGAAGCGGTTTATAGGAAACTCTGAATATGGCCGCAAGTGCAAAATACTGAATAGTGAAGTGCTGAAATTTAGCTATGACAAAGAAAAGGAAGAATTATCGGCCTGGTCGAATGGCCTTATAGAGGTGGAGAACCGCGCTTTGGGGTACATGGTTAAAGTATTGCTCACCAAAAGCAACTATGGCGCTAATCACGGATCTTGGCATTATCAGATCTTTTTTGAAGAACTCCCCGGTACGCCAGACGAAATGAAAAAATGGAAAGCTAACCGTGCCAGGCTTTTTCAAGAGGCCGGGAGGTATTTCCTGGTGTCTGAAAAATTACCGAGTGATTTTAGGTTGTAATATTACCCTTCAATCACCACATCGGTAACCGGGTGGCCGGTGCAGGTAAGTATCCATCCTGCTGCTATATCCTGTTCGGTAAGTACATCATTACGGGCCATTTCAACCTTGCCACCGGTACAGCGTACAGCACATGCCGAGCATACGCCGGCCCTGCAACTGTAAGATAAAAAGATATTGTTTTGCAACGCTGCTTGCAGTATCGACTGGTTTTCGCCGGCTATAATATCGTAATGCTCGCCTTTTATGTTGATGGTAACCTTGCGTGGCGCGTAGTTTAGTACGGGGCTGGCTACGGCCACGGTATCAATCACAAAGTTCTCCTTACGTATCCGCAGCGGTTCAATGCCCATGTAAATAAGCGTCGTCCTTACCATGCGCATGTATGCGAATGGGCCGCACAGGTAAAAATCGGCATTGAGCATACCATTCAGGGTATAGCGTTTCACCATTTGCTCAACTCGGATATTGTTGAGCCTGTTGGCATCGCTGCTAAGCAGGTGCAACAGCCTGAACCTTTGCGGGTGCGCTATCGCCAGTTCATCTAACTCGGCTTTAAATATCACATTATCGCCGGTAATGCTGCTGTATATTAAGGTTATATTGCTTTCGCCTGGGCGATTGAGTATATATTTAAGCTGCGCGAACACAGGTGTTATGCCGCTCCCGGCCGCGAATATCAAAATATCCTTTTTCGCTTCATAATCGCTGATTACAAAACGGCCTGCGGGGGCTACTGCATTCAGTATATCGCCAACTTTTATGTGGGCATATAAAAAGCGGGAAATCTCACCGTTAGGAATACGCTTAACAGTAATAGCCAACAACTCTTCATCGGGCGATGAGCTGAGCGAATACGACCGCCTGATCTCCTCGGCATGGTGATTAAATACCAGCGTAATGAACTGCCCGGCCTGGTAATCGATCCGTCGGCCCGATGCTTCGCGTAAATAAAAAGTAGAGGTATCAGCCGTTTCGTGTTTTATGGCTTCAACCCGTAATTGTATGTAGTGCATATAATTATGAATGCCTTAGTACGAGTTTACCAAACTGCGGCGAATGATCCATACGGCGAATAGCGATTTCGGCATCAGCCAGCGGGAATACTTCATCTACTACCGGCTCCAGCTTATGCTCGTTAACAAAGGCCAGCATCGCCCCAAAATCTGCCGGACTACCCATCATGGTGCCCAATATACTGATGTGCCTCCAAAATATCTTACGACCATTCAGTTCTGGTAAATTACCACCCGCCGTGCCGCCGAAGAAAACGATTCGTCCGCCGGGTTTTATTACATCTAAAAACTTGGCAAAACCATCGCCCATGGCGCTGTCAATTATAATGTCAAACCCGCCCGAAAGCTGCTTTAGCTGCTCGGCCCAGTCCTGTGCCTTGTAATTTACACCTGCGGCCGCGCCTAAATGCCTTGCCCTCTCAATTTTTTCGCCCGAACCCGAGGTTACAAACACCCGGCAACCCATGGCCACGGCAAATTGCAGCGCGAAAGTACCCGCTCCGCCGCCTACACCGGTAACCAATACGGTATCGCCTTTTTTAATGCGGGCCTTTACAAATAAAGCCCGGTAAGCAGTCAGCGCGGCAACAGGCAACGAAGCAGTTTGCTCAAAGCTCAAATGCAGGGGTTTAAATTGCAGGTGCTCAACCGGCGCGGTAATGTATTCGGCAAAGGTGCCATTGTAAGGTGGTAAGCCAATGGCCGTAAACTCGTTGGCCTGGTATTCTTCGCTGTTGCCCCAGTTATAGCCGGGATAGAGTACTACCTCTTTACCCACCCAGTCGTGATCAACACCCTCGCCAACTTCGGTAACAATGCCCGCGCCATCGGTACCCAAAATAGCCGGGTACGAAATATTGGCGTATTTGCCCTGCGTTATCCACCAGTCGCGGCGGTTTAATGATGATGCCTTGAGCTGAACCAGTACTTCGCCCGCTTTGGGTGCAGGAGTAGGCACTTCTTTTAATACCAGCGGTTTATCGGGGCCTTCTAAAATTATTGCTTTCATTTTATATGGTAATGAAGCGTCATTGCGAGGAACGAAGCAATCTCCTTAAGCAATTCCGGCCATGCATTTCCGCGACCTGTCCTAAAGAGATTGCTTCGCTATCGCTCGCAATGACGCCGATGTGTTTATTGTATTATCTAACACCAACGGTGAAGCCTAGCATAAGCTAAATAAACAAAAAAGCGGCAGAATGTTCACACATCCTGCCGCTTTAATTATACTTTGCTGTTATGCTTATGCAGTCGCTTTAGCGTACAGTTCAGAAACTTTAGTCCAGTTGATCACGCTCCAGATGGCCGCTAAATAATCAGGACGACGGTTTTGGTATTTCAGGTAGTAAGCATGTTCCCAAACATCAATACCTAAAATTGGAGTACCTTTTACTTCGGCGATATCCATTAAAGGGTTATCCTGGTTAGGGGTTGAAGTAACGGCTAATTTTTTATCAGCAGTTACAATAAGCCATGCCCAGCCCGAACCGAAACGGGTAGCGCCCGCGTCAGATACTTTAGTTTTGAACTCGGCAAATGAACCGAAAGTGCTTGTTATAGCATCGGCCAAAGCGCCTGTAGGCTCGCCGCCTGCGTTTGGTGCTAAAAGCGTCCAGAACAGGGAGTGGTTATAATGACCGCCGCCATTGTTGCGTACAGCAGGCGGAAATTTAGAAATGTTAGTGATGATCTCCTCGATGCTGCTATCAGCTTCAGGTTTGCCTTCCAGGGCTTTATTCAGGTTTGTAACATAAGCCTGATGGTGCTTGCCATGGTGAATTTCCATGGTTTCCTTGTCAATATGAGGTTCAAGCGCGTCAGTAGCGTAAGGTAACGCCGGTAGTGTAAAAGCCATAACTGTTAAGTTTAAAGTTTAATGTTTTAACAAATATAAGGGTTGAATGGTTCTGTTGTTTTAAATAAATGTCATGATTTGAGTTGGGAGTCGATAGTCGATGGTCCATAGTCCATGGTTTAACGAAAATGGCTATGGACTATGGACCATCGACCATGGACGAAAACCTATCTCTTACTCTTAAAAAAATTCCTCACCAGTTCTGAGCATTCGTTTTCGCGGATGCCGCCGGTGATGATGGTTTTGGGGTGGGTTATTTTTTGGTTGAGGCGGCCGAAACCCATGCGGGTATCATAAGCGCCAAAAACTATCTTCCCTATCTGGAACCAGTACGATGCCCCGGCGCACATTACACAGGGTTCGAGGGTCACATATAAGGTACACTCTTTAAGGTATTTGCCGCCCATGAAATTGGCTGCTGCGGTAAGCGCCTGCATTTCGGCATGTGCCGATACATCGTTGAGCCGCTCGGTAAGGTTATGGCCGCGGCCAATGATCTGCCCCTTGCAAACCACAATGGCGCCAATAGGAATCTCGTCTTCAGCCAGCGCGAGTTTGGCTTCGCGGAGGGCTTCGTTCATAAAGAAATCGTCGGGCGATATGGTTGGTTCGCCCTCAAAATTGATATATCGCATCAGGGTTGCTGGTCAAAAGTTTTTGAAAGATGTTTTTCTGTATACACCAAAAGCAGCACGCACGAACCAATTGCCCCGGTGATCATTAATATGGCATTAATGCCGGTACGCAGGTTTTCGTGCATAGGTATCAGACTGAGAACGATGGCTGTAACCAGTCCGGCTATCAGTAAAATGAAACCGCATTTGATCATGTATTTGGCAGAGTAGCGGTTGGCTTCGTCCCAGGTTTGCTGGTTTTTCATGGACGAGGGCATGCGGTAGCCATACAGGGCATTGATATGCTTCGGCGGGAAACGTTTTTGTATAAAACCTACTACCACAAATATCAAACCTATCAATTGCGGACCGATGAACCAGTGTTCTGCTTCCATAATTATATCAGTTTACTGCCGTTGGGCACAGGTCTTTCAATGGCGGTAAGCACAATGTCACCGTTTTCGTCGGTAAAGCCGGTAACCAAAAACTCCGACATGAATTTACCGATCTGCTTTTTGGGGAAGTTGATCACCCCCGCTATTTGCCTGCCCACTAACTCGTTAATAGTATAATGTTTAGTGATCTGCGCGCTCGACCACTTAATGCCGAACTCGCCAAAATCAACCCTTACTTTATAGGCCGGTTTGCGTGCTTCGGGATATTCAAGGGCTTCAAGTATCGTGCCTGCCCTTAGTTCAACCTTTTCAAAATCGTTCCAGGTTATGGTTTCCATAAAGGCAAATGTAGGCAGTGAGGGGATAAATAGGTGTTCTTTTTTGATATTCGCTTTTATTTAACCACAAAGAGCACGGAGTTTTTCACGGAGTTACACAGAGATTTGAAAGTAACTTTACA
Organism: Mucilaginibacter gynuensis; assembly: GCF_039541195.1. Taxonomy (NCBI): domain Bacteria; kingdom Pseudomonadati; phylum Bacteroidota; class Sphingobacteriia; order Sphingobacteriales; family Sphingobacteriaceae; genus Mucilaginibacter; species Mucilaginibacter gynuensis. Next base: position 218,945 of record NZ_BAABFT010000006.1, read on the forward strand.
GGAGTTTTCCACCCGAACCCGAAACCTCGCCCCCGGAACCTGATCCCCAAAACTCAAACCTGAAGCCCCGAACCCGGAGCCTGATCTCTCGAAACTGAATCCTCAACCCCCGAACCTCCCTCCCCAATTATTAATCTCGTTACCGGCAAGCTATTCGGGTAGTTATCCTTTACAAATTTTATCATGTTTTCGCGGATGTAGCAGCGGAGGTCGAACGCCTGGGATGAGTTGCGGGCGCTCATGAGGGCGCGTATTTCAACAGTGCGTTCTTTGGCATCGGTTACCTGTACTACTTTAACGCGCTTATCCCATAGCGGGGTGGTATCCAGCAGGCGGTCAAATTCTGTACGGAGGGCATCTACGGGTACACTATAATCAAAATAAAGGAAAACTGTGCCCAGTATTTCGGAGGTGGTACGTGTCCAGTTTTGGAAGGGTTTTTCTATAAAGTAGTTTATCGGCAGTATCAAACGGCGCTGATCCCATATATTAAGCACCACGTAGGTGAGGGTAATATCTTCTACCCGTCCCCATTCGCCTTCAACCACCAGCACATCGTCGATACGGATGGGTTGCGTAAAGGCGATCTGGAAGCCAGCCAAAAAGTTAGCCAGCGACCGCTGTGCCGCGAAACCGATGATGATACCGCCCACACCTACACCAGTGAGCAAGCCCGCGCCTATTTTGCGCACATTATCAAAACTCAATAAAATTACCGCTACAGTAATAAACACAATAAGGGTTACGATCACCTTGCGGATAAACTGTAATTGCGTGCGGATCTTCCGCTCTTTGAGGTTATCGGCCTTGTTTAAATCGTAGGTGTGGTACACGTAATCTTCAAACACATTGAAGGAGCGTACCAGCAGCACCGCGAAGGAGATAATAAGCGCTATTTCTACCCCTTTACTGAACGGAACATAGAACCTTTTTTGCATATCCATCAGCGGAAGCATCAGATTTAGCATCAGCAAAGGCACAAAATGATTCATGGGGCGGCCAATGTTGGTGATAATGCTGCGGAACAGCGAGTAATCATTCCGGTTTTTATAGAATGCCAGTAAGGCTTTCAAAATCAGCTTGATAATAAGGCCGAGTATAACCGCGCTTACAGTAATTAGTAAATTCCATAACGATGATGGCATATTGCCCGACCAGTTTTCTAATACATCCCGCATAGTTTTTTCCTTTTATATATAACCTTAATGGCTTTTAATTGTTACTGATATTTTAAAATGCAGGTTTTATGCGCCAATTTTTGGCCTTTTTACCTGTATATAGATGAAGAAGCTATGAGTAAAACGATAATTGTATCAAACCGTTTACCGGTAAAAGTTACAGAAGAGGATGGGCAATACAAAGTTGCCACCAGTGAAGGAGGATTGGCAACGGGTTTAGGTTCGGTATATCAATCAGGAGATAATGTATGGTTGGGTTGGCCCGGTGTAGAAGTGGCCGGCGACGACAAACAAAATGAAGTAACACAAAAGCTGGCCGAAGTAAGTTTACGGCCTGTTTTTTTAACAGCCGACGAGATATCCGGCTACTATGAAGGCTTTTCAAACGAAATTTTATGGCCAATATTCCATTACTACGCGTCAACCTACGCCAACTATAAACTGGCCGATTGGGAATGCTACCAGCATGTAAACCGCAAATTTGCCGATGCCGTTATCGCGATAGCAGAACCCGGCGATACCATTTGGATACATGATTACCAGTTATTATTATTACCCGGTTTGGTACGTGCGACAAGGCCCGATATATCTATAGGTTTTTTCCTGCATATCCCGTTCCCGTCATTCGAGATGTTCAGGCTGATACCCTGGAGGAGTGAGTTGATAGAAGGTATTTTAGGTGCCGACCTCATCGGTTTCCACACGTTTGACGATGCCAGCCACTTTATCAGCGCGGCCACAAGGTTGCTGCCGGTAAATTCGTCATCAAATATTATTACGGTGGATGACAGACCGGTGGTGGTTGAATCGTTCCCGATGGGGATTGACGATGAAAAATACGGCGCGTTAACCCGCGACCCCGAGGTGGTAAGTGAGATCAATTACCTGCGCGAAACCTTTAAGGACAAACGCGTATTTTTAAGTATAGACAGGCTTGATTACAGCAAGGGAATCTTGCAACGCCTGCAAGCTTTTGAGCTATTGTTAGATACCCATCCCGAATATATTGGCAGAATTGTGCTGCACATGATTGTAGTGCCCTCGCGGGATACCGTGCCGCAATACATGGAACTGAAGCAGAATGTTGACCGCAAGGTAGGCGATATTAACGCCCGCTACCGTACGCTGGACTGGAGCCCGGTACATTATTTCTACCGTCCGTTCCCCATTAATACGCTGTCGGCATTGTACCATGTGGCTGATATTTGCCTGGTAACCCCGATGCGCGATGGTATGAACCTCGTGAGTAAGGAATACATTGCCAGCCGTACCCAGGAAACCGGTGTATTGGTACTGAGTGAAATGGCCGGTGCATCAAAAGAGCTGATAGATGCCGTAATTGTTAACCCGAGTAACATCGCCTCCATGGCCGAAGCTATGCAAACGGCGCTTACCATGTCGCTCAACGAACAGAAACGGCGGATGCGCCTGATGCGCCAGGTGGTTTCAAAGTTCAATATTAAGCACTGGGTTAAGCTGTTTATGGAGCGCATGCGCGAGGTGAAGCAAATGCAGCAATCTATGCGGTCGCGCCATATTACGGATGTTACCGAGCAGGCTATCAAAAAGATCTACAACAAAACAAGCAAACGCATCATCTTTTTAGATTACGACGGTACGCTGGTGGGCTTTAAAGACGACATCAATTCGGCCATGCCAGACCAGGAACTGTACGAATTACTGGAAGAACTAAGCGACGACCCTGCCAATAACATTGTGCTGGTAAGCGGCCGCAGCCATGTAAATCTCGAAGAATGGTTTGGCCATACCAACCTTAATTTGGTGGCTGAACATGGCGCATGGCAAAAGCGTAACGGCCAATGGGAAAATATCCCCGGCCTTAACGACCAGTGGAAACAGGATATTTACCCTGTACTGGAAACCTATGTTGACCGTACACCGGGTGCCTTTATTGAAGAAAAGAACTATTCGCTGGTTTGGCATTACCGCAAAACAGAAAAAGGTCTGGGTGAGCTACGTACCAACGAGCTGATGAACAACCTGCGCTACCTCATTAATGATCGCGGCCTGCAATTGTTGCCGGGCAATAAGGTGGTGGAGATCAAGAATATTGAGATCAATAAAGGCAAAGCCACTTCGGCATTACTGCACAACAAGGAATATGATTTTATTATGGCCCTCGGCGACGACCATACCGATGAGGACATCTTCAAGGCCCTGCCCGACAATTCGCTTACCGTAAAAGTAGGCAGCAATATATCTGCAGCCCGCTTCTACCTGCGTAACTACCACGAAGTGCGCCACCTGCTGAAAAGCCTTAGCACACCAGTTGTACAGGATGGGGTTTAAGGGTTTCAGGTTCGAGGCTTCAGGTTCGGGATCTGGGTGGCTATTCATTCTTTTACGGATAGCGGCGGGACGCCCCGGAATAGCTGTCACTCGGCCGTAGCCGTAGCGACTGTTTGAATGACTGTTTAGACATCCGAAGTTTTAAAAACTTCGGATGTCTTTTTTTACGCATCATTCAGCTTTGACAACTTTTTAAAAGTTGTCAAAGCTTTTTTACAAAAACACCGGCCTATCCAATTTTATAGCAATACGATAAGCCGCGTTCATTAACCCTACGTGGCTATACGCCTGTGGGAAATTACCCCATTGGCTGCCGGTTGCTTCGTCAACATCTTCGCTGAAAAGTAGCAGGTGGTTACAGTATTTCATAAGGTTTTCAAACTCGCGCATGGCATCGTCCATGCGGCCTACGCAGGCAAGGGCTTCTACATACCAAAAGGCACATATCAGGAACGTAGTTTTCGGTTTGCCAAAATCGTCGGCGTGCAGATAGCGGTAAAACAGGCCATTCGGGGTTTTTAATTCCTTTTCTAACGCCGCCAAATGGTCTTTCGCTTTTTGCGATGCCGGGTCGAGGTAGTTCATCATAATGAGCTGCAAGGTACTGGCATCCAAATGCGGACTATTGGCCGCATTGGTATACACCTTCCGTTCCGGATCGTAACAGCTTTCAATATGCGCTGCGGCGCGGTCGCGTAATGAATTGGCGCGGTCTACCAGTTCCTGGTTGCCTATGGTTAAAGCCATTTTAGCTGCCGCATTACAGCCCGCCCACTGGAACAGGTTGCTATAACAATGCACGTTAGCCATGTTACGGAACTCCCATATCCCGGCATCCTTTTCATCAATGGTGCGCTCAATTTTACCCAATAGCGATTCAATCCACCGTACCGAATCTTTGCGCTCGGTAAATACAAAACGGTGATCGGTATATAGTGGCAGCAACGATATCAGCACCTGCCCGTAAATGTCATTCTGGATATGCTCGTAAGCCTGGTTGCCCACACGTACGGGTTTGTTGCCAAGGTAACCATCAAGGTGATCCATAATTACCTCAACCAGATCTTTTTTACCGGTAATGCCATACAGCGGCTGATAACGAAAATCTTCACCATCTGAGAAAGATATATCGGCCACATAGCCAAAATAGCGTTCCATTTCCTCAAAATGACCTATATGGTTTAGCGAAGTAAGCACGTAATAGGTATCGCGCAGCCAGCAGTAGCGGTAATCCCAGTTGCGCTCGCTCTTATCATATTCGGGCAGGCTGGTGGTACTGGCGGCTATAATAGCCCCGGTATCTTCAAACTGGTGAATTTTTAAAACCAAGGCCGAGCGGATCACATATTTTTGGAAATACCCGGCTATGGCCGAATGCTTGATCCATAAGCGCCAGTATTCGGTAGTGGCACGTAAAAAGCGTTCGGCGGTACTTACCAGCGGCGCTTCCAGCGGATCGCCGTAGGAAAGCAACAAATACTTAGGTTCGCTTATTTGAAAGTATTGTTCATCTATCACATAACTCACCGGGATGTTGGTGGTAAGGCGCATGGTTTCGTCGCAACCTGCGTAATCAATGTGATTGCTGCCCGGTCTGGCCTTTTGTTTGCGCCTGCCGTAATCGCATACCGGCTCGCACTTTACACGTATGCGTGGCAAACCCTCAATAGCTTCAATTTTACGAATCAGCATCAGGGGCTTAAAGTAGCGCTCGTACTGGTAAAAGCGGGGCGCAAAGTCGGTAATACGGTACGTGCCCGATTCGCAGGTGATCTCGGTGCAAATTACATTGGTGTTTTCGAGGTAGTACTGATGCGAGGTATATTCTCCTTCGGGGAGGATAGAGAACTCGCCGCCTTTTTCGGTATCCAGCAGACTGCCGAAAACGAAGGTGCTATCGAAGCGCGGCCAGCAAAGCCAAGCGATATTAGTGTTTTTATGTACGTGGGCCAAAAAAGCGCAATTGCCAATAAGACCGGTTTGATAGGTGTGTTTTTCCATAAGCAGTAGCAGCATATTGCCTTACCGCTTATAAAATCAAATGGGAGGTGTTTTTTGTTTTAGGTGGAAGTGATTTAGTGTGTTTTACCACAAAGTTCACAGAGGGTGGCACGAAGAGCACGAAGTTTTTTACCGCGGAGTTAGCAGAGGTTTACGCGGAGGACACAGAGGTAGTAAATTGTCATTTCGAACGAGGTACGAGGAGAAATCTTCTTCGATATACAGGTGAAGACCTGCAAAGCGAAGAAGATTTCTCACTGCGTTTCGAAATGACAAGTAGATAAAATCGGTAGAATCACCCTATCTTAATCGGTGAAATCCAAAAAGAATTAAAATTCAGCGTTCTTAGGGAATCTTGGGAAAGGGATCACATCGCGGATGTTGCCCATGCCGGTTACGAAAAGCACTAAACGCTCAAAACCCAAACCAAAACCGGCATGCGGACAAGCGCCAAACCTGCGGGTATCCAGATACCACCATAGCTCATCTTTCGGGATGCCTATCTCGTCCATACGTTGTTCAAGTTTATCTAAACGTTCTTCACGCTGCGAACCGCCTACAATTTCGCCTATGCCCGGGAAAAGGATATCCATAGCGGCGACGGTTTTACCATCGTCGTTTTGGCGCATGTAGAACGATTTTATCTCTTTCGGGTAGTCGGTAAGGATCACCGGTTTTTTAAAGTGTTTCTCTACCAAATAACGCTCATGTTCCGATTGCAGATCGGTTCCCCAGCCTTCAACAGGGTATTGGAACTTCTTCTTTTTGTTCGGGGTTGATTCCTTTAATATATCGATAGCCTCGGTATAAGTAAGGCGCTCAAAGTTGTTATCAAGACAAAATTGCAGCTTCTCCAGCAAGGTCATTTCCTGGCGTTCGTTCTGCGGCTTTTGTTTATCCTCTTCCTGCAAACGCTGACTTAAAAACTCGATATCCTCCTTGTTTTTATCCAGCGCGTAGCTGATCACGTATTTCAGCAGGTCTTCGGCAACGTTCATGTTGTCGGTAATATCGGCAAAAGCCATTTCCGGCTCAATCATCCAAAACTCCGCTAAGTGGCGGGTAGTGTTTGAATTTTCGGCACGGAAGGTTGGCCCGAAGGTGTAGATATCACTCAAGGCCATAGCACCCAGCTCACCTTCCAGCTGACCGGATACGGTTAGGTTGGTAGCACGACCAAAGAAATCCTGCTTGTAATCAACCTCGCCGCTTTCGGTACGTGGCGGGTTGGCAATATCAAAGTTGGTCACGTGGAAAGTTTCGCCCGCACCCTCTGCATCCGATGCCGTAATAACCGGAGTATGCAGGTATACAAAACCGCGATCCTGAAAAAACTGGTGTATAGCGAACGACAAGCTGTTACGCACCCTGAAAATAGCGCCGAAAGTATTGGTACGGAAACGCAGGTGCGCTATTTCGCGTAAAAACTCAAGGCTATGCTTTTTAGGTTGCAGTGGATATTTCTCCGGGTCGCTGTCGCCCAGTACTTCAATTTCCTTGGCTTTTATATCAATTTTTTGGCCTTTACCTAATGATGGCACTACCGTACCGGTTACGCTTAAAGCCGCACCTGTGGTAATGCGTTTTAATAAAGCGGCATCGGTATTTTCAAAATCAACAACAATTTGTACGTTATTATTGGTTGAACCATCATTTAAAGCAATAAACTGATTATTACGAAAGGTGCGTACCCATCCTTTAACTGTTACATCAATGTTGGTTTCATCGCTCTCCAACAACGCTTTAATTTTAATTCGCTGGCTCATATAAATTATATTATTCGAGCGGCAAAAATACAATTATTTAGGTAATGCTACCCTGAATTTCCCTTTTGAAATATTTATATAAAAGGAGTACATAGCCTGTATGGGTGTACGTACCGGTACAAAGCTCAAATTAAAGTCGCCTGTTATAATGTTATTGGCCTTATCGTAATTGGTAACGGTTATCCAGTTATCGGCTGTATTGTCAGCCCAATAATTGGCAACAATTACATCTTGTCCAACGGTAACATAATAAATGGCATTAGTATTATTCAGGCTGTATTTTCCTTTACCGGTAAACTTAATGCGGATATTCATGTGCTGTTCGCCATGGCCTGCGTACACGTTAAGTGAATCATTATAAAAAACAGCTGTCGGCTTTCCAAACCAGGTAGAGTCGCCTTGCTTGCCGGCCAAATAAAATTCAGCGCCGGGAGGTAAAACGCAGCAGGCTCTTTTTTCCTTTTTACAGGCCGTAATAGCTAACGTAGCCAAAAGCAATAGCAGGGTAACAGGTTTTTTCATTGGGGTTGGTGTTTTTAATAATTACGCATAGCAATGCGCCAACGCTACAGCCAATTGCAATTATTTAACAACGCTAATTTACATAAGCTATACCTGTTAATACCGGCAGATTGTATAAGTTTGTTGTCCGTTTTAATATTTTAAATAATGAACCCAAGGCTAAGCTTATTTTTAGGGATATTGTTCATCGCATTCTCCCCCATATTTGTAAGGCTTGCCCATGCCCCGGCGCTTACCTCCGCTTTTCACCGCATGTTTTTTGCCTGGCTGCTTTTAATGCCTTATTGCCTGTACAAAGGCCTGTTAAAAATAGACCGGAAAGACATCGGCGTAGCCATATTAAGCGGTATCATTTTCGCGGCCGATATATCAGTGTGGAATATCTCTATACTCAAAATAAGCGCTACGGTATCAACCCTGCTGGCCAACCTGGCCCCGGTTTGGGTAGGCTTATTGAGCCTCATTATTTTAAAGAAAAGATCGGGCTGGTTGTTTTGGCTGGGTACGGCTGTGGCCATAGTGGGTATGATAGTATTAGTAGGTTATCAAAATATTATGCACCTGCAGGTTAATATCGGCGTACTGCTGGCAGTACTGGCCAGTTTCTTTTACGCCTGTTATATATTGCTCACCAAAAGCGTGCTGCAAAGGGTTAATACAATTACGTTTATGTTTTACAGCATGCTAAGCTCTATAGTTGTGCTGTTTATTTTTAATCTTTTTCAGGGGAATAACCTCGTCACTTTTTCGGCGGCTACCTGGTTTTATTTTATTGCCACAGGGGTGGTTTGCCAGTTATTGGGATGGTTAACCATCAATTACGCTATTAAACATTTACCATCAACCAACGTATCTATCACGCTGCTTAGCCAAACGGTTTTTACCGGCTTGCTGGCGGTTTGGCTGCTGCACGAAAAGCTTGGCCTTACCGAAATAATAGGCAGCGTTATTGTGCTTGGCGGTATAGCAATTACATTTTTAAAGCCCTCATCATCAAATAAAATTGTAAATTGACTTATGCAATGTTAATGGCAATGGATGAATTGCCCTACCTTTGTAAGCGCTTATGATCACAAAATCCACCGTAGACAAGATAATGGAAGCCACTGATATTGCGGAGGTGATAGGGGATTTTGTGCAATTAAAAAAGCGCGGCGCCAACTATGTAGGCCTGTCGCCGTTCAGTAATGAGCGTACGCCATCGTTCACGGTATCACCGGCCAAGGGCATTTTTAAATGCTTTTCATCGGGCAAGGGCGGTTCGGCGGTTACCTTTTTAATGGAGCTCGAAAAGTTCACCTATCCCGAAGCACTTAAATGGCTGGCCAAAAAATACGGCATCGAGGTAGAAGAAACGGTAGAAACCAAGGAGAACCTCGAAGAACTGAACCGTCGCGAGAGTTTGATGATCGTGTCGGGCTATGCTACCAAATTCTTCCAGGAAAGCATGTGGGATACCGATGAGGGCAAGGCCATCGGCCTAAGCTACTTTAAGGAGCGCGGCTTTACTGCTGAAACCATGCGCAAGTTTGAGCTGGGCTACTCGCCCGATCAATGGGAAGCCTTCACCGGGCGTGCCTTACAGGAGGGCTACCAGCAGGAATTTTTAGTAGAAAGCGGTCTTTCGGTTAAACGCGATAACGGTACTTTGTATGACAGGTATCGCGGCCGGGTAATGTTCCCGATACATAGCTTTACCGGCAGGGTGATCGCCTTTGGCGGCCGTACCCTTAAAAGTGATAAAAGCGTACCTAAATACGTTAACTCTCCCGAATCCGAGATCTACCATAAATCTAACGTGCTTTATGGTTTGTTTTTTGCCAAAAAGGCCATTCGCGATGAGGATAACTGTTACCTGGTAGAAGGTTATGCCGATGTGTTATCTGTGCATCAGGCCGGGATTGAAAACGTGGTGGCTTCATCGGGGACCTCATTAACGGTGGAGCAGATTCGCCTTATTGGTCGCTTAACTAAAAATATCACCATTTTGTACGATGGCGACGCCGCCGGTATAAAAGCATCCTTACGCGGGCTCGACCTGATATTGGAAGAAGGCCTCAACGTAAAGGTGGTGTCGTTCCCTAACGGGGATGACCCGGATTCGTACGTGCGTAAGGTGGGTACCAATGCCTTTAAAACTCATATAGCAGAAAACCGTAAGGATTTCATCCTGTATAAAACCGATATCCTGCTGAAAGATGCCGGTAACGACCCGATAAAAAGGGCCGAAGTGATCCGTGAGGTGGTAGAAAGTATCGCCAAGATCCCGGATTCTATCAAGGCATCCGTATTTATAAAGGAGTGTAGCTACATCATGCATATTGATGAGCGAGCGCTGCTTTCCGAATTGAATAAAATGAAGCTGGCCAAAGCTAAAAAAGATGGTCAGCAGCAAAATAACCAGCAAAGCAATTATCGCAATAACGGTGGCGGCAACAGCTTTGCGCCGGATGCGCCGCCCGACGACCTGTTTTTTGACGAGCCGCAGCAGGCCGAACAAAAGGCTGTTAAGGAAGATTATAACCAGGAAAAAGAAATTATTCGCCTGTTGTTACTATATGGCAGCCGCATGATCAATTGGGATGGCATTGCCGATACCTATATCGGTCCGTTCATGATTGCCGAGTTGAGTGATGTGGCCTTTGATAATGCTGCCTGCAAAATATTTGTTGAAGATTACCGTGCGCAGGTAGAAAACGGCGTACTGCCCGAAGATCAGCATTATATACATCATCCGGATAAAGAGGTAGTTGACCTTACCGTAACTTCATTAGCTACCAAGTATATTTTGAGCGAGAACTGGTACGAGATGCACCGTATAGGTGTTAACGATGAGCAATCGAACATGAAGGCGACTATACTGGGCGCTATCTTCCACCTTAAAAAACACAAGGTTGGTAAAATACTGGAGAACCTGCGCAATGAGCTACAGGTTACCCAAAACGAGCACGATCAGGAGATTTTACTGAACCAGTATGTGCGGATGAAAAAAGTTGAAAAACATATTTCCGATTATTTAGGTTCAGTTATTATTAAATAATGGCGCTTCACCTCGATTTAGGTCGCCGTGGCGAAGCACTGGCAAAAGCGCACCTCGAAAGCCTCGGTTACGAAATACTCGACGAAAACTGGTGCTATGGCAAAGCCGAGGTTGATATTATTGCATATAAAAACGGTACAATTATATTTGCCGAAGTAAAAGCACGCACGGGCACTGGTTTTGGCGAGCCCGAAGATTTTGTGAACGAGCGCAAGCAGCAATTGCTTGCCACCGCCGCCGACGAGTACATTTATATTATGAACCACAAGGGTGAGGTGCGGTTTGATATAATTGCTATCTTGTTTAATAAAAATACAACTTATACGTTAAAGCATATTGAAGATGCCTTTTGGCCATCTGCCCAATAAACTTATGAAGAAACTAAATATACTGTTAGCCGCGGCTGTGTTATTTGCATGCAGCTGTAGAGACACTAAGAAAACAACCGATCTGAGTATTAGTCCGGATGCGGGTACCAGTTATAATGCAGGCACGCCCGTAAATATCAAAGTAACCTTTCCTGCCGATGCCAAAATAGATTCGGTAGTATACCTGTTAGATTCTGCCCGGATAGCTACCCGTACCGATACACTGGGTGTAACACTTAAAACCGATACCATTCCGCTGGGTACCAAGGTAATTACCGCGCGTATGTTTACCGGTGGTAACAGTTTGGAGGCTTCTACCAATATAGTATTGATGGCCGCCAAAGCGCCCGAAGAACTAACTTTTAAGATAGAAAAAGTATTCCCTCACGATACCAGCTCATACACCGAGGGATTGGAATACCACGATGGCTTTTTGTATGAAAGCGATGGCGGTTATTTAACCCCTCCGCCTAACGAAGAAGTAACCGGGCAATCGAGCCTGCGCAAAACCGATCTGGCAACCGGTAAGGTAGTTCAGCAGGTATTGGTTGATCCGAAGGTATTCGCCGAAGGCATCACCATCATAGGCGATAAGATCATCCAGCTTACCTACCGCGAAAAGATTGGTTATGTGTACGATTTGAAAACCTTTAAACTGCTCAAAACCTTCAGCTATACAGCCGGTAAAGAAGGCTGGGGCTTGTGTTTTGATGGCGAAAAGATTTATAACACCGATAGCGGCAACGTTATTTTATTGTTAGATAAGAACGATTACCACCAGATTGGCAGCATAGCCGTTTATGATAACGAGCACCAGATTGATAACGTAAACGAACTGGAATACATCGACGGCAAACTATACGCCAATGTATACACCACCAATGATCTGCTGGTGATTGACCCCAAAACCGGTGCCGTACTGCAACGTGCCGACCTGACCGAACTTTACCCCCAAAACAAACGTAACCTCGAAGCCGACGTACTCAACGGCATAGCCTGGGACGCCAAAGGCAAAAGGCTCTTCGTGACCGGCAAGAAGTGGGATAAGCTGTTCCAGATAAAGCTGGTGAAGAAGGGAGTGTAGATAGAGTTTGTCATTCGGGAGAACGAAACAATCCCGTCGGATGGAAGCTATGCCGTCACTTCATTAATTATTTAAATACGAATACTTTACCTAAGCCTTAATGATACGATCTAAAAGAAGTTTTATTGACTTTTATTTGAAAATAATTTGCGTTGTCGTTATATGCTGCTTTTTATCGTCATTCGTTATTATTAACTCTTTTAAGGAAAATACAACTCCTGACATTGGTAGTATCCTACAATCAACGTTAGGAGTTGTATTTTTTTCTCTTGCTCTTTTCTATGTATTCGTAATGTACAAGGCAACCCCATCAATAATCGTTGATGAAATAGGCCTTACATTTTCTAATAAGCAGTACTTTTGGCAAGACTTAGATAAGGTGATTTTTACCGGCAAAAAATATCCTATTCCTTTAGGTAGAGAAGAGGCAATGGAATTGACTTTTAAGAACGGGGATAAAAAATACATTTTAGATGATTTGTATAGCAATTCTTCGGAAATGAAATTATTTATCAAAAAAAAGACGAGTTTCCACCCTCGTGGTGAAATTGAAGGCTTTGATTTGAAAAGCAATCCTTCTCTTGAATATTTTACTATATTTAAAGGACTTCCCCTTTTTAGTTTTGATATCGTTTCGCGTTTTGCAATAGCAATAATGCTTTTTTATATCCCTATTACACAATCCTTGTCATATATTAATATGACGTTAATTATATTGTTTATCTTTCTGTTATTAGGGATCACAATAGGATTTTCATATTTTTTTTCTGTTTCAGAAAGTTATTTTATGGTGAAAAATCACTTTCTTCCGGGATACAAAAAACTTTATCACATTTCAAGTATACGCGAAGTTGTTTTTGAAACTACATCCAATCGGCCTAATCGATTGAGGTTGATCACTAATGATTTCAAGACCAAGTTGTTTTATGCCGCATCATTAAAACACAAAACCTGGCTTGAGTTGAAAACTGCATTAAGAAGTAAAAGCATTAAAGTACGTAATGAGTTATAGCGCCGTATAATAATTGCTACGAACAAAAAGGGTTGGCAATCTCAAATTGCCAACCCTTTTTGTTTAAAATATTCACCCGAACCTGAAGCCCTGAACCTCAATCCCCGAACCTCAAAAACTACAGCAAATCAAATCCGATATCTTTTCTGAAATATACGCCGTCGTAATAGATGCGGCTGGCATCTGCGGTGGCTTGTTGCAGGGCATCAAACAGGTTGTCCTGTAACGAGGTGATGGCCAATACACGGCCGCCGGTGGCATGTACCTCGTCGCCAACTGCTGTGGTGCCGGCGTGGAACACATGCGAATCGCGTACGTTCTCAATGCCGGTAATGGCTTTGTCTTTTAAATATTCGCCCGGGTATCCGCCTGCTACGCAAACTACGGTGGTCGCTATCTTGTTAGATATAACCAGTTCTTTTTCGTTCAAATTGCCTTCGGCTACGCCTAACAGCAGATCAACCAGGTCGCTTTCAATGCGTGGTAAAACGCTTTCGGTTTCCGGGTCGCCCATGCGGCAATTGTATTCTATCATGTACGGGTCGCCGCCGCAATTCATCAGCCCGATAAAAATGAAGCCTTTGTAAGAGATGTTCTCTGCTTTTAAACCTTCAATGGTAGGGATAATAACACGCTGCTCTACCTTGCTGATAAATTCCGCATCGGCAAACGGCACCGGTGAAACCGAACCCATACCACCGGTGTTAAGGCCGGTATCGCCTTCGCCAATGCGCTTGTAATCTTTAGCGCTTGGTAATATTTTATAGTTGCTGCCATCGGTCAGTACAAAAACTGATAGCTCAATGCCTTGTAAAAATTGCTCGATAACTACCTTTTCGCTTGCCGCGCCAAATTTGGCGTTGGTCAGCATATCGGCCAGTTCAGCTTTAGCCTCTTCAAGCGTGAGGCATATCAATACGCCTTTTCCGGCTGCTAACCCGTCGGCTTTTAATACAATAGGTAAGCCAATGGTAGGCAGGTATTCAAAACCTTCCTGTAAAGTTTCGCGGGTAAAAGTGCGCGATGCCGCCGCCGGGATGTTATGGCGCTCCATAAACTGTTTGGAGAAATCTTTACTGCCCTCCAACTGCGCGCCCTCACTTTCCGGACCGATCACCGGGATACTTTTCAGCTGCTCATCGGCCAAAAAGTAATCATGTACACCTTTTACCAATGGCTCTTCGGGGCCAACCAATACCATATCGATGCCGTTGCCCAGCACAAAATCCTTAATGCCAGCAAAATCAGTCACCTTAATATTAACGTTGGTGCCATACTGGCCCGTACCGGCATTGCCGGGGGCTATAAAAAGCTTATCGCATTTGGGGCTTTGCGCCAGTTTCCAGGCGAAGGCACTTTCCCTTCCGCCCGAACCAAGTATCAGGATGTTCATGCGCGCAAAGATAGTATTTTCAATAGAGTTGTGAGTTGCGGGTTGTAAGTTGTGAGTAGGAGTGGATTGGCTATTGTAGGTTGCATGTTGTAAGTTGTGTGTTTTATGAAGAATATCTCCAGCTTGGATAAAAATATAGGGTAAAGTGAAGATACCTACAACTTACAGCCCAAAACTTACAACCAATCAAAACACCTGCAACTTGCAACCCACAACTTACAACTACTTTCCCCACAAAATACTATCTTTGCCTGTCAAAATGGCTTTGCAATGCGCTGTGGCGCAATTGTTGAGAACATGACCCATATATACTTCGAAATACTATGTTAGATTTTTTCAGTAAGCTTTTCGGAAGCAAATCAGAACGCGACGTAAAAGGCATCAATCCTATAGTTGATAAAGTTAAGGCTGAGTTTGCCAAACTGGGCGATATAAGCAACGATGAGCTTAGGAATAAAACCGCGCAGTTTAAACAAACCATTCAGGAAGGCCTTGCCGCCATTGATGAGCAAATTGCTGCTATCAAAGAGCAAACCGAAGATCCGGCGCTTGAAGTGAGCGAAAAGGTTGACCTGTACACCCAGTTAGATAAACTGAGTAAAGACCGCGATAAAGAACTGGAAGTGATATTGTTAAATATCCTGCCTGAGGCTTTTGCCGTGGTTAAGGAAACCGCCCGACGCTTTTCGGAGAATAAAACTATTGAAGTTACCGCCAGCCAGTTCGACCGTGATTTGGCCGCGCGTAAAAATAACGTATTAATAAAAGGCGATAAAGCCACTCACCATAATACCTGGTTAGCCGCCGGTACCGAAGTTACCTGGAACATGGTACATTACGATGTACAGTTGGTGGGTGGTATTGTATTGCACCAGGGTAAAATTGCCGAGATGGCAACGGGTGAGGGTAAAACACTGGTAGCAACGCTGCCTGCTTACCTAAACGCGCTGGCAGGACAAGGTGTTCACATTGTAACCGTGAATGACTACCTGGCACGTCGTGACTCGGAGTGGATGGGCCCGCTGTATGAATTCCACGGTTTATCGGTTGATTGTATTGACAGGCACGAGCCAAATTCAGAGGAACGCCGCAAGGCTTACCTTGCCGATATCACTTTTGGCACAAATAACGAGTTCGGTTTTGACTACCTGCGTGACAATATGACACGTAGCCCTGAAGAACTGGTACAACGCAAGCTGCATTTTGCCATGGTGGATGAGGTTGACTCCGTTTTGGTGGATGATGCCCGTACACCTTTAATTATATCAGGCCCTATACCTCGTGGTGATGAGCATGAGTTTTATGAGTTGAAACCACGCATCGAGCGTTTGGTTAACGCGCAAAAAAACTATGTAACCGGCGCGCTTAACGAGGCTAAAAAATCAATAAACGATGGCAAAACCGGTATTGAAGATGGCGGTTTAGCTTTATTACGCGCACACAGGGGGTTGCCGAAAAGCAAAGCTTTGATCAAGTTTTTGAGCGAAGGCGCTAACAAAGGCGTACTGCAAAAAACCGAGAACCACTACATGCAAGACCAAAACAAGGAAATGCACAAGGTGGATACCGAGCTGTTCTTCGTTATCGATGAAAAGAATAACCAGGTTGAACTTACCGAAAAAGGTATCGAACTGATCACTTCATCGGGAGAAGACCCTCACTTTTTTGTAATGCCTGATGTAGGCAGCGAGATAGCTGAAATTGAAAAATCAGATTTGCCTGCTGAAGAAAAGATAGCTAAGAAAGATTCGCTGATGCGCGATTTCTCTATCAAATCTGAACGTATCCACTCGGTTAACCAGTTATTAAAGGCTTATACGCTGTTTGAAAAAGATACCGAGTACATTTTAGATGAAGGCAAGGTAAAGATAGTTGATGAGCAAACCGGCCGTGTATTGGATGGCCGCCGCTACTCTGATGGTTTACACCAGGCTATTGAGGCTAAAGAGAATGTTAAGGTAGAAGATGCTACGCAAACCTTTGCTACCATTACGCTGCAAAACTACTTCAGAATGTACCACAAGCTTTGCGGTATGACGGGTACTGCCGTGACAGAAGCAGGTGAGCTTTGGCAGATCTATAAGCTGGATGTGGTAGAGATACCAACCAATACGCCAACCAAACGTGCCGATATGCAGGATTTGGTATACCGTACCATCCGCGAAAAATATAATGCCGTTGCCGATGAGATAGTGAAACTAACGCAGGTCGGTCGCCCGGTACTGGTGGGTACTACATCGGTAGAAATTTCAGAATTATTGAGCCGCATGCTTAAGCTGCGCGGTATAAAACATAACGTACTGAATGCTAAACTACACCAGAAAGAAGCTGATATTGTGGCCGAAGCAGGTAAGGCGGGTACAGTTACCATTGCTACCAACATGGCTGGTCGTGGTACGGATATTAAACTGGGCGAAGGTGTTAAGGAGGCCGGTGGTTTAGCCATTGTAGGTACCGAAAGGCACGAATCTCGCCGTGTAGACAGGCAGTTACGTGGTCGTGCCGGTAGGCAGGGTGACCCGGGGTCGTCCCAGTTCTTTGTATCGTTAGAGGATAACCTGATGCGTTTATTCGGTTCAGAGCGTATCTCAAACCTGATGGTACGTATGGGTATTGAAGAGGGCGAAGTAATTCAGCACTCTATGATCTCTAAATCAATTGAGCGCGCGCAAAAGAAAGTAGAAGAGAACAACTTTGGTGTACGTAAACGCTTGCTGGAGTATGACGATGTAATGAACTCTCAACGTAGCGTGATCTACTCTAAACGTAAAAACGCCCTGTTTGGCGATCGTTTGGATGTTGATTTGAGCAACACCTTCTTTGATGTGGTTGAGGATATCGTTACCGAATATAAAGAAGCTAACAACTACGAAGGTTTCCAACTGGAGATCATCCGTATCTTCTCGGTTGATCCGGGTGTGGATGAAGGTACTTTTGGCAGCACATCATTAAACAACCTGGTTGACCAGGTATTTGCCGAAATAAGCGATTTCTACAAACGCAAACAGGAGGCTATTGCCGAGCAGGCTTTCCCGGTACTGAAAGATGTTTACGAAACACGCGGACAACAGGTAGAAAACATTGTAGTGCCGTTTACCGATGGTATCCACGGTATACAGGTTGCAGTACCGCTTAAAAAGGCGGTTGAAAATCATGGTTTAGAAGTGTTCAAATCTTTCGAGAAGAACGTTACCCTGTACCTGATTGACGATGCCTGGAAAGAGCACCTGCGCGAAATGGACGAGTTAAAACAATCGGTACAAAATGCCGTTTACGAACAAAAGGACCCGTTATTGGTTTACAAGTTCGAAGCGTTTAAACTGTTCAGCGCAATGCTGGCTACTGTTAATAAAGAGATCGTGAGCTTCCTGTTCAGAGGTGGTATACCGGTTCAGCAGCAACCCGAAGAAATTCGTGAAGCCAGACCAGAGCCGCGTAGCGAACTGAAGAACATCAAAACATCAAAAGCCGAAGTGGTGAACGAAAGCAATGGTGTGCCGATTGACGATACCCGCGAACTGCAAAAGGCACAACCTGTAAAAGTTGAGCCTAAAATCGGCAGAAACGACCCTTGCCCATGCGGTAGTGGTAAAAAATACAAGAACTGCCACGGCGTAGGTTTGGCGTAAGATCGATTTCGGATATCGGATGTTCGATTTCGGATTTAACTAACCGGATCGTCATTGCGAGGAACGAAGCAATCTCTACATAAGCTGAGCCGCCAATCGCTGTCATGCTGAGGCACGAAGCATCTATTTGCGAATAGATCTTTCGCTATGCTCAGGATGACAAAAGGTTCAACGACATAGTATAAAAAAGAAAAACAATGAAAGCAGCACCCATTTACAAAGCCCTAAGCAAAGTAACCGGATGCTGCTTTTTGTTTGTTTTATGTACCATAACGGCCTCGGCGCAAAGCCGTGGTAAGGTTGAGATAATAAAAGACGCCCGGATAGATTCGCTTGCCGCCCGTTGGAACACGTTGAGCAATGGCTCCGGCCGATCATCAAACTATGGTTATCGCGTACAGATCTTCAGCGGCGGTAACCGTAAAGATGCCTTTAACGCGCAAACTAAATTTCAGGAACAGCATCCTGATATGCGTACCTACATCAGCTACCGCGACCCTAACTTTAAGGTGCATGCCGGCGATTTTCGTACCCGGCTGGAAGCGCAAAAAATGCTGGAAGAATTAAAACCTTATTTTACCGGGATGTTTGTTATTGCCGGTAAGATCAATCCCCCGAAACTGCAAAATCCAAACAATGATTAAGGAACAAATACAGGAATTAGCCAAGAATATTTATAACGATGTAGTTGCCAATCGCCGTCACCTGCATGCGCATCCTGAACTTTCATTCCACGAGGTTGAAACCTCGGTATTTGTTGCCCGCAAGTTAGAAGAGTTGGGTTTGGAATACCATAAAATGGCCGATACTGGTTTGGTAGCCCTCATAAAAGGCGATAAACCGTCAGACAAAGTAGTAGCCCTGCGTGCCGATATGGATGCATTGCCTATATTGGAGGCTAACGATGTGTCTTACAAATCAACCAATCCGGGTGTAATGCACGCTTGCGGACATGATGTGCATACTTCGTCATTGCTGGGCACGGCTAAAATATTAACCGATTTGAAAAGCCAGTTTGGCGGTACCGTAAAACTGATATTTCAACCGGCAGAAGAGAAACTTCCGGGTGGTGCCAGCATCATGATTAAAGAAGGTGTATTGCAAAACCCAACGCCTGATGCCGTTTTGGGTCAGCACGTAATGCCGTTGATTGATGCGGGTAAGGTTGGTTTCCGTGCGGGTAAATACATGGCCTCAACCGATGAGCTGTACGTTACCGTAAAAGGTAAGGGCGGGCATGGCGCGCAACCACAACAAAATGTAGACCCGGTGATCATCACCGCGCATATATTAACGGCGCTGCAACAAGTGGTAAGCCGCTTTGCCGATCCTAAAAGCCCGTCGGTATTGTCATTCGGTAAAGTAATTGCCAATGGCGCTACCAACGTTATCCCTAACGAGGTTTACCTTGAAGGTACCTTCCGTACCATGGACGAAAAATGGCGCGAAGAAGCCCACAAACGTATGAAAAAGATGGCCGAAGGCATAGCCGAAAGCATGGGCGGCAGCTGCGAGTTTAACATCATGCGTGGCTATCCTTTCCTGATAAACGAGGAAGTATTGACCGCCAACACACGCGGCCATGCCGAAGACTACTTAGGTAAAGAAAATGTACTCGACCTGGATATATGGATGGCTGCCGAAGATTTCGCTTACTATTCGCAGGTGGCTAAAAGCTGTTTCTACCGCCTGGGTACACGTAACGAGGCGCGTGGCATCACCTCATCGGTACATACCCCAACTTTTGATATTGACGAAACCGCGCTGCAAGCCAGTACCGGTTTAATGGCTTACCTTGCTATTAAACAATTAGGTAACTAAGGCGGGTAATTCACAAAGGCACAGCACTGTTTTTATCTGCTGTGCTGTTTCATAATTACCGTGCTGCACGTAAAAAGCTATAAGTTATTTATGATGATCAAAAAGCTTTTACTTATACTGTTACTGGTAACCGGTTTTGGCAATGTTAACGCGCAGCAAATAGACCGTTTTAATCCGGATACCATCAAAACAATTCAGCTGGATTCGGTGATCAATATTAAATCGCATAAGCTGAACGCGCAGGATTTTATTGATGCCATGCTGGCCGATACCAGTTTCTACAAGGCTTTTCGCAACATGAAGCGTTATGCCTTTACTGCCGAAAATCGCATTTACACCTACGATAAAAAGAACAAAGTTAACGGCAAAATATATCGCAAGCTGCGCCACAGCAACAATGGCAAAAACCACAAGATAGATTACATAGCCAAGCAGGATAGCGGTGCCCTCTATAAAAAGAACGGCAAGTACCAGCTATATACGGTAGAGATGTTCGATTACATTTTCATGAATGCCTATAACTCCGACTTTGTTGCCGGCGATGGCGTTCCGGGACCGGGTGGCAAAAATGAATCGTATAAAGACAAGCTAAAAACACTCATCTTCAGGCCGGGGACAAAGGTAAAGGGCATTCCCTTTATCAGCGGTAAAACCGAGATCTTCTCGCCCGATATGAAACAGTTTTACCTATACCAGTTTGCGCGTGGTACATATTTGGATAGTATCCCGGTTTACCGGTTCAAAATTATCCAAAAGCCGAGTTCGGCAGATGGAGATGTAATGATCCGCGAGCTGACCACCATATTTGATACCCGTACTTTTCAAATACTGGGGCGTTACATTGATATGAAGTTCAATAACCTGTTTGTGGGCTTTAACGTACAAATGAACATCGAACTAAACCGCTTCAACGGCGAATTGCTGCCCACCAAAATAAGTTACCAGGGTAACTGGGATATCCCGTTCCATGCCGAAGAGCGGGCGAGCTTTTTGATTGTGCATAAAGACTATGAAAAAGAATCTCCCTAACCCCCTGAAGGGGGAACCGAATATAACCAACTCCCCCTTCAGGGGGTTAGGGGGGAACTCTGTTACTACCTTAGATATTGTTACCCATATCAGCGCGCCTGCCGAGCGGGTGTTTGACCTGTCGCGGAGTATTGATCTGCACCTGATATCAACCCGCCACACCAATGAAAAGGCCATAGCGGGGCGCAAAAGCGGCTTAATTGAATTGGGCGAAAGTGTTACTTGGCAGGCCAAACATTTCGGTATTACGCAAAAGCTTACCTCCAAAATTACCGAGTTCGATTATCCTAACCACTTTACCGACGAGATGGTAGAAGGCGCTTTTCAAGCCTTCCGGCACGAACACATCTTCAAAAGCTTCGGTCCTAACCAAATGCTGATGATGGATATTTTTGCTTACGAGGTGCCCTATGGTATTGCAGGCTATGCCTTCAGTCGTATCATCCTCGCCCGCTATATGACGCATTTGCTGGTTAAACGCAATGATGTGATCAGGCAAATTGCCGAAGGTGATGAGTGGAAGAAGATACTTGGGGAATGATTGTATTATAAGGTGTCAATTACGAGGCACGAAGTAATGCCTTTATATCCCATTATCCGCTTAGCCTTCGTTCTCAAAACGCAAGTCATGGTGAGGATTTTAATCCTTTCTTGACTTTGAAGGTAAAATGACGATGGCTCACACCCTCTCTCCACTGTCATGCTGAGGAACGAAGCATCTATCGCAAATAAGCATAGTGAAGAATGACAGTTTTTTAACACATAAGGGGTAGGCACGAAGCAATCCCCGATTTACAGAGCCGCTCTGTATAGCTTAGAGATTGCTTCGTTCCTCGCAATGACGCGAATTTATGATGTCGAAACTCCGCTAATTAATTAGTTTTCAACTGCCTTACATGCGCACGCTTATGCGTAACCTCGCGGCCGCCTTTGGGTTTCTTGGTTTTTTTGCGTTTCCCCAGCCATATAATAAAGCCTGTTATGGGTAAGCTGGCACATATTAAGCTTGCTAAAAAAGCGATGATCTTACTGGTTAACCCGAATATTTGGCCTACGTGTATATCGTAGTTCATTTCGTTGAGCTTTAAGCCCAGGCTCTTTTTAGTTTGGGGCAGACCTTTTAAAATTTTGCCCGTATACTTATCAAAATCGTACGAATCGCTGTTAGCAAAGTGAAGACTTTTGGCGTAGGCTCCTGTTGAAATATGGCCCGACGCGGCTTCATCCTCATAAAAAGTATACATTTCCGCATTAGGCGAAAGTGCACGCAACTGATGATAAGCACGATCAATAACAGGTTTGCCTGCTATGGGCAGGTCTTTTTTCAGGGAATCGGATTTTGGCTCGTCCTTTTCAATAGCATAGGTTTTGCCCATGTTACCGGCAAGGTAAATGCCGTCGCTCATCCATTCAAAGGCTATCGCCAGCCCTGTAATGGCCAAAATAATGGCTATACTGAGCGAGTAAAAGCCCAGCACGTTATGCAGATCGTAGTTCACCCTGCGCCAGCGGCCACCCCATTTAATGGTGAAGCTGCGTTTGCGATCGCTTTTACGTTTGGGCCACCACAACACTACGCCCGTTATCATGATCACCACGAAAATAATTACCGATATGCCCACCACTAATTGCCCTATATTGGCAGGCAGAAGCAGGTATAGGTGAATGTATTCAACAATAATGAAAAAGTCTTTAAACATATCCTGGTCGTGCAAGATCTTGCCGTCGTAGGGATTGATATAAAGCACATTGGTGCCTGTTTTGCTGTTCATGTATAACAAAGCAGGGCGGTCAACACCGGCATAAGCAAGATAACCGGGTTTAAAGGTGGGTTTATGTTTAGCGGCAATACCTTTTAATACCGATGGCTCCAGGTAAGGCTTTTGCTGAACCTGCACATGGCGATGCGAATAAAAGGCATCCTGAATTTCATCCTGAAAGCAAAATATACAGCCTGTAATACTTACAATAAATACCACAATGCCCGAGATAAAGCCAAGCCAGCGGTGTAAAAAAAGAATGGTTTTCTTAAACTTTGTCAATGGAACAGTTTTGAAAGTTATTTAGACTGAATATCAATAGCTTTCAAAAGTAATTCATAATGCCTAACCCACCAAATTATTTAAAATAATTCTAAACAAGATTTCTGTGGAAAGAAGCGCTTTATTATATGTCGATGATCTCCTTTTTCTTTTTGGTTTTCAATCTTTTCGGCAGGAACTCCAGGATCTCGTTCTTCAGTGCCTCTATCATGCGGCGTTTCAAAAAGTTGCGCTGTATCACAATGCTCACCTCGCGCGCCGGTTCGGGCGATTTAAAGTAGCGCACCTTATCCAATTGTTTATCGCTCAGGTCGGCAAGGGCGAGTTCCGGCAGTATGGTTGCGCCGTTGTTTTGATCAACCATACGTTTCAGGGTTTCCACGCTGCCTGTATTGTATTCAAAATGCAGGAAACCTTTGGTTGATTTTCTTCGCTGGCAAATGTTCAATACCTGTTCGCGCATGCAATGCCCTTCATTCAAAACCCAAATCTCTTCCATGTCGATATCTTCGGGTTGTATGGCTTTCTTTTTTGAGAGCTTACTGTTTTTGGATACATAGGCCACAAAGTTTTCATAAAACACCGGGATCTCCGTAAGGTTGGGTTCGTGCAGCGGGGTCGACATAATACCGCAATCTATCATCCCTAATTTTAACTGCTGGATGATCTGTTCGGTAGTTTGTTCCCATACCACCAGTTTTACCTGTGGATATTTTTCTATAAAGCTGCCGATTATCTTTGGCAATATGTAAGGGGACACGGTAGGGATGATGCCTACTTTTAACTCTCCGGCCAAGTCCTTCTGCCTGTCGCTGATGATCTCTTTTATCTTTTCACTTTCGCCAAGCAGCACACGGGCCTGTGCAATTACCTCGGTGCCAATTTCGGTAGGGGTTACCGGCTGCTTACTGCGGTCGAAAAGTTTAACACCCAAGTTATCTTCCAGCTTTTGCACCTGCATACTTAAGGTGGGCTGGGTAACAAAACATTTTTCGGCTGCCGTTACAAAGCTGCGGTAAGTATCAACGGCTACTATATATTCAAGCTGCGTTATTGTCATATAGATATTTTCTATGTAAATATAAGAAAATATTCATTTCTTCTATCTTCTGTTCGATGTGAGATTTGAGACATGAGAGGGGAATTATATAACGCATAAAAAAGGCGCCATATTACAGCGCCTTTTTAGTCTCATATCTCAAATCTCACTTCTCATATCTAATTTTATTCCACTGTTACCGATTTTGCCAGGTTACGTGGCTGATCTACATTGCAACCACGCATAACGGCAATATGGTAAGCTAATAATTGCAAAGGAATAGTAGCCAATAGCGGTACGAAAGCTTCGCCGGTTTGCGGTATCTCAATTACATAATCGGCCATATCACGTACCTCGGTATCGCCTTCGGTAACGATAGCTATTACGTGACCGCCCCGTGCTTTTACTTCCTGAATGTTGCTGATCACCTTTTCGTACGATGAATGTTTGGTAGCGATAAACACCACCGGCATGGCATCGTCAATAAGGGCGATAGGGCCGTGCTTCATTTCGGCAGCAGGATAGCCCTCGGCATGGATGTAGGAGATCTCCTTCAATTTTAAAGCCCCCTCAAGCGCTACCGGGAACGAACTGCCGCGACCTAAGAACAGGCAGTTGTTGCTATCCTTAAATTTGGCGGCTATCTCTTTAACATGGTCGTTTGATTTTAACGCGCGCTCAACCAGTGCCGGTATTTCATCCAGCTCGGTTAAATATTCGATGAGTTTGCTTTGGGTAATGGCGCCACGTTTTTGCGCTATGTAAAACGCGATAAGCGTTAACACCGTAACCTGGGCTGTAAAGGCTTTGGTTGATGCCACGCCTATCTCGGGCCCGGCATGAGTATAAACCCCCGCATGTGTAGTGCGCGGAATTGAAGCGCCCACCACGTTACAAATACCGAATATGGTAGCGCCTTTTTCTTTAGCCAGTTCAATGGCTGCCATGGTATCGGCAGTTTCACCGGATTGCGAGATGGCGATCACCAGATCTTTTTCGGTAATAATAGGGTTGCGATAGCGGAACTCCGAAGCGTATTCTACCTCAACCGGTACGCGGGCGTATTCTTCAATTAAATATTCGCCAACCAAACCGGCATGCCACGATGTGCCGCAGGCCACAATAATGATGCGGTCTACATTCTTTAATTTCTCAATATATTCTTTTATACCGCCCAGCTGTACTTTACCCTGTTGCGGGTAAATACGGCCACGCAGGCAATCGCGAATGGAACGTGGCTGCTCGTAGATCTCCTTTAACATAAAGTGATCGTAGCCGCCTTTTTCAAGCATTTCCAGCTTAAGGTCCAGTTCCTGTATGTACGGGGTTTGAATAGTATTATCGATGTTCTTTACCAGCAATTCTTCACGGGTAATGAAAGCTATCTCGTTATCGTTAAGATAAATTACGTTTTTGGTGTACTCAACAATGGGCGTAGCGTCTGATGCTACAAAATATTCGCCTTTACCAACACCGATCACCATTGGGCTGCCTTTACGGGCGGCAATCAGCAGGTCGGGTTCATCCTGGCTCATAATCACAATAGCATACGCGCCGATAACGGTATTCAATGCTACACGTACGGCCTCGCGCAATTCGAGCCCGGTTTCTTTTTGAATATCCTCAACTAAATGGATTAATACTTCGGTATCGGTATCGCTCAAAAATATGTGGCCTTTGGCTATCAGCGTTTCTTTAATTACGCCGTAGTTTTCAATAATACCGTTATGTATAATGGTTAGTTTGCGGTTGCCCGATGAGTGAGGGTGCGAATTACGGTCGCTTGGCGCGCCATGGGTAGCCCAACGGGTATGGCCCATGCCAACGGTGCTTTTCAGCGGAAGTTGTTTAACAAAATCTTCGAGTACGCTTACCTTGCCGGCTTTTTTGTAAACCTTAAGATCTTTATCAAGCAAGGCAATACCTGCGCTATCATAACCACGATACTCTAACCTGTGAAGGCCTTTAATTATTATAGGGTAGGCTTCCCTGTAACCAATGTAACCTACAATTCCGCACATAATTTTTATTTATAATTTTTTGAACAAATGTATCAGCTTTTACAATAAAGTAAACGCTAAGTGCATCAATAAAATTATTAAATAAAAAAGCCCCTTTTTTGAAGGGGCTGTATGTTATTTTACTTTGGTATAAATTATATTGAGCTTAACCCGGAAAGCCGAGTTTTTACCTGCAATAATAGTTCGGGCGCCGCTTTGGGCCGTACCTAAAATATCAGCGGTTGTAGTTTCTACCGTGGTATATGTGTCAGCGCCGGCTATCAGGTAAGTGCCATAATCTTTCGTTTTACCGCTTAGTAGGTTTTGCACGTAAGTGGTTACCAAAAAATGATATTCATTGGCCGTTGGTAAGCCGTAAAAGCCGCCAAATAAATTATAATAAATTGCTGAGGCGCGTGATGCATCTTCTAATAATACCGGTTGATTGGCGATATCGTGTTTATATAATATTAACCTCGGTAATGGCTTGTATGTGGTTTGCGTACCCGGAACCGGCGTAACCACCAGTTCGGCCCTGTTGATAATAATATCCTTAACAGGCAGGTTTTTCAAACCGGGGAATGTAACTTTTGTTTTTAAACCGGAGCCACCTTGTATGTAACCAACCGTATTACTGGTTGTGGTATTAGCTAAGGCTGTTTCTACTTCGGTACTGTAAGTGTGCCTTATTTCGGCGGCATGCCCGCTGATAGGCAACGATATTACTGAAGTATCAATGGTTGAGCCATTTGTTACTTTTACATATAGGTCTACCGAAGCCGAATCGTCAAGCTTGAACATGAATGTTCCGCCCGGACCCGTTGACTGACTTTTATCCAGGGTGATGTACAAGCCTCTGACCAGGTTACGGAAAGCTGTGTTTGAAGATATCGCATCTGGCGATTCAAAGAAATTATCCTTGAAAAACTGCGTATCCATTGGTATCCTCAACTGAGGGGCTACCTTTTTAATAGTGTCAGTTGCTCCCTTAACAATGTCAAATACCTTTAACGAATCGTGAGTTCTTGATGTAAAAGCTTTAGTACCTAACAATTGATTAGGGTTATAAGACCAGTGTTTGGCACTGTAGTAAGTAATACCAAGCGGCCTTTCAGTAAGTTTATATACATTCGCTTTATAGGCAGAGGTTAATGAGTCGCCGTAAAATCCATCACTGTAACGTATGGTTAATATGGCCGAATCTATAACAATAGTACCTGTTGGGCGGGTATAGGCTACAAAACTGGGCAGGTTAAGATCAGTGATCATATTAGCCTCGGTAGTACCTA
This sequence comes from Mucilaginibacter gynuensis, assembly GCF_039541195.1. Taxonomy (NCBI): domain Bacteria; kingdom Pseudomonadati; phylum Bacteroidota; class Sphingobacteriia; order Sphingobacteriales; family Sphingobacteriaceae; genus Mucilaginibacter; species Mucilaginibacter gynuensis. The sequence goes on from NZ_BAABFT010000006.1 coordinate 246,468, forward strand.
ATATAGGGTCGTTAAAATTTGACAACGGAGTACGTACCAAACCCGATGTAATTACCGAATCTTCACGCAGCGTATTTACAGTAACAGTAGTGTCAGTTACCAGTGTGCCGCTAAGCTGATTTGATTCATCAACCCCCAACCCGATATTATCCGGGTTTTTGCAACCATTTAAAATAAAAAGACTTATTAACAGGGTCAATAAGTCTAATCTGAAAGATTTCATATATACAATTAAAGCTTATACAATTTAAACTACTTGTGCCATTTCTTCGCTGGCAATTTCGTCGTAAAAATTGTAATAATTTTCTACATCCTGTGTAGAATTGTAATCTAAAACGGGTTTATTGCTGTTTTTAACATTATTTAACACTTCAGCGTCAATGTTTTCAGCACCCAGTACAATACCATCCGAGTAGTGAATAGCACCCGCGTATAGCGATGAATTAGTGCCCGGTTTGTACACTTCAGTGTGTGCCTCGGTCATATCGTTCATTACCGCTTTTTGCGCGAAATCGGCATTCATTTGCTCTTTAAACTCGTTTTCGTAAATAGAGTAAACTATTTTAGAGTTTTTAAAAGTAGGATCGTCCTTGTACGTGGTTTTTAAATAAGCAGGCACTAAAGCGCTCATCCAGCCGTGGCAATGGATCATGTCAGGCGCCCAGCCTAATTTTTTAACCGTTTCAAGCGCGCCCTTGCAAAAGAAGATCATGCGCTCATCGTTATCGGCGTAAAATTTACCGTCTTTGTCGTTAAAGACGTGTTTGCGTTGAAAATACTCTTCATTATCTAAAAAGTACACTTGCATGCGAGCAGCGGGTATCGAAGCTACCTTTATGATCAGGGGATTGTCATTATCATTAATTATGATATTCATACCCGACAAACGTATTACCTCATGAAGGCGGTTCCTGCGCTCGTTGATATTACCGAAACGTGGCATCAGGATACGGATCTCGTAACCCTTATCCTGCATAGCTTGCGGAAGCTGGCGTACTATTTCAGAAATTTTTGTGAGTTCAAGGAAAGGCGACATTTCATGAGAAATAAACAAAAGCTTAGATTTACCCATCATTAAATCAGAATTAATATGTTAAGATGTCAAAAAAATTGAGTTTGCAAATATAAGCATTTATATATGAACAATCAACGAATTGTGCAAGTAACTTTTGGATATATTTATATTATTCCTCAACTTCGCCCCATTTTTTAACCCAAGCCACCGTGAAAGTTTTCACCACCAAAACAGCCATAGGGCAATACATACAGCAATTACGCAACCAGGGCAAAACTATTGGCTTTGTGCCAACTATGGGCGCTTTACACCAGGGGCACCTCTCGCTTATAGCGCAGGCGCAACAACATTGTGACATTGTGGTATGCAGCATATTCGTTAATCCCACGCAGTTTAACGACCCTAAAGACCTTGAAAAATACCCGCGGCCAATAGCCGATGATATCGCCAAACTGGAGCAGGCAGGGTGTGATGCCTTGTTTAATCCGGAGGTAAACGAGATGTATGACGGTAATGAGCAATGGCATTTAGATATTGGCCCCTTAGAGCATTTACTGGAGGGTAAGTACCGCCCCGGCCATTACCAGGGTGTAACACAGGTGGTAAATAAGCTGTTCACTATAGTGCAGCCGGATATGGCATTCTTCGGGCAAAAAGATTATCAGCAAATTATGGTGGTTAACCGTATGATCAGCCTGCTGAAACTGCCGGTGAAACTCATTATGTGCCCCATTGAGCGCGAAGCGGATGGCCTGGCCATGAGCTCGCGCAATATTCACCTTACGGCCGATGACCGCGCGCATTCGCTGGTATTATCAAAAACGTTGAACGCGGTAAAACAAAATTACAGCAACGATAATATCACCATATTAAAAGCTGAAGCTGAAGATTTGATAAGCAATGAACCGGGTGTGGAGCTTGATTATTTTGAGCTGGCTGATGGCGAAAGTTTGCTGCCTGCTAACGAAACCACCACGAGTGTGGTAGCACTGGTTGCCGCCAAGGTTGGCAAAACCAGGCTGATAGATAATATGATCATCCGGTAGGTGATTTTGATGTAATGGCATTAATTATCAGTGCTTTTAGTGAGCGATATTTTGAAACAAAAAGCGCGGCAATCTCTTTACAATATAGCTACAAATGGGGTGTATTATGTGCTATGAACCATGTATTAAATATTCATAACTTTGCGCCATGATTATTGAGGTATTAAAATCCAAAATTCATAGGGCCCGGGTAACTCAGGCAGAACTGAATTACGTAGGCAGTATCACTATTGATGAGGATTTGATGGATGCGGCAAATATTATTGCCAACGAGAAAGTGCAGATAGTTAATAATAATAACGGTGCAAGGTTTGAAACTTATGTAATACGCGGCGAGCGTGGTACAGGCACCATTTGCCTTAACGGCGCTACCGCGAGGCTGGCACAGGTGGGCGATATAGTGATCATCATGTCGTACGGTTATATGGAAACGGCCGAAGCCCGTGCCTACGAGCCGTTACTGGTATTCCCCGATCCGGATAATAAGCTGATCAAATAAGGGTTGCCCTTATCTCTTCAAAAAAGAATTTCATACTTTTTATATAAGCACCGCTAACCGGCGGTGCTTGCTTTTTTGCATCCTGTTTTGGGCTAATGTTAGGTGAGCTTGATGTTAATTTAACACGGCGTTTTTCCCCGAAAGCATATCTTTGCGTTATTACAAAAATTAATGATGCACCTAACCTCCCGCAACACATCAGGTTTAATAAAATCGATAGCTACTTTTCTTCTTGTTTTTTCAGCCGTTTCCTCATTCGCCCAAAGGCAAAATATCTACTTTTTAAAAAATGATGGCAGGTTTGTTAGCAGTAAAGACAGCGCCGATTATATCCGCATAGTTTCGGAGCCTGATTCGGGTACTGTGCTTTATAATGTTGCCGACTTTTATAAAAACGGAAAACGAAAATTAGTTGGCAAGTCGGCCACAATTGAAAGCTTTAAACCGGAGGGGATTGTTATTTCGTACTACAACAATGGCAACCGCAAAGCGGTAAACAACTATGCAAATGGCCTGCTTAATGGCGAGTGTATTGAATATTACCCTAATGGCAAGGTGTATACTATTAAAAAACACCGTGAGGGAAATAATGTTGGCATTGGCCGGGTAACCGAACACGATATTATGGCTTGCCGCGATTCGACCGGCAAAATATTGGCTGCCGATGGCAACGGATATTACGTTGGTTACGATGATGATTTCAAATACATTGCAGAAGAAGGCAATATAAAAAACGGCAAATACGACGGCACTTGGAAAGGCGAGGATAAGCTTATTAAAGTAAAGTTTACCGAGCATTATGAAAGCGGCGTAATGAAAAAGGGCGAATCGACAGATTCGTTAGGGATTATTCGCACCTATCAAAACAGAATTGTACATCCTCAATTTAAAGGCGGCATGCAGGGGTTATATAAATACCTGGCCAATAATCTTCATTATCCCAATGAAGCCCGGAGGGACGATATTTCAGGTACGGTTATTTTAAAGTTTGTTGTTAAAAAGGATGGAACGTTAAAGGATATCGCAGTTTTTAAATCAGTACATAATTTGCTTGATAAAGAGGCTATAAGGGTATTGTCAAAAACGGATGAGTGGATACCCGGTTACAAGTGCGGCCTGCTGGTAAATGTAAAGTTTATGCTGCCGGTAAAGTTTGCTTTGCAATAACACAAATCCATTACATTATTTGTCGCAAAAAGCGCCTGTAAAGTCTGCAATTTGTAAGCTTTAAACATGTGTTTAAAAAGAAAATGGCAAATTCAAAAAAAAACTGCAAAATGTTCTCACAAACTGTATCTTTGCACCCCGACAAGAAGATACCGAATTGCGGAATGCTTAACGCTCAGTTTCGGACATTTTAAGTTGGCATTCCCGCATCAGGCAGCTCTCTTGATTTAAATAAGAACTATGCCCAAAAATACTTCCATCAAATCGGTACTAATTATTGGTTCAGGCCCCATCATTATCGGTCAGGCTTGCGAATTTGATTATGCTGGCTCCCAGGCCGCTCTTTCTTTAAAAGAAGAAGGTATATCGGTAACCATTATCAACAGTAACCCCGCCACCATCATGACGGATAAGGTTATTGCCGACAATGTATACCTGCTGCCGCTTGAATGCGAAAGCATAGAAAAGATATTACAGGAACAAAAGATTGATGCCGTACTGCCTACCATGGGTGGCCAGACTGCATTAAACCTTTGTATCGCTGCCGACGAGCAAGGCATTTGGAAAAAATACGGAGTTGATATTATAGGGGTTGATATTGCCGCTATAGAAAAAACCGAGAACCGCGAGGCCTTCCGCCAGTTAATGGTTGATATAGGTGTAGGGGTAGCCACCTCAAAAATTGCCAACTCGTTTTTAGAAGGTAAAGAAGCCGCGCAGGACATCGGTTTTCCGCTGGTAATTCGCCCAAGCTATACCCTGGGTGGTAAAGGCGCAGGCTTTGTACATAAAAAAGAAGATTTTGACGCCGCTTTAAGTCGCGGTTTGCAAGCATCACCAACCCACGAGGTTTTGGTGGAGCAAGCTGTTTTAGGCTGGAAAGAATATGAGCTGGAGTTGCTGCGCGATAGCCGCGATAACGTGATCATCATTTGCTCTATCGAAAACTTCGACCCGATGGGTATCCATACCGGCGACTCGATCACCGTGGCCCCGGCCATGACCCTGAGCGACCGCTGCTACCAGGATATGCGTAACCAGGCCATCAAAATGATGCGTGCCATTGGTAACTTCGCGGGTGGTTGTAACGTTCAGTTCTCGGTTAACCCGGCCGATGAAAAGATCATCGCTATCGAGATCAACCCACGCGTGTCGCGTTCATCGGCACTGGCATCAAAAGCAACCGGTTACCCAATCGCTAAAATCGCTGCCAAACTGGCTATAGGTTATAACCTTGACGAAATAGAAAACCAGATCACCAAAACAACTTCGGCTTACTTTGAGCCAACGCTTGATTATGTGATCGTAAAGATCCCTCGCTGGAACTTTGATAAATTTAAAGGCGCTAACAAAGAGCTTGGCCTGCAAATGAAATCGGTAGGTGAGGTAATGGGTATAGGCCGTACGTTCATCGAGGCGCTGCAAAAAGCTTGTCAGAGTTTAGAGATTGGCCGCGCGGGCTTAGGTGCCGATGGCAGACAAAGCCGCAACTTAGAAGAAATTATGCACAGCCTTGAACACCCAAGCTGGGACAGGCTGTTCCATATATACGATGCCCTTAGTCTGGGTGTGCCGATTGAATCGGTACGTAAGGCTACCAAAATTGACCGCTGGTTCCTGAATCAAATACAGGAAGTAGTGTTTATGGAAACCGAGCTTCGCCGTTATTCGCTGAATAACATCCCGGCCGATTTCCTTTTCAACCTTAAACAAAAAGGTTTCTCTGACGCGCAAATCGCTTACGTATTAACCAACGTTACCGAAGAAGACGTTTACCAGCGCCGCAAGGAACTGGGTATAAAACGTGTATACAAAATGGTTGATACCTGCGCTGCTGAGTTCCCGGCTAAAACGCCGTACTACTACTCAACTTACGAGGGTGAGAACGAATCGATAGTATCTGATAAAAAGAAGATCATCGTATTAGGCTCGGGCCCTAACCGTATAGGCCAGGGTATTGAGTTTGACTATAGCTGTGTACACGGCTTACTTGCCGCTAAAGAATCGGGCTTTGAGGCCATCATGGTTAACTGTAACCCTGAAACCGTATCAACCGACTTTAACATGGCCGATAAGCTGTACTTTGAGCCCGTTTTCTGGGAGCATGTACGCGAGATCATCGAACTGGAAAAACCTTATGGTGTAATTGTTCAGCTGGGTGGCCAAACCGCCCTTAAAATGGCCGAGAAAATGCACGAGCACGGCATCCGCATTATTGGTACTTCATTTACCGATATGGATATCGCCGAAGACCGCGGCCGTTTCTCCGACCTATTGAAAGAACTGGATATTCCTTACCCTAAATATGGTGTTGCCGAAAGTGCCGAAGAAGCGCTTGAAGTTGCTCACCACGTAGGTTACCCGGTGCTTGTTCGCCCAAGCTATGTATTAGGCGGGCAGGGCATGAGCATCGTAATTAACGATGAAGACCTTGAAAAAGCGGTAGTAAGCTTATTGAAGAACCTGCCGGGCAACCGTGTACTGATAGATCACTTCCTTGACAGGGCATCTGAAGCCGAGTCGGATTCTATCAGCGATGGTGATGATGTGCACATTGTTGGTTTGATGGAACACATAGAGCCTGCCGGTATCCACTCGGGCGACTCGTACGCGGTGTTGCCACCGTTCGACCTGTCGGACAATGTGATTGAGCAAATGGAAACCTATACCAAAAAGATTGCTACGGCGTTAAATGTTAGGGGTTTACTGAATATACAGTTTGCTATAAAAGAAGAAAAAGTATATGTAATAGAAGCCAACCCGCGTGCATCACGTACGGTGCCTTTTATTGCCAAGGCTTATGATGTGCCTTACATCAACATAGCTGCTAAAGTTATGCTGGGCGCTAATAAGCTGAAAGATTTTGATATAGTACGTAAACTAAAAGGATACGCCATAAAAGAACCTGTGTTCTCTTATGATAAATTCCCGGAAGTAGCCAAGGAGCTTGGCCCGGAAATGAAATCGACCGGCGAGGCTATCCGCTTTATACCTAACCTGCAAGATCCATACTTCAGGCATCTGTATAAAGAAAAGTCGATGTATTTAAGTAAGTAATGAGTTTGTATAGAGAGAGTTGGGTGTAGTGATTGTAGGATTTGTTCTTTAATTAATGAATAATAATCAGCTGTTTTTGCTAAAAAACGTTGACCCGGATGATTTCGGGCGCGTTTTACTAAAGGTTGAAAGATCATTTGGCATTAAGTTTTGCCAGGACGATCTGGGTTCGGTAAGAACCTTTGGCAACCTGTGCGATGTGATCCATAACAAGATTAAACAAGAGCATAGCGATACCTGCACCACGCAGCAGGCTTTTTATAAACTCCGTAACGCCATTATGGCCGCAACGGGACTGGACAGGGGCGACATTACTATACAAACATCCCTCAAAGATATTTTCCCTGAAAACGAAAGACTCCAGCTGATCGGTACTATCGAAGCAGATATGGGGCTTTCGTTAAATGTTTTGCAACCCAAACAAACTACTATTTACGCCCTTGCATGCATATTCGCGCTATCAATAGCGGCATTATTCTTCAATATGCTGATAGCTGCCGGTTTAATGCTGGTTTTTGCAGTAGGCGCGTTTATGGCAGGTAAGTTTGGCAAAGAACTCCGCATTAATACCCTTGGCCAGCTGGCCGAAAAAATTGCCCGCGAACATTTTCTGAAGTGCAAACGCGAAACCGCTTCCGTTAACCGTAAAGAGATCAACCATAAAATGCAGCAATTATTTGCTGACGATCTTTATGTTGATGCGTCGGTATTAACGGCTGATGCCCGTTTTTAATTAACAGCGGGAAAACTTAGGGTAAATTATTTTTAGTCTGCTGTAGCATAACGTGCCGGTAAAGCGTCATGATGTGAAAGTAGATTAAAATGAAACATACCTTATTAACCCTCACATTAATTATTGGCGCCCTTGTAAGCACCTTCGCGCAAAACGACAAGCTATTTAAACATAACGGCGAAACAATTGACGGCAACGTGGTACGCGTGGCCGAATACACTATTGTGTTTAAGTACGTAAATGAAGATGCCGAACAAACCGTTAGCAAATACGCGGTTGAAAAAATAGTTTACGGCAAAAGCGGCCGCATCGAAAAAATAAGCGACAAAGTAACCGTAACCGGCAAAGCCGACTGGGAGAAAGTGGTACTGCTGGAAGACAAAAGCGAGATAGCAGGCCTTACCAAAGGCGGCGATGTGCGCGGTAAAACAGCTTTTATTAATTTCCACACCGGTAACTCGGGCGATAAATCGGCAGAGAAGAAGCTAAAGCAGGCCGCTGCAGAACTTGGCTGCCAGTTTGTATACGTTACCAGCGAAAAAGCCACCAACGCCAACAACGACTCCTTAGGCGGTAATCAGGACATCAAGAAGGGTTTGGCTTATAAGTATTAAGTTACTCGCGCTACGTCGACTCACCCCGACATCGCTGCGCTCGTCACCCCTCTCTCCGCAAGCGGAAAGAAGGGTTTTGTTTTTTGGGTTTCTTCTAAGCCCTCTTTGCGGCAAAGCCGGAGGGCGGTCCAGCGAAGCGTAGACCGGGTGAGTTGACTATGCGCTTTGCTTTAATTCTTTTAGAAAACACTTCGTTTCAGTCAGCAAACAGCTTCGGGCGAAAACGGGCAGAACTGTGGAGGCCAAGAGCGCAAAGGCGGGCATAGGAACTTGTTGCATGTGGGGAGGAAATGAGCGGCAGGGCAAAAGTTCCAGCCCAAAGTTCTGGCAGTTTTGCAGGGGAAGGCCTCGTGCGGCAAAGAAGCCTATTGCTGGACAAGCTTTTTGTTACTTTTGAGCTCAAAAGTAATGGGGCACTGCGCCCAAGAGCAGACTGATGTTGATATAGCATAAGCACAACGTAAGTAGAGATTGCTTCTTACCTACTACTCATGACGAAAAAAACTGTCATTCTGGAAGCATAGCGAAGAATTTTCTTCGCTATGCTTATCTGCGATAGATGCTTCGTTCCTCAGCATGACAGTGGTAGGTGTTAGCCATCGTCATTTTACCTTCAAAGTCCAAAAGGAATTAAAATTCTTGCAATGACGAGTATTCCGGTTTTATTGATAAACCATTAAACCTTTCACCTCAAAACTAATCCGCGGAAGCTCTTTACTATGCGTTTTGTAAGTGGTGGTATCCCCGGCAAAATGCTGTTCATCATCAGCGATGAAGTTCTTTTTGGCTACGCCGTCTATGATCACCACACGGTCTTTAATGTTGAGAGGTAAATTAATGCCGCCGCGAGAAAAATGCGCTGTAATTATTTCGCCGTTCCCTGCATCCAGTTCAAACCAGCCGCCTTTGGCTTTGGTTACCTTAATTACCTTACCCTTAATTGCGGTGGTAATACGCGTTTTCTTACCCATAAATTCCCGCAGTTTTGGGGCATCCATCATCACAGCGGTATCGGGCTGTGTACCGTATATCATGCCATGCGGCAAGGCAGCGTTCTGTGCATGAGCGGTATAAGCAAAGCAAAACAGCAAAAGCGATAGTACAAGGGAGACGCGGCTAAGTTTCATGCTTTATATAACAACAAGTTGTAAACTTGGTTTTTAACAAGTGACTTTCTGCTTTAACCTGTCAACTTTTACCATCTTAAGTCGCTTTCAACCCTCGTCTTTCCGCTTTAAGCTTACCCTTTCACCTTAAAACCTTTCTCCTTTCACCTTAAAAAATGTACTTTTGCGAACTTTTATAAAAACTTGATATGCTACGAACACATACCTGCGGCGAATTAAATATCAGCCATTTAGGCCAATCCGTTACTTTATGCGGATGGGTACAAAAATCGCGCGACCTTGGGGGCACTACCTTTATTGATGTGCGCGACCGTTACGGTTTAACCCAACTGGTATTAAATACCGATACCGATGCATCACTGCGCGAAAAGGGCCGTGAGCTTGGGCGTGAGTTTGTTATAAAGGTGAGCGGCAAGGTACTTGAGCGCTCAAACAAAAACCTGAAAATCCCTACCGGCGAAGTTGAAATTGCCGTGCATGAATTGGAAATATTGAACGCGGCCAAAATTCCGCCGTTTTTAATTGAAGATGAAACAGATGGTGGCGAAGAGCTTCGCGCTAAATACCGTTACCTCGATCTTCGTCGTAACCCTATCCGTAACAATTTGGTTTTGCGCCATAAAATGGGTCAGGAAGTGCGTAAGTATCTTGATGCCCTGAACTTTATCGAGGTAGAAACCCCGGTATTGATCAAATCAACCCCGGAAGGGGCGCGCGACTTTGTGGTGCCAAGCCGCATGAACGCCGGCGAATTTTACGCCCTGCCGCAATCGCCGCAAACCTTTAAGCAATTACTGATGGTGAGCGGGTTCGACCGTTATTTCCAGATAGTGAAATGCTTCAGGGATGAGGATCTGCGTGCCGATCGTCAGCCGGAGTTTACGCAGATTGACTGTGAGCTTTCTTTCATTACGCAAGAGGATATCCTGAATATTTTTGAGGGCTTAACCCGCCACCTGTTCAACACCGTAAAAGGCATTGAGCTGGGTGATTTCCCTCGTATGCAATACGCCGATGCCATGCGTTTATATGGGTCGGATAAACCGGATGTCCGTTTCGGTATGCCATTTGTTGAACTGAACGATGTTGTTAAAGGTAAAAACTTCAGCATTTTTGACAATGCCGAACTGGTAGTAGGTATCAACGCTAAAGGCTGTGCCGAATACACCCGCAAGCAAATTGACGAACTTACCGAGTGGCTTAAACGCCCGCAAATTGGCGCAACCGGTTTAATCTATTGCCGCTACAATACCGATGGCACTTTAAAATCATCAGTAGATAAATTTTACAACGAAGACGAACTAACCAACTGGGCTGCCGCTTTTGAGGCAGAGCCGGGCGATTTAATACTGATACTTGCCGGTCAAACCGACAAGGTACGTAAGCAATTGAACGAGTTACGCCTGGAAATTGGCGGCCGTTTAGGTTTACGTAACAAAGATACCTTCGCGCCGTTGTGGGTGGTTGATTTCCCGCTGCTGGAGTGGGATGAGGAAAGCGGCCGTTACCATGCCATGCACCATCCGTTCACTTCGCCTAAGCCGGAGGATATCGCAATGTTGGATACCGATCCGGGTAATGTGCGTGCCAATGCTTACGATCTGGTGATCAACGGTACCGAAATTGGCGGTGGTTCTATCCGTATCCACGAAAAAGGGTTGCAATCGTTAATGTTCAAACACCTGGGCTTTTCGCCCGAAGAGGCGCAAAAACAATTCGGCTTCCTGCTGGATGCCTTTGAGTACGGCGCTCCTCCGCATGGTGGTATCGCTTTCGGTTTCGACAGGTTATGCTCTATCTTCGCCGGGCTCGATTCTATCCGCGACGTGATCGCTTTCCCTAAGAACAATTCGGGCAGAGATGTAATGATCGATTCGCCGTCAACCATTTCTGACGCGCAATTGAAAGAATTAAGCATTAACACTACTGTTTAATACTTAACATTATACATATAAAGGAAGCCGCGAAGCTTCCTTTTTTTATGCCCGGCTGTAGCACTTTACCCCGCATCAACGTTATACTTATTATTAATACTTTTGCAATTAATTAACTGACATATAAAAATGAAAAAATACCTTTTAGTACTTCTTGTTGCTTTAACATCATTATCGGCCTGTAAGAAAGACAAATTCGATGCTGCCAAACAAGCTGAAACTGATGAGAACATCATTAAAAAATACCTTACTGATAATGGCATCACAGCGACCAGGCATTCGTCAGGTTTGTATTATAAAATTATTACTGAAGGTACCGGTGCAAATGCTACATCAAGCTCAACCGTTACCGTAAATTACGTGGGTATATTGCCAAGCGGTAGCCAGTTCGATAAAAACAATGGTATCACTTTCCCTTTGACTAATGTTATTCAGGGCTGGCAAATTGGTATTCCGTTGGTGAAAACCGGTGGCCGTATCCAATTGTTTGTTCCTTCGGCTTTAGGCTATGCGCAAAAAGCCCAGAGTGGTATTCCTGCCAATTCTGTATTGATATTTACTGTCGATCTGCTGAGCATTAATTAATATGCCCGCATTTGTGCGATATGTTTTGCCTAAACTAATTATATTTAGGCAAAACATACCGCATGAAAAAGCTGCCTTTCCTTCTCTTTTCATTCTTCTCCCTTTCGGCATTAGCGCAAAGCGATGCTATACGAACTTCCATAGCTAAAAAAGCAGATGCCCTGCAACCTAAACTGGTAGCCTGGCGGCGCGACTTCCACGAACATCCCGAATTAGGTAACCGCGAAACTCGTACTTCCGCCATTATTGCCAAACACCTCGAAAGTTTGGGTATAGAGGTAAAAACTGGCGTGGCTACAACCGGTGTGGTTGGTATTTTAAAGGGCGGAAAACCGGGGCCAGTGGTGGCCTTACGTGCCGATATGGATGGCTTGCCGGTTACCGAACGGGTTAATATTCCCTTCGCCTCAAAAGTTACTACGCAATATAACGGACAAGATGTTGGCGTAATGCATGCCTGCGGGCACGATTCGCACATGGCCATACTGATGGGCGTGGCCGAAATACTATCTGCCATGAAAAAAGACCTGCACGGCACCGTAAAATTTATATTTCAACCGGCCGAAGAAGGCACGCCGCGAGGAGAGAAAGGCGGAGCGGAAGAGATGGTAAAACAAGGCGTTTTAGAGAACCCCAAGGTTGATGTGATATTCGGCTTGCACATTAACTCGGCTATTGAGGTGGGTAAGATCACCTATCGCCCCGGCGGTACAATGGCAGGTGTGAGCGATATGCGGATCATTGTTAAAGGTAAATCATCGCATGGGGCATATCCGTGGCAAAGTATCGATCCGATAGTGGTATCGGCTCAAATTATCAATAACCTGCAAACCGTTGTAAGCCGTAATGTAGATGTTACCGAAAACCCTGCCGTGGTAACCGTGGGCGTAATCAAGGGCGGAACACGCTTCAATATCATTCCCGAAAATGTAGAAATGCTGGGCACGCTGCGCTATTTTACCGCAGGCGACGAAAAACTGGTGACCGAAAACGTGAGGCGCATAGCAATCAAAACCGCCGAAGCGCAGGGTGCTACAGCCGAAGTGAAAATCCCTTTCAGCAACCATTACCCCGTAACGTTTAACGATATTGCGCTTACCGCCAAAATGCTGCCTACCCTGCAAGCCTCCGCCGGAAAAGAGAACGTAATGCTAAGGCCGCCCGTAACCGGTGCCGAAGATTTTAGCTTTTTCCAGGAGAAAGTACCCGGTTTATTCTTCTTTTTAGGCGGAATGCCCAAAGGCACGAACCCGGCAATAGCCCCATCGCACCATACCCCCGATTTTTACCTCGACGAAAGCGGCTTCGGCCTCGGGGTAAAAGCCCTGTGTAATTTAACGCTGGATTATATGGCGAGTAAGTGAGTTTTTTCAGGTTTGAGGTTTCAGTGGATGGAAGACGTTGCGTTTAATTTTACCGCGGAGTTAGCAGAGGTTGCGCAGAGTTTGGAGAGGCTTGTTAAATCAATATATGATTGTTCGCAGTTTTTGCCTCGGTAATTTTTCTATTTCACGTTGTCATCTTGAACGTAATGAAAGATCTTCTTCGCCATGCATGTCTGCTGCTTGTGAAGCACATCCCTGCCCTTGCCAATTAAACCTGATAGTAACGTATACCGGCCATGCGTGTAATGCCTGCAGGCGTATGAGTGCATAGCAGATCTGCCAGAACCAACAGAGTACAGGCACTGATTTTCAAGTAAATTTTAGCGTTTCAGTAATTTAGTTCTCTGAAGCTTATCTTGTCTCCTGAATCTTAACTCTCGCTTCTCCCAAGCTATATCTTTTTAAACTCGTAAGCGCCTTCTTCCACAAAGTCGGCTACTTTAACCCGCACGCCTGTTACTTTGCCGTTTTGCACGTTGAATGGAAATATGGCTTTGCCGAAAACCGGGTCGCTAAAGGTGACGTAGAAACGGTTACCGCCCAGTGGTTGCAAACGGGCAAACATTTTTGGGTGATGCTCAAAGCGGATATTGAGGTCATTATTCTCGCCTTTTTCTACAGTAAGGTTGCCGTATAATGGGTTGTTGTATTTGCCTTCGTAGTTATTGGTTGATAATGCCGGGCGCGGGTTGAGCAATACGCTGTCGCGGAGTTTTTTATCGGCTGCCAGCTCGGCGGCCTTGTAAGTTTTAAACTCGTTGAGCGATATGCCGCTGTAATCACGGTAGGGGAGGTTCAGGTAAGCATCTATCACGTTCCAGTTAAGGGTTTCAATCAGGTTGTTTTGGTCGGTATTGGTTAAAATAACTATACCCAGGTTTTGATCGGGTACCAGCGTTACCGACGATACGAAACCGCTCACCCCACCGGTATGCCAAATTACCTTATGGCCATGGTAGTTTTGTACTATCCAGCCGAGGCCGTACAGCAGGAATTCGCCGTTCTCGTTTTCGCCAACAATATCCTGTGGTTGGCGGGTAGCTTGTATAGCCGCGTTAGGCAACACCTGTTTAGCGCCCACCTTGCCATTATTTAATAACGCCATTACCCACTTGCCCATATCGCTCGCGGTTGAACTGATGGATCCCGCAGGTGCCATGTTATCGATATTAGCGTAGGGTATGGCAATCAGCCTGCCATCGGCAATGGTATGTGGTACGGTACGGTTAATTGATTTGGGCATAGCCACACTCAGGCCAAGCGTATTGCCCATGCCCAGCGGCGCGAATATCTTTTCTTTCAGGTAGATATCCCAGTTTTGGTCGGCCACTTTGGGTATGATCTCCCCGGCCGTTAAAAATGCCGAATTGGTATAGCCCCATTTGGTACGGAAGGGGTAAACAGCTTTCATCTGCCCCAGGCGGGTCATAATTTCGCTGCGGGTAAGGTTGCTGTTGTAAAAGGCAAAATCGCCCTGAAAGGTTTGAAAACCGAGGCGGTGGCAAAGCAGGTCGCGCACGGTAAGCAGTTCGGTAGCGGCTTTGTTTTCCAGTTTAAAATCGGGCAAAAAACGGGTCACTTTATCATCCAGCGATAGCTTTTTATCTAAAAAAGCCATGGCCACCGCTGTAGCGGTAAAGGCTTTGGTGTTGCTGCCAATCATAAACAGGGTATTTTCGTCTACCTTGTTATTCAGCCCCATCTCCTTGATGCCGTAGCCGCGCATCAGCACTATGCGGTTATCCTTCACAATAAAAACAGAGGCACCGGGTATGCGCCAGTTGGTGAGCGCGCGGGTAATATAAGTTTGCAAACTATCTGTAATAAACTTGTTGCGACCCGGGTTTTGTGCTTGTGTAGTGGCAAAAAGCATAAAAGAACAGGCGAACAGGATGAGTATTTTTTTCATTACAGATTTATTAAACAGGGTATAAAATGCTAATTTAACGCAAAAATTAAAGAGGCATTACTTCTTTATAAAATATTTCAATTCAATATTAAATACGTGTACATGAACATTAAAATTTATCGTTTGCCGGTTGTGGCACTGTTGTTTTTGCTTTCGTTGTTATCGCAAAATGTGCAGGCGCAATTTGGCAGGGGAACTAATTGGTTAAAAGACGGTTACCGCTACTACCGTTCATTTGAGGGAGGCATTGCAGAGTTTGATGTGCGCGATGCCGATAAGAAAACCGTAATTGTAAGTAAGGAAGCATTAACCCCACAAGGTAAAAGCGCTATCAGTATCCGTAGGTTTACTATTACTGATGATGCAACCAAAATGCTGATCAATACCAACACCAAAAAGGTGTGGCGCTATGATACCCGGGGCGATTACTGGGTATATGATGTAACTGCCAAAACGCTTAAGCAAATTGGTAAGGATAAACCGGCATCATCATTAATGTTTGCCAAATTCTCTCCGGATGGTACCAAAGTGGCCTACGTGAGCGAGCACAATGTTTATGTGGAAGATCTGGCAACCGGCGCAACAAAAGCGCTGACTACTGATGGTTCATCAAGACTGATCAACGGCACGTTCGACTGGGCTTACGAGGAAGAATTTGATTGCCGCGACGGTTTCCGCTGGTCGCCGGATAGCAAGAAAATAGCCTACTGGCAAATTGATGCCCGCAAAATTAAGAACTACCTGATGCTGAATACCACCGATAGCGGCGCTTATTCGTTCAACGTTCCGGTTGAATACCCTACTGCCGGTCAGGATCCAAGTTCATGCAAAATTGGCGTGGTAAGTGTTGATGGCGGCGCAACCCAATGGATTAATGTACCCGGCGATAACATACAGCACTACATCCCTCGTATGGAGTTTACTACCAACCCTAACGAGATTATTTTGCAGCAGCTTAACCGCGCGCAAAATGAGTGCAAAATTTTCATCGGCAATGTATCAAACGGTACCACCCGCGGTATTTATACCGAAACCGATAAAGCCTGGATTGATGCCAAAGGCGAGGCCATTGGCTGGGATTGGGTTAATAAAGGCAAGGAGTTCATCTGGTCGAGCGAGAAAGACGGCTGGAGACACCTTTACCGCATCAGCCGCGAAGGCAAGCAAACCCTGATCACTAAAGCGAACTATGATGTAATCAGCGTATCGCTTATTGATGAGCCGGGAGGTTTTATCTATTTCACGGCTTCGCCGGATAATGCTACGCAGGAGTACCTGTACCGTGTTAAAATAAGCGGTGGTAAACCCGAGCGTATAACTCCGGCAGATCAGCCGGGTTCGCACGATTATACGCTTTCGCCGAACGGTAAAATGGCTATTCATAATTTTTCAAATGCCAATACCGCTTACCAAAGCGAAACCATCAGCCTGCCCGATCATAAGCACCTTACCGGCCAAACCATCGCGGTAGCTAAAGATGTAAAGAACCCTGTCGAGTTTTTTACGGTGAAAACGGTTGACGGTATTGATATTACCGGCTGGGTTAAAAAACCTAACAATTTCGACCCATCGAAAAAATACCCTGTTGTATTTTACGTATACGGCGAGCCGGCTTCGCAAACTGCTGCCGATACTTATGGCGCAGGCATGAACCGCATGTACACCGGCAATATGGCCGATGACGGTTATGTTTATATCTCTGTGGATAACCGTGGCGCGCCTTTAGCCCGGGGCCGTGAATGGCGCAAGGCTATTTACCGCAACATTGGCGTTATCAACATTCGCGACCAGGCAATGGCCGCAAAAGAGATCTTGAAATGGCCTTATATCGATAGCAGTCGTGTAGCCGTGTGGGGCTGGAGCGGTGGCGGTTCATCAACGCTTAACCTGCTATTCCAATTCCCCGAAATTTACAAAACAGGTATAGCCATAGCTGCCGTAGGCAACCAGTTAACTTACGACAACATTTACCAGGAACGCTACATGGGCGTACCAACCGACGACGAAGGCCGTTCATACTTTATAAGAGGTTCACCTATTAGCAACGCTAAAAACCTAAAAGGCAACCTGCTGTACATACACGGTACCGGCGACGATAATGTGCACTACAACAATGCCGAGCAACTGATAAACGAGTTGGTTAAATACAACAAGCAGTTCCAGCTGATGTCGTACCCTAACCGTACGCACTCCATATCAGAAGGACCAGGTACATCACTGCACCTGCGCACGCTGTACACCCAATATTTAAAAGAACATTGCCCTCCGGGAGGCCGATAATGAGTTTAAAAAAGTCCCTGTTCAATTTGAACAGGGACTTTTTTTTGGTGCTGTAAAGAAATTTTTCGGGACGGTAAGCTGAAAGCTTACGCCATGCACAAGTCACGAGTTACACTCTGCTAAACTCGCGACAGCGTGGGGCTACTTTTAAAGTCCTCTCCTTTGGAGAGGATTTAGGTGAGGCTTCCTTCTCCGTCAGCAAACAGCTTCGGGCGAAAACGGGCAGAATTGTTGTGGCCATGAGCGCAATGGCGGGCATAGGAGCTTGTTGCATGCAGGATGGAATAACGGGGCGGGGCAAAAGTTCCAGCCCTAAGTTCTGCACGTTTTGCAGGGTGGGGGCTGTGCGGCAAAGAAGCCTTTTGCTGGACAAGGGTTTTGTTACTTTTGCCCTCAAAAGTAATGGGGCCCTGCGCCCAAGAGCAGACTAACGTTAATTATAGCACAAGCCTCAACCTAAGTAGAGATTGCTTCGTTCCTGGCCATGAGGTATTAAAAAACTGTCATTCGTAATGAAGAATCTTCTTCGCTATACTTATCTGCGATAGATGCTTCGTTCCTCAGCATGACAGTGGAGAGTGGTTGTGAACCATCGTCATTTTACCTTCAAAGTTCAAAAGGTTTAAAATTTTTGCAATTGACAAAAATCTTCTAAAATAAAACAAAAATAAAGCCTTACCGGGGATGGCAAGGCTTATTTCTTATCTTTTGGGTTTATGTAAAAGAGTGGTTAGAAAGGCAAATCGTCGGTTTCGGCAGCGCTGTTATATTCGCTGGCCCCATCGGTTTTCGTAACCGGACGATTGTCGTTCTCGAAGTCGCTTTTGCGACCGAGCATTGTAAAATTTTCGGCTACCACTTCGGTAGTATATTTTTTTATTCCTTCTTTATCTTCAAACGAGCGCGTGCGCAGCTTGCCTTCAATATAAACAAGCTTGCCTTTTTGCAGGTGCTTGGCTGCCACATCGGCCAAACTACGCCACATTACTATGTTATGCCATTCTGTTTGTTCAACCTTGCGGCCATCTTTGTTAAAGGTTTCAGACGTAGCCAGCGGGAAACTCGCTACTGATACGCCGCCATCTAAATAACGTACTTCGGGATCTTTGCCTAAGTGGCCTATAAGTATTACTTTATTAATTCCAGACATGGAGGTAAATTAACGCAAAATTATTCTACAAATTAAAAATATTTTTTAGAAATATAAAAATGATTTTTGGCAGGGCCAGTTTTTCTAAGTTTTGTACCTCTGTGTAAAACCATTTTTGTTCTAATTTAACAGGCTGAGTATTTAACTTTATCAGCCTTACATATAACCTTTGATGTGTAAGAATGTGTTTTTGTACAGGTAATATTTCTGTATTATTTATTATACTGCCAAAATATTCTTTTGTTTCAGGCAGGTTAAATAACTCATTTGCAGGTAATAATGTTTGCGTTTCTATAAGCGGTAAATCATACATATTTGCCCATATATCATTTTCGCCCCTTTTATTCATTAATATTTTATCGCCGTCGGTAATTAAAAAATAGTTCAAAAAGCGCTCGCGCACTTTTAATTTTTTAAGTTTTACCGGTAAATAAGTGGTGGCATTATGCTTAAAGGCATAGCAGCCAATACGTACAGGACAAATACCGCAACCCGGATTTTTAGGTTTACAAAGCATTGCGCCAAACTCCATCATGGCCTGGTTATGCAATCCCGGCATTTTCTTATTAATTAAATCGGTGGCGATGGTTTGGAAGGTTTTTTTTGCACCTGTTGAATTGATAGGCTCATCAATACCAAAATAGCGGGCCAGTACGCGGTATACGTTTCCGTCAACCACAGCCCTTACTTCGCCTGCCGAAAAAGAGGAGATAGCTGCCGCGGTGTACTCGCCAATTCCCTTCAATTTAAGCAGCTCATCGTAGGCTGTCGGGAAAATTCCGTCACAATCCTGTTGCACAAGGCGGGCTGTTTTGAGCATATTACGGCCCCGTGAGTAATAACCAAGGCCTTGCCAAAGTTTTAAAATATCATCTTCGGCAGCATTTGCGAAACTATTTACATCAGGATACCGTTCTAAGAAGCGGTAAAAATAGGGCATGCCCTGTTCAACCCTTGTTTGTTGCAAAATTACTTCAGAAAGCCATATAATATAAGCATCGGTAGTGTTGCGCCATGGTAAATCGCGCTTGTTTTGTTGGTACCATTTCAATAATTCTGCAGCAAAATCCATCAGGCAAAAGTAACAAGCATAAGGGCTACAAAGTTCTTTTTATACATGAATTAAACACACGATTGTAAGGTGAATAAAAAAAACATCGCAAAATTTCAATCTTTCGGAATAAAGCAATACTTTTGCAACCCCAAAACAGTTAAGTAATTATATAAAATTAAATAGAAAAATCAGATATGACTAAGGCAGAAATTATAACTGAAATCTCATCGAAAACAGGTATTGAGAAAGTTGATGTACAGGAGACTGTTGAGGCGTTTTTTAAAGTAGTAAAAGGCTCGATGGTTGCCGGCGAAAATGTTTACGTGAGAGGTTTCGGAAGTTTTGTTGTTAAAAAAAGAGCTAAAAAAACAGCGCGTAATATTTCAAAGAATACTGCCATCATTATCCCCGAGCATTTTGTACCAAGCTTTAAACCTGCAAAAACTTTTGTTGAAAAAGTAAAAACAGGTAACAAACCAGGTAAAGCAACCAAATAATTTTACAAACAATTATCATGAAAAAAACACAGATACAAATAGCGGTAGTAGCGGTTATAGCCATTATCTCTGCTGTTTTGTATTATCAGCCGGTTAAGGGTTTAATAAAACCTAAAGAAACACGGTCGGCTGGTGGTGTTGCTTCAACGGACGATCATGATCATCCGGCGGCAACAGTAAGTGTTGAACAGGTATCTGAAACATCAAAAGCAGCCATTGGTGAGGCACTTGCCGCAAAGATCAACGATCTTGAAGCGAAGTTAAAAGTTACTGCTGATGACGCCGGTAAGCTGGCTATTCAAAAAGAACTTGCAACACAGTGGGATGATGTTAACCAGCCGGGGCCTGCCGCTTTCTATTATAAAGATGTTGCATCTAAAGAAGGCACGGCCGATAGCTGGGTAAAAGCAGGTAACCGTTTTAATGATGCTTATAAGCTTACGCAGGATACCACGGCACAGCCAACGTACCTTGCCAACGCGGTTGAGGCATTTGAAACAGCACGTAAACTTGCGCCTGATAATTTGGATGTTAAAACAGGCTTAGGTGTGGCCTATGTAAATGGCGGCGCACCAAGCCCAATGCAAGGAATTAGCCTGCTGCTTGAAGTAGTGAAGCAGGACCCGAACAATCGCAATGCTAACCTTAATTTAGGTATGTTTGCCATGAAATCGGGACAGTATGACAAGGCTATAGGCCGGTTTAAAACCGTTATAGCCCAAAAGGCCGAAGTGGAGCCGTATTTTTACCTGGCCGAAAGCTATAAACAGCTGGGGCAGAAAAAAGAAGCTATTGAGGCTTACAACAAATGTAAGGAAATGATGCCTGACCCGGCATTCGGCCAGCGCATTGATGAATACATAAAGGAATTAAAATAAGTTTAACAATATTTAAAAAATTAGTACTATGCCAAGCGGTAAAAAACGTAAGAGACATAAAATGGCTACCCACAAACGTAAAAAACGTTTAAGAAAAAATAGACATAAAAAGAAATAAGCTGTTTTAATTAACAGCTTATTGCCTGCTTTTTAGCAGGCATATTTTTTGTGTTCTTGTTTTTACGTTCTTATTTATTTGCGGCTGCTACGGTAGCTGCTTTAAGAAATGGAGTAGCAGTTGATAAAAGAATTAATTATCGATTCATCCCCCAACGGGGCTACCATTGCACTTTTACAGGATAAACAACTCGTAGAGCTTCATAAAGAGACAGTTACTAACGCTTATACCGTTGGTGATATTTATTTGGGCCGTATTAAAAAAATAATGCCCAGCTTAAATGCTGCCTTTGTTGATGTTGGTTATGAGAAGGATGCGTTTTTGCATTATCTTGATCTTGGTCCGCAGGTGCAAAGCCTGCTTAAATTAACCAAGCAAGTGCGTAGTGGGGGATATCAGTCAAAGCTTTTAGATAACCTGAAGCTTGAAGCTGATATAAACAAGGGTGGTAAGATATCCGAAGTTTTATCGAAGAACCAGCTTATTCCTGTACAGATAGCGAAGGAACCTATTTCAACAAAGGGCCCGCGCTTAAGTGCCGATCTATCTATTGCAGGCCGCTATGTGGTGCTTGTTCCTTTCTCTGAGGTAATATCTATCTCAAAGAAAATTAAAAGCAATACAGAGCGTGTTCGCCTGCGTAAAATAGTAGAAAGCATTAAGCCGAAGCATTTTGGTGTAATTATCCGCACGGTGTCTGAAGGTAAAGGCGTAACCGAAATGCAAAAGGACCTGCTTGATTTAATTACCAAGTGGGAAACCCTGATCACCAAGTTACCGTCTGTTGAGCCGGCTAAGAAGATATTAGGCGAAATTGATCGCACTTCTACCATTTTGAGAGACATCCTCAATTCTGATTTTCAAAGCATTTATGTGAATGATAACGGAATGTATGAGGAAGTACGCTCTTATGTACATGAAATATCACCCGACCTGGAAAGTATAGTGCGCCTGCATAAGCACCGCGACCCTATATTTGAACATTATGGTGTTGAAAAGCAGATAAAATCTGCCTTTGGCAAAACAGTTAACCTTGCCGGTGGCGCCTACCTGGTTATTGAGCATACCGAAGCCCTGCACGTTATTGACGTAAACAGCGGTAACCGTACAGCTAATAAAGAGAACCAGGAAGAGAACGCTTTTCAGGTAAACAAAGAGGCTGCGCGCGAAATTGCCCGTCAGTTACGCCTGCGCGATATGGGCGGTATTGTGGTGATCGATTTTATCGATATGCACAAGCCAACCAACCGTAAGGAGCTTTTTGATTACCTGCGTGCCGAAATGGCGCACGACCGTGCTAAGCACACTATTTTACCGCCAAGTAAATTCGGCCTGGTGCAAATAACGCGGCAACGTGTGCGCCCCGAAATGAACATTGTTACCAATGAGGTATGTCCTACATGCCATGGTACAGGAGCTATACGCCCAACCGTTTTGCTGCTTGATGATATTGAAAACAATTTCAATTATATACTGGTAGAGCAAAACGAGAAAAAAATTACGCTTTGCGTGCACCCATACATTGAGGCCT
Organism: Mucilaginibacter gynuensis; assembly: GCF_039541195.1. NCBI lineage: Bacteria > Pseudomonadati > Bacteroidota > Sphingobacteriia > Sphingobacteriales > Sphingobacteriaceae > Mucilaginibacter > Mucilaginibacter gynuensis. Next base: position 269,047 of record NZ_BAABFT010000006.1, read on the forward strand.
ACATTAAAAAAGGCATCTATAACCGCCAGATGAAGTGGTACTTTAAGTATGGGCAATGGATAAAGGTGAAAAGCAATCCCGCTTACCAAATCACCGAGTTCAGGTTCTTCTCCTCAAAAGACGAAGAAATCAAATTATAATATTCTGCAACAAAAGCAGAGATTAAACGGGCAGATGCTAAAAGTATCTGCCCGTTTTTTGTTTTGGAGGAGGCAGTATAAAATGCTAAATATTTTAGTTTTTAGATTTTATTCTGCACATTTGCACATCAATAATCTGTACATCAAACAACGTGGCTAAAACTAAGATCGCATACTTTTGCCAGAGCTGTGGCTACGAGTCGGCTAAGTGGCTGGGTAAATGCCCCTCATGCTCACAATGGAATACTTTTGCCGAAGAAATTCTGGAAAAAGCGAATACATCCGTACCCGACTGGAAAGCGCCATCCACAAGTTTACAGCGTTCCAATAAACCGGTACCGGTAGCCGATATTACTTTTCGTGAAGAAGACCGCATACTCACCCCCGATAAAGAGTTTAACCGTGTATTGGGGGGCGGCATTGTAGCCGGCTCGCTGGTGCTGATTGGTGGTGAACCGGGTATAGGAAAGTCGACCCTGATGCTGCAACTGGCACTAAATATGCCGACGATGAAGGTGCTCTATGTATCGGGCGAGGAAAGTGAAAGGCAGATCAAGATGCGTGCGGAAAGGTTAACCCCCCAGCCCCCTGAAGGGGGAGCTTTTGATAACCAAGAAACGGGAAGCGGGAAACAGGAATATGGTAAATCCGAAATTGAACATCCGAAATCCGAAATCGCAAACGGAGCCTGTTACATATTAACCGAAACCTCTACTCAAAATATATTTAAGCAGATAGAGCAACTGGAACCTGATCTGGTGGTGATAGATTCTATCCAAACGCTGCACTCATCACATATCGAATCTACCCCGGGCAGTGTATCGCAGGTACGGGAGTGTACTGCCGAGTTACTGCGTTTTGCCAAGGAAACTTCTACACCGGTTTTCCTGATAGGGCATATCACTAAGGACGGCACCATTGCCGGGCCAAAGATATTGGAGCACATGGTTGATACTGTTTTGCAGTTTGAGGGCGACAGGCACCATGTTTACCGCATATTACGCGCGGTGAAGAACCGCTTTGGTTCGGCATCTGAATTGGGTATTTACGAAATGCTTGGCGAGGGTTTGCGCGAGGTATCCAATCCGTCCGAAATATTGTTATCACAACGTGATGAGCCTTTGAGCGGCATCACCATATCAGCCACTTTAGAGGGCATGCGCCCCATGCTGATAGAAACGCAGGCACTGGTGAGCACTTCGGCTTACGGCACGCCTCAGCGTACCGCTACAGGCTTCGATACGCGTCGTATGAGCATGCTGCTGGCCGTACTCGAAAAACGCTGTGGCTTCAGGCTTGGCACTAAAGATGTGTTCCTGAATATCACCGGCGGAATCCGTGTAGAAGACCCTGCTATCGACCTTGGCCTGGCGGCGGCCATCATCTCATCGCACGAGGACATGCCTATTCCCTCAAAAACATGCTTCGCAGGTGAGATCGGGCTATCGGGGGAGATCCGTGCCGTTAACCGTGTAGAACAACGCATCGCCGAAGCACAAAAACTGGGCTTCGAGCAAATATTCATCTCCAAATACAACCTCCCCAAAGCGGGCAATAAAAAAAGCATCGACCTATCGAGGTACACCATTGATGTAAAAGTGGTAGGTAACATTGAAGAGGTATTTGGATTGTTATTTGGGTAAAGGAATTTTTACCATTTAGTTCTCTTTCTTTTACTGTCATGCTGAACGGAGTGAAGCATCTTCTTTTCGCCATGCCCATTTTTTGAGATTTTAGTTTTTAACCGCTGAGGAGGGGAGTTTTTCGCTGAGATCGCGGAGCGGTTAATGTGGATATAGTTCTATATATTGCGAGGTGCGAAGCAATCTCGTCGTGTCCTCTGCGCTTTGTTAAGATTTGACAACTTTTTAAAAGTTGTCAAATCTCGTATTCTAAATTACAGTCAGATATTTCAAAAGATCCATCTTTTTTGTGTTCTTCCTAACACCTTTGGATAAGATCCGAAAATTAGAAAAAGCACAAAAAAGGCGGGAATGAACGTCCCGCCCGGTTCTCGATAATCAGGTGTTAATATTGTTGTTAGTCTTTATGATTGTAGCTGATCACCCTCGTGATCTTCCATTTATCATCCTTTTGTTTCCATATAGTGATAAAACTGGCCGAACCTTGTGGTTCCTTTTTACCGTTTACCATTTTGTAAAAGCGGTGTTCGCCCATTTCCATAGCGCCATAAAAATCGAGTTGATATACCTTGGCACTTACCAGTTGGCGCATCATTCCACCATTTTCGCATACCGATTTCATAGATTTCATCAAATCGTGGCGCGATTCGGTGTAGCCCGTGCGGTCGTTAAAAAACTCCACATCGCTGTCGTAATAATCTTCAAATTTATCAAGGTCACATTTGTTATAGGCATCAAAAACTTCTTTATCTAAAGCGATTATCTTGCTGTATAATGATTTTGAAGCTGCTTTTTTGGTTGATTGCGCGCTGGCTGTAAGTGTAGTACCGGCTAATAGCAGTAATAAAATAGTTGTGTAACGTTTCATGATGTACATATAAACTATAATGGAGGTTGTTTTGTTGGCAATATTTATCTTTATTTACTAAAGCGGTATGTTATGCGCGGTAAATTATTCTTCAGTTGTATAGTAATGCTTTTTATTTGTGCATGCACGGCAAGGCAGCAAAAACAGGGAAGCAGAGTAGTAAAGTTTGAATATAAGGGTTACGGAGATACTACTGTTGCACTTATAGAAGGCAACGTTTATGAAATAACTCATCATGATGACATAACAGATACTGTTCCCGTAGTTAATGTTGAATTAAATGTGGAACAATCGCATAAGGGAGCGTTTACAAGTAGCGAGGGCTTTTTTTCCATAGGTTTTACAAAAGGCACCTTTGATGTTGTGATAAGAAAAGCGGGCTATCAATCATTAAAATTGACGAACTACGAGGCAGATCCTGATCAAATCTTGTTCGCTAAAATTATTTTGGAAAAAGGCTCGGGTGTGAAAACGGTTCAATTACCATCGCGGTCAGTCACACGATAGCGTCTTTATAAACAATTGCTATTTTTGCCACATTAACATAAAACTAACACCCAATGTCATCCCATCATGTAGTGCGCGAAAAACAGGAACCTGCTTTACTGGTGCTCGGTTTAGATAATTTTGAGGATGAATTGTTGGGCCAGTTACTGGAGTGGAGCCCTACCTTGATCGTTACCCCCGATACGGCCGAAATACTCAACGCGCAAGGCATTAAATACGACTGGCTGATAGCCAATCAGGCGGATGCCGACCTGCAATCAGATGTAAAACTGATGCCTGCCGGTGATGACAGCTTTGCGCTGGCGGCTATGAAATGCCTGGTAGCGCAGGGATACCCTTCGGTGAATATCGTTACCGATGAGCTCGATCTGCATAGTTTTGAGTTTTTTGCCGATAAGATCAACCTCGTTATCTACCACGATCATAAAAAGATTTACCCGGTAACCACAGGCTTTAGTAAATGGAAACCCGCCGGTGAAATTATCGAGCTGCTGCTACAGCCCCATAATGTTCAGCACAGCGGGTTGTCCGTTTTGGCGAAAGACAGGTTACAAACCCTGCACGATGGCTTTTTCAGCCTGCAATTTGATCAACCGTTCATTTTTATCGCCGAAGAGATCTGATCACAGCCCGTAGCTGTCGTCATCATCGTCATGCTCGTTAGGATCATGCGCTAATGTAAGATAACGTTGCTGATTAGCGGCATGGGAGCGCGCGCCGGTTTCATTTAAATGGTTGTCGCACTCATTTAAATGACTGTTGGTTATTTTCATAATTTTAGGTATATAATTATATACTAAGCTATTAAGTTATTATTTGGTTTCAAAAAATATTTTTTTGTCGCGGATTTTACCTGATTCCCCTTGTCATCTCGACGAGGAACGAGGAGAGATCTTCTGTTATTTACAGGTAGCAAACATAAAAGGCGAAGAAGATTTCTCTCTGCGTTCGAAATGACAAGATGGAGAACTAATCTCCCGGCAATGTGTTAATTAAATGACAGTCAATTTTCTTAACAAAATAATTTAAAGCACGTTAAACCGTTTAAACATACAATAGTCTATTACATATCAGTACAAACCAATACTGAGTGCTTAACATATTCAAAATGAAAAGGTCATATAAAAATTTGCTTTACATCGCCCTGAGCGGACTTTTATGTTCGTTTACTATACTCTCGGCTGATGCGCAACGCGGAGGCGGTGGTTCTCGTGGTGGCGGTGGTTCTCGCGGCGGCGGCGGCGGTAGTGTGGGTATTTCGCGTCCATCATTTGGTGGCGGTGGCGGCAGTTTTTCGCGTCCTTCGTCGAGCGGCAGTTTCTCCCGCCCATCAAGCGGTAGCTTTTCGCGCCCTTCGGGTAGTGCTGCTACGGTTCGTCCATCTTACGGTGGTTCATATAATAATCGTGTAGGTATTGCGCCGGGTACGCGTCCTTCTTATGGCGTTAGCGGCAACAACAGGTACAATAATTCATACAATACACGTATAAGCCGTGGCGGTTATTACAACCGTGGCGCATATAACCAAAGGGTTTACCGTAACCCATATTATGGCAACAACCGCGGTTATTATCGTGGCGGCCGTTATTACGGAGGCGGTTATTATGGTTATGGCAACCGTGGTTTTTATAATTACTATCGCGGCTATTATAACTCATATTATATGCCTCATATAGGTTTTAGTATCGGCGTTTTGCCTTATGGTTACTATCCTTTTTACTGGAATAACCTACAATACTATTACAGCGATGGTTTATACTATCAGCAACTGAACGATCAGTACACCGTAGTGGAGCCGCCGGTAGGTGCCGAAATTAAAGAACTGCCTTCAAAAGCATCTTCAATAGTGATCAACGGGCAACAATATTACGAGATGAATGGTGTTTACTATCAGCAGGTAACTAAAGATGATGGCACTACCACTTACCAGGTAGCCGGTAAAGATGGTCAGCTGAATACTGATGAGGCCGGTTACGATGAGCAATTGCCACTGGTAGGCGATATCGTTACCGATTTGCCTCAGGACACCCGCAAGGTTAAAGTAAATGGTGAAAAACTGTTTGTATCTCCGGATGGGGTTTATTACAAAGAAGACCATGATGCTAACGATAATAAGGTATATAAAGTAGTAGGCGTACCATCTGACGAGGATGAAAATACCGCACCCGCTGCACCCGTACCTGCCGATAGCGGACAATAAATTTTTAGTGATTAATAATAACGAGGCGGTGAACTTAGGTTTGCCGCCTTTTTTGTTTTTATAAAAACTATACACTGTTTGTGGTGGTACTTATTAATAAACTAACCACCATGAAAAACAATAGTGAATACCAGGACCTGATCAGAACACTGTTGGATTGTGTTTTGGCTTGCGAAAATTGTGCTTCGGCATGTTTGCAGGAGGATGATGTTAAAATGATGGCAGGCTGTGTAAGCCTCGATCGTGATTGTGCCGATATATGCGCCCTGGCCGCGAGGTTGCTGCAACGCGGAGCTGATATTTCATTACAGTATTTATTGCTTTGCGAAGAAATTTGTCGCCAATGTGCCACCGAATGCAGCAAACATGAGCACGTACATTGCCAAAAATGCGCCGAAGCATGCAATAATTGCGCGCAGGCCTGCCATAAATACCACGAACCTATAACACAGAACTAATAATTTCAACTAAAATATCCGGCCCGGCTGCTTTCAGTCGGGCTTTTTTGGTTTATGGAGTAGTTATATGTCTGTGTTTTTATAATTTATTAAGTTTTTATAAAAATATTCCAAATTGGAGAGGAAGATATGCTTTGTAACTATGATAAAGATGTTTTGTTTTTTAATATTTAAGTTAGTAAAGGATATTTATTCAAATTTTTTTAAAAAACTCTTTAAAATATTATAAATTTTATCAATATTGCAGAACTATTGAGAAAATTGGCAATCAAACAATGAGATAAATCATTAAATTGAATTATTTTAAAGATTTGACGAGGGGTTGATAAACAGATTATATATTGTTTTTTGGATGCGGCCAAATAATGTTTAACAAATAGCTTTAAAAAATGGTAATTTTTAAAAATGGAGCGATTAAATAAAGATGAAAGCTTTGAATTTAACCGCTTTGTATTAAACAATATAAATAACCCTAACTAAAAACTATAAAACATGAAAAAAATCCTACCCTTCTTATTACTTGTCGTAGTAGTGATCCTGGCGCTGGTTTACCCATCGGTAGATGTAACTACTGTAAAAGACAGCCAGATCGACAGCGGCGACACCGCATGGCTACTGGTAAGTACCGCCCTTGTACTCATCATGACCCCGGGCCTGGCCTTCTTCTACGGTGGTATGGTGAGCAAAAAGAACGTACTCTCTACCATGATGCAAAGCTTTGTGTGTATGGGCGTGATCACCATCCTTTGGGTGATCTTCGGTTTCAGCCTTGCCTTCGGTGATGATATCGGCGGTGGCTTTATCGGTAACCCCGGCACTTTCTTCATGATGAAAGGCATGCTGGGTAATGCTACCTGGTCTTTAGCCCCTACTATCCCATTGGTATTGTTCGCCATGTTCCAGTTAAAGTTCGCGGTAATTACCCCGGCTTTGATCACCGGTGCATTTGCCGAGCGTATCCGCTTTAACTCTTATGTGATCTTCCTTTGCTTATTCATGATATTCATCTACGCGCCTTTGGCGCACGCTACCTGGCACCCGGATGGTTTCTTCTTTAAATTAGGCGTGCTTGATTTTGCAGGTGGTACCGTGGTACACATGTCTGCAGGCTGGGCTGCTTTGGCTTCTGCTATTTATTTGAAACAACGTACCGATAAAGCGCATTCACCTGCACGTATCAGCTATGTACTGTTAGGTACAGGTTTACTGTGGTTCGGCTGGTTCGGGTTCAACGCGGGTTCTGCCTTAGGTGCCAACGCGCTTGCTGCTACTGCTTTGGGTACTACTACTACGGCTTCTGCCGCTGCTGCCATCGCCTGGATCTTCTTTGATATGCTGCGCGGTAAAAAACCTTCAGTGGTTGGTGCCTGTATAGGTGCGGTGGTTGGTTTGGTGGCTATTACCCCGGCTGCGGGTTTTGTGACTATTCCTCACTCACTCATCATTGGTATAGTTGCCGCAGTGGTAAGTAACCTGGTAGTGATCTGGAGAAGCAAAACTTCTATCGATGATACTTTGGATGTATTCCCTTGCCATGGTGTAGGCGGTATGGTAGGTATGCTGTTAACGGGTGTTTTCGCTCATCAGAATGTGAATGGTGCCAATACCACCGGTAATGGTTTGTTCTACGGTGATACGCACCTGTTCCTGATCCACCTGGCTGCATTGGCCGGCGTATCGGTATTCGCTTTCGTTGGTTCTTTCATCCTGCTGAAAGTAACTGACATGATCAGCAAACTGCGTGTTACTCCGGAAGAGGAACTGGTTGGTTTGGACATCTCGCAACACGACGAAGAATTGTAAGTATATAAGAATTTGATAAATATTAACTGACCTTTATATTTATTTACCAAGCTGTGCCTCACCAGGCACGGCTTTTTTTGTTTATAATTGAGTAGGTATAAATAGCGTATATGATCAATATTATATCCCCAATAAAAATAAAGCTGTGTATTACAGTTATTTGCCTGTTTGCAATGCTGCACGCATCGGCTCAAACTGTAAAGGTAGCGGCGGCGGCCAACTTGCAAACGGTAATTATAGCCCTGCAAAAAGATTTTAAAATGCGCACGGGCATCGATATAGAACCTGTTTCGGGTTCGTCGGGCAAATTGGTGGCACAAATAAGCAACGGTGCGCCTTACGATGTATTCCTGTCGGCCGATATGGATTTCCCGGAGAAACTGTATAAAGACGGTTCGGCTACCGATAAGCCGGAGGTATATGCTTTGGGCAGCCTGATTATTTGCAGCAACAAGCAACTGGCCTTTAATAACTGGCAACAACTGCTGCAAAGCAAATCGGTAAAAAAAATAGCCATAGCCAACCCGGCAATAGCACCTTACGGCAAAGCAGCCGAAGAAGCGCTGACAAAGGCCGGTATCCTCCATAAAATAAAATCCAAAGCTGTTTATGGCGAAAGCATATCACAGGTGAACACTTATATCACCACAGGTGTGGTTGAGGTGGGTTTCACTACGCAATCGTTAGTGAAAGAAACGCAGCCTTTATATTGGAAAGCCATCGATACAAAAATGTACGCGCCCATACAGCAGGGTATAGTGCTGCTAACCCATGCTAAGGACAATATACAGGCTCAAAAATTTTATCAGTATATATTAAGCCCCGTTGCAAAACGTATATTTAAACAATACGGTTATAAAACGCTGTGAACATAGCCCATATTTTTTTGATAGATCTTTCGCCTATATGGCTTACGCTAAAGCTGGCAGGGATAACCACGTTTATTTTACTGCTGGTAGGTTTACCTGCGGCTTGGTGGTTATCAAAAGGACGATCATTCTTTAAAATTATTATTGAGGCTGTTATTACCATGCCGCTGGTATTGCCGCCATCGGTGCTGGGTTTTTATTTGCTGCTGGCTTTTAGTCCGCAAAATGGCTTTGGTAAGTGGCTGCAGAATACATTTGATGTGCAACTGGTATTTTCGTTTGAAGGCCTGGTATTGGCATCGGTTATTTACAGTATGCCGTTTATGATAGGCCCTGTAAAGTCGGCCTTGCAGCAGTTGCCTGTTTCATTGTCGCAGGCATCTTACACACTGGGTAAAAGCAAGTGGCAAACTTTTGTAAAAGTGTTGCTGCCCAACATAAAGCCATCATTATTAACTGCCACAGTACTCACCTTCGCGCATACGCTGGGCGAGTTCGGCGTGGTGCTGATGATAGGTGGCAACATCCCGAACACAACACGCGTGGCATCCATAGCGGTGTATGATGCTGTTGAGCAGATGGATTATGCTTCGGCAGGCAATTATTCGCTGATATTGCTGTGCATTACCTTTGTAATGGTGAGCAGCGTATTTATTTATAACCGGTACCAAGCCAAAAGCCCGCTGGAATGATAATAGTAGATTTTGAAAAAAAGCTTAAGGCTTACAACGGGCAGCAGGCACTAAAGCTGAATCACCAATTCGCGGCAGGTAGCGTTACCAAAATTTACGGGCCATCGGGTGCGGGTAAAAGTACCTTGTTGAAAGTAATAGCCGGTTTGATAAATCCCGAAGCGGGAACAATTACTGTAAATGGCGAAACCTGGCTGGATACAACTAAACAGCTTAACCTTTCTCCGCAAAAACGGCGGGTAGGCTTTGTATTTCAGGATTATGCCTTATTCCCCAACATGACGGTGCAGCAACACCTGGAATATGCTACTACAGATGCAGACTGGATTAAACGCTTATTAACAATAGGCCGATTGGAGGCTTTCGCCACGCATAAACCTGCTTACCTGTCCGGCGGGCAACAGCAACGGCTGGCCATACTGCGGGCCATCGCCATAAAACCCAAAGTACTGCTGATGGACGAGCCATTTTCGGCACTGGATAAGGAAGTTAAAGCTTCGCTGATAAGTGATTTAAAAAAGCTGTTCGCCGAATTGAATTGTACGGTGTTGATAGTTAGCCACAACCAGCAGGAATTGGAGGCTTTTGAGGGAACGGAATTGTACATTAGCGGCGAGTGACTCACCCTGCCTTCGCTTCGCTGGGCGACCCTTTTTGCAAGCAAAAAGAGGGTGAAAACAGAAAAGGGGAGTACCGCAGTCGATAAGGCTCCGGCCGAGTGACGACTATTACGCGGCGTCCCGCCGCCTTCACATGTTAACCAATAATGCATCACGCAACGTAGATTAGTTGAGTTAAAACAAAAAGAGGACCGAAGCCCTCTCTTTTATCACAACTTCCAACTAAAAAAGGAATTACATTTTGCCGGTATCCTTACCCATCTTATCGTCGCCCATTTTATCCGATCCCATTTTGTCCATTTTGCCTTTTTTCTTGGCTTTCACTTTGTCGGCCTTCTTTTTTGTTTTGCCGGTATCGCTGGCAGCGGTAATATGTCCGCCTTTAATTGGGACGATGGTTGATGCCTGTACATTAAGCACGCTGCCGATGGTAATTACAAATGCGGCAACTACTGTTAATAAAATTGATTTGCTGATTTTTACTGATTGATTCGTTTTCATTTTTATTTGTTTGTTTCCTGCTTAGTCGCAGTTTGCTTACAAACCTTACGGCATTTTTTAATTTTTATTCAGTTCATCATCAATCAGGTTTTGCAGGCGCTGTTTGTAGGCATCATCCAGCCTGGTTTCGGCCGAGCGCCTGAACAATTGCTTTACCATTTCGTTGATCTGCCTGCTTTGCTTGTTAAACAACCGGCACATAGAACAACCGGTGAGATGGATGCGCAATTCCACCGTTTCCCTGAATGTAAGGCCATCGGTATGCTTCTTCTCTATTAAAAAAGTAGCGTGCTTACAGTTGTTTTGTATGTTTTTTAATCTGCTCATGTTACTTTAATTTATAGCCAGTGTTTTTGAAGGCATGCCCTCAAATTGAGCTTGGCCCTGTGTATAATAACCCAAAAGTTAGCCGCGCTTAACTTGAGTTCGGTGCAAATGGTTTCGGTAGGCGTATCGTCCAGGTGTTTCATGCTGAAAACCGACATCCACATAGGCGGCAGCTTTTGCATACACTTTTGCAGTATGCTGTTAAATTCCTTATTGGTTAATAACGCGTTGCCATCGGCACCCCACGATAGTGGTTGGTGTTCGGATTTCCAGTGCCCGGTATCTTCATCAAAAAAGTCCTGCTGTTCTTCAATCGCCTTGATCTCGCTGAAAGCCGGACTCCCCGCTTTTTTGCGGTAGGCATCAACTATTTTATTTTTAAGAATACTTACCAACCAAGTGCGTTCTGTACTGCGGTTTTCAAAAGTTCCTAATCGTTCTAACGCGGCCAAAAAAGTTTCCTGTACCAGGTCTTTCGCCTGTTCTTCATTGTTTAAGCGTGAAATAGCATATCCAAACAGGAAATCGGCATAGTTATTAACCCACTTACCCGGGTCGGGTACGGGCGTATTTACATCCATATATTATTACTATAGTGTTTTGTCAGATGATTAGTCGTATTCGGCTATGTATCCTTACAATAAAATTGAAATTTAACTTCTTTATTTTGAGGTAGATAATAAAAAGATAAAATTTATTGTAAGGATTTACCCTTACCGTCGACTAATTACGTAAATCATCATAGTAAATTAAACAGAAGCAGCAACATGAAAAATATAAAGTTATACAGCTTGCTATGCCTGGTAACCATATTGCTTACAGCAAGCGCTTTCAAAAACGGCGGTCACGCTGAATACAAAGAGAATAAGAAGCAAACAGGTTTTGCTGTTATAGAGCTTTTCACATCAGAGGGATGTTCAAGCTGTCCTGCGGCAGATGCGGTATTGGCAAAAATACAACAGGAAAAGAAAGATCAGCAGGTATATATATTAGCCTACCATGTTGATTACTGGAACCGTTTAGGCTGGAAAGATGCATTTAGTAAACATGCATATTCTGAAAGGCAATACAAATACACCGGTTGGATAAAGGGTGCATCGGTATATACGCCGCAGGTTGTGGTAAACGGCAAAACAGAATTTGTAGGTTCGCAGGAAGGAACATTACGGAATGCAATTACCGCATCATTAAAGGAGCAACACAACACACGCTTATTATTAAACGGACTAAAGGTTGATAAAAGTGGGGTAACCGTTAATTATGAAGCTGAAAATGCCGGTATTAAAGATGTGTTATTGTTCGCTTTAGTACAGAAAAATGCCCGTACTGTGGTGAAAAGCGGCGAGAATGAAGGCCGTACATTACCTCATGTGCAAATAGTACGTGAGCTACAACAGGTTACTGCCGATAAAGCATCAGGTTCGATTACCCTGCCATTGCCAACAGGGTTTAATACTGGAGGTTACGAAGTAATTGGCTTGGTGCAGAACAGCGCGAACGGCGGTATTGAGGCAGCCTCAAAAGTGGCCTTCGCAACCAACGGAACAATGGCCGTTATAAAACGTTGAAGATAAATACCGAACAAGAACAGCAACCATGAAGGTTATTAAAGAAAAACACCCTTTAGCCATACGTTGGGCACACTGGATAAATTTCCCGGTGCTGAGCATTATGATATGGAGCGGTATGCTGATCTATTGGGCTAACGATGCTTACAGTATCACGCTGTTCGGGCATACGTTTGTGAAGTTTTTCCCGGAGTGGTTCTATAAAACATTCCATATCACACGCCGCCTGTCCGAAGGAATGGCCTTCCACTTTTTGTTTATGTGGGCTTTTTTGCTGAACGGTATCGCTTATGTGTTATACACCTGGCTTTCGGGCGAATGGCGGGAGTTGCTGCCTAATAAACACTCGTTTAAAGAGGCCTGGCTGGTGCTGCTGCACGATCTGCATATTAGAAAGATGGCTCCGCCTCAAAAAAAATATAACGCGGCCCAGCGCATTGCTTACTCAGCCATTATCGTGATGGGGTTCGGCTCTATCATTACCGGACTGGCAATTTATAAACCGGTACAGTTCAACTGGCTGGTTTGGCTGTGCGGAGGTTACCACTTGGCGCGGATATGGCATTTTGTGTTAACTATTGGTTATGTGCTGTTTTTTGTGGTGCATATTGTGCAGGTGATATTGGCCGGGTGGAGTAACTTTCGATCGGTTATAACAGGTTTTGAAGTGGTTGATGAGCCGGTAACTGCACCTCCTGCGCCTGTTATTGAGCCCGAGCCTGAAATTAAACCCAAAGCAGACGATGACAAGTAAACCCATGAAAAAGGTAAAAAAAGAACTCACCATTGAGCAAAAGATAAGCAGGCGAAACTTTATTTCGATGGGGAGCTTTGTTGTATTATCGGGTGCGGCTTATGGTGGCTGGCGATGGTTATATAAGTCGCCCTTAGAAAAACCTTCGATAACCGGGCATGCTCACGAGCCTTTACGGAGGGCGCTTAACCAAACCGAACTGTTTTTTCGCAGGCTGTACAGCAATAATAACCTTGTAAAAACCTACCCTAAAGCACGTGCGGCAAAACAAGTACGGGTAAATAGTTTTATAGGCTTAGCGGATGAAGATTTTGAACCTGCCGACTGGAAACTCCAGATCAATAAAGGCAGGGGAGAGATATTGCAGCTTTCGCTGGATGATTTGAAAGCCTTGCCCAAAACAGAGATCATCTTCGATTTTAAATGCGTGGAAGGCTGGGACCAGATCTCGCATTGGGCAGGTGTAAAGTTTACAGATCTGGTAGAACATTATAACCTGCACGAACAGGCTAAACTTAGTTATGTAGGTTTGGCTACGCCCGATAAAAAGTACTATGTGGGGGTAGATATGCCCAGCGCCCTGCACCCGCAAACATTACTGGCTTATGAGGTAAACGATAAACCATTGCCGATGGACAATGGCCAGCCCTTACGATTGATCATCCCGGTGAAGTATGGTATTAAGAATTTGAAACGGATAGGCTCCATCAGCTTCAGCAATACCCGCCCGCCCGATTACTGGGCCGAACGGGGCTACGATTATTATTCGGGTTTATAATTAGTCCTGATCGATATATACGGCTTTGCCTACTTCCTCCAGCCATTGGCGGGCTTCGTCCTTATCATTAAAGGTTTTAATCACAACATTGCCCTTTAGCGCACGTATAGCCATATCTGCCGAGAGGCGGCTAAACGTACTTGGTGAGTATGCCCATGCCAAAAACTGCAGTCCGGCTTCTTCCAGCATCGGGAAACATTCTTTACCTACCCACTCGGCGGCATCTTCCCAACTACCCATTACGTTGGCGTTATTGTTGAGCACCATTTTGCAATCGTGCTTTTTCAAAAGATCGCATAATTTAAGGCAACCGGCTTTTATGGTATGCAGGCTCAAAAAGCCACGCCAGTCCATCCGGAGATATTTGTTTTCCTCGTCGTAAGTGATCTCCAGTCCCGGATCGCGGTAGCTGTTGCAATCTGTTTTAATACCCGCCTTAATGGCCGACATGGTAGATAGCGGCAGCCTCACACTGAATACAGTGCCCTTGCCCGGCCTGCTCTCCACCCAAACATTGCCGTGATGGCGCCTGGTTACAGTTGAAACCTTGGCCAGGCCCTCACCTAACTCCCGCGACACATCCCTCTTTATAAAGCCTAAAAATATCTTGTTAAGTACACGCGAATCAATGCCTTCGCCAAAATCCTGTACAGAAACCACAGCGTTTTGATTTACCTTGCTTAAGGTTAACACAACATGATCGGCATAGGGCGAAAACTTAATGGCATTATCCAGCAGGTTCTCCACCGCTACACGTATACCATGCTTGCTACCGTAGTACATGATATTGGCCGATGCTTTAAAAACAACACGGTGCGTGGGGTGGGTGTTTTTATAATCGCATATCACATCTTTCAACAGGTCGTTAATGCAAAACTCTGCCATTTCAAAAGCGAGTTCTTTTAATCCGTCGCCGTCGTTTACTTTTTTGTTGATCGTTTTAATCACATCATCCAGTTCGTAACTGCATGCCTGTACCTGCTCGGCAATCTCCTTAAACTCCTCGGGGCGTATTACGTTATCTTTTATTAAATTGGTGAGGCCCAACAGGCTTGCCACCGGTTTGCGGATATAATGTGAGTTAAGGAAGGAGATCTCCTTCAGTTGTTCTATTTTTTCGAGTAATACCTCCTGTGCCAGTTTAATATGGGTTACATCTCTGAAGTGTACCAATATACCATCTTCGCCGGGGTAGGCATTAGTAAAGAACCATCGTTGTATGGGCCAAAAATATTCGGTAAATTCTACGTTGATCTTGTGCGTGCAGGCTTTTTCAATGTAGGTGTAAAAATCAGAATGCACTGCTTCGGGGAAAACATCCCATATATTTTTGCCCAGCACATACTCGCGGTTGTAGCCAAGCAATTTTTCTGCGGCGTTATTCCAGTAAGTAATATTGCCGTTAGGGTCCAGCTGGTAAAAACCAATGGTGGTGCTATCCAGCAAACGGTTCAGTTTTGATTCGGTAAGCTGAAGTTTGCCTTGTATATCTTTTTTGGCCTCAATGCACTGCGCCTGAATCAGCTTTGCGGGTATATCATTGTAAGCAATATCATAAGCCTGTATTTCTACATGGAAAATAGCGCCGCTTTTAGTAACATGCCTGAACTCCGATTCATAAATATCTTTCGGCTCTTTGCTGTTCAAAATTTCTTCAAGTAAGTGAATGTCTTCAACAGGCCGCAGGTCGCGGGTGCTTTTTCCAATGAACTCTTCGCGCGAATAGCCATAGCGCTTTATCGCGGCCTCGTTAACTTCCAGTATCAGCAGGGAGTTGATGGCGTACACCCACATTGGTTGCTGGTTTTGATAAAAAAGGGCATCCAGATTATTCATGGCAGATGAATTGAATATTCGTCTTTATAAAGCTACGAACGCGAAGCGATTATGTTTAATAATGCTGTAAATGAACATAATGAACAAATGCCGCTGAATTTGAGTTTAGCTTAAGATCGTATATAAATAAGAGCCCGCGGTAAATTTTAGTAACTTAATTTGCATATTGCAGTGATGCCAATCGCTAAACTACCTTTCACCAAACAGCTTGCATACGCCTGCGGAATGACGGGTTGGAGCATGATGACAAATATCATCATTGTGATGCTTCCGTATTATTATTTACCGCCATCAAATGCCGGGCTGATCCCTTTGGTGCCGCAGTTACTGGTGTTCGGCTTGTTCAATATCATGTCGCTGATAGCAGCTTCGGGGCGTTTTGTGGATGCCTTGTTCGACCCCTATATCGCTTCGCTCAGCGATAAAAGTACCAATCCTAAAGGTCGCCGGATCCCATTTATGAAATGGGCCATATTGCCCGCCGTAATTTCGTGCTGCCTTACCTTTTATCCATTGGTTAAGGGCGAAAGTATGCTCAACGCATCGTGGCTGACTACTACACTGGTGTTCTTCTTTATGGGAGCCACAGCCTATATCATCCCCTACAACGCGCTGATGCCTGAACTAACCGAAACGGCTGCCGAAAAGGTAAAGCTGTCATCATTTCAGCAGGTGGGCTTTGTGGTAGGGATCATCATTGCCGCATTCGTAAATAACTTTGCCGACCTGGTACAACACAATTTTGATATTGCCGACCGTAACCAAGCCGTGCAGTATACCATTTGGGGAATAGCAGTAGTTGCCGGTTTGATCATGCTGATACCCGTACTGGCTATCGATGAGCGCAAATACTCCAACAGTAAACCATCGCACTTGCCGTTGTTGCCTGCCATTAGCAAAACCTTCAGCAACCGTAATTTTAAATATTATCTTATTTCTGATTTTTCTTTTTACATGGCGCTCAGCATCATATCAAGTGGCTTACTGTTCTTTGTAACGGTACTGCTAAAACTGCCCGAATCCATAGGTGGTGTGCTGATGGGGGCTATGGTGGTGGGCTCACTGCTGTTTTATCCGCTTATTAATTACCTGTCGAAAAAAATAGGGAAGAAACCGATCATCCTGTTCTCGTTCGGGTTGTTGAGCTTAATTTTTGTGGCGATATATTTTTTGGGGAAGTTTCCTTTTTCCTCAACTATACAAATTTACATGCTGGTGTTATCGGCCGCTTTCCCGCTGGCTTCTCTGGGGATATTGCCCAATGCCATACTCGCCGAAATTGCCCAGCAGGATGCCATTGATACCGGCGAAAACAGGGAGGGAATGTTCTTTGCGGTGAAGTACCTGTTTGTAAAATTAGGGCAAACGTTGGGTATAGCGCTCTTCGCTTTCCTTACCGTATATGGTAAAGATCCCGGCAACGATCATGGTCTGCGTATGAACGGTATTTGCGGTTTCGCTTTGTGCATACTGGCACTGATATTTTTCAGTCAGTTTAAGGAGCAGAAACCAACAGCTTAAGTTATTAGTGAGCTATTGTGTAACCGTGTTTAAAAAGGTTTCCACAGCGTAGGTAGATAACTGGCCGCCTGGCCCGTTCAGGTTATAATCAAAGCCATGAGTAGCCCACGGCAGTTTAAGCCAATAATGTTTAATACCGTTTTGCTGTAGCTTGTCGTTTAGTCGCCGGCTATGTTCATAGGCCACTAATACATCATTTGCTCCGTGAATAATAAGGGTTGGCGGCGACTGCTTATCCACAAATTCAATAGGTGAGCTGGCTACATAGTTTTGCGGCACTTTGTTGTATGGCCCGCCAAGGTACCTGTGCATCACCGCGCGCGAATCCATCACCCAAGGATTTGCCGGTAGTGAATAGCCCCAAACCATATCCGCAGGTCCATAAAAATCTATTACGCCTTTCAGGCTGCTATGGTGTAACGTGTAAGCGGCAAGCAACACGATTTGCGCCCCTGCCGAGCGGCCAAGCAATACAAATTTATTGGTATCAATATGGAAATTACCGGCATTTTGGCGCAGATAATTCAAGGCTGCCTTTACATCTTCAACCGGTGCCGGATTTTGATAATCAGGGGCAAGGCGGTAATTAACAGACGCTACGTTATATCCTCGTTTTGCCAGGTAGCTGTTCAGTTCGGGTAATTGTTTACTATTGCCGCTACTCCACGAACCGCCGTGGATAACGATTACGCAAGGCCTTGTACCGGGCTGTTGCGATGGATAATAATCCAGCGTTAAACTAATGCCGGGATAGGTTTTATACACGAGACTTTGATAGGCAATTACGCTATCGCTAAATTTAAACAGTTTCCCCAGTTTAAAGGCTGAACTTTCGGTAGCTAATATCGTTCGCGAACCAAAGGCCGCTTGCATTTCGATTTTGATAGAACGCGATATAATGAATGACCGGATGATAGGCGAGATGAACAACAGAAAGGTAACTATCCCCAATATCGTACCCGCTGTCCGGTACTTTTGCGGCCAATATCCTGATGCGGTTATCGCAACCGTAACCCCGGCAAATATCACAGGGAACTCACTCACCATAATAGCCAGCAGCCAAAAGTAATAGGCCGGTGCATCAAACAGGTTAAGCAGCGAAGCAAGGAAAAGTATGATGAGTAATGTTAAGCGTATCATGCCATTGGTTTTGCTACTAACAGAAAAGCACCGCTTAAAAAACGATGCTTTTTGCTGTTAGTAACACTTCTGTTAATTATTTAATAACACGTGGCGCAACGCCTTCGTTGGTTATTTTAACTTCTTTAATCAGGCCGTCTTTATCGAAGTATAGTTTATCTATACAGGTAACACGGTGGTTGCCATCTGTTTCGGTAAGCGGGCGACGGTGGTAAATAATATACCATTCATCAGTTCCCGGTACTTGTATCACCGAGTGGTGGCCTGCCCCGGTGGCTATAGTAGCATCTTGTTTCAGTATGGTGCTGATGCGTTTGAACGGACCAACCGGAGAATCGCCAATGGCATAGGCTACGCGGTAATCAGGGCCTGTCCAGCCGCCTTCCGACCACATGAAGTAGTATTTGCCTTTACGTTTAAACATTACCGGGCCTTCCACATAGTCCTTCGGAGTGATCGATTTAAATATCTCGCCATTTTCAAACGGAATAAAACCGGTAAAGTCTTTATTCAGCTTGGCTATGTTGCAATGGCCCCAGCCGCCGTATATAATGTAGTACTGGCCTTTATCTTTATAGATGAACTGATCAATAGGCTGCGCTTTGTTGATGATCTTATCGATAAGCGGTTTGCCCAAATAATCCTTAAACGGACCGGCAGGGTTATCAGCCACAGCTACACCTATACCGCCTTTTTCGTTATCGTTTTGTATATCGTTAGCCCCGAAGAAAAGGTAGTATTTGCCGTCTTTTTCGGTAATGGCCGGTGCCCAAAGCGCACGCTTAACCCATTTTAGGGCGGCGGTGTCAACAATGTTGCTGTGTTTGGTCCAGTTCACCAAATCGGTTGATGAAAAGGCATCAAAGTGCACTTGTTGGTTGTAAGGTGCCGAATAGGTAGGGTACACCCAGTAAGTTTTACCAAAAATGACAGCTTCAGGGTCGGCATACCATCCTTCGGCAATAGGGTTGCCCGATGTTTTTTTCTCTTGTGCGCTGGCTGTAGTGCTAACAGCTATAAATGCATTTAGCATCAACAATGATGCAATGTAGTGCTTGGCAATAAGTTTCCTCATGGCTTGTTTGTAGGTTTCTTCTTTTTATTAAATCTTTTCTTCTTGGCGTGGAAATGCACCTCGTGCGGCGGACGGAAAACCGGCGATTCACCAATTTCTTCGGGCAGGGTTTTCTGCTCTATGGTTTTCTCTATCAGTTTTTCAATGTTGTTGAACTTGCCCTGGTCGCGCTCGTTCAGCAAAGTGATAGCGGTACCTGTAGTGGCGGCACGTGCGGTACGGCCTATGCGGTGTATATAATCTTCCGGATCGGGTGGTACATCGTAGTTAATTACCAGGTCGATCCCCTCTACATCAATACCGCGCGATAAGGCATCGGTACCGATAATTACCGGCAGGTTTTTGTTCTTGAAGTTAAGCAAGATCTGCTCGCGCTCCACCTGGTCCAGATCGGAGTGGAAAGCGCTTATTTTGATATTGGCAGCCTTCAGTTCTTTATAAACAGATTTTACTTTGTCTTTAGTAGACGAGAAGATGATGATACTGGTGTATTTGCCATCTTTCAACAAGTATTTGATCAGCGGTGTTTTTTGCTGATCGGCAACGCGGTAAACCTGCTGATCGATACCTACAGCCGGTTGCGATAGCGCGATGTTTATTTGCTGCGGATTGTTCAGTACCGTTTTTGCCAGCGTACGGATACGCCCTGGCATGGTAGCCGAAAATAACAGCGTTTGCCTTTTTTTAGGCAGATAGCTGATAATACGCATAATATCATCCTGAAAACCCATGTCGAGCATGCGGTCGGCTTCGTCTAATATTAAGTGCTGTATATGGTTAAGTTTAAGCACGCCCGATGTAAGGTGGGCTATAAGCCTGCCCGGGGTGGCTATAATAATATTTACATTATTTTGGATACCGCGGCGCTGCTGTTCGTAAACAATACCATCGCCGCCGCCAAATACCGCCAGCGAGCTGATGCCCGTAAAATAAGCAAGGCCTTCAACCTGCTGGTCTATCTGCTGCGCGAGCTCGCGGGTTGGGGTAAGTATAAGTACAGTGGTTTGGTGGGTGTGGTTTTGAGCAATATGGTTCAAAACCGGCAACAGGAACGCCCCGGTTTTACCGGTACCTGTTTGAGCACAAGCAATCAGATCCTCCCCGCCTGCTATCACGGGGATAGCCATTTCCTGTATGGGTGTTGGCTTGGTATAACCCATGCTCAGTACACCTTCTAATAAATGCTCGTTAAAATTAAATTCCTGAAAAGTCACTATCTGTATTAATACGGTAATGCGCAAGATAGGTAAAATTTGTTATAAGTAGTATGTTGTGAGTGGTGAGTTGAAAGTTGTGAGTGAGGAGATTCAGGAGTTGAGAATCAGGATGCAAGACAAACTCGTTGGAGAGCAAGACTTACGAAGTTTTCAAAACTTCGTAAGTCTTTCTTCACTCTATATAAAAGCGAAAAGCACCGACAACTCAATGTTGCCGGTGCTTTTGTTATTTTGAATCTTGTCTCCTGATTCTCAACTCTTGAATCTATATAAAGAATCTTGTCTCCTGATTCTTATTTCTTGACTCTATAAAAAACTACTCCACCAGTACGCCTATGTAAAAGTTGAAGGTATCTACCTCTATATTATCTTTAGTGGCGCCTTCAATGGTTACCGGGGTTAAGCGGGTTTTGGGGCTGATGAACTGGTATTCGCCACCTTTTAGTTTTACACGCACCGGCATGTCAAAGGTTTCTTCAGAAGCTATCCAGCGGCAATATAATTTTTTGTTCATGGTTACAAATTCCAGTATCGGCAGTTCTTTGTGTTTGAGGTACTGCGCAAATACCGAACTGAAGTTTTTACCCGATTGCTCATTTACATAGCTCACCACGTCATCATAAGTAACGGTTTTGTGGTAGAAGGTTTTGTTGAGTCCACGCAGTATGCCCCGCCATTTTTCGTCATCACCTATAATGGTGCGGATCATGTTGAGCATGTTGGCGCTTTTAGGGTACATATCGCCCGACCCCTCTTTGTTCACACCATACGGGCCAACAATAGGCGCGTCGTTAGCAATGCCTTTTCTTACGCCGTGCACGTATTCTAAGCCAGCCTCCTTACCCCAGTTATCTTCTATAAATAACGATTCGGAGTAATTAGTAAACCCTTCATGGATCCACATATCGCCGATATCTTTCGAGGTGATATTGTTACCAAACCACTCGTGCCCGCTTTCGTGAATGATGATGAAATCCCATTTCAAACCCCAGCCTGTACCCGACAGATCATTGCCTAAATAACCATTACGATACTTGTTACCGTAGGCCACGGCGCTTTGGTGTTCCATACCTAAATGTGGGGTTTCTATCAGTTTATAACCATCCTCATAAAAAGGGTATGGACCAAACCAGTGTTCAAAGGCCTTCAGCATAGGTTTTACATTAGCCGCGAAATGTTTTTTAGCTTTTTCCAGGTTGTAAGTAAGCACCCAATAATCTAAAGATAGCTTGCCCTTTTCACCTGCGTAGCTATCGCTGAAATGCGCGTAGTCCGCAATGTTGGCAGCCACATCGTAGTTATTGATTGGGTTTGCTACAAACCAGTCGAATTTGGTATAGCCATCCTTCAGTTGGGTAGTTTTACGCAGGCGACCGTTCGAGATATCCTTTAAACCTTTGGGTACGCTGATACTGATCAGCATGCTATCCACCTCGTCGCTTTGGTGATCTTTATTAGGCCACCATATACTGGCACCCGCGCCCTGGCAGGCAGTGGCTACCCATGGCTTGCCTAACGAATCGGTAGTAAATACCACGCCGCCATCCCATGGGGCGCGTTTGGCCACAGTAGGGTTGCCCGAATAATAAACCGTAAATTCATCCTTTGCACCCTTGCTTATCGCCTGCGGAAAGGTTACGAACACCGCGTTGAACTCACGGGTAAAAGGCACTTCTTTGCCTTTGTAAACTACCTTTTCAACCTTCAGGTTATCGTACAGGTCGAATTGCAGTTTGCTGATATCCTCGGTGGCGGTAAACTTGAACAGGTTGCTGCCGCTGATGTATTTTTTATCGATATCAAACTTCACATCCAGGTGATAATAATTGATATCATAACTGCGCAGGGGCGAAAGGCTGCCGCGCAAACTATCTGCACGGGTAAAGGTTTCTTTCTTCTGCATTAACTGAGCCTGTGCCGGTATCGATAATAAGCCTGTAAACAAGAGTGCCAGGCTGCCGAAATATATATTCTTAATTTTCATTTATGAGTTTGTTGTTATGGAATTATTTCCACGTTTCCATTATGTTTTTTTGCCAAAGCTTGGCGGCATACTGCCTGAACGCTTCCGGTCCGTTTTTAAAAACTTCATCAAAAGTGTATTTGCCACCTTCGGTTTCCGTTGCCGAAAGCTTCACTTTATTAGTACCTCTAACGGCATATTTTTTATCGCCCTCGTGCATGATGATCTTCATATTACTCGGACTAACATCACCATGGCATACCGTTTTATACATTAGCCATACCTCTGCCTTGCCATTCTTATCAAGATCGGTTACCGCGAAGGTGCCGGGTATAAAACTGGCGTTGATATCTACCGGACAATCTTTTATAAAATCATAAGTTTGCCAGGTTGATTTATAAACGCCATTGCCCTCAATTGTATAATGGTAAGCGTACAAGGCTGCATCCCTGCCTTCCATCTCTGAATTTTTGGTGGGAGTTTCTCCTGTTTCGGTAGTTATAACTAAATACTCGCCGCCGCTGTCTTTATATTTTACCGCGTCAATAATATGGCCGCTATATTTTACAGATGCAGGTACAGTCTTTTTATCAAGCTTAGTTACCTGTACCTGCGCGGACGCGCTTTGTATAAAAAGCAGCAGTAATATCGGGCAAAATAGTTTTATCATTATTTTAATACTTCTACATCAATATAGCTATCATTAAATACCTGGTGTGTGGCTTTTATATAATCGCTTTCGTTGGCTTTGTATGGGTTTTCCACAAATTTTTGCGGGTTACGCGCCACAATAGGGAACCAGGTACTTTGTACCTGTATCATAATACGGTGCCCTTTTTTAAAGGTATGCAGTACATCCTGTAACTGGAAGTTAACATCGGTTTTTTGGCCGGGTACCATAGCTTCGGGTTTTTCAAAACTATTGCGGAAACGTGCCGGCATTACTTCCGAACGTACCATTTGCCAGTAATTGCTCAAAATGATGCTCTTGTTAGGCATGTATGGATGGTTCTGCTCGTCGGGTGGGTATACGTCTATCAGTTTCACTACCCAGTCGGCATCGCTGCCGGTGGTGGCCACTTTAAGGTGTGCCATAATTTCGCCGCCAAGGGTTACATCATCGGTAAGTACCTCACTTTGGTATACCAGTACATCGGGGCGACGGCCTGCGAAACGCTGGTCTTCGCTCATGTAATTATGTGGGGTGAAACCCATGGTGGTGCTGTTGTCTTCGGTATACGGAACCGGCTTCATCGGGTCGCTCACAAAATCTACCGAAGCGGCTGTGCCCGGTTGTGTGCTGGCCAGTTTACCATCGGCACCTAAAAATAATTTGCGATGCTCGGCAGTAGGTACAGGCCATTTATCAAACGTAGCCCATTCTTTTTTGCCGGTATTGTACATATAGGCGTTAGGCAGGCCCGAATTTTTATCGCCTTTGCCTTTCAAAAAGTGGTTGAAGAATTTTGCTTCAATTTCTTTTTGGTAGAAGGTAGCTATGCTATCGCCAAAGTAAACGTTGCTGTGCAGGGTATGTCCGGTTTCGCGCGACCAGCGCCCGTGCCCGAACGGCCCCATCACAATGGTATTATATGCCGATGGATCGCTCTTTTTAATGGTTTTATAAATAGCCAGCGGACCGGTAAGGTCTTCCGCGTCGAACCAGCCGCCTACCAGCATTACCGCGGGTTTTACCTTGCCGAAGTGTTTCAGCAAACCACGTTTCTGCCAAAAATCATCGTAGTTGGGGTGGTTAATGGTTTCCTGCCAAAAAAAGTTGTCTTTATAGTATTTGTCGGCATTTTTAAGCGGACCAAGATCAAGCAGAAACTGGTAGCCATCGCGGGTGCCGGCGTTAAACATTTTGTCGGTAAACCATGATTTGCTGGTGGTATCCTTTTTTTGCACACCAAACACCGGGAAGGTAAAAAAGTAACCTTCAATGAAAGCGCCGTTGTGGTGAAAATCATCAAAAAAGAAATCAGATATAGGAGCCTGCGGCGATGAGGCCTTCAGCGCCGGGTGGTTAGACAGGATGCCCGCCGCAGTGTAAAAACCCGGATACGAGATGCCCCATTGCCCAACTTTACCATTGTTGCCGGTAACGTTCTTGATCAGCCAGTCGATAGTATCATACGTATCAGAACCTTCGTCAACATCGGTCTTGCTTTTTTTATTGTCGATAGCCGGGGTCATGTTGGTCCAGGTACCTTCACTTTTGTAGCGACCGCGTACATCCTGGTAAACAAAAATATAGCCTTCTTTCATCATTAAAGCCGATGGGCCCAACTGGTAAGGATATTTAGTTTCGCCGTAGGGGCCAATGCTGTAGCAGGTACGCTGCATCATTATCGGGTACTTGTTTTTCGCCGTAGCATCCTTGGGGGTATAGATAGAGGTGAACAGTTTTACACCATCGCGCATGGTGATGTACACATCTTTTTTGGTAAAGTGATCTTTAACATAGTCTGTTTGCGCGAAGAGCGCATTACAACAGCACAATGCCAATAATAATAAAGTGGTAAACTTTTTCATCATTAAAATTTATGAGGGTTACAGTTAATGCACCAAAGTACCAATTATTTAATAATTAGCGAAGGGGATGTAGTTTGTGTGATAAATATTACGGGTGGAGGGGCTCGATTGATTCGTAATATTTAAGTCTGATGCTTTTCTACTGAATTAAATGGCATATCAAATTCTCCAAAAACAAAACAGGCTGTCATTTAAAAATAACAGCCTGTTTCAATATTTATGTTAGCGCTAATTATACGCCTAATAATAACCTTGTAGGATCTTCCAGCAGTTGTTTAACGCGTACCAGGAAGCTTACAGATTCGCGGCCGTCAATGATACGGTGATCGTATGATAGGGCTACGTACATCATCGGGCGGATCACCACTTGTCCGCTTACGGCAACCGGGCGCTCAATAATGTTGTGCATACCTAATATGGCCGATTGCGGCGCGTTGATAATAGGGGTTGACATCATTGAACCGAATACACCACCATTGGTAATGGTGAATGTACCGCCGCTCATTTCGTCGATACCTAATTTACCATCGCGGGCACGTACCGCCAGGCGTACTACTTCTTTCTCAATTTCAGCCAGGCTAAGGGTATCGGCATTGCGGATCACCGGAACTACCAAACCTTTAGGGGCTGATACCGCTATTGAAATATCGGCATAGTTGCTGTATACCACTTCTTCGCCATCAATACGGGCACCTACGGCAGGCCACTCTTTAAGGGCTTCGGTAACTGCTTTAGTAAAGAACGACATGAAGCCTAAGCCTACACCATGTTTCTCTTTAAATTTATCTTTATACTTAGAACGTACCTCCATTATCGGCGACATATCTACCTCGTTAAAGGTAGTAAGCATGGCGGTTTCGTTTTTAACGGCAACCAAACGCTTGGCCACTGTTTTACGTAACGACGACATTTTTTCGCGACGCTCGCCACGTTCGCCTGCTTTTGCAGGGGCGGCAGCAGGAGCCGATGCAGCGGCCGGTTTGGCAGCAGGCGCAGGCGTTGCGGCAGGTTTTTGCGCGTTAATGGCATCCTCTTTAGTGATGCGGCCATCAACACCGCTACCGGCTACGCCTTTAGCGTCAACACCTTTTTCGGCTAATATTTTAGCTGCGGCAGGCGATGGTGTGCCCGACGCGTAAGTTTTTTCTTTTGATACCTCGGCAGTTGCGGCCGGGGCAGCAGTTGGCGCCGCGGCAGGTTGTGCAGCAGGTGCAGCACCGCTGCCTGATATGCTGGCTACTAAAGCGCCAATAGGCAATACATCACCTTCGTTAGCCAGGGTTTTTAATGTACCGGCCTGCTCGGCAGTAAGTTCAAAAGTAGCTTTGTCTGATTCCAGTTCGGCAATGGCTTCGTCCATAGTAACGGCTTCGCCATCTTTTTTGATCCAGCGCGAAAGGGTTACTTCGGTAATTGATTCGCCCACGGCAGGTACTTTAATTTCTAAAGTGCTACCTGTAGCCGCGGCCGGTGCAGGTGCTGCTTCTGCAACCTGTGCAGGGGCAGATGGTGCAGACTCGTCGGCTTTATCAGCTTCAACTGCCGGTGCGGCTTCTTTAGCAGGTTCAGCAGCGCCGCCATCTTCAATGCTGGCAACTACAGCGCCTATGGCTAAAGTATCACCTTCAGCAGCTATTGTTTTTAAAGTTCCGGCTTTTTCGGCAGTAAGCTCAAAGGTGGCTTTGTCTGATTCTAACTCGGCAATTACTTCGTCCATGGCTACCTGGTCGCCATCTTTTTTGATCCAGCTCGACAGGGTTACTTCGGTAATTGATTCGCCTACCGGCGGAACTTTTATTTCTAAACTCATAGTATGTTAGTTGTAGTGTTCTCTTTGTTGTGTTGCAGGTTGTGTGTATTATAAGTTGCAGGTTCCGTATTAAATGTATACCTGTTAGCTTACAACATTCAACACATAACCTGCAACCATACTAAGATCAATCTGCGCCGGCTTCGGCCAGTTTTTTGGTTGTTTTGTCTATAGAGGCTTTAACATCTTTGCTCCCTTGTGTTTCAAAAGCTTTGTTGATGATGTACAGTTGCTGCGCGGCGTGCTGTTTAGCATAACCGGTAGCGGTACTGCTGCCCTCAATACGCGATATAATATCGAGCTTAACCACCGTATCGTTATGGAACTTACGGCAAATGTATGGCCAGGCACCCATGTTTTCGGGCTCTTCCTGTACCCATATAAACTCTTTGGCTTTGTTGTATTTAGCCTTAACCTTTAATATCTGGTGTACCGGGGTTGGGTATAGCTGTTCTACACGTACAATGGCTACATCCTTACGTTTATCTGTTTGTTGTTTCTCAAGCAGATCGTAATATACTTTACCGGTACATAGTAATACACGTTTTACCTTTTTAACATCGGCGTAATTATCATCAATCAGCTCCTGGAATTTGCCTTTGGTAAAGTCTTCCAGCGGTGATGAGCATTTAGGGTTACGCAATAAGCTCTTCGGTGTAAAGATGATGAGCGGTTTGCGGAAATCGCGTTTCATCTGACGGCGTAAAATATGGAAGAAGTTGGCCGGGGTGGTACAGTTAGCCACCTGGATGTTATTATCGGCACAAAGCTCCATAAAGCGCTCCACACGGGCCGATGAGTGCTCCGGTCCCTGACCTTCGTAACCATGCGGCAACAACATTACCAAACCATTACCACGCTGCCATTTAGTTTCGGCACTGGCAATGTACTGGTCAATAATGATCTGCGCGCCGTTGAAGAAGTCACCAAACTGGGCTTCCCATATCGTTAAAGCGTTAGGGTTGGCAAGGGCATAGCCGTACTCAAAACCTAACACACCATATTCAGATAATAAGGAGTTGTAAATATTAAACTCAGCTTTGGCACCAAGGGTGGTAAGCGGGGTATACTCATCTTCAGATTCGGCCAGTGTTAACACCGCGTGCCTGTGCGAAAAAGTACCGCGTTTAACATCCTCACCGCTTAACCTTACCGGGTGCTCATCTTTCAACAAGCTACCGTAGGCCAACAGCTCACCCATTGCCCAATCGAACACGTGGGTTTCTGTAACCATTTTATTGCGGTCTTCAAACAGTTTTTCAATTTTTTTGAAGAACACTTTATCTTTTGGCAGTTCGGTTAGTTTACGGCCTATTTCCAGCAGTTCCTCTTCAGGTACCGAGGTATCGATAGGTACGTGCAATTCCCTGTCTGATGCCAGGTGAAGGCCTTCCCAGGCACCGGCAAACATCGGGATGGTATCTGTAAACCTATCCTGCGCTTTTACTTCGTTCAGCTGACCTTGTAACAGATCGCGGAATTTCTTTTCAGCATCTTTGGCAAATTGCTCGGTAACACTACCTTCGGCAATCAGCTTTTTCAAATATACCTCGCGCGGGTTAGGGTGCGCCTCAATGGCTTTGTATAATACCGGCTGGGTGAATTTAGGCTCATCAGCCTCGTTATGGCCGTAACGGCGATAGCAAAGTATGTCGATAAATACGTCGTCGTGGAAAATCTGGCGGTATTCCATGGCCATGTTGATCACGTAGGCCAAAGCCTCAACATCATCACCATTAACGTGGAAAACCGGCGAAAGCACTGTTTTGGCCACATCAGTACAATAAGTACTTGAACGGGCATCTTTAAAGTTGGTGGTAAAACCTATCTGGTTGTTAATAACAATGTGGATAGTACCACCTGTGCGGTAACCATCAAGCTTTTCCATTTGCAATACCTCGTACACAATACCCTGGCCTGCTATTGAAGCATCGCCATGTATTAATATAGGAGCTATTTTGGTATGGTCGCCTTTGTATTTAAAATCGATTTTTGAACGGGTTAAGCCTTCTACAACCGGATCAACCGCCTCTAAGTGCGATGGGTTAGGGCAAAGGCTCAAGTGTACCTTTTTACCGTTGGCTGCCGATACGTCGGTTGAAAAACCAAGGTGATATTTTACGTCGCCGCCAAATGGAGAGTCAGAATCATAGTTCTTACCTTCAAACTCCGAGAAGATCTCTTTGTAAGTTTTCTCCATGATGTTGGCCAGCACGTTCAAACGGCCGCGGTGTGCCATACCGATGATAAACTCTTCGATACCTAATTGCGCGCCCTTTTGAATAACCGAATCAAGCGCCGGTATCATCGCCTCGGCACCTTCTAACGAAAAGCGTTTCTGGCCCAGGAATTTGGTACCCAAAAAGTTTTCGAAGATAACTGCCTGGCTAAGTTTGTTCAGCATCAGCTTTTTATCGTCAACAGAAAATGCAGGCTTGTTGCGCTGCTTCTCCATCCTATCTTCAAACCACTTGATTTTGATAGGGTTGCGAATATACCTGTATTCGGCGCCGATGGTACCGCAATAGGTTTCTTCAAGCAACTGGTGAATGTCGCGCAGCTTTGCCGGGCCTAAACCTACTTCAACACCCGCGTTAAAGGTGGTGTCCAAATCGGCTTCGCTCAAGCCAAAAGTATCCAGTTCTTTGCCCGGAAAGTACTTGCGGCGCTCGCGTACAGGGTTGGTTTTTGAGAACAGGTGCCCGCGGTGGCGGTACCCGTCTATCATGTTGAGTACGTTGATCTCCTTCAAAAAATGCTCGGGAGTTTCTGCACTTACTGCCGGGGCTTCAGATCCTCTACCGAAGTCGAACCCCTCAAAAAATTTTTGCCACCCAAAATCTACCGATTCAGGGTCTTGTTTATATGTTTCGTATAAAGAATCAATATAGGCTGCGTTTCCGCTATTTATATAATCCAGGCCACTCATTTAATTATAGTCTTTAAAACAGTGCAAAAGTAAACATATCGTATTACAAACCTTAAAATTAATTTGTAAATCATCTGTTTAACCTAACATATTACGGTCATTTATGATTTAGCTTAAATTTTATTCTTTCAGATAATGTATCACTATACTTTAACCCAATGGGCAGGAGTTTATTATAATGGTTGAAAAGGAGAGCGTTTTAATTATAAGCTGATGATTGCGGTTACCCAAGCCCGTACCCGAAATCCTTACTTGATAGGTGTTCGGAAGATCAAAATCTTAATCCGTCATGCCGAATTTATTTCGGCATCCCATTACAAAAGTCTCAGATAAGCAAAGTGTTTACTTTGCTCGTGGGATGCTGAAACAAGTTCAGCATGACATTTATAATCTTCCCCAAGCACCCGAACCTGAAACCCCGAACCCCACCACTCATCTCCCCAAACAGTATCCATATTTTTACAAGGTGTTATACAATTAATATAGGGTGTAAATAAAAAAGCAATATATTTACCGGCACCTAAAATCATTAATCTTACATTTATTAGATATATATAATATAACATGAAAAAACTATTGTTAGGCATTCTTGCTTTTTCGGCTTCGGGTACGGTATTAGCACAGGCCCCCAATACTTTAACTGCTAAAGAAAAAAAAGACGGCTGGGTATTATTGTTTGACGGCACCACCACTACAGGCTGGCATACTTATAACCAAACTACAGTTGGCGAATCATGGAAAGTTACTGATGGCGCGTTAACCCTTACTCCGGGTGCCGAAGGCCGTGGCGACCTTACTACCGATGGTGAATACGAAAACTACGAACTATCATTAGAGTGGAAAATAGCCGAAGGCGGTAACAGCGGTATTATTTTCGATGTGCATGAAGACGCTAAATTTGGCGCATCGTACCTAACAGGTATTGAAATGCAGGTGCTTGACGATGTTAAGGCCGAAGATAACAAACAGCCTAACCACCTGGCCGGTTCATTATATGATATTATTGCCCCAGCCCGTGCGGCTAATGCTGCCGGACAATGGAATACAGTAAAGATACGCCAGAAAGATGGCAAGCTTACTTTTTGGATGAACGGCAGCAAAGTAGTTAACGTTGGTCTTTGGGACGATAACTGGAAAAAACTGGTTGCTGGCAGCAAGTTTAAATCCTTCCCTGATTTTGCCACTTACAAAAAAGGCCGCGTAGCCTTACAAGATCACGGCGCTACAGTATCCTATCGCAATATCAAGGTAAAACAATTATAAAATACTCAAAACCCTATGATGCCTTAAAAACACCATAGGGTTTTTCAATTATGCCCTTGCTTATAAAGGGAGATGGGGAGAGGTTTATGAGCGAATTTCAAATTAAAAAATCAACGGTTACGTATGATGCCATAGTTGTTGGCTCAGGTGCCGGAGGTGGCATGGCCGGTTATGTTTTGGCGCATGCAGGTTTAAAAGTATTAATGCTGGAGGCCGGGCCGTTCTTTGACCCGGCAAAAAACTCATCGCAGTTGAAGTTCCCCTGGGAGTCGCCGCGAAGGGGAGCAGGCACAACAAGGCCATTCGGCGACTTCGACGCGGCCTTTGGCGGCTGGCAGCTGGATGGCGAGCCCTACACTACCAAAAACGGAACGGAATTTCAATGGTTTCGCTCGCGGATGCTGGGCGGACGAACCAATCACTGGGGACGGATCTCATTACGCATGGGGCCGCTCGATTTTAAACCCAAGGATGGCCTTACCGAGCCCTGGCCCTTCGCCTACAATGAAATAAAACCATTTTACGATAAAGTTGACCGCCTGATAGGGGTGTTTGGTACGGTTGAAGGTTTAGAGAACGAACCCGACGGTATATTTTTACCACCACCCAAGCCACGCCTAAATGAGCTGTTCATAAAGAAAGGCGCGCAGAAAGCCGGTGTAACCGTTATCCCGAGCCGCGGCTCGGTGTTAACAGAGGCATTGCCGGGTAATAAAGACCGTGGCGCCTGCTTCTTTTGTGGACAGTGCGGCCGCAGCTGTAAAATCTATGGCGATTTCTCGTCGTCGTCGTGCCTGGTGATACCGGCCATGAAAACCGGCAACTTACAGGTAATATCAAACGCTATGGTGCGCGAGGTACTTACCGATAAAAATGGCTTGGCCACAGGCGTATCCTATATTAATAAGGAGGATATGCTGGAGTACCAGGTAAATGCCAAAATTGTAATATTAGGTGCCAGCGCCGGCGAATCGGCACGTTTGCTGCTCAACTCGAAATCACCGGCACATCCGGGTGGTTTGGCAAACAGCAGCGGTGTGGTTGGTAAATATCTGCATGATTCAACCGGGTCAAGCGGCGGCGGTTTCCTTCCACAATTGCTCGATCGTAAACGCTACAACGAGGATGGTGTGGGTAGTATCCACATTTACTCGCCATGGTGGCTGGATAATAAAAAGCTCGATTTCCCTCGCGGATACCATATTGAATACGGCGGCGGCATGCGTATGCCATCGTACGGGTTCACATCGGGTATGCATGAGATGAACGGTACTGTACCGGGTCGCGATGGTAAAATGAAAGAG
Source organism: Mucilaginibacter gynuensis (assembly GCF_039541195.1). NCBI lineage: Bacteria > Pseudomonadati > Bacteroidota > Sphingobacteriia > Sphingobacteriales > Sphingobacteriaceae > Mucilaginibacter > Mucilaginibacter gynuensis. The sequence continues at coordinate 301,368 of NZ_BAABFT010000006.1, forward strand.
GCCGGCGGCTATGGCGCTTCGCTGAAGGATGACTATCGTCGTTTTTACGGTACCGGTGTTTGGATGGCCGGGCGTGGTACCGCTATTGCCCGCGAGGATAACTATTGCGAAATAGACCCCGAAGTGGTTGATAAATTCGGTATCCCGGTATTGCGTTTCCATTATAAGTGGGCACCCGATGAGGTGAAGCAAGCCAAACACATGCAGGAAACCTTTGCCGAAATTATGCACAACATGGGTGCTATCGGCTTTAAACCGCAAGGCGCCGATACCAATTACGGACTGGAAGCTCCCGGCAAGATCATCCACGAAGTGGGTACCGTGCGTATGGGCGATAATCCTAAAAAATCAGCACTCAATAAATGGAGCCAGGCGCATGATTGCAAGAACCTTTTTGTGGTTGATGCCGCGCCGTTTGTGCAACAGGGCGACAAGAACGCTACATGGACCATTTTGGCCCTCTCAATGCGTACCGCCGAGTATATTTTAGAACAACGTAAGAAACTAAACGTATAACATAAATCAATTATTTATGAACAGACGTGATTCGTTAAAAGCTATAGGCTTCGGTACATTATCTACCGGTTTATTGCTTGAGGCCTGTAAAGGCAAGGAAGAAAAAAAGGCTGTAACGCCTGATACCACCGCATCGGTACCAAAACCCGAGGAAACGGCCGACGAAACCCGCCAGCCCTGGGAAACCGAACGCGATAAGGCGCTTAACGCTCAAAAGTTTTTTACCGCTGCCGAAATGGCAACCATAACGGTACTGGTAGATATTATTATACCGAAAGACGAAAAATCGGGCAGTGCTACTGATGCCAAGGTGCCCGAGTTTATAGAGTTTATAGTTAAGGATATGCCTGATCACCAGGTGCCATTGAGAGGTGGCCTGCGCTGGCTCGATCTGCAATGCCTGCGTCGTTACAATGCCACTTTCACCGAGTGCACACCGCACCAGCGTATTGAAATGATAGACCAGATCGCTTACCCTAAAAAAGCGAAATACGATATGCAGCAAGGCGTAGCCTTCTTCAACCGCATGCGCGACCTTACCGCCACCGGCTTTTTTACCAGCGAAATAGGCTATAAAGACATCGGCTACCTGGGCAACTCCCCAACCAAATGGACCGGCGTACCCGCCGACGTACTGAAACAGTACGGTATGGAGCACGCTTAGTTGTTCGAGTTGTAGGTTGTGTGTTGTAAGTTGTGGGGGAGCTCCAGGTTTGAGGTTCCAGTATCGGGAGACCGGTATGTGTGTGAAAATATGAAACATGCTAAGACAAGTCCTCTCTTTTGGAGAGGATTTAGGTGAGGCTTAATGCAAGAATTAAAACTTTGACAACTTTTTAAAAGTTGTCAAAGCAATAAACGAGACTGTATTTCTTCGTATCTAATCCTGACGTGTTAAAAAACGGTCATTCTGGAACGTAGTGAAGAATCTTCTTCGCCTTAAAGGTAGTCAACAGATGCTTCGTTCCTCAGCATGACAGTAATAAAGGATATGAGTGCCCCTGCTTTCACAATCTATCGGATTCGAAATCTTGTAACCACAATAGAGTAATAGATTGGAATTTTATTTATAGAAAACCAAAACCCATACAACCTTCAACACACAACCTACAACCCTAATCAAGCGGCAGTAGTTTCATTTACAGGTAACCAGGTATCAATAAAAGCACTTTTGGTTTCCAGTTCTTCGGCGGTGCGGGTAATGAAGTTGCGGTTATCGCGCGGATCGTTGCCTACGCCAGCTACAAAGGCCCAGTTGCCCCAATTGCTGGCAGGGGAGTAGTCTATCAGTTTTTCCTCGAAATAAATAGCGCCGCGTGTCCAGTCAACCTTAAGATCGCGTACTAAATAGCCCGCTACAATCTGGCGACTGTAATTGTTGATATAGCCGGTAGCGTTAAGTTCGTGCATGGCGGCATCAACGTAAGGTATGCCGGTATTGCCGGTTTGCCATTGCTTAAATAACTTATCCTGATTAGTGCCTGTTTCGGGCGCCTCAGTCTTAAACCCTTCGGAATTGAAGAATTTACGGCCATGCTTTTTAAACATGAAGCGAAAATAATCGCGCCAAAGCAATTCGGTAATTAGCGGATTATTGTGCGAGTTGCTGCGTTCGTGCTCAACCACCTCCCAATAAACCTGCCGTGGCGAAATGCAACCCAAGGCCAGCCATGGTGACAGTTTCGACGAAACCTCGGCTACAATTTGCGGATTGCGGGCCGCCTTGCTGTTCAGCGGTTCCTTATTAGTTAAGTATTGGTTAAGGTATTGCAGGGCTATGGTTTCGCCGCCTGTAAACTGCATGGTAGCACGCGGATCATCGTACGGAGCTTCCAAACCCAGATCCTGCAATGTGGGCAGTTCACCGGCATCTGTAATTTCAGGGGTGCTGATCTGCTCGGGCGTAGCCGCTACGGCGCGCACATTGCTGTCGCGCTCCACCTTCTTTTTAAATACCGCAAAACTGTCCGGTATATCCTTTATCGGGAAGGGAAGGTCTTCTTTATGGTATAAAGTATGGCCGATGAAATGTTTAAGATTAAGCCTTGTTTTCCACAAGGCGGCTTCTACCTGTTCGGATATGGCCGTTTCTTCAAAAGCTACTTCACGATGATGATATACCTCGTTAACTTGGTATTCGGCAGCCAATTGCGGTATAATTTCTACGGGATCGCCGGTGCGGATAATAAGTTCGGCACCAAGGGCACGCAGGTTATTGCGCAGGTCGGCAACAGATTCGATAAGAAAACGGGTACGAAAACCACCTGTTTTTAAACCGCCGGTTTCGGTTTGCTTAAAATAGAACGGATCGAAACAAAAAACCGGTAATACCTTATCAGCTTTGCGGGTGGCTTCTAACAATATTTCGTTATCATGAACCCGCAAATCATTTCTAAACCATACCAGAATAGTTCGTTCACTCATCGGTAACAGGGGAATTAACTTTTGTGCAGTTCAACAAAAATGCGATTTATTTATTTCTTCTGCATCGTTCGCTGCAATATTTGACATCCGCCCAACATTTAGCCCACTTTTTTCGCCAACTGAAAGGCTTGTTGCAAACTGCGCATATTTTATGCGGCAGGTTGTGCTTTGGAGTGTGTTTTGTGCTTGCTGATGTGATACTTGCGAATTTACTTAACTTTTTACAGATGCAGCCATGGCATTTTATTCTTTTATAAAATTGGCTGTAATATAGCACTGCATCAGCCGTTTAATTATATACAGGTATGACAATTACATTGATTAATAAGTAGTAATTTTATATTGAATTTTTAAACCAAAAGCTATGGCTACCATTGAAAGCATACAAGCAGCATATATAGATCATGTGTTAACCGAAGGCGAGCAACCCAAATCGGTTTACGTATTCGCCAAAAAGAATGAGCTTACCGAAGAAGAATTTTACCGCTATTTCGGCTCGTTCGACGCGGTGGAGCAAAATATATGGGCCGATTTCGCTAAGAAAACCCTTGCCGAAATAAAAGGTCAAGAAGTATGGGCACAATACAGCGCGCGCGAAAAAGCATTATCGTTCTTTTACGGTTTCTTTGAGTTGCTGAAAAGTAGCCGCAGCTTCGCGGTATATAGCCTTAAAAAACAGCCAAGGGGTTTTAGTACCCCTGAAGTTTTTGAACCGCTGAAAAATATATTCGAGAATTTTGCAGGCGAAATACTGAACGAAGGTTTAGAAAGCGGCGAACTATCCGATCGCAAATTTTTTGCCAAACGCTATAAAGATGCCCTTTGGGTACAGTTTGGTTTTGTGCTTAACTTTTGGGTAAAAGACAATTCGGCCGGGTTTGAGAAAACCGACGAAGCCATTGAAAAAGGCGTAAACGTAACGTTCGATCTGTTTCAGCGTACCCCTATCGATAACCTGATAGATTACGGCAAGTTCCTGTATAAAACAGGCAATATTAAAGAGAAAATGGGCTTCTGATTTAGTGAGTGATTTAGTGATTGGTGAATGAGTGATGGAAATTGAATAGAGGTATGGCTTGTCACCCTGAGCTTGTCGAAGGGTGTGGGTGAGGGCCTCTACGCACGATCCTTCGACAAGCTCAGGATGACCCACCTATAAGCCTTCTAAACTTGTCATTGCGAGGAACGAAGCAATCCCATCGCCGCTTTATCAAGCATACATAAAAAATACCCAAGCCTTTATCACGATTGCCATATCCTGATTTTAAACACATGAGTGATACCCCTAAAGAACAAAATAGTATACCCACCAGTAAAGTTGAACGCTCGGCCAAGTTTGTAAAAACGGGCTTTAAAATTGGCGGCAACTATATAAAGCATTATTCAAAAAAACTGTTCAATCCCGAAATGGATAAAACAGAGCTGAACGAAGATAACGCGGCTGATATATACCAGTCATTAAGCGAACTCAAAGGCAGTGCCCTTAAGGTGGCGCAAATGCTTAGTATGGATAAGAACCTGCTACCGCAGGCTTATGTTGATAAATTCTCGCAATCGCAATATAATGCCCCGCCGCTATCCGGACCGCTCATCGTGCAAACCTTCCGCAAGCTGTTTGGTAAAACGCCCGATCAAATCTACGATAAATTCAACCTGCGTTCCACCAATGCCGCTTCGATAGGGCAGGTGCACCAGGCCGAACTGAATGGTAAAAAACTGGCGGTTAAAATTCAATACCCCGGTGTGGGCGATTCCATATCATCTGACCTGAAACTGGTTAAACCTTTCGCTTTCCGCCTGCTGGGCATGAGCGAAAAGGAACTGGATATTTATATGCGCGAGGTAGAAGAGCGCCTGTTGGAAGAAACCGATTACGAGCTGGAAGTACGCCGGTCTATCGAGTTTTCTACCGCTTGTTCTATTTTGGATAATGTTGTGTTCCCAACCTATTACCCCGAACTTTCGGGCAAGCGCGTTATTACTATGGACTGGTTGGAAGGTAAACACCTGCGCGAGTTTCTGAACACTAACCCATCGCAGGAGTTACGTAATACGATAGGGCAGGCGTTGTGGGATTTTTATAATTACCAGCAGCACGAAATGCGCGCCGTACATGCCGATCCGCATCCCGGTAATTTTATGATAACGCCCGATGGCAAATTAGGAGTGATTGATTTTGGTTGTATTAAAGAGATGCCCGAAGAGTTTTATACACCTTTCTTCTCGCTTACCTCAACCAATTTATTGGATAATAAGGAGGAAACCATCAAGGCTTTCCGCCTGCTGGAAATGATACTGCCTAATGATACCCCGGCGCAAGTGGAGTTTTATTATGGTATGTATAAGCAGATGATCGGCTTGTTCGCTATGCCGTATATTAATGAAACGTTCGATTTTAGCCAGTCGGAATTTTTTGATGAGCTGTACCGTTACGGCGAAAAAATATCAAAAATGCCCGAGTTTAAACAAGCCCGCGGCGTTAAGCATTTTATTTATGTTAACCGCACCAATTTCGGGTTATACAACATACTGCACGAACTAAAAGCCGAAGTACGTACCGATACTTATAAACCGCACGTGGTATTGGAGTATTAACAGAGGGCTAGTATTCTCCATTACTGTCATGCTGAGAAACGAAGCATCTGTCGGCTACTTTTAAAGTGAAGAAGATTCTTCACTACGTTCAGAATGACAGTTTTTTAGGTGCGAAGCAATAGAGAACCATGCAGGACAGCTCTGTATCCAACGAGATTGCTTCGTGCCTCGCAATGACAAAAAATCGATAAAAGTAAACCATAAACAACCAATTATCATGCTACTTAAAAACACATTTACCCACCACGTACATTTTTGGTTAAAGAACCGTGGCGACCGCGAACTCCTTATTGAAGGTTTGCATGCTTTGGCACCCATTACCCATATCCGCGAATACCATGTGGGCATACCTGCCGATACCTTTGGCGATGTGGTAGACCGCAGTTATGATGTTTCGCTGCTGATATTATTTGACGATATCGACGCTCACAACGCCTACGATGCAGACCCAATCCACCAGGTATTTGTAGAGAAATATGCTAAGCCACTTTGCGAAAAGATTGTAGTAGCCGATAGCGTAAACGCTTAAGTTTTCATTTATTTTCAGAAACCGTGCAACGTTTGTAAGAGGCTTGCGTCTAATAGCTAAAATAGCATTAACACAATTAACTATTCACCATGAGAACACTAACCAAAATTACACTCGTAGCTGCTTTACTTGCAGGCAGTACTTATACCACTTTCGCTAAAAACAGCCATCATACTGCCGTATCAAAACCGGCACAGGAAACTGAAGACCGTCACCTTTCGGGTTTTACAGCCGTTGCGGTCGCGGGTTCTTACGATGTATTTATTACCCAGGGTTCTACCGAATCGGTTAAGGTTGAGGCGCCATCTGACATTATCGGCCGTATTATCACCGAGGTTAAAGATGGTGTGCTGAAGATCTACTCAAAAAATGACGGCAACAATGGCTGGAATTGGAGCGGTAATAAAAAATTGATCATTTATGTAACTGCCAAAACCATCAAAGCGGTAAGCCTATCAGGTTCGGGCGATGTATACTTTAAAGATGGCATAAAAGGCGACGACCTGGAACTGAAAGTAGTAGGTTCTGGTGATATCGCTGGCAAGGTAAACGTTAAAAACCTGGAAAGCAGCGTATCAGGCTCAGGGGACATCAAACTATCTGGTTCTGCCGAAAATTCTACCGTGAAAGTAGTTGGTTCAGGCGATTTTACCGCAGGCAGTTTGGTTACTTCATATACTATTGTTAAGGTAGCCGGCAGCGGCGATGCAAGGGTAAATGCCAGCAAAAAGATCGAAGCTTCGGTAGTAGGCAGCGGCGATGTGCATTACACCGGCAGTGTTAAAGATATCTCCACCTCTAAAGCAGGCAGCGGCGATATCAGCAGGTTTTAACCTGATCTATCTCAATTATATAATTATGTAGAAAGGGCGCCGGGATCAATCCCGGCGCCCTTTCAATTTGCTGTAAAGTTTGCTTTAAAACCTTGTATACAATACCGCCTGCAATACGTGGTTGGTTACCCCGCTGGTGGCTTGCTTGGTGTATTGGTTTAAGTATCCTGCTTCAATATCAAGGCCTTTGTTAAGGCGGTAACCGAACGCTACGTAGGCACGGTTTTGATCAAAGAAATGGTTGTTCACCTTGTGCTTATTCTGCACGTTGGCAAATACCTCGTTTTGCAGGGCCAGGAAATGGCCTTTGGTGAATACCGAATCTTTTTTGAACGGTACAACCGCCCTTACGAAATAACGGAAACGCTGCGAAAAGTAGCTGTCGTTACGGTTGGTGGTATTGCCCATGTAGCGTTGCTCTAACCTGAAACGGTGCGACACCGCTGTATTTGCCCCCACCTTATGTACCAATGTAAATTGCTCCCAGCTGCGGTGCTCGGGGCGGAAGGTTTTATCATCAGTAGCGGTGCGGCCATGGGTAGCTATGTAGGCATAACCGGCACTGGCAAACTTGTTTTTATTAAAGTAGTAATTCACCTGCGGGCGGATCAATATGTTCCGCAAGTAATCGGCATGGTTAGCCGAACGGAATTGCACATCGCCGCCTACACCCCAGTGTTCTGATAGTTTTTGGTTATAGAACCACGCACCCCACAGGCTATATTGTGTGCTTTGCGCAAACAATTTGCCGCTGCTTACAAATAATGTTAAGGCGAGTAAAAATAGTTTAAGAGATATTTTCATGATTTAGGATATGGTAAAATTGCGTTAGTTCTTAAACTTTACAAGCGTTTGCCTGCCCAGGTCAACCGTTACACGGAAAGCCTGCTGGTTATCGTTCAGGTGAGCGGGCGACTGGTGGAAACTGAATATGAACTGCCCTTTAACCCTTTTGAACAGGAATGGGGTAATAATAACATCGAGCCTGTTATACATTTTGCGCGAGTAGTACGAATCGCCATAGATAACGAAGTTGCCCTGGCCTGCATAAAATTCATCATACAAGGCAATACGTTTGTAGCTGGCATAGGCGCTGGCCACAAAACCTGTAGGTTTTTGAAAGCCGCTCAACCCACGCTGGCGTTCCAGTGATAACATACCACCGGCCTCAAAGGTTAATGAATCTATCTTGCCACGGTGACTCAGATCAAGCCCGAGGCGGACTTGCGCGCCTGCGTTATCCTGTATCGGTTTTTCGGGGTCGTATACCTCGGCGCCTGCATCGTGCAACATCACAAAATAATGGGCTATATAAAACGGACCGTTAACGGCCGGTTTGTACTTACCCGCAAACCCGAACAGGAACTGCTCGCGGTCGGTAAGGGTTTGGCGGCTTACCCAATCAAGCCAAATGGTTTCGGTAATGTGCTCATTGTGGAACTGGGTGAGCAAACCCTCCACGTTGGGGCGGTAGTAACGTAAAGTATCATTTAATAAAGCACGCGGGTAATTGCTCAGCACGCCCTCGCGCGGAAACATACCGGCATCAAACGTCCAGTTTTTGCTGTGGTAATTGTAGTAAGCAACGGGATCTACCTTTAAAAAATAAGGCTTGGCACCAAACTCGTGGATGCCGTTTATACCCACCACAAAACGGTTAACACTGTCAATATTCAAGCCGAAATCGAGCGCCAAACGGGTACCCGAATAGGTGCGTGAACGTTGCAGAAAAACCTTGTATTCGCGGTTATCTAAAAAGCCGAGGCCATTAAAATTTATATCGAGGCTTTGTGCCATAGCAGTGGCACCGGTAAGCAGCAGCAGCGTGAAAAGCAGGTATATCTTTTTATACATGCCGCAAAGGTATCTTTATTCTACCGAAATATTAATAACCCTGCCGTTTTTACTCCCCTGAAATGGGCCTGTACGCAGGGAGAACATGAGGTCGTAAACACCCTTTTTATCGGGTGCGGTAAGGTTAAACACGTAGCTGGTGGTTTCGCCCGGTTTAAGGTTGATGTTATGAAAATCATCTCCGGCAGGTTCAACCTTTACTTCCGCGTCGCCCTGCACAAAGCAGGCCTCTAAAAACACGTGCATTTTATAGCCCGTATTGGTAAAGCTGATGCGGTGGTTATAGGGGTTGGTAACCGATAGTCTGATCTGAAATTGTTTACCCGGCGATGACACCATCTTTTTAATGCCTGATACAAAATTCACCTTTTGGTAGGTGCGCACATCATCAACCCAAACACCAAAATAATCGCCATCGGCAGTTTTAATGGTATCTTTTGTAATGCCGGGCATAGGGCTCGATGCCAGGTAGTAAACCCGTTTATGCTGTATGCTGTCTTCCAGCGGCCAAATCTCAAACTGGGTTAGGCGGTAGTAGCGCGAATCATACGAGAAGCCTTTCAGCGTATTGGTGTAAAAGTTATAACGCGCGGGTTCCTGAAAACCGGTATTCATCACCAGATAATTATCGCCTACTTTTTGGTGGATGGTTTGCGCCCATTCCTTTTTATGAAAAAAGCGATCCATAGCCGCGATGTGCTCCACAAAAGGCAGCGACGACAGCACCAGTAGCCTGATGGTAACCAAAATGGCCATATTGGCGATAGCTACACGATTGAACCAGGCCGGTACTTTGGCATCCTGCCCAAAACGGATCATCACCAGTAAAACAATAGCGGCTAAAGCAATGATGGTCCATTGCGGTTGTACTTCGCCACGTATAGAGGTAATTAAAAAGAAAAGGATAATGCCAATGGCGTTCACCAGCAAAACACGGGTAAAGGCATCCTTTATTCTAACGGTGGCGCTCTTGTAAAACAGGAACCAGCCAATAAGCGGCCCCGCCATTAAAGTTTGCGACAGGAAGTAAACCAGCGTATAATCGATCTGGTAACTACGCGCCGATCTGTCGGACAGGTGATAGGCCAGCGAAGGGTAATCGTTATTCACCTGCCACATAATATGCGGAAGATACAGCCCTGTTGCCAGCAGCACAATTACCCAAAACGACCAGCGTGTTAGTATTTTGATATTGGCCAGCACTGTAAAGCCTATCAGCAATACGGCATGGTATTTACTGTACAGCAGGCCACCTACAACCAAGCCTAATATAATGGCAGGCAGCAGTCCGTCTTTCGCTAAATATTTACGGTAGAAATAAAAGAACAGCACGGTAAAAAACAGCAGCGGCCCATCGGGTGTGGTAATAAAGCCGTAGATGTGGAAAGTGAATATACCGCCGGTGATCAGGATAAAACGCAAAGCATCGACATTGTATTTTTTAGCGATACGCCACAGCAGGTATAATGATGCCGTACTGGCCAGTATGTTAACCAGGCGCAAACCAAACTCGTTATGAACAATGCTATCGCCCAGGCGGATGAACATGGCTACCATAGGCGGATGATCGAAATAACCCCAGGCCGGCAGGCGCGAGTACATCCAGTAATAAGCTTCGTCGGGGTGTAATTGCAGGGTGCAGGCCTGTACAATGTTCAGGAGGGTCCAGCATGATAAAAAGTACCATATCAGTTTTTCCTGATCTGCCGGTTTATTAACAGCCGTTGCCTGCATGTATTAGTTGATAGATAATTACGGTGTAAAGGTATAATAAAACCTATAATAACCCGCTTTTAAACAATTTGATAACAAGGGTAACACTGTGTAAACAACTTGATAATTGCACTAATAACCTTACTTTAGCACCGTTAAAACAATACTGTTACACCCATGCTGCGAGCCATTGAAATACTGCAAAAACCACGTTTATACGTACTCAATATTTTAGAGAATTATACCGTTGAACAACTTAACGAAGTGCCCGCGGGTTTCAACAACAACATCATCTGGAACCTTGGCCACATGGTTGCCGCCCAACAAGGTATATGCTATGTACGTACCGGCGTACCCATTTTGATTGAGCAGGATTTTTTTGACGCCTACAAACCCGGCACCAAACCCGAGCGGTTTGTTGATGCCGATGGCATAAAACATATAAAAGGCCTCATGCTATCTACCTTGGAGCAACTGGAGCAGGATTATACCAATCAAATTTTTAAGGAGTACACACCGGTGGTTACCCGCTACGGTGTTGAACTGGGTAATATTGATAACGCTATTAACTTTTTGCCTTTTCATGATGGCCTGCACATTGGCTACATCATGTCGATACGGAAGGTGTTAACAAAGTAAGCGATGATCTACTTTAAAAAAGTATACCTGAACGACACAGGCGAAAAGAAGGCCGTAGAACGGGCCATGCGCAAGTTCGCGCTGAAAAGCCCGCCTTCTATTGATTTCAGCGGATCGAGCCATGAGGGCTCGGGCAAATTGTTTTTAGGACAGGATGGCCGCGATGATATTAAATTTACCCGTATCCGCTACCTGGTAGAGAATTATCTACCCAAACTTATTATCAGTCTGCCGAAAAGCGAAACCGAAAATTATTACAAGGTGCGCTACAGCATCATGTCGACTGTATTCTTCTGCCTGCTTTCGGCCGGATTTCTGCTGGCCATCGCTTCGGTATTAATGAATAAGAACCGCCCGGAAAACGCGTTGATCCCTTTCGCGTTCCTGGCGTTGTTTATTTTGTTTACCCGTGTAGAGATGAATTTTATTGATCGTGATATAAAGAAGGCGATGGGTTTAGCGAAGTAAAGGGCGTTGTCTAAAAACGCGTTTTATTGGTCGAAGCAATCTGAGGCTCTTTTATGTAAGGGTTGTGCTATACTCAATGTTAGTCTGCTCTTGGGCGCAGGGCCCCATTACTTTTGAGGGCAAAAGTAACAAAACCCTTGTCCAGCAAAAAGGCTTCTTTGCCGCACAAGGCCTTCACCCTGCAAAGCAAGTGGAACGATCAGGGCTGGAACTTTTGCCCCTTGCTTCGCCGCTCACTTCCACTCCACATGCAACAAGTTCCTATGCCCGCCAACGCTCAGTCCTTTAATCGTTCCACCCGCTTTCGTCCGAAGCTGCTTGCTGACGTAAAGTGCAAAAGCGGTCTTCGGCCTTTTGCTTTTCCCTTTCAGCTTTAACCTTTCTCCTTTCAGCTTTAACCTTTTTCCTTTCAGCTTTAACCTTTTCCCTTTCGGCCTCCCCTTTTCCCTTTCAGCTTTAACCTTTTTACTTTCAGCGTACCCTTTCGGCTTTCTTTAGCAGCTGATAATGTTTAACTTTGCCAACCATAAAATACACTACTATGCAATATGATGTTATCGTAATAGGTTCGGGCCCGGGTGGCTATGTAGCCGCAATACGCAGCGCCCAACTGGGTTTAAAAACAGCTATCGTTGAAAAATATAATACCCTTGGCGGTACCTGCCTTAATGTAGGCTGTATCCCGTCGAAGGCCCTGCTTGATTCATCAGAGCACTACCACAACGCTGCCCACGCGTTTAAAACACACGGTATCAATTTAGATAACCTGAGCATTGATTTTGGGCAGATGATAAAACGTAAGGAAGAAGTGGTTAATGCCAATACCAGCGGCATCACCTACCTTATGAAAAAGAACAAGATCGATGTATATACCGGCGTTGGTTCTTTTAAAGATAAAAACACTATCATCGTTACTAAAAGCGATGGTACTACGCAAGAAGTAACCAGCAAAAACGTAATTATCGCTACCGGTTCAAAACCATCGGCATTGCCATTTTTACCTGTCGATAAAAAACGCATCATTACCTCAACCGAGGCATTAACTCTCAAAGAGATCCCTAAGCATTTGGTGCTTATCGGTGGTGGTGTTATCGGATTGGAGCTGGGTTCGGTTTACGCCCGCCTGGGTTCAAAGGTATCGGTAATTGAGTTTATGGACGGCATTATCCCAACTATGGATAAAGGCCTGGGTCGTGAGCTGCAAAAGGTATTGCAAAAACTGGGTATGGAGTTTTACCTGGGGCATAAAGTAACCGGCGCTACTGTAAAAGGTAAAGAGGTAACCGTAAGTTTTGATAGCCCTAAAGGCGAAAAGAAAGAACTTAAAGGCGATTACTGCCTGGTAGCTGTTGGCCGTATTGCTTATACTGATGGTTTAGGTTTAGATAAAATTGGCCTTACCGTTGAAGAACGCGGCAGAAAGATCACCGTTGACGAACACCTCGAAACCAGCGTTAAGGGCGTATATGCCATTGGCGATGTTATTAAAGGCGCCATGCTTGCCCACAAGGCAGAAGACGAAGGTACTTTGGTAGCCGAAATTATTGCTGGCCAAAAACCGCACATCAATTACAACCTGATACCGGGCGTAGTATATACCTGGCCTGAAGTTGCCAGCGTTGGCCAAACCGAAGAGCAGTTGAAAGAGGCAGGCGTTAAATACAAAACAGGATCGTTCCCATTCAAAGCCAGCGGCCGTGCACGCGCCAGCGGCGATTTGGATGGATTTGTGAAAGTATTGGCAGATAGCACTACCGACGAAATATTAGGTGTACACATGATCGGTCCGCGTGCTGCGGATATGATTGCCGAGGCCGTAATAGCCATGGAATATCGTGCCAGCGCCGAAGACGTAACCCGCGCCAGCCACGCCCACCCTACCTATACCGAAGCCATGCGCGAAGCATGCTTAGCGGCAACGGAAAACAGGGCGATACATATATAATTCGGATTTCGAATTTTCGATTTCGGATTTTTAAATCTAAAAACATAGCAAACCGCAACACGGTTTGCTATGTTTGTTTATACACATATACACAACCGCATAATAAATTCGAAATTGAACATTCCAACAAAGCAATGAACATATTAATTAACATAGCCACATTAATAGCTACCATCGGGCTGATGGAGTTGCTTTCGTGGGCGATGCATAAGTATTTATTTCATGGGCCGTTGTGGTTTATTCATAAAACGCACCACCAGCAAAGGCATGGCTGGTTTGAGCTGAACGATTTGTTTAGCATCGGCTTCGCGGCTTTAGCCTTATGGCTGATGTGGCTTGGCCATCTTACTTTAGATTATCGCTTTTGGATAGGTACGGGCATCAGCATTTACGGCATCATCTATTTCATCTTTCACGATTGGTTTATCCACAACCGTTTTAAGGCTTTCAAAAGCAATAACCGCTACCTGATGGGTATTCGCCGAGCGCACAAAATTCACCACAAATCAACGGAGAAAAATCCTTCGGAAGAGTTTGGGTTGCTGGTGGCTAATAAGAAGTGGTTTAAGCAGTAGCCGTCTGCTTATCTATTTGTCTTGCTTCTTGGGCCACAGCTTGTCAAAAAGTTTATTAGTTGATTCAAAAAAGTTTTTGTTGAACACAGGTACAGCTATGGTGCCGGTTTTAACATCGTATATAAAAGGTATCGTACTATCTTCCCCATCGAATTTTTTGTCACGATTGGTATCTGCCCTGGCACTGATAAGGATTTTACCTGTTTGGCGGGTAACTTTCCAATTGGTTACATGGTAGCCATCGGGCGAGATCTGCCTGAAATTATTTCCCGTTTTGTTTGATATAAACAGGTATGATGGATCTTCAAGATTCAGCTTTCCGTCTTTATTATAATCTGTAACTTTCACATCGTAATAAATGAGCGTATCCTTATCAGTTATCGCATCCTCATCTAAAAAGCTGTACGACTCGATACTCATTTTACGGTCGGCACTAAGCAGGTGATACTCTTTTGTTTCGGTATTGTAGAAAGTTATATTCCAGTAATTATATCCTCCTGAACGCTTTGATGAAGAATATTCGTCATACTCCGCTTGTTTTTCATCGAGCGAAAGCGGGTACATAACATACGCCGAACTATCAATTTGGATGCCCGCGGTAGTAAAGGTTTCTACGGATAAACTGTCGGGTATAACCTCATCGTGCGAAGGCCGATCAGCCACATCAGATTCTTTTTTATCAACGCAGCTTGCTAAGCAAAAGGTTATCAGGATAAAGCAGAATGCAATATTTTTCATAATGGATAAAGGTTTAGTATGGTGCAATTTAGCATTTAGAGGCGTCAATCTATCTGTTGTTACATTTATAAATAAAGATTATCGATCCTTCGGAAAAGTTTGTCTTTTCGCCACTGCACAGATATTGGTTAATTAAAGTTCATTGCTGAATGTTTTTATACTTTCTGAAATATCTTTTCTTGCGGGAGCAATTTCAGCTGAAAGTGCTAATACCTCGATCGCAAATTTTTTGTAGGTTAACCCGATTTCCTTTTTTCCTTCTTTTTCATACCCGGCTCCATATTCATATGCAAGCTTGCCTATATCATAAAGATCTTCAACAGTGAGTGCTTTTATTTCGTTTGACGGGTCTAACTCAAACGCTTTATAGATATCTTTTTTCCCTTCAGTAACACGTCCCAAATTTATCTTACATAAGCCTCTTTCCTGGTAAAGAACCGCCATCGCAGAATCGCCATGAATGGCTATATTATACCAGTGAATTGCATCCTCAAATTTCTTTCCCCAATACAAACTATGTGCTAATGCACTTTTAGCTAATAAATGTGATGAATCAATTTTTAACGTTTCTCTGAATTTTTCTATAGCCAGATTGTTCGTCTCTGTTGCTTTAACTTCATCACCTTTAGCCGCCTCTTCAGCCGCATTCAACGAAAGTGTTACCCCTTCATTAAATATTTTGAATGCTTTTTCTTCTTTAGTTTGTGTACATGAGAAAATGGCTAACGATAAAAACGCGATAAGTAGTTTAGGTTTCATAAGCCTCGTATTATGTTTTTGTGATATAATAATAGAAAATTTTATTCAGCGTGCTATTATATTAATTACGAAATTCGCCCCTTGTACCCGAAATTACTGCCATGCTGCAAATCCAACAAAACGTATCCCTTAAAAACTTTAACACCTTTGGTATTAAAACCTATGCGAAATACTTTGTAGAGATCAATCATGAAGATGAGTTGCAGGAACTGTTTGCCGATCCGCAATGGTTGCAGGCTGATCGTTTGGTTTTGGGCGGCGGCAGCAACATGCTCATGGTAGCCGACTTTAACGGACTGGTGATCCGCATGAATATTCGCGGTATCGAGCATCGCATCAACCACAACGAGGTATTTGTAGAGGCCGGCGGCGGCGAAGTATGGAACGCCCTGGTGAATTACGCTGTCGACCACAGTTATGCCGGTATGGAAAACCTGAGCCTTATCCCCGGTTCGGTTGGCGCATCGCCCATACAAAATATAGGAGCCTACGGCGTGGAGCTGAAAGATGTATTTTACAGCTGCCATGCCTTTGAAATAGCCACAGGCACATTCCGCACGTTTACTAAAGAAGAATGCAAGTTTGGCTACCGCGAGAGTGTTTTTAAAACCGAGCTGAAAGGGCAATATATTATTACATCGGTAAAGTTCCTGTTATCGCTTCAGCCTAACCTTAATTTAAAATACGGCGCTATTGAGCAGGAGCTAAACAACCGGGGTATTACCGCGCCTACTATTAAAGAGGTATCGCAAGTGGTTGCCCACATCAGGGTATCAAAACTGCCCGACCCATCAACTATTGGCAATGCAGGCAGTTTCTTTAAAAACCCGGTGATTGATGTTGATAAGTTCGATGTGTTGAAAACTAATCACCCCGATGTGGTGAACTATCCGGCGGGCGAAGGGTTAGTTAAATTAGCAGCAGGCTGGCTAATTGAACAGTGCGGCTGGAAGGGCAAAGTGGTAGGCAATACCGGTACCTGGAAAAACCAGGCGCTGGTGCTGGTAAACCACGGCGGCGCTACCGGAGAGGAAGTGTATGCTTTTTCGTCGCAAATCATAGACAGTGTGTATAGTAAGTTTGGCGTTCAACTGGAACGCGAGGTAAATATTATTGGCCAATAAACTTTCGTTAAAGTAAACTTTGTAAAAACACGCTACTTAAAGCGGTCTTTCTAATGCGGTTTTAATTAAGTTATAATTAAAATTCTGCTAATGTGTACACTTTTCTGCCTATCAATACACCCTGTATTGCACTAATTACCCGTTATATTATCTAAATATTAACTGCAATGCGTGTTTCATTATAAAATGCGCTGTTTTAAGGCCAAATAAAGCCAATTATTTAAAGTTTGGCAAAGTGGTATCATAATTGCCTTAACTCAATCACATAAACACTACTACTATGACAAAGATTGAGTTTAACACTCTGGTATTACGTCAAGCAAGTTCATTAAGGTCTTATGCGCTACATTTTACCCATGATGCTGACGATGCCAACGACCTGGTACAAGATACCATGCTGAAAGCCATAACTTATTACAACAAGTTTAAAGAAGGTACAAACCTTAAAGGGTGGTTATACACAATCATGAAAAATACTTTCATTAATAACTACCGCAGGTTTGTAAAAATGAGCACGTTTGTAACCAAGTCTGATGAGATATCATCACCAAACCTGGTTTTCAGCTCAACAAAAAATCAAGGCGAATCAAAATTTGTGATGGACGATATCAAAAAAGCTTTAGACAAATTGCCTGAAGATTACTACGTACCATTCACCATGTACTTTGAAGGCCACAAATACCACGAAATTGCCGATCACCTGGATATCCCGATCGGAACAGTAAAAACCCGTATCCACGTGGCACGCAAGCTGTTAAAAAAGAACCTTAAAGCATATGATAATGGCGTAACCAAAGCCGTTTATGCCGAAATTGACTAATCAAGACAATTAAACTCAACATATATAGTAAAAACCCGCCCCACAAGGCGGGTTTTTACGTTTGGGGTTATCCAATACTTGTGCACTTTCCACTGGAGATGCCATCTATTTATTAAATTATAAATGGGTAAATCCTTGCCCTGGAGCATAGTTGTCGATTTAAGCGTTAAAGCAAAGCGCATAATCAACTCACCCGGTCTACGCTTCGCTGGACCGCCCTCTCTGCGGCTTTGCCGTAAAGAGGGCTGGATGAAAAATAAAAACGATTTTAAAAACCCCTCTTTCCGCTTGCGGAGAGAGGGGTGACGAGCGAAGTGATGTCGGGGTGAGTTGATGTGACGCTATAACGTTTACTTTTTCAGTATTGATCAGTTCTTACTTGACACCTCATTGCTCCATTTGGCGTTTTCCGTCAGCAAACAGCTTCGGCCGAAAACGGGCAGAACGATAATGGCCCGGTGCGTAAAGGCGGGCATAGCGAACTTGTTGCATGTGGGCGGAAATGAGTGAGGGGGCAAAAGTTCCAGCCCTAAGTTCTGCACGATTTGCAGGGGAAGGCCTCGTGCGGCAAAGAAGCCTATTGCTGGACAAGCTTTTTGTTACTTTTGAGCTCAAAAGTAATGGGGCCCTGCGCCCAAGAGCAGACTGACGTTAATCTTAGCACAAGCAAATCCTAAGTAGAGATTGCTTCGTTTCTCGCAATGACGTGATTACATAAAAGTAGCAGAAAAACGCGACGAGATTGCTTCATTCTTCGCAATGACAATTACGTACTAAGCACCCGAACCCCGAACCTGGATCCCGGAACCTCATAACCTACAACCGTTCTACTTCTCCGGCCACAACTTGTCCTGAAATTAATGCAGGCGGCACACCCGGTCCCGGTACGGTAAGCTGACCGGTGAATAGTAAGTTTTTGATATGCTTCGCCCGCATGGATGGCTTCAAAAAAGCCGTTTGCGATAGCGTGTTGGCCAGGCCGTAGGCATTGCCTTTGTACGAGTGGTAATCGGCTTTAAAATCATTCATGGCGTAGCTGCGTTTCACTACGATGTTGTGGCGGATGGATTGGCCGGTAACATGTTCAAACCGCGCGAGCATCAGGTCGAAATACTTTTCACGCATGGCGTCGCTGTCTTGCAGACCAGGGGCCAATGGCATCAGGAAGAACAGGTTTTCGCCACCTTCGGGAGCAACGGTATCGTCGGTTTTTGAAGTACACGATACATAGAACAACGGTTTCGACGGCCATTGCGGCTCGGTGTAGATCTCGCGGGCATGCTGCTCAAAATCTTCATCAAAAAACAAATTATGATGCTCAATGCCCTCCACCCTTTTGTTGGTGCCAATGTAGAATAACAAACTCGATGGCGACATGGTGCGGCTATCCCAATATTTGCCGGTATAGTTTCTATAAGGTTCGTCAATCAATTGCCGATCTACGTGCTCATAATCGGCCCCGGCAATTACCACATCAGCTTTAAAATCACCTTGGGTAGTAGCTATATTGGTTACAGCTTTATTCTCTATATGCAGTTTGGTAACCTCGGTATTCAGGCGGATATCAACGCCCAGCTCTTCGGCTATGCTCACAATGGCTTTAACAATTTCGTTCATGCCGCCCATGGGGTACCATGTGCCGAGGGCAAGGTCGGCATAGTTCATCATGCTGTACATGGCCGGGGTATTTTGCGGGGTAGCGCCTAAAAACAAAACGGGAAATTCCAGTAATTTAATGAGTTTCGGATTTTTAAAATACTTGCGCACATGTTTACTCATGCTGGTAAGCAACTGTATGCCGAAGCTTTTTTTGATCAGGTTAAGATCGAAATATTCGGTAAAGGAATGCGACGGACGAAATACATATTCGCCCATGCCCACTTTATATTTGTATTCGGCCTGGCTTAAAAATTCGCGCAGGGCTTTGCTGCTGCCCGGTTCCAGCTGTTCAAAAACAGTTTCAATGGCCGCCATATCCGCAGGAACATTCAGCACATCATCCTTCCCAAAATAAACACGATAGCCCGGGTCTAGGCGTTTGAGGCTGTAATAATCGGCAGGCTTTTTACCAAACAAGGCGAAAAAGTTCTCGAACACATCGGGCATCCAGTACCAGCTTGGCCCCATATCAAACCGAAAGCCATTCTGCTCCCAGATACGGGCCCGGCCGCCCGGCTGATCGTTCTTTTCCAGTACGGTTACCTTATGCCCCTGTTTGGCCAGTACGCAAGCTGCCGAAAGGCCTGCAAAGCCCGAACCTATTACTACAATGTGTTTATTGTTCATCACCACTAATTAACCCAAAGTAAGCAAATTGTTTCACTGTGGTAAAAAACAATGCCGCCCTTATTTTGTAGTTTTGAACATAACCCGTGATTTAGCGTATGATGCAACTGTATGATGATACCTGCTTTGAGTGCAGTAAATTAATAACCAACAAATACAGTACATCTTTCAGCTCGGGTATTAAGGCGTTCCATGAACAATTCAGGAATCCTATTTACGCTATTTATGCCTTTGTGCGCTACGCGGATGAAATTGTAGATACCTTTCACGATTACGACAAGGCCACCCTCATCAGCGATTTTAAAACGGAAACCTTTGTAGCCATTAAGCAAAAAATAAGTCTTAACCCGGTATTGCACTCTTTTCAGCTGGTAGTGAACCGTTATGGGATAGACCACGATCTGATCGACGCCTTCCTGATCTCGATGGAGATGGACCTCTATACCCAGCGGTACGACGAAGATGGCTACAAAGCCTACATTTATGGCTCTGCGGAGGTGGTGGGGTTGATGTGTCTGCGCATATTTTGCCAAAACGACGATCAGGTTTACCAGTCCCTTTTGCCTAAGGCCTGCAGTTTGGGTTCGGCATTTCAAAAGATCAATTTTCTGCGGGATGTAAAAGCCGACCATGAAGAACGCGGTCGCACCTATTTCCCTAATATTGATTTTAACAACTTTACCGAGCAGGATAAGCGGAATATAGAGCTGGATATTAAAAAGGATTTTGATGATGCCCTTGAGGGTATAAAAGCCCTGCCGGCCGGCGCTAAGCTGGGGGTATACATCGCTTATACCTACTATACCAAACTATTTGATAAAATAAGCCGTACCCCGGCAGGTGTAGTGTTGCAGCAACGCATCCGTATACCTGATGTACAAAAGATCACGTTATATTGCAAGGCTGTTTTACGGCACAAGTTTAACATGATATAATTTTTTTAATGAAGCGTTTATTGCCGGTACTATTTTTTTTGCTGCTATTCCCTTTTTTAAATGCTGATGCACAAACCCCTCACGAGGTACGAAAACAATTGGTAGCAGCCCTCAAAAGCAGCAAAACTACCGACTCATTATACACCAAGCTGGACGCCGTAAAAGAGAAATCGGGCTTAACCATTGGCTACATCGCTACTTTGCAGGCACTTAAAGCGGTACATACCTGGAACCCGTACTTCAAGATAAAATACCTGAATAATGCCGAATCGAGCTATAAAAAGGCCGTTGCCATGGATGTACATAATATCGAGATCCGGTTTATGCGCTTTTCGGTAGAACATAACGTGCCCGGTTTTTTGGGCTACAATAAAAACCTTACCGACGACAGGGAAACCATCATCCATCAGCTTAAAAAGAAAAATTACGGCTCGGCAGACCACGAACTGGTGCAGGCCATCATTAAGTTCCTGCTCGAATCAAAACGCTGCACGCCCGCCGAAAATGAGTATCTTACACAGCAATTAGCCCCGCCCAAGTGAAATATACTTACCTGCTTATAAACTTTCTTACAGTAGTTTTCCCGGTAGCGCTATCGTTTGATAAGCGTGTGGCATTTTATAAAACCTGGCGCTTTATTTGGCCGGGCATGGCTATTACGGGGTTGGTGTTTTTGTTTTGGGATGTGCTGTTCACCGTAAAAGGCGTATGGTCGTTCAACCCGGAACGTATTACGGGTATTAGCTTTTTTCAGCTTCCGCTGGAAGAGATCTTATTTTTTTTAACCGTGCCCTTTGCCTGCATATTTATTTATGCCTGTTTAAATTATTACGTAAAATGGGAGATCAGCAACCGGTTATCGCGCATTATCTCCAACCTGATCCTAATACTATCATTATACCTGCTGATATTTAATTATGATAAGCTATACACAACGGTAACTTTTAGTTTGCTGTTTGTGCTGATAACCTATTTGCAGTATATGGCCAAGGTGCAATGGATGCCCCGCTTTTACATGGCTTATTTGGTATCCTTAATTCCGTTTTATATTGTGAACGGTATACTGACGGCCATCCCGGTGGTAATGTATAATAACGACGAGAATTTAGGTATCAGGGTAACAACCATCCCGTTTGAAGATCATTTTTATTCGATGGCCTTACTGGTGATGAACGTAGGTTTTTATGAGTATTTTAAAAACAGAAAGAACATAACAAAATGAGCGAGCTGCCGGTATATACCAAATCGCAACTGGCCCTGCGCAACGGACAGGATAAGCCGCAGATATGGGTGGCCTTTGAAGGTATTATATACGATGTAACCGAAAGCCGCCTGTGGCGCAACGGCAAACACTATGAACACTGGGCCGGCCAGGACCTCACCCCCGAACTCGCCGACGCCCCGCATACCCAAACGGTATTTGAGAAGTTTGAAAAGGTAGGAAGACTTGGGTGAGAGTTAAGAGTAAAGAATCAGGAATCAAGAATTAAGACGGAGCTTCAATTAACCTCTCAAAGCTGTAATCTCGACCATAGGGAGAGATCTTCTTTACTATGTAAGTCTGCTACTTGCTCTGAGCAGAAGATTTCTCCTCGTTCCTCGTTCGAAATGACATCGTAAAATAAGCCCTACAAAGTTTTACTTTGTAGGGCTCGCTAAAAGCTATTATCTTGTCTCCTGATTCTTTACTCTTGAATCTCTCCAATTAAATTTCAAACTTCGATAAAGCCACAAACTGCTGTACCCTTTCGTTGATCTCTTCTTCGGTAAGGTTCTTTATTTTTTCGGGACCGAATCTCTCTACGCAGAACGATGCCAGTGCAGAGCCGTAGATAAGGCCATTCTTCATGTTGTTAAAGCTGATGGTGCCTGCTTTAGCCAGGTAGCCAATAAAACCACCGGCAAAGGTATCGCCTGCGCCTGTGGGGTCAAATACTTCGGCAAGCGGCATGGCCGGGGTAGCAAATACGGTATGTTCATCAAACAATAAAGCCCCGTGTTCGCCTTTTTTAATGATGAGGTATTTAGGACCCATAGTTAATATTTTACGGGCAGCCTTAACCAAAGAGTACTCGCCGGTAAGCTGGCGGGCTTCTTCATCGTTAATGGTAAGCACGTCTATCAGCTTTAAAGTTTCCAATAATTCGTCTAAAGCGATGTTCATCCAAAAATTCATCGTATCCATCACGATCAGTTTCGGGCGATTTTTTAATCTTTTTATTACCGTTTGCTGCACCTGCGGCGATAGGTTGCCCAACATTAGGTATTCGCAATCCTGATAACTCTCAGGAACGATCGGATCGAAGTCGGCAAGCACGTTCAGGTCGGTTACCAGCGTATCCCGGCTATTCATATCGTTATGATATTTACCACTCCAAAAGAAAGATTTCTCACCTTTTTTCACCCGAAGTCCCTCAGTATCAATGCCGTGACTATTGAAGTCGGCAATGTCTGTTTGCGGAAAATCATCACCCACAACGGCCACAATTTTCACTTTATCATAGAAATATGATGCCGACAAGCCCGCATAAGTAGCAGAGCCGCCAATAATTTTATCTGTTTTACCAAAGGGTGTTTCAATGGCGTCAAATGCCACAGTACCAATCACTACCAAACTCATCCGATATTTTTTTTAATTTTTTTTTCGCAAATATTGTGAAATTACCGCAGAAATTATACTTTTGCACCACTCCAAACGGAAAATACTCCTGAGTAGCTCAGCCGGTTAGAGCATCTGACTGTTAATCAGAGGGTCGCTGGTTCGAGCCCAGCCTCAGGAGCACAAGCCCCGCACGTCCGCGGGGCTTTTTTATGTCTTAAAATTTGATTTAAGATGAGATTGCCACGGCACGCGTGTGCCAGCTCGGGAATTTAAACCTAAACCTTACTAAAGCGTAATAAACGCACGCCCATAAGGTAAGGCATAATAAAATTAATAGCAGGAATAGCTGCCAGATAGCCTGCGGTAGAAAAAGGTTCGGGCGAGGAAGGTGGTAATATAACCAATACAAACCCAATTGTTGCAATAACTATATACCAATAGCCGGCGCGGATGTTCAATATACCTGTCTTTTTGAGCGCAATGGCAAATAGGATTGTGGCAAGGTAAATTAGGGACACTTCGACAACCGAAATAACATAAAAAAACATTTTGACCGGCGGATACCATTCAGGCCTTTTACCTATTGGTAGGGTTACAAAATACTGAAAAATGACCGTGAGGTAATAGCCCCAAAATACCATATTCAGTATAAACAAAGGGATCGCCACCCCTAAAGCCGTAAAACCTAAAGTTGAGTATCGCCGTTCGCCCTCATCTTCTAATTTTACCTTGAGTAAAGCGAAACCCATTAAAGCGATGATACCCCCACATATTAAAATTGTATACCTGGCTTGTTGCTCTGTTGCAGTGTCCAACCAACCCGCTATGGTAACCGGCGGCGGTCCCATTCCGGCAAAAATAGAGAACAGCATCCAGGGAATAATCAGCAATATAGCAGCACTTGTCCAACCCTCTGATTTTCTCCCCCCGGCATTTGGATGGCGTTTGGTGAGCTGCCAGACGGCCAATAGCATCAGACAGATATTTACGCCCCATAAGGTTAAATATACAGCAACATTCACCTTTCCAATACCGAATCCAATAGCAGCTGCCACTGGTGGAACTGAATATAAATAAATCAAGCCTGATTTTTGTGAACGGTTCATTCTATATAAAATTAATTAATAAACCTATCAATTTTTACTGAAGTTAACTAACTGCCGGGCAGTATATTATATATTAATTATCGAACATGTTTTCTGCATCCGAATTTCAACCTAACGATGCAATTTCATCTCTTACAAGCTACAAAACGAATAACAGAGCCCAGCCCGTTATGGTAAGTACCCTCGTTAAGAAGTATCTCAGTTTCCTCTAATTCTATAAAATCATAATTACCAAAATCGGCCTTTATTTCATCAATAGAAAACAGTGAATCAATATCCCTGGGGCCACCCACTTTTTCGTTTTGCGCCAAATAATGGAGATGGTTTTTACTAAATGCCTCAAAAATGATCATGCCGCCCTTCCGCAGGTATTTATTGAGTGTTATGTGCATCTGCGACTTTATAGCTGCCGGGAAATGGGCATATATCAATGCAATGGCATCAAATTCATTTTCATTGTACCCCAATGTATCTAACTCCCCTACCCGGTAATCGATAGTTACCTGATTTTTTTGAGCCAGTTGTTCTGCTTTCTTTCGCCCCTGCGTACTGATGTCGAATGCATAAGCAGCCCAAGCAAGTTGGGCTGCGAATACGGCATTTCTCCCCTCCCCCTCGGCCGGGAAAAGAATTTTACCCGGATCTATTTTTACAAGTTGCTCTTTTAAGTAATTATTGGGCTGTTCTCCGTAAGCAAATTCACTGTCGCTGTAACGGTCGTTCCACCTGTTGGTCCATGTATCTGCCATATCTATAAATGCTTTTCATTAAAATGATTTCGCACGAAAATAAACATGATTCAGCGCTTAAATAAGCTGTGCAAGCTAAATCATATCGCATTGTTTTTATTTGGTCTAAATAAGGTATCTTTACCAAAAAACTTTACTCATACCACAATTTATGCTATCTCATCAATTAGCCGTTCAAAAAGGTGGTGTTTTGCGCACTCATAGCAGAATACTCCAAATTACAGCCGCACTCTTTATTTTATTTTTAGCTATTCCGTTTACTATATCGGCGCAAACATCCAATACCGGAAATGCCGCTGTTAATGGGTCGGTAACCGACTCCGAAGGTCATACTTTGCCTTACGCTACAGTTAGCGTATCCGGCGGTACCAATGGCCGTACAGATGAGCAAGGCAAATTCGAATTTAAAGGCTTAACAGCCGGTGTTCATCAGGTTAGCGTTAGTATGGTTGGCTATCAGCCTGTAACTAAAGATGTGGAGCTTGTTGCCAATGGCAGCATTGAAGTTTCATTTGCACTGCAAGGCGGCAATGCCTTATCAGAAGTAGTAGTAACCGCAGGGCGAAAGGCCGAAAGTATTAATGAAGTTCCTTCATCGGTGAGCATTTTAAACGCCCGCCAGGTAAGGGAGCAACTTAATGTAAATCCGTCTGTAGCATCTATATTAGGTAATACTATACCCGGCTTAGGTACAGCAACCAACAAAGCCACCAATTCGGGCCAAACCCTGCGTGGCCGCCAGGTATTGGTATTGATAGACGGTATTCCGCAATCAACGCCGTTAATGAACGGCAGTCGCGATATCCGCACGCTTGACCCGGCAGTGATTGACCGTGTAGAGGTGATCAAAGGCGCTACCTCAATTTATGGTAACGGCTCGGCAGGTGGTATTATCAACTTTATTACCAAAAAACCTGCTACTGATAAAACTTTTTCGGGCACCTCAAGTATTGGCATGAGCGGCAACCTCGCCAACACGGCCAATACATTAGGCTATCGAGTATCGCAATCTTTCGCGGGTACTATTAACCGCTTCTCGTATGTGGTGAATGGCACGTACAATTACACCGGGGTACAGCGCGATGCCAAAGGAAATGTGAACGCGCAACCCGACGGACTTGGCGAAAACGCCCTTTACAACACCTTTATTAAATTGGGTTATCATATTGATGACAACAGCGATGTAACCGCCTCGTATAATCTTTTCAGAAGTACCCAAAACAGCGATTATGTGAACGTGATAGGCAAATACGGCGTTAATCCGTCAGTTGGCCAAAAAGGCGATGATCCGGGCGAACCCGCGGGCACGCCTTATAACCATAATGTTTTGGTATCGTACCATAACAAGGCGCTGCCATATAATACCACGCTTGATCTTTCGGGCTATTACAACGGTTTTATATCCATGAACCGCTATGTGGCACAGGCAAGCGCATGGTACGGGCCGGGGCAAACTAAAATACAGTCGTTCAAAAAAGGCTTACGTGTTACCTTGAATACTCCATGGACAATGGGCGCATTAGGCGATGGCGAAGTAACCTACGGCCTCGACCTGTTAAACGACCGTACCAACCAGATACTCACTGATGGCCGTGTTTACATACCCGATATGAACATGGTTAACCAGGCGCCGTACGCGCAAATGAAGCTCGACCTATTAACCAACTTTATTTTGAAGGCGGGCATCCGTTATGAAAATGCCAATGTTAAGGTGAAAGACTACAGCACCATTGCCAAAGGACCAAATAACGAGGGCAGCATTGCGGTAAAGGGCGGTAAGATCCCTTACAAAACCACTACTTTTAACGCGGGCCTACGTTACAATAAATATGAAATATTTAACCCTTTCGTGAGCTTTTCGCAAGGCTTCGCCATTAATGAGCTTGGGCGGATATTAAGGAGCGCTACGAGCAATACGCTGGAAAGCATCACTACCGACCCTATTATTACCAATAACTACGAGGCAGGCTTCAGCAGCACGATAGGTAAATTGAATTTAACGGCATCTTACTACATCAGTAAATCAAACCTGGGTGCCAATTTAGTTGATAACGGCAATGGCGTATTGGTAGCACAGCGCGAGCCTGAAAACATACATGGTTATGAGCTTACTGCCGACCTGTTGCTTAGTCCGCAATGGACAGTTGGTGGTAGCTACGCCTATGTAGAAGGTAAATCAGAGCAAACCAACGGCACAAAAGTATACCTGAATGGCTTGCGTATAGCGCCGCCAAAGGCTACCGGCTACCTTGGCTATCGCCCTTATAACAAGCTTGATATGAAACTTTTTTGGGTGTACACCGGCAGCAGAGATCGCTTCGATGTACGTTCTACCGGTTTATATGCTAACAGCGAGGGCCCTGTAAAATCGATCAATTTGTTCAACTTTGTAGCCAACTATAAGTTCACCAGTAAATTTTCGGCAGGCTTAGGTGTGGAGAACCTGTTCAATAATTCCTACTATCCGGTAGTTAGCCAGTATCGTGCTATCGATGCCGAATATGTTCGGGGGAATGGGGCAACAGCTAACCTGAATCTTTACTATAATTTCTAAATATGGCGAAAAAAACGTTTCTGTGGCTACACAGGTGGTTAGGGCTGGTCACCGGTATTGTTGTGATCATTGTAAGTGTAACGGGCTGCATCAACGTTTTTGCCGACGAGCTAAAGGAATATTTTTATCACGACCGTTATTTCAGACCGGTTGAGAACAAACCGGTGTTAAACTTCAGCGTTCTGCGTGCCAACGCGCAGAACGCCCTTGGCGAAAAATATAAGATAAGCCGTTGCGAGGTTTACCCTGCAACCAACCGTAACTGGGTCTTCAGGGCCTCCAAAACCAATGCCGAAGCATTTGGGCATTGGAACTACTACAAATACTATTACCGCGTTTACATTAACCCGGTAAGCGGCAAGGTGGCTTATGTTGAAGATACCCGCAATGAGTTTTTTCAACTGGTGCTGAGTTTACACCTCAACCTGCTTTTGGGCGAGCATATAGGCGGCATGATCACCGGTGTATCTGTGGCCTGTTTTTTTGTGATATTGCTAAGCGGCCTGGTGATATGGTGGCCTGCCAAGTGGAAAAAGAAAGCATTGAAAGCTAAAGTTTCTATAAAAAAAGGCACCGGCAAAAAAAGGTTCAATTACGATTTGCATACCGTGCTGGGCTTTTATGTTTTGATACCGGCTCTCATTATTTGTATCACCGGGTTGGTGTTCGCTTTTGATTGGGCCGATAGTTCTGTACAATACCTGGCTAACGGCGCGCAGGTAGTAAAAAAGCGGAAGATCCCTAAATCAACACCAAACGCTAATTACAATTGGAACGCAATAGATGACGCTGTTGCAGGCTTGCTTAACAGCTACCCTGATGCTGATGTTTTTTCCATTCGGTTCCGCGAGAAAAAGACTGATCCCTTTGATGTTCAGGTACGGTTAGCAGAAAAGCGCACACATGAGTTTGAATGGTATTATTTTGACCGCAATACCGGCAAGCTTTTACTGAAGTACGGAAACGAAAATTTAACGGGTGGCGAAAACATAAGAAGTATGAATTACGACCTGCACACCGGCGCTTATTCGGGCATATCTACCAAAATACTTGCTTTTATTGTTTCGTTTATTTGCGCTTCGTTGCCTGTTACCGGTTTTATAATATGGTATAACAAACGCAAGCCACGGCCACGCAGCGTGCGCCATAAATCTGTTTCTATAAATGCTTCATAAGCACTTAACTATCAACATATAAAAAAAGGCTGCTCCCGGTAATATGGGAACAGCCTTTTTCATTCCGGCTGAATAGCTTTTGAAATAATATCTTAGTACTCTTTAAGGGCTATGCCGTAGGGATAAGTGTAAGTACCGCTGGTAAGGTTGGTTTTAACGCCATTTTTCCAATAGCATGCCAAAAACTGATCACGGCCCGAAAAGTAGATATCGCCGGCGCTTGATACAGCCAGGTTGCCAGGGGTACTATCTACATTACCATTGGTAGCTGATGAACTGATGGTTGATACCGGGCTTCCTGTATTTTTCCATATATAAATACTTGAGTATGGAGCCGTTGAATTAAACCCAACACAGCTTACATATACATCGGCACCAGAAACAGCAAGTCCCGGGCTACTTTGTCCGCCATTTGTAGGCCCGCCGCTCAACGGAACAATAACACCGTTTTTCCAAAAGTAAAGCGTATTAGGGCCCACTCCGGCGATATAGGTATCCGTACCTACCACTGCAATACGGGCAACAGCAACATTATTGCCACTGCTTAATGCATATTCTACGCCGTTTTTCCAGTATATCCCGGTATTGTAACCTGTGGGTAACTGTTTGCTTCCAGCAATATATACATCGCTGCCTGCAACCGTTACATCGGTAGCGTAGGTTTTGTAGCTGCTGGAGCCAATTATTGTAGATACGCCATTTTTCCATATTACAGCGCGCGACATAGCCGAACCACCAGGCGGGGTTACAGTAGCTGTACCTACCACGTATACATCGGTACCGGATATGAAGATGCTGTTCACTACATTAGCAGTAGAATTGGGTATTGCAGGAAGATTTACAATTACGCCATTCTTCCAATACCTGGGCTGCCATGGAGCTGAAAAAGAGCTCTCATATCCACAAATGTAAACATCATTACCAACTATTTTTATACCTGTGGGCTGAGCATCAGCAGTACTTGATGGTAAGGTTACCGGGCTGCCGGTATTTATAAAATATCGGGCATATTGCCTTCCGACACCGTTATTACTAAAAAGGCCGGTAACATAAACATCAACAGTAGTATTTAATGTTTTAGCTGTTGGCTTGCGATCATTTTTTTCGGCAGATTGTGGTGCTTTGGCATCTTTTTTACAGCCAAAGGCAAATAAGAGCAGGGCAATAAATGCCATGTTTTTCATAACACGATTGTTTTTCATTTCTTTTCAAATAAATGGTTTTTAAATTGGTGTATTTAAGCTAACGCATGCATAGGTAAGCATGGGTGCTATTCAGTAGAATGCTATGGATAAAGGAAAGCGGTATTAAATTGCTTAAATGTTTTAGCTAATTTTTGAATGGTTTTATGAAAGGTATAGGTTAACATGTGCAAAGAATTTGACAAGGCTATTGGTTGCCTCTAAGTTAATTATTGCTTTTAAGCCGCCAAATACTTTTTGAATTATTTTCCACCTGTTAATTAAATTACTATTCGGTCAATATCATTGGCATTTTGACTTCATTTCTTATTGCATCTATTTAACACATTCATACACCTTTAAAATATTTTGCAATTTGATGGGTGATAATTCGTACATATATTACACATAGTAATAAACACTCATGATAAGCAATGAATAACAACAGATTATCAACAGCTGAACTGCGTGAAGCTTTCTTTATGGCGCTTTATAAAAAAGCCTTTTCGCCCGTTGCCCGTTATGTGGCCCGAATGGGCGGCAGCCTTGAAGAAGCGCAGGATATTTTTCAGGATACGCTGGTTA
Organism: Mucilaginibacter gynuensis; assembly: GCF_039541195.1. Lineage (NCBI taxonomy): Bacteria > Pseudomonadati > Bacteroidota > Sphingobacteriia > Sphingobacteriales > Sphingobacteriaceae > Mucilaginibacter > Mucilaginibacter gynuensis. The sequence goes on from NZ_BAABFT010000006.1 coordinate 332,073, forward strand.
TATATTACGAAAAGATTGCGTCAACACAGGCCAACGTACTGAATGAAAAGGCTTATTTATTAGGTATTGCTAAAAGGCTGTGGTTGCAGCATTATAAAACCGGCAGCAAGAACCAGCCTTTAAACGGGTTCGACACCGAAGCCATTACCAATGAACAACCTGCCACCGGCAAAATAATGCGCTACCTCGAAACCGCCGGTAAAAAATGCATGGAATTGCTTAAGGCTTGTTATTACGATCATTTACCGGTTGGTGATGTGGCTACCATTTTCGGCTACTCAGGCACGCACTCGGCAACGGTAGCAAAGTATAAATGCCTCGAAAAAGTAAGAGAAACCGTTAAACAAAAATCATTAACCTATGCGGACTTCATTGAATAACATCAAAACTATCGACGATTACCTTTTAGGTTATATGCCCACCGCCGACAAGCTTTTGTTTGAGGCCAACATCATATTAAATGATGATTTGGAAAGCGATATAGCGCATCAGCGGCTCACCCACGAAACCATCAGGCAATACGGCCGGCAAAAGATAAAGGCTGAGATTATTTCGGCACAACAAAAATTAGCCGCTGCACCGCAACACCGGGATTTTATGCAGCGCATTGTTAACCTGTTCAAAAAGCATTAAATGGATATCAATCATAACGAATTCAGAAAATACGCGGTTAAACACCACCGCATAGGCAGCCAGCATGTGGATAGCTATATTGGTCGCGCAATAAGCATCCCCAAAAACATGACGCCTTACATTACCGAGGAGCGCCAGATGAACGTAGCGCAAATGGATGTTTTTTCGCGGTTGATGATGGACCGCATCATATTTTTAGGCGAACCCCTTGCCGATAGAATGGCGAACATTATACAAGCGCAGCTGCTTTTTTTGCAGTCGGTAGATGCTAAGAAAGACATCCAGTTGTATATCAACTCACCGGGTGGTGATGTATATTCAGGGATGGGAATTTATGATACCATGCAATTGATCACCCCCGATGTAGGTACCATTTGTATTGGCATGGCCTGCTCCATGAGCGCTATTTTACTTTGCGCGGGCAAGGCCGGGAAGCGAGCCGCCTTACAGCATTCGCGCGTGATGATTCACCAGCCTTCGGGTGGCGTGCAGGGCGTTTCGGCAGATATTGAAATCACCGCTCAGCAGGTAATAAAAGTAAAGCAAGATCTCTACAAAATTATAGCTAAACATAGCGGACAAACTTACGATTGGGTGCACAAAGCATCTGACCGCGACTACTGGATGACAGGTCCCGAAGCAAAGCAACACGGCATGGTCGACGAGGTTTTGGGAGATATAGATTAACACAAATACCTGCATAAAACCGCCCCGGATAGAAAAGTGGCTGAAGATAATGAGCTTATTATATTGCTTTTTCATTATCTTCACCATTACCGGCACATAAATGCAGCTGTATATGTTTCAAATAGATAACTCTTTCATCAATCTTATCTTCTTAGGTATGATCGCCCTGTTCCCGGTGATCAATCCTATCGGCTCGGCATTTATGGTATCGCCTTATTTGGCCCACCTTTGCCCGGCAGATAAACGTGTGGCCGTACAAAAGATCACTATTTACGCTTTCTTTATTTGCATTATCTCGCTGTTTGCCGGGCAGTATATTTTAAGGCTGTTCGGTATTTCTATGCCTATCGTACAGCTTGGCGGGGGCATCATGATCTGTAAGATGGGCTGGGAGTTTTTATCAACCGATGACAAAAAAGACACCGCAGAGGGTGTAGAAAAGCCCGTCGTAGTTCCTTTCAAAAGTATAGCCAACCGTCTTTTTTATCCCATTACCTTCCCTATCACTACAGGTGCGGGCACTATATCGGTACTGTTCACACTTGGTGCCCACGTAACTGTTTTTGGCAGCCGCGAGTATTATATGAATATGCTATCTATCATTTTGGCCATCACCGCGATGTGCGTGCTGGTATATATCTTTTATCTCAATACCGAAAAACTGATCCATTATCTAGGCGAAAACGGCGAGATGGTAGTGAACCGCATATCCGCTTTCCTGATATTTTGCGTAGGCTTAAAAATAGGCTTCTCCGGCCTCACAGCCATTCTTCATTTATAAGCCGGGCTAATTACTGATGCAGTAAATTCAGCTATTGTCGCTAAGCATGCGTTATCCTATTTCGAGCTAAATTGTTGCACGGCGAAACAAATTGCAACAAAATCGAAAGGATATGTAACATACGCGAAAGTATTTGCCATCATCGTCACCTTTATTTGCAATAAGTTTTTGGCTCCACAATAACTTGTTTATTAAATAACATTCAAATATTTACCTACTATGAAAACATCTATCAAAGCTGTGATTTGTTTGCTGGCGGCGTGTACTATTTTATTACTAACCAATTGTAATAAAAAAGTAACCGACCTAAAACCTGCACCACCTGTTGATTCGGCCATTGTGAATGCCATGTACCCTATAAGCCGTGCCTATTACGACGGCAATACGGGCTATCCTGTTATTTTTAAATACGAGTATGATAAAGATAATCACATAAAGAAATTCGGTCGCGATAGTGATGTTGTACGTAACATAGGCACAAACCAGGTTGACGAAACCATATCTTATTTCGATCAAAGTCCTTCGGGCAACATAGATCTGGCAAAGATAAGTACCACCAGTTATCTGTTTACCCTTGTTGGCGTACCCAATACCTCGGTGAATTTTTTTAACAGTGCACCAACACAGGTAAGCTGGACCTACTTTGATAAAAACGTTAAAACCGGGGTTACACAAAGTCGCCCCGGCGGCCTGTGGCAGTTTCTTAATAACAAGAATGGCTTACCGGTAAAGGCCATTACATCTGACGGCGGTGGCCGCAATTATAATTATACTTATTACGAAAACGGCAACCTTAAATTGATAGAATTTGTAGATCTGTCCGGGCCGCGGGCCGGTGCATTATATTATCGCCTAACATTTACCACGCTCGATGATAAGCCTTCGCCTTTCTCCAGCGTGAAAGGCTACTGGCCGGCAACTTATCCGCAAGCCTACCCTTGGGATTTTGCCTGGGCGTTCTGTAAAAACAACCCGATACAAATTAACGGCGAAAGATACGATCTTAACAAGGGCATGTTTGTACCCGACGAAAAGGACGATTTTGTATATGAATATAACGACAAAGGCTATCCTACAAAAGTTACTGTATTTACAACTTACTACAGGGCCGTTACCACTAATTTTACTAAAACATATAATTATACTTACAAGTAAAAAGGATGGCTTAAATGCAAACTGTTTAGCACTTATGTTTAACAGCCTCAGGTAGGGTGCTTGAGGCTGTTAACTTTCCGGCACATGGTGAATTACAATGAGTCAGTACGAGTTTTGTGCCTCTTTGTTAAATAACTGTATAATTTACTCTGCCTTTTTATTTTCAATACGTTTTCTGATGCGGCTTAATGAGGGATTGGTAATGCCCAGGTACGACGAAATGTGATAGGCAGGTATACGCTCTACAATATCCGGGTGTTCTTTCACTAATCGGGTATAACGTTGCTCGGGCGATAGAAATAGCAACTCTTCTGTGCGTGATTGCGCTATTGTAAAGAATAATTCGGCCAGTAACCTGCCAAATTTTGCCCAATTGGGGTGGCTTTCATAAAGGCGATTAAGATCGGAATATGAAATGAAAAAGATCTCCGAATCTTCCATAGCCTCGATAAAATACCAGCAAGGGTTGCGTGAAACAAAGCTTCTTAAAGAAACTACGAATTGTTCTTCTGAAAAGAAAAATATGTTCTGATCTTCCTTTGCATCAGGCGCACGAAAATAGATGCGGAATATTCCTTTAACTATAAGGCCAAGGTCATTACATACCATGCTTTGCATGTTGAAAAAGTCTCCCTTAGCTATTCTTCGGGCTTTCCAAAGAAGCTGACTATCGGTTATGTCTTTTTCGTTCAACGGCGCAAAATCTCTTAGATGCTGCATTAATATTTCGTTTCTATCGGTCATTGTATAAACTTTTCTAATGCACTATTAAATGCGTCGGTTTTTTCCATCATTGGTGCATGTCCGCAATTTTGAAACATTACGAGTATAGCGTTGGGTAAATTATCCCTAAATTGTTCGGCAACTGCCGGAGGTGTTATCCGGTCATCATTGCCCCATATTAGTAAAGCAGGAACCTGAATATCCGGAAGTCGGGTAAGCACCTGGTCGCGCTGGGTAGCTTTGGCTGCTTTTATAATACATAAACATTTGTAAGCATCGGTAGTAACCTGCATCACCTCCGCAATCAGTTCGTCGGTAGCCATAGCCGGATCGTAAAATGTGGCTGCAACTCTTTCTTTGATATAACTATAATTGCCGCGTTTTAAATAACTCCCAACCTGTGTGTTTTCATAAAGTCCGGAACTTCCGGTGAGCACTAATTTCGCAACTTTATTTGGGAAACGGTGGGTGTAGCGTATAGCAATATGGCCTCCCAGTGAATTTCCTACCAGTATCACACTTTCCAGCTTGGCAGCGTTAATCATTAATGCCAAAAAATTTACCAAATATTCAACAGTGTCTCCTTTATGTTTTTCATACAGCGGCAACTCCGGAACATAAATATCAAACCGGTCGTCAAAATACCGTACAACTTCGGTCCAGTTACTCAATCCTCCGAATAAGCCATGGAGTAAGATCATGCTTTGCTTCATTTTTTTTTTAAACAAAACTACCGGCGAAGCAGAGCCTTGCCCGTGATTTCAATCACAAAATTGCATGGCTATTTTAATACCGATAATCTTGCACGGCTCAATGCTTCCCGGCTTATATAAAGGTAACGGGCAATATTGGTGAGCGTTATTTTTTGAATGATTAAGGGCCTGCGTTCAAGCAGATACCGGTAACGCCCCAACGGACTTTTTAGCGAAAGTATATGCTGGTGTTCTGATTGCTGCTCTGATATTTCACGATACAAATCCAGGTTAACATGCAGCAAATTCATATGCAGTTCATAAAGCGGCTGCAATTTTTTGATATTTATTTTTAAGATCACCGAATCCTCCAGTGCTGTAATGCTCACGGCAGATGGTGCTTTTTTATTATAACTTTCGCAGTTAGCCAAAAAATCATTAGGGAAGCCGAACCTGATGATCTTTTCATTACTATCCTCATCCACAATTGAAAACTTGAATTGCCCGGACATGACAAAAGCACAAAAGCGTGCCACCTTACCATGTTTTAAAAAAGATTCGCCTTTACGGATGTATTTAACAGCAGCCATACTATCCAGTAAGTGCCATTCTTCTTCGGTCACCACCGGGTACTTGCTTTTTAGCGGCTCGTACCAATAAGGTAATTCATGTTTCATCAATACCGGGTTATTATATTTCAAATATAATATGAATATCAACGGGAAATTTTCACTTAGGTGAAAATTTAGCACCTTAATGAGAATGTAATTGCAAGGTAATCTTCTGTTTGTATTTTCACTTAAGTGAAAATGATGCCGGCTTATCCTTTACAACTTTGCCCTAACAAGCAATTAAAATATTAAAAATCATGACAACAAGTTCTGAACTACGTAAACTCTATTTTACCCGCGCCGCATTTTCGGTATTATGGGTAATACTTGTAGCACTATTTGCAAAAACCTCCATTATGATGGCTACCATATTGCTGATCATTTATCCGGCATGGGATGTTGTAGGCACTTTTCTTGATATCCGTGCTAATCAAAACAGCCCATCCAAAACGCCGCAATACATTAACGCGGCGATCAGTAGCATCACTACCATAGCTGTTGGTATAGCGCTGCAGAAAGGCGTTCCTGAAGCGTTAATGGTTTTTGGTGCCTGGGCTATCGGTACCGGATTAATTCAACTAATATTAGGGTTACGCCGCAGGAAGGTTTTAGGTGGCCAATGGCCTATGATCATCAGCGGCGGACAATCCATCCTTGGAGGCACCTCGTTTATTTTGTTGGCACATGACCCAACAAAAGGAATTACAAGCCTGGCCGGCTATGCAGCTTTTGGAGCTTTTTATTATTTGCTGGCCGCATTTCGCCTTTCAAAAACAAGCCCTACAGCAGCTACCAACTAAAGCACTCGTTTAATGCTGCGGTGGGTATAAAATGCTATTTAGCATGGTTATTGGTTTTATGAATAATGTTTTTATGCAGATGAAGACATTATTTATACACCAAAAACTTAAATTGCTGGTAATTTATAATCCGCAGTAAAAATTGTAATGTTCATGACTGTAGCTGAAATTGTAACAAAACTAAAATCGCTTGCCGACCAAAAGGTATATGCCCATAATGTAAAGTTTGGGGCGGGTGAAAACCAGTTTGGGGTAAAGATGGGCGATATCAGAACGCTGGCCAAAAAACTAAAAACCGATCATCAACTGGCTAAAGCACTATGGGAAACCGGGAATGTAGAGGCCAGGCTGCTGGCTACTTTGGTGGTCAACCCTAAACTATTGTCGCAGGCAGAACTGGACAATATGGTGCGCTCGGAACGTTTCTCGCAGGTGGCCGATTGGCTTAGCGCTTATGTAATAAAGGAATATCCGGATAAGGAACAGTTGCGCGAACAATGGATGCTTACCGACGATCCCATGGCAGCCCGTGCAGGCTGGAGCCTTACCAGCGGAAAGGTAGCAAGGAGCCCGGAAGGAATTGATATACCGGCATTACTGGATAGGATAGAGGTCGAAATGCCTGTTGCCCCGCCTGAAGTGCAGTGGACCATGAATAGCACACTGGCACAGATCGGTATAAATCATCCTGCTTACCGTGAACGTGCCTTAGCCATAGGCGAACGGTTAGGCATTTACCGCGATTATCCAACATCAAAGGGCTGTACATCGCCATTTGCCCCCATCTGGATCAATGAGATGGTGCGGCGGCAGGGGTAAGTAGATCAGGTTGATTCTATATTTGAATGTCATTGCTGTAAAGGTTATATAATTCGGTAACAAGATTAGCTTTAAAAAAAGTTAGTCACCATGCGCATCAACACGAATGACCTCACCCTTAAGCGGAACTATCTTCAGACCTATCGTTTGCTGATCAAAGAAT